>CAZTIW010000011.1:0-30509 GCA_964613915.1 uncultured Thermoanaerobaculia bacterium
GTGCCCCCGGCAGCGGCCGGCGAAGCCGGACCTTGCCTCCCCCTCCCGCCACGCGCTCCGCGCGTGCATGAGGACGGTTCCATGAACCTGAATCACGCAACGCCATCGAGCGCCGCCTCGTTGCCACGGCGCAACGTCAGCCGATTCTCATCGATCGTGCTGGCGGACGTCGTGGGCCTCGGGGTCGTCGCCGCCACGCTCGCGCTGGCGGTGACGGCCCCGAACCTCCACCTGCGCCTGTCGCAGGAGGATGACCTGCTCGAGTGGTTGACCGTGGGCGTCTTCCTCGCAGCCGCGCTGTGGTTCGCGCGCGCCGTGCGCGCGCGCGCGCGAGCGGGACAGCGCTGGTGGTTCGTCGCGGGCCTCGCGGCCTTCTGCCTCTTCGTCTCGATGGAGGAGATCTCGTGGGGCCAGCGGCTGCTCGGCTTCCGCCCGCCCGCAGCGTTCCTCTCCCACAACGTCCAGCAGGAGATGAACCTCCACAACCTCGCCGGCGCGACGCCCCGCCGATTGCTGCTTGGCGCCATCCTCGCCGTTCATGGCCTGCTGCTTCCCCTGCTCGCGCGCGAACCGCGCCTGCGCGCCGCGCTCGACCGCGCCGGCCTCGTGCCGTCGCCGTTCACCCTGACGCCGCTCTTCGGGATCGCGCTCGCCGTGCATGTCCTGTACCCCGTGCGCCTCTCGGGCGAGCTGGTGGAGCTCGCGCTCGGCCTCGCGCTGCTCGGCGGCGCCTTCGCGCTGGCGGGTTCCGCGGGAGCCTCGCTACGTGCGGCCGTCGGGACGTACGCGATCATCGCCGCGGTCACGGTCGGCCTGACGGCGATGTCGCGACGCCACGTGGAGCCGGCACCGCAGGCCATCACGACGGCCGCGAGGGAACTCGATGCTCTGGCCGCCGACCTCGCGCGCCTCGCGCCGATGCCGCCCGGCGATCACCACCTGCGGCTGCGGGCGCTCGGGAGCCGCGTCGCGGGCGCGAGGCTCGCGGACGGCCACTTCGCGCGGCTGGCGCGGGAGAGTCATGCGCCCGAACGTGCCGCGCACGTTCTCGATCCGTGGAACATGTCCTATTGGGTGAAGCTGCGCTGCACCGTGAACGGCGAGTGCACTGGGTTCGTCTATTCGTTCGGTCCCAACCGCGCGCGGGACACCCTGGGCTGGGATCCAGCGGGCGACGACCAGGCTCGCACGCTCGCGCCTGCCGGCGAGCTGCGTCCCTCTCCGTAGCCTGCGCGAGGCTCGGCGCGCCATCGCGTGCGGGGAGACGCTCGGGAAGCCGACGCTGCGCGGCTTCATGCTCGGCATCATCCCCGAACATCCGCCGAGATGGCGAGCCGACCGGGCGACGGATCGCCCATCCGCGGACGCGGGTCGGCTCAGCCCGAGCTCATCGAGGGACGAGCAGGTACTGGCTGACGCCCCATTCGGTGCCCCCGGCGTAGCCCCAGAGTTCGGCGCAACTCATGAAGAACATGCGCCATCGCTGCAGGGCGACGCGCCCGTCGGGTTCGCCGCGAGCGAGTGACCGCGCCGCGGCCTCGGCGTTCGCGTCGAGCCTCTCGAGCCAGGCTTCGGCCGTCCGCTGGTAGTGCGTGCCATCCATGCGCCACCGGCTCGCCACGCGGAACGGCCCGCAGGCGCGCGGGAGCAGATCGTCCGAGGGAATGTGGCCGCCCGTGAAGAAGTGCCGCGCCATCCAGTCGTCCCCGCCCTCATTCTCAAAGGGATAGGAATGGCGGGCGTGCGTGAAGACGTGAACGAACATGCGTCCGTCAGGACGCAGCCACCCGCGCGCTCGGCCGAACAGCGCCGGCCAGTTGCGAACGTGCTCCAGCATCTCGATGCTGACCATGCGATCGAACGTGCCGTCGGGATGGAATGCGTTCACGTCAGCTCGGGTGACGCGCACGTTGCTCAGCCCGCGAGCCCGCGCCGCCTCTTCGACGTGCGCCTGCTGCGTCCGGGAGTTCGTGATGCCCGTGATGCGGCTGGCCGGGAACCGCTCCGCGAGGAACAGGCACAGCGAGCCCCAGCCGCAGCCGAGGTCCAGCACGTCCTGGCCGTCCTCGAGGCCGGCCCGCTCCACGATCTCGCCGAGCGCTTGCTCCTCCGCCTGCGCGAGATTGCTCACGCCGGGTGGCCAGGAGCAGCACGAGTACTTCAGGCGCGGCCCGAGCACCTGCTCGAAGAACGCTGTCGGGACCTCATAGTGCTGGCTGTTCGCAGCCTCGGTGTCCACGGCCAGCGGCGACTCGGCCATCCTCGACATCCACTCCGCCTGCCCCGCATCCCCGCGCGCATCCAGGGATCGGAGGCGCCCGCGCAGCAGGTGGCGGATCCCCGCGCGGACCAGCAGATCGGGAACGAGGCCGCGCTCGGCGGCCCGAAGCGCGAGTCCGTCCAGGCGGGCGGGGGCGGATGTGGGAGCGGGAAGGTTGGTCACGGTGGCCTCCGAGAATGCGAGGAGAAGGGAGTTGATTCCCAGACAGTGTGAACGATTTGGACGAAAAAATCCAGCTTGACTTGACAAAGACGGCTCTCTGATGAACGATTTGGACGTGTCTGACCTTCTCACCACCGCAGAAACGGCCCGCCGCCTGGCTGCGAGTCCCTCCAGCATCAAGCGATGGGCCGATGCGGGCGACCTCCGCTACTCCGTCACCCCGGGCGGTCATCGTCGCTTCGCCGAGGCCGACGTGACCGCCTTCCGCCTTCGCCTGATGGGCGTCGAGGGAGGCGATTCGCCGAGCAGCGCCTGGGTGGACTTCCTGCTCGGCGACACGCCAGCGCATGACGTGGTGGCGCGCCTCCTCTCCGAGCGCGGCCGCCTCGGCAGCTGGGCCGCCACGGCCGAGGCGCTCGCGCCAGCCCTCACCGAGCTGGGCCGGCGCTGGGAGGCCGGCGAGATCTCCATCGCGGATGAGCACCTGGCGTCGGAGCGCCTGTCGCGGGGACTCGCGCGCGTCGTCGAGACACTGCCCTCCGCGCCGGAAACTCCGCGGTGTCTTCTGGCCCTTGCCGAAGGGGAAGAGCACGAACTGGGCCTGCGCCTGGTCGAACTGGTGCTTCGCGAGCGCGGCTGGCGCACGCGGTGGGCAGGCCGGCGAACCCCGACGGCGGACATCGCCTCGCTGCTGGCCGCTGGCACGCTGGACGCCGTGGGCATCTCGGCATCCGTTTCGGCATCCCGGGACGTGCTCGCGCGTGAGGCCGCGGCACTCGATGCCGCGTGCCGGAAGGCCGGCGCCTCCCTGTTACTTGGCGGGCGCGGCGCATGGCCCGTCGGCGTGGGGATTCGCTGCCTCGAGCTGAGCGATCTGGCCGCGGCCGCCGCGGCCATCGAGCGACGTGACCTCACGGCAGGAGATCCTCCATGAAGGTGGCGGTGATCGGATCGGGTGTCTCTGGCCTGGTGGCGGCGCGCCTCCTCAGGGAGCGCGCGCACGACGTGACCGTCTTCGAGGCAGCTCCCAGGGCGGGCGGTCATGCGCATGCCGTCGAGGTGCCGGTCGACGGTCGCCCCGTGCCGGTGGACATCGGCTTCATGGTGTTCAACCCGGAGAGCTACCCGGTCCTCTCCGGCATGTTCGACGAGATGGGGGTCGCGTCGAGGCCGACCGACATGAGCTTCTCGGTGAGTTGCGAACGGACCGGCATCGAGTACTCCGGCCGCTCGCTCGGCGCGTTCTTCGCCCAGCGCAGGAACCTCGTGCGCCCGGGCTTCTGGAGAATGGGCCTCGACATCCTCCGGTTCTTCCGGAATGCGCCCGCCCTTCTCGCCGACGAGGGCAGCGGACCGTCGCTCGCCGAGTACCTCGACCGCCACGCGTACTCGCGCGAGTTCGTGGAGCTCCACATTCTCCCGCTCGCCTCCGCCATCTGGTCCGCGCGACCCGAAGCGCTCCTGGACATGCCGGCACGCTTTCTCGTGGCGTTCTTCCAGCGGCAGGGGTTTCTTCAGGCAACCGGTCGCGCGACGTGGCGCACGGTGGTCGGCAGCTCGCGAAGCTACGTGGGCGCCATCGCCGCGGACCTCGGCCCTGACCTGCGGCTCGCGTGCCCGGTGCGCTCGGTGCGCCGCCTGGCCGGCGGCGTCGAGATCCGTCACGAACAGGGAGGCCCGGAACGCTTCGATCACGTCTTCCTCGCCGTGCACTCGGACCAGGCGCTGCGCCTGCTCGCGGATCCGACGCCCGACGAGCGGGACGTTCTCGGCGCCATCCCGTACCAGCCGAACACGCTCGTTCTGCACGACGACGAGGGCGTGCTGCCGCGCAACCATCGCGCGAGGGCGAGCTGGAACTACCACGTGGGACGCGCGGACGGCCTGGCGACGATGACGTACGATCTCTCGCGCCTGCAAGGGCTCCCGGCCGGACGCCGCGTTCTCGCCGCCCTCAATGGCTCGGAGCGCGTGCGGCCCGACAGGATCCTGGGCGAGTTCATGTTCCACCACCCCGTGTTCACGGCTGCGGCCGTCGCCGCTCAGGCGCGCCACGCGGACATCAGCGGCGCCGGGCGCACCCACTACTGCGGCGCCTACTGGCGATGGGGCTTTCACGAGGACGGAGCGCGCAGCGCGGTCGAGGCCTGCGACCTCTTCCTGGCTCGTCATGAGGGGCAGCGAGCCGTCGCCGGAGACGCCGCGTGAACAGCGCGCTGTACCGCGGCTGGCTCCGCCATCGCCGCCACGATCGTCACGCGGGCGAGTTCCGATACCGCCTCTTCATGACCTGGATCGACCTCGATGAGCTCGAGACCGTGTTCGCCGGGCGCTGGCTGTGGTCCGTCGGCCGGCGGAACGTGGTTGCGTTCCACCGCGAGGACTACCTCGGTCCCGCTGATCGGCCGCTCGCGGACGTCGTGCGCGACCTCGTCGAATCGCGCATCGGGCGGCGCCCGGAGGGTCCGATCCGCATGTTGACGAATCTGCGCGCGCTCGGCTACTGCTTCAACCCCGTCAGCTTCTACTGGTGTCACGACCGCGACGGCGCGGTGGAGGCGATCGTGGCCGACATCACGAACACGCCCTGGGGTGAGCGACACCAGCACGTCCTCGACCGGCGGGCGTCGTCCAGCCCCGGCAAGACCTGGCGCGTGCGTCACGCCAAGGAGCTGCACGTCTCGCCGTTCATGGCCATGGGCAGCCAGTACGAGTGGCGCTTCACGGCTCCGGACGACCGTCTCGCCATTCACGTGGACGTTCATCGGGATGGCGACCGGGAACTCGATGCCACGCTCGTGCTCGATCGATGCGAGATCACGACCCGGTCGCTGGCCACCACGCTGGCCGCTCATCCCTTCATCACGGGCAAGGTCATCGCGGCCATCTACTGGCAGGCGCTCCGGCTCCTCCTGCGTGGCGCCCCCGTGCAACCGCATCCGTCTCGATCCGCTCTCGCTCGTCAGGAGATCTCGCCATGAGCACCGCTCCCGCCGTCGTCTCGCCCCGCGCCGCCTTCCGCCTTCCGCGCCTCGTCGAGGACGCCGGACGCAGCGCCCTCCTCCGCGCGCTGCGCGTGATCCGCGAGGGCGAGCTCGTCATAGCCGAGGCCGGGGCCACGCATCGCTTCGGCGGGGAGATGCCCGGGCTGCGAGCTCGCGTGCAGGTGCAGGATCCGGCGATGTACTCGGCGCTCCTGCTGCGCGGGAGCGTCGGCATCGGCGAGGCCTACGTGCGCGGGCACTGGACGGCCGACGACCTCGTCGCCGCGCTCCGGATCGTCCTGCGGCATCGGAGCGCGATGACCGGGCTCGAGAGCGGCCTCGCCCGGCTCTCGGCGCCACTCCTGCGACTGGCTCACGCGCGCCGCCGCAACTCGCGCCACGGCAGCCGGCTGAACATCGCGGCTCACTACGACCTGGGCAATGACTTCTACCGCCTGTTCCTCGACGAGTCGCTCACCTATTCGTGCGGCGTGTTCGAGAGCGAGGATGCCACCCTCGCCCAGGCGCAGCACGCCAAGCTCGACCGCGCGTTCCGCAAGCTCGGTCTCTCTGCCGGTCAGCACCTGCTCGAGATCGGGACGGGCTGGGGAAGCATGGCGCTGCACGCGGCACGGCGCGGCTGCCGCGTCACCACGACGACCATCTCGCGCGAGCAGCATGAGCTCGCCACCGCGCGCGTGCGTCGCGCCGGCCTCCAGGATCGCGTGACGGTCCTTCTCGAGGACTACCGGGATCTGCGCGGCACGCACGATGCGCTGGTGTCGCTCGAAATGGTGGAGGCCGTCGGGCACGAGCATCTCGACGCCTACTTCCGCGCGTGCGGCCGTCTGCTCCGCGAGGACGGCTCGATGCTCCTGCAGGCCATCACCATCGCCGACCAGCATCACGACGGACAGTTCCGCGCGCCGGACTTCATCAAGCAGCACGTGTTTCCCGGATGTCACATCCCCTCGGTCACGACGCTGACAGCCTCCGCGACCCGCGCCAGTGATCTCAGGCTCGTGCACCTCGAGGACATCACGCAGCACTACGCGCGCACGCTGGCGCACTGGCGGCAGGCGTTCATGGCACGCCTCGACGAGGTCCGGGCGCTGGGCCGAGACGACGAGTTCATCCGTGGCTGGGAGTACTACCTGGCGTACTCGGAAGCCGGATTCAGCGAGCGCTACCTGGGCGACATCCAGGCTCTCCTCGTCAAGCCGCGCTGGTCCCGCGAGGCGCCGCTGGCCCCTCGCGAGGCGCTCTAATGACCACCGCCCATCGCGCCGTCAATGCGCTGGCCTTTCAGGCGACCTGGTTCGCCTCCGTGCTGGGCGCCGGCCGGCAGTGGGAGGCGGTCGGCATCGTCGCAGCCCTGGCGTGCGTGGCCCTCCGCATCACGATGAGTCGGGCGCCCTCGCGCGTCGTCGCTTTCGTCGGTGCCACGGCGCTCGCCGGCTTCGCGATCGACACGCTGCTCCTGCGCGCCGGCGCTCTGCGCTTCGGCGAAGCGACGTGGCCACCCGCATGGATGACCGGACTCTGGCTCGCCTTCGCCACGCTGCCGCGCGCGTCTCTCTCCTTTCTCGCCGGTCGTACCCTCCTCGCAGGCGTGCTCGGCGCCGTGGGAGGCCCCCTCTCCTACGCCGCCGGCGCGCGGCTCGGGGCGGTGACGCTGGGGCCGCCGTCCGCTCTCTGGCTGGTCGCGCTGGCCTGGGGCTTCATGCTCCCGCTGATGATCGCCGCGAGCGATCGCTGGCTCGCCGATGCTCGCGGGGCACGGGCATGAGCGCCATCGCCGTGATCGCGCTCGCCGCCGCTGCCGCGTTCGCCACCATGACCGTTGCCTGGGTCATCAGCCTGGTTCGCCGTGATGCGTCCGTGGCGGATGTCGCCTGGGGCATCGCGTTCATCGCGATCGCGTGGGTCGGCTTCGTCGGGCTGCCCGGAGATCCGTCGCGCGCCCTCATCGTCGCGCTGCTGGTGACGGCATGGGGGCTGCGCCTCGCCGCGCATGTCGCGATTCGCTCGCACGGCCGTCCCGAGGACCGGCGCTACGCGCGCTGGAGGGAGCAGGCGGGAGACGCCTTCTGGTGGAGGAGCCTGTTCACCGTCTTCTGGCTGCAGGCCGGTCTTGCCGTGATCATCGCCGCCCCGATCCTGGGCGCGCAGATCGGCGCGGCGCCGGACACGCTGCCGCTGCGCTGGCTCGGCGTTCTGGTGTTCACGATCGGCCTCGCGCTGGAGTCGATCGCGGACGCGCAGCTCCTGCGACACCAGGCGCGATCGAGCGGGAGCGACTTGCTGACGAGCGGGCTCTGGCGCTACAGCCGTCACCCGAACTACTTCGGCGAGTGCGTGGTCTGGTGGGGACTGTGGCTCTGCGCATCGTCTGCGGGCCCGTGGATCGCGCTGGCGACCGTTCCCGGCCCCATCCTCATCACCTTCCTTCTCCTGCGCGTCTCGGGCGTGCCGCTCCTCGAACGCGATGCGCGTCGCAAGCCGGGGTTCGAGGAATGGGCTCGCCAGACGAGCGCCTTCATCCCCCTCCCACCCGGGAAGGACGGGATGGCTCCGGGCGAGCACGAGTTCATCCGCTCGCAGGTCATCCCCTTGCCGCGCGACAGGGTGTTCGCGTTCTTCTCCGACGCGTCGAACCTCGAGGCCATCACGCCCCCGGAGCTGTCATTCCGCATCCTCACGCCGCTGCCGGTAGCCATGAGCGAGGGCACGCTCATCGACTACGCGCTGACGATTCATGGATTACCCGTGCGCTGGCGTTCGCGGATCTCCCTCTGGCGCCCCCCGCATGAGTTCGTGGACGAGCAACTGAGGGGCCCGTACGCCGCGTGGACCCACCATCACGGTTTCGTCGAGGACGGCGGCGCGACGGTCGTGACCGATCGCGTGCGCTATCGTCTTCCGCTCCATCCGCTGAGCGCCCCGTTCCATCCGCTCGTCCGCCGGCAGCTTCACGCGATCTTCGACCATCGCGCGCGCGTGCTAGCACAGCGCCTTCACCCCTTCAGCGGAGGAGCCTGATCCGGCTCGTCAGGGCCCGGAGGCGACGGGGGCTGGCACGAACATGATGCCCTCCGAGGCGGAGGTGGCGGCTCGGCGGCTGGCGTCGCGGAAGGCCGTGTAGTCGGCGGGCTCGACCGAACGGGCGAGCTTGACCACGCGCGCGGTCATCGTCCAGCCACCGTCCGTCGTCGTCCATGCGCGATCGAGCGTGAACCAGGATGTCGCGTGCTGCGCGTCGCGAGGGAGCGCTTCAGGCCGCCATCCCTGCGGAGGGCGCACGGTCATCTCGACGTGGCGCTCCTCGGGCAAGCCGAGGTCCAGACGCGTGGTGCGCGGCGGCGGCGGCAGGAGGGCCGACGCGAACGGCAGGATGATCGCCGGCTGCAGGACGATGAGCATGTCGCCCGACCTCTGGGCGACGCGGCCACCGGTGAACCGGTACGTCTGCAAGACGGGGCCGTCGAGCGAGTCCACGCCCGTCGTCAGGCGCTCGCCCAGCGTGGCGCCGGGCGCCCACGACTGGAGGATCTCGCGCGCGGCAGCGAGGGCCTCATCGTCGCGAACGCGCGAGTAGAACGATCGGCTGGATCCCGCGTGCGTGCCGGTGGTCTCGATCTCCAGCGTTCCCGTCCTCGCCCGGCCCATCTCGTCAAGGCTCACGTCCAGTCGCACGCGCGTCCGGCTCGCGGCCGGCGGCTGCACGGGGAGTTCGATCAGGCGCCCTCCATCGGGAAGGACCAGGAGCCCGAGCGTGCCCTGATCCATCTCGGGCAACTCCCAGGGCCCGAGGCTCGTGCTCGTGGCGTCCATGAACGCCACGCGCCCGACGCCCTCGATGTCGAGGACGTTCCAGGCGCCGCTCCCGACGCCCTCGGGGAGGCGGATGGCGGCGATGCAGTGGTTGAACTGCGCCGGCGTCGGGACAGCGCGCGTCACGGGGCCGAGGCTGGCGGTGCGCACGAGAACCGGATGCGCCTTCCAGCCCCAGCCGTCCACGAGAGATCGCATCAGGAAGCTCTTCGCCTTGCAGTCGCCGTAGCGGTTCGCGCACGTGGCTGCCGGCGTGGCGGGCTTGTAGCCGCCGATGCCGAGCTGGATCGACACGTAGCGCACGTCGCGCGAGGCGAACTTGAACGCATCGCGCATCGCGGCGCTGGCGACCGCGGGATCCGCCGGCTTGAGGCGAGCCGCGACGCTCGCGGCCTCCCCCGCCTGCGCGAGCACGGGATCCGCCAGCTCGCGATACCAGCGGGCCACGGCGCCCCAATCGGCCATGCCCCGCGATCCATCGGGCGAGCGCCAGCTCACCCAGATGAACGGAAGGCGCTCGTCGTCCGATGGCGCCCAGATCTCGTGCGGCAACCGGGGGAGAGACGCCGCCGTGAAGCTCAGGCGCGAGCCGTCGGCGGTTCTCGCGAAGCCGTCGGCGCGCTCGAGGTGCTCGCCGACGGTCCAGCCAGCCGGCGCCTCGAGGGTCAGCCGCGCGAGCCCCGTCGGCTCGTCCACGTCACCGAAGCTCCTGCCGAAGGCGCCCGTGTCGATGGCGTGGACGATGACGGACTCGGAAGCCGTCACGCTGCCGACGACGACGCCCGGGATGTCCACGGCGCGCAGGCGCACGTCGTCCACGGCGTTGACGCCGGATGTCCACGGAAGGTCCGAGATGTCGTCCTTCGGATCCGGGCGCCGCATCGTGCCGTCAGGCAGCAGGTTCCACGCGCCGGCGCTCTCGAACGAGTCGTCGGATCGGTAGGTGAAGCGCGGGCTGGACGCCGCGACCAGCGCGTCGGGGCGCAGCACGCGCCGGGCGATCCGGCGCGTCACGCGCACGCCACCCTCGAGCCGCGGCGCGACGATGGTCTCATCATGCAGCAGGAGTGCCCCGACGCCATCGGCGCCGCCAGGGACCTCCCGCGCGGCGGCCTCGCGCACCCAGGCGGGCGCGGACGACGCCTGCTCGATGACGATCTTCTTCGCCGCCTGGCCGTCTGCCGCGGCTCCCAGCATCACCAGCACCGCCGCAAGGACGCGCCGCCGCGCGATGCTCACGGATCGGCCTCGGCCAGCGTGAAGACGATGGACTGGTCGTCGGACATCGCCATGTCGTGGAACCACTCTCGCAGCGGCCCCCAGCTCGCGGCGGGAAAGAGCGTCTGGTCGAAGCGCTCCTTGCGCGTGGCGAAGAGCGCCATGTCCTTGCCCGAGTAAGCGCTGACATACGCGCCGACCTTGTCCGCTGTCAGGTCGGCCGGCGCGGGGAGCTGCACGCTGGCGATGCCCTGCGGCATCTCGATCGTCACGGAGTCGAACGACTGGCTGGGGCGGCCGAGCCACACGTTCTGGTCGCGGGTCTCGGCGCTCCAGTCGGATGCCTCCACGCGCTGGAACACGAACGGGTTGAGGAGCATGCGGCCGCCGGCGCGCTGCGCGAGGCCCGCGGCCTCCCACGCCACGGTGACGACCATGTCGGCCGTGGGGACATCGAGGCCATCCACGCGCCAGTTGCTCACGACGGCCGATGGCATGTACCTGCGAACGTGAGCCTCGATGGCGACCTTGCGCTCATCCGCCGTCTGCTTCTGCAACATGGCTCGCCACCGCTGCGCCGTCGAACCCCTGGCCGTGAGTTCGGCCTCGCCGGTGACGGTGCCGTCGAGCGCCAGGGCGAGGCGAACCGTGCGGTCCCATCCGTTCCTCTCCGGAGGCAGATCCGGGATCAGCTCGGGCCCAGCCGTGTCCTTGCCGAGCGTGACGGCGTGGATGCCCAGCGCGTCGAGCGGGAGCGTGCCGACCGGCACGTCCGCCCAGAAGCAAGCGCGCAGGGGCTGCCCGCCGTCACCGGCGCCGGGAATCACGACGAGCACGTCGTTCAGCAGGTTCGGCGCCGGGACATCGAGAGGCAGCGTTCCGGAACCCCGCTGGCGATAGGAAGCCGGCACGGCTGGCACGCCGGAAGCGCGGAGCATGGCGATGGCGACGCCCGCGATGTCCGCCGAGTTGCCCTTGCCCTGCGCCAGCGAGCGATCGGGCGTGTCGCCCGTCGGCCACGTGTGATTCCAGGCCCGGGTCATGCGATCGCGCAGGGCCTTGCGAATGGCCTCCGCCTTGTCGCGCGGCGTCGCTGCGCCCTGCGTGACGTGCGCCGCCAGGGCGGCGCACTCCTTGGTCCCCTTCTTGAACCAGGTATCCCACGATCGGCCCTCGTCCTTCGCCCAGGTCTTCCAGTCCGTCGCCAGTGGCAGGTTCACGCCGCCGATCCGGTAGGACTCGGGGATCAGGATCAGCTTCGCCGCGACATCGCCGGCGGGCTGCATGTTCGGAAGGTCGGGGATGGGCGCGAGATCGCGGAACACCCACGCGAAGACATCCTGCATGCCCCGGCGGAGGTCATGCCGCTGCATGGATGCCGCCGCCACGTTCGCGGTGGCGGTGCGATATCGGACCTCGGGCAACGGCAGCAGGACAAAGCGCGCCTCGCGGACGGGAATGGACTCCTGCGCCGTCCACTCCTCGAGGCCGGTGTGGTTCGCGTTCGCGTCCACGGCGAAATCGAGGATGGCGCCGGCGCGCACCTGCGGGAACGTGACCGTGATCGTCGTGATGTCGGGATCCCTGGCGGTCGCGAAGTGGATGTTCGACGACGCGTCCACCTCGGTGCCATCCGGAAGCAGGACCCGCGCGCGCGCCGTGCCGACGCGCCACTCGCCGTAGTAGGTCATGGACGTGTCGCCGTGATCCGCCGCCCCCGCGTCGGTCAGGATCTTGACGCGGCGGAGGATGCTGAGGCGCACGAAGTTCTCCGTCCACTCGTACTGCTCCCCCTTCAGCAGCACGACGGCCGGAGCGCCGGGAGCGCTCGCGACAGAGGTCAGCGCGCGCTCGGCCTCCGTGACGGCCGGCAGCGCATCCGGAAGCATGACGTCCGCGGTCTTCAGCCCCTTCGCGCCCGGCGCCGCCTGCGCGAGCGAGGCCGCGGTGAGGACGCCGAATGCGAGCACGAGGAGCGAGCGGGCGGCAGCAGCGACGGTCATGGAGCCCTCCGTGTCGGAGCCGGATTTCGGCGCGAGCATGCCACGGTTACCGGGCGTGCGGCAGGGGCGGGGCGGAGGAGCCGGAGGGGGTGCCTCGGCAGCCGAGCCAGCTCGAACGATCCGTGTCCGTTGCTGGGCGATGCATCGCTGCGATGTCAAGAGCAGTCAACGACGCGCGAAAGCGGAAGGCGTTCCAGGGGCCCATCGGCCGACGAACCCGGCAGCGCCGTGGGCGCGGGCCGGCCGGGATGCACCGGAACAGATCCGGCTCGTGCCCCGCCGACAGGGGCGCGCCCACCGCGCCGGATCACGGCACGCGGCGTAGCCTGAGGAGCCCGGGCTGCATGTCTGGCGCCTTGAAGGATCCGCCGTTCACGCGCACGCCGACGATCTGGCCGCCGCGCAGGTAGTGCAGCGCGACAGAGTTGGCGTCGAACTCGCTGAGCTGCCACGCTGCGCCATCGGCGTCCCCCGGAATGCGCTCCACCTTGCCCGCCAGGCTGCGCTCGAATGCCGCCGCGCTGGACGCCGGATCTGCGGCGTCCATGATCATCCGGTCGACGTAGACGACCGTGAAGCCGGTGACGGGCTCGTACGAGCACGAGATGTTGCGCCCCCCAGGGAACTCCACCGTCTCGCCCACGCCCGCCTTCACCTGGAATCCGAGAGCCGCCTGGATCTCCTCAGGGGTGTACGGACACTCGGCTCCGACGGGATCCGGCGAGGGGTCCGCGACCGGCGGCGCAGCCGCATCAGACCCGGCCGACGCGACCGCTGCGGTCGGCGATGGAGGGGGCGCGAGCGACGCCGCAGGCGCCACGGCGGCAGGCGCCGGCGCAGGCGACGACTTATCGCCGCACGCGGTCAGGGCGACGAGCGCCAGGGCGACAATCGGCAGAGCAATTCGCATGAAGATCTCCCGTGGAAGTGGCGCGGTCGCCACGGATGGTGGATCAGCGTGGCATGGATGCGGCGGCGGCTTCGGCTCGCTCCCACATTCGGATGTAGGCCTCTGCGGACGAGAACAACGCGTCCATCTGCCTCGCAGTCATTCCGACGTTGCGCAGGTCCTGGAGGAAGTCCGGGATCATGCCGTAGTGCGCGACGCCGTCGAGGTTGACGTCGAAATGTCGCGCGTCCGTGACGATGCGACGGAGTGGCGCGTTGTCGCCCTGCATGTTCCGCCACAGCTGGTCCACGTGCCGGAGCTTCGCGAACATCCGCGGGATCGGACCCGCGTCGGGATGGTTGCCGTCGTTGCAGTGCGCCACGTCGCCCTCAGCGAACGTCGTGAGGTTGCAGGGCGTGAGGCCGCGCCGGAAGAGGTAGAAGACAGCCTCCTCCCAGGGCGCGTCGTAGGTCAGCGCGGCCGGGCGAAGGAGCGATGCTTCGTCGGGCGCGTGCCAGCCGCGCGCGAAGTGGCGGATGCGATTCGGATGGCGCGAGTGGCTTGCCTGCGGCACCTGCTGCGGTTGATCCGAGCGCACGCTCCGCTCGGGCGGCAACGAGGCGCCTGCCCTCGGGTCCGCGTCCGGGAAGGCGTGGACGTACGCCATGGCCTTCCATGCATCCTCCTCGGCGGCATCCTCCAGGCCGAACTCGAACAGGAACGGATGGAACGAGCGCAGCGGCGTGTCGTACCGGACTCCCTTGTCGTTGCGCGAGGCCACCCCGGCTTGCCTCGGACCCTGCGCACGGCGCTGCGCGTCGCGATAATCGAGGCGCGCGGGCTCGTAGGTCTCGCTGCGCATGGTCCACGCCGCGTGGGGACCGAAGCGAGGCGCCATGAACTCCGTTCCGCCGCGATCGGAGGCGAGGGCGACGCCTCCCCCGCCGAACCTCTCGGCCATGTGAAGGAACGACTGCGCGAACGTCTTGGAACTCCCGTCGCAGTCGTTGCGCACGAGCTCAGCTCCGGCTGGCGCTCCCCATCTGCCCGAATACGCCTTCTTCTTGAACGGGATCATGATCATGCCGAGCATGCCGCCCGAATCGCGAATCCTGTCCGCGTGCTCGTCCAGCGTCTGGAACTCGTGCGTGACGTTGGCCAGCCGCGATGTCCTGTAGAGCTCCCACTGCTGCTGAGGAGCGTTGCCCAGCAACAGGCCGGCGGCGGCGTTCTCCGTGGGCCACCTCGTCGGCGAGCTGAACGAGAGCGCCGCGGCGTCAGCGTGCGAGGCCATGAGCGGGTACCTGCGGGCTTCGGCGCGCGCGAACAACTCGTCCTTCGCGCGGAACGAGAGGTGATCGCTGTCAATCAGCATGCCGCGGCGCATCAGCGCGTCGAACAACTCCTCTCCGCGCGGCGTGAGGCCCAGCGCGTTGATCGTGGACTGCAGCGCGGTGGCATCGTTTCGTCCGCGTTCGAAGACGTCCAGGAGGCCACTCAGCTCCTGCTCCGGGAACTCGTAGAGCGACATCATGGCCGACTTCATGAAGCTCCAGTCGTCCAGAACGTGAGTCGAGACGCCGCGCGACCTCCCGTCTACCATGCGCGGCATGAGGCCCGTGATGCCCCGGCTGATGATCAGTGGCTCGCACCGGAACAGCGGCACGCCGGCGAAGAGGCCGTCCACGTAGTGAACCGGCGTGAACTGCCGGAAGCCCGCGCCGTGGTACGCCGCGAGCGCTTCCTCGATCTGCGTGCGCGCCGTCAGCCGATCGCGCGCGAGCGTGACCAGGCCGTGCGGCCCGCCCGCGTCCGTCCAGATGAACGATGCGTCCTTGAAGTTCCCGAAGTTGTCGATCTCGAGGCCGAGGACGACAGCGAGCCTGCCCTCGAGAGCGATGCGCCGGGCGTCCGCCGGAGTCAGCGCGATCTCCATGAACTCCGGGTGCGCGGCGACGACGCGCTTGATGAAGTCGGCCTGGATGAACATCTGCGAGTGATCGTCGATCGGCAGGTTCCGCACGAGGCCCGGTGCCAGAAGCCGCGTCGCGAGGTACTGGTTGTTGACGGCCAGCGCGCAAACGAGGCGCTGGCCGCCCTGCCATGCGCGGCGGAACCACTCCACGTGGTAGTGCGCGTGGAGAGTGTTGTTGAACCTCGGGAATCCGACGTAGTCGGGCGCTCCCGTCTCGAAGTGATCGCAGCCGGCGATGACAGCGACGGTGTGATAGGCCTTGCCGCCCATGCCATGAAAGACGCCGCCGTGGTTGTCCTCGCAGGACCTGTTCGAGTAGGTCTCCTGGAGCGGGAGCGAAGGATCGCCGGCGAACAGGCGCCCGCCGAACCCGAGGTGGTGCGCCGGATGCGAGTGGGTGTCCGCGAAGCCCCAGACGGGGCGATCCCTGTCGAACGTCATCGTGCGACCGTCACGCTGGATCGCGAGGACTGAGGAAGAGGGGTCGGCGTCCGTCGCCGTGAAGTCGTCCACGTTCAGATGCCCGAAGGCTCCGCGTGCGCGGTCCGTGATGCGAAACCGGCATCGCACGCGCGGGCCCGCGGGACTCCAGGACGGCCCGAGGACGGCGGCCACGTCGAACCATTGCCGCTGCATCTCCTCCCCGTTCACCTCGTTGAAGCGGCGCGCGATCGTCACGAAGCCGTCCGGTCCGGGGCCCTCGATGAGGGTCGGCGCGAGACCGGCGGCAGCGAGGTCCTCCTGCCTGGCCTGGAGGTCGACATGGAGATCCGTCAGGCTCGCTCCGCCGCCGAGGAGGAACGTGAGATAGCGCGTGGCGAGGCGGAACGGCGACGACGTCAGCGTGCCGGTCGCCGCGTCGCCGCGGCCACCGTCGCGCGTGCCGATCCAGCCCGATCCGCGGACGCCGATCGGGAAGATCAGGTCGGTCCAGTAGTCGCCACCGATCCCTCCGCGCTCGAGCGCCATGTCGAAGCGAACGCGGTCCGCTCGCATGATCTCACCCAGCAGGGGCTGGCCGGCAAACGCGTCGCCGGACGCCGTCCAGCACGCGAGATCCTCTTCGAATGACCAGTTGGCGCCCCCGCCGCATCGCGTCGGAGCGTCGGTCCCGATGGCGGTGAGGTCCACGGCGCCGCTCGGAATGCCGCCGCCCAGCGTCTCCGCCGGGACGTGCTCGGCGCGAATCTCGGTGGCGGCGACCAGCACGTTCTCCGCCGGCGGCGGGGGTGGCGGCGGAGGCGGAGGCGGCGGCGCCTCGACGAGTTGCGCGGCGACAGCTGCCGGGGAGAAGGCGCCCTCGCGCGCGGGCAGCAACTGCGGCTGCGCGGCGGACAGGACGAGCACGTTCACCGCGGCGCCTTCGGGCATGCCGGATCCGTCGGCGTTGGCGACCGTCCAGACGTTGCCGTCGAACGAGGCGACCACCCGCGCATCGTTGTAGGTTCCGCCCGATCCACCCGGATTCCAGTTTTGCGTGACGAGCAGCCGGGCAGACGCGTCGCCGGCAACGCGCGGATCCACGAGACGGGCGCTGCCTCCCTGAGCCACGGCGACGAAGCCGTCCCCCTCGGCCACATGAACCCTCAGGGAGTTCCCGTCGGACATGGCCGAGCGATCCTGCCGGAACACGGCCCATCGGGCGGCGCCGGCGTCGTACCAGACGCCGAGAGAGGCTTCGCAGTCGGCTCCCGCAAGGCACTCGACGACGGCGATGGCCTCCGGCCTTCCGTTCAGCCCGACGTGATCGAGGTGTGAGTAATTGGCGACGAGATTGCCCGGCGCCGTCACGTGCTCGAACGATGTTGCGGCGCGGGCGCGCGTCGGGGCGACAGCGGCAGCCACGAACACGGCCACCGTGGCGAGGCGAGACGCGCTACCCCTCAGGCAAGTGCGGAGACGCATCGGAGGACTCCCGGCAGGACCATCCAGAGGCGAGGGGGTCGGCGCTCGGCGCGCCGACCTGAAGGGCACGGGTGCGGACGGCGGAGTGTAATCCGGTTTCGGCCTCGCACGGTATCCGGGGCCCCGCTGTCGGACTTGGCGGTCCGGACCCGCTCTCTCGGTGGGGGCCGCGACGGACTCCTGCCACGCGGCCAGGCTGCGTGCGGGCGGAACCAGCTGTTGCCTCGACCTCCGGCCACGCGCGCGAACGGCCCCTTGTCGGAGCTCGATCGCGCGCACGACGATGAAGCGCGCGATGCCGATCATCAGAGTGACCATCCCCACCAGGGGCCGCCGATCCAGCGCCTGCTGACGCCTGGAGGCGTCCTCCTCTCACACCAGCGCGACCAGCTCCTTGCTCTTCCCCCGCCCCGGGTCGCCTGCGGCCTGGGCGTCCGCGGCGCTCGCCATCAGCCTGCTGGCACGGATCGCCGCCGTGGCTGGCCAGGGGCGCCCGGCCGTGATCGGGTCGCGCCCGAGCGGTACAATCTCGCTTCCATCCGACCTTCCTTGCCCGCGCGAAAGCGAGGCCTCGTGCGACGGCTCATCGGTGCTCTCCTCGCTGGCTGCCTTCTCTGCTGCGGCGGTCGCCCTGCCGTGAGCGAGGCCCCTGCGTCGCGGTTGCTTCGCGCGGACGGTTCCACGCCTGCCCGCACGAACGAGCCCATCGTCGGGCTGCCCTGCGAGGGTTGCGAGGCGGTCTTCCAGGGACTGCCCGAGACCATCGCGTGGAGCGAGCGCCTCGCTCCGGAGACCGAGCCGGGGCAGCCGCTGCGGATCGACGGCGTCGTGCGAGACGCTTCGGGCCAGCCGCGTTCTGGCGTGATCGTCTACGCGTACCAGACCGACGCGCGGGGCTACTACCCGCGAGCCGAGAACTCGCCGGGGCCCGACGCGCAGCGCCACGGACGGTTGCGCGGCTTCGCGAGGACGGACGCCGCCGGCCGCTATCGCTTTCACACGATCCGCCCCGCGGGCTACCCGGACAGCGACCTCCCCGAGCATGTCCACATGCACGTCATCGAGGTCGGACGCTGCAGCTACTACATCGACGACATCATGTTCGACGATGATCCCCGCCTCACGGACGCGGCGCGCGAGCAGTACAGCTCGGGACGCGGCGGTCAGGGCATCGCGCGGCCCGTGAAGGACGGCGACACCTGGCTGGTCACGCGCGACATCGTGCTCGGCGAGAGGATCCCCGGCTACGCGGCCTGCGAGCAGGGGCGAGCCCCGGCACGCTGAGGCTCTGGCTCAGCCCTGCCGCGCGGGAGGGCACCTCTCCGCGAGCACCATCGTCAGCCGCGAGAGCGCGGTGAGCGCTTCGCGCTGCGGGACCGTGAGGTGCTTCGGATGACGATCGATGACGCAGACCGTGCCGATCACCTCGCCTCCGCTCGCGACCAGCGGAGCGCCTGCGTAGAAGCGCACGTGCGGAGCCCCCGTCACCAGGGGGTTCGCGGCGAAGCGCGCATCGGCTTGGGAGTCAGGCACCTCGAAGACGCCATCGCCCAGGATCGCGTGCGCGCAGAACGCCACGTCGCGCGGGGTCTCCCTGGCTTCGAGTCCCACGCGCGCCTTGAACCACTGACGGTCCTCGTCCACCAGGCTGATCAACGCGATGGGCGTCTCGCAGATGCGCGCGGCGAGATAGACGATGTCGTCGTAGGCCTGCTCGGGCAGGCTGTCGAGCAGACCGCTGCCGCGCAGCGCCTGGAGGCGCCGGGGCTCGTCATGCGGCTGGGGCGCCACGGTCCATGCTGGGGTGCTTCCGGATTGCTGATTCGTGTCCAACGGGGAACCTCCGCGGGCGCTCGGGCCCGTGACTGCCGACGGGGAATCGGCGCGCGTCATCGCGACCCGCGCCGGTGGGTCGTGGAGCGGCGCCGTCAGAGCCGATTCCACCAGGGCTTCTTGTCCGCATTCGCCGATCCCTTGCGCGCCTCGCGGCTGCCGAAGACCTCCTTCAGGAGATCCGTCGTGCGCGCGACGACGTTCGTTCGGATGTTCTCCTCCTGCTTCGCGATCATGAGGAACATCCCGTCGAGGGCGCCGTCCGTCACGTGCTCGTCGAGATCGAAGAGCGGGCGATCCACGAAGGGCAAGGTCGCATGACGTGCCATGAGGTCGTCGAATGCCGCGGTGGCGCCGACCTCGTCGAGCTTCCGCGAGATGATCGGCCTGAAGAGCTCCTTCAAGCGCGGCGTGGACGTTTCCTCGAGGTAGTCGGTCGCCTCGTGCTTCGAACCGCGGACGATGCGCAGCGCGTCGGTGAAGCTCATCTGTCGGATGGAGTCGAGGAAGACTTCCTTCGCGAGCGGGGCCGCGGCCTCCGCCGCCCGATTCATGCTCGTGACGAACTCGTCCACCAGCGCCTCGTGGCCGAGCGCGCGCATCACCTTGTCCACGGCCTTCAGGCCGTCAGGCACGTCAATCCGCACCAGGTCATTCTTGAGATAGCCGTCTACCGTGCCGAGAACCTCCACCGCCTGCAGCGTCCCGCTGGAGAGAGCCTCCTTCAGGCCAGAAGCCGCCGTGGGCTCGTCGAGCCGCTTCTTGCGCGCATCCGCAGGGCCTGCGGCGAGAGCCACCGCGAGCAAGGCGAGCAGGGCCCGGAAGCCCGCTGAGAGGACGTGGTTCATGAGATGCCTCCTGATGCGCGCGTGACACGGTCGTGGCGCGGCAAGCCGCTGCGAATCCCGAGAGAATACTGGACGAGAATGACGCATCTTGCATTCAAGCGGCGGCGTGCGTGCCCGCAGCTGCTGCTGGACTGCTTCCTCGGCCTCGTGCGCGTGACGCATGCCTCATGAACGGCGCGCGAGCCCGCGCCCGGGCTGGGCGGTGTGGAGCTGTCGTCCGCCCAGGCGATGCAGGCTCCGAGCGGGCGGGCCGTCGAGGCGCCCTCCCGTTTCGAGCGTCGTCTCACGCTCTCGGCGTCGAGGCGACAGAGGGGCCGTTTTCGAACGCGGGCCGCGGGCGAGGGTCTTCCGCCTCAACCCCGCACCCCATCAGTCCGTGGATTCGATGTCGCACGTGTTGGCGACGCGGAGGACGAAGAACTGCAAGGGCGAGCTCGTGTCGCGCTCGGAATGGACGAACCCGAGGTCCCCTTCTGGATTGACCCTGACGAAGACGCCATCCGCACGACCGGTGGCCTTGTCGAGATGGAAGTGCTCGCCCGCAGCGAGCGCCCGCGCTCCCGCCCACGAGAGCGTCACGTCGTCGCCTGCACGGCGAACGCGCAGCAGGGTCATCGCGCCCGCGGGCGGCGTCATGTCGGCGTCATCCATGACGGGCGCGGCGACGCAGGCCCTGGCGACGGCTCCGGCGTTCTTCGGCCCGGTCGGCCGGCACGCGACGGCGCGATCGGCGCTCTCGGCCTCCACGACGTAGTGGTAGACGCGACCGCCTCGCGTCGAGACATCCCGCCAGGCGGTGCCCGTGAGCCCCGACACGACGGGCCTGCGCGTGAGGGCATCCGCGCAACTCACCTCGCTGCGATACACGCTGTAGGTGCCGGCGCCACTGCTGCCCGGGAACGTCGCTGCGGTCCACGAGACGTCAATGCCGCGCGAGCACGGCAGGACGTCCACGGCCTGGGAGAACCCGATCGTCGGCTGATGATCGACGGTGACCGTGACATCGCGCGTGACCGTGCAGGCGGGCGCGGTCGAGCAGGTGAGCACGACCGAGTACGTCGTCGTGGAGAGCGGAGCCACGCTGGCCACGGGGCCGGTCGCGATGACGCCCACGCCGTCGCGCCACTCGTACTCGACCGAGCCCGCGCAGTTGACGAGCGTCAGGTCGCCCGCGTCGAGCATGGTGGACGTGCCGCTGCACGCGGCCCGGGGCGCAGGCCCCATCACCATCGAGCCCCGGCAGTCCACGACGACATCCACGTGAATGAGCTGCGAGGCGATGATCTCGCCCGAGCAGAGCATCCGCACCTCGAACTCGTGCGGGCCCGGCGCCGTTCCGGGCGGGACGCAGATCCGCAAGTCGAAGTCGCGGATCGTCGGCAACTCCACGTCCACGTAGACCGGCGTCGCCCAGGCCACCCAGTCCTCGAATCCCGGCTCGGCCACGAGCTCCAGGCGCGTGCAGCGCTGGGCAGCGCCCTCGATGAGGTCGGCGATCGCCTGGCTCAGATCGATGCCCGACGGCACGGTGCCGTCCGGGTTGATCGTGATGGCTTCGCCACCCGTCAGGCGTGACCAGCAGTCCCAGACTTCGCGGTGCGTGAACCTGCCCGGCGGATCTGGCGAGCCGGCGACGGTCGGGCCGCCGCCCGACGAGTCGATGTACAGGAGCACGATCCGCTCATCCACGAGACCGTCGATCACCCCCTGCAGGCTGAGCTCGTCACCCGTGTCCGACACGCCGTCGGGGCCGGCGTCGATCCCTCTCGCCTCCGAGGCCACGCCGCCAAGACACGACAGGACGTTGCAGTCGTGTGGCACGTTGTCGCCCAGGATGACGAGAAGGCGCCGGCTGCCCGTACGCCAGCCGATGGCCGCGTCGGTCGCCGCCTCGTGAAGCACCCGCGAGTACGCCTCCGGCAGGTCGCCGCCCCCCGCGGCCGGCGGCAGCGCGTCCAGCGACGCCTGCACGGCCACGGTGTCGGTGGTCATCGCGTGCTCGAGGCGGTACGCGTAGTCGGCCCCGGTACCGTACGTGCCGCTGTAAGGGCACGGCGAGGCGCATCCCGTGATCGGGTAGTCCCTGAAGGAGACGACACCGAAGGCGACGTCCGGGATGAAGAGAGAGAGACGCCGGACGATCTCGGACATCTGGGCCTGCAGCGCGCTGCGTGACCCTCCCATGGAGCCGGTGAGATCGATCGCGAGCAGGACGTCGCCGGCATGGATCTCGGGCGTCACCCAGCCGACATCCGGCACGTCGAAGCAACCCCCGGGAGCGCTCGAGACGTGCACTTCCTCCGGATCGAGCCCGACCGCGCAGATCGCCGAGACCTTCACCTCGCCCGGTGGCCCCGCCGGCCCGTCCACGGCGAGGTAGTACGTCCCGGGAGCCAGGTCGCGCGTGATGAGATTGTCATCGAGGGCGACGCACTGCGATTCGTCGCAGGCGGAAAGAAGATAGAGATCGAGGCGCGGGTCGAGCGTGTCGTCGAGCGAGAACGACACCACCTGCTGCACCGGGTTGTCGAACGAGAACACCAGTTCCGGCGCCGGTAGCGGCCAGTCGCGGCACGAGTAGAACTGCGTGAAGCCGCTCACGCCGTCGTTGCTCGCCGTCACCGAGCCGTTGCACGACAGTGGAATGGCGGTGCCGCACGCCAGGTGCGTGCTGCACTCGACGGACAGCACGCCTGACACGACGGCCTGATCGCTGTCCACCACGATGACATGGCGGCCGATGCCCGCGCCAAACAGCGCCGTGCCCCCGACTCCCCCGGCGAGGCACGTGGACGGCGTCAGCGGCGCGCCCGGGCCGTAGATGACGACCGCCGCGCCGGGATCGCCCGTGAACGTCACCGTGACCTGGCTCGGCACCGTCACGTCGAGCACGTGGTAACTCTCGCCGCCACTGAAGCTGCCCGGGACGCACGAGTACGAGTCGAGGCGCGACGGCTCCGCCGGGGTCGTGATGAGCGGCGCTTCCTCGCACGCGATCGGCTGGGATCGCGACGTGCAAGCGATGTCGAGCAGGAAGGACCCGTCGTGGCTCGGGCTGGCCGAGTCAACAACGATGAAGTACGTGCCGGGCGCCAGGTTGAGCGCCTCCGCGCTCGTGGAGCCCCCATCCAGACAGCGTGCCTCGTCGCAAGCGTCGAGCAGGAAGACGGCCATGGACAGGCTGGAGAACGGGGTCACCGTGACGGCCAGGTCGCTGACATCATCACGATGAATGCGGTAGACGACCTCGTTGCCCGACCACGTGCCGGGCGCACAGCCGTACGATGCCACCTGAACGGGAAGCGTCGAGGACGATCTGCCCGGCCTCGAGCCGCAAGTCACGAGCCCGGCAGTCGCGCATGACAGGTCGGGCGGCCGGTCAATGCACAGGGGATGTGGAAGCGCGCCCGGCAGGTCGAAACCGTTCGTCCCCACGCCGTCGAGCTCGATCTGCAGACCAGTCAACTCGTCTGGCGACTCGACGCCGACCGTGGCGGATGTCGGGTCTCGGGGCAACTGCAGGTAGTCGACCTGAATGTCCCCGTCCCATCGCAGGTCAATCAGCGCCCGGACGGTTCCGCTGTCCGCCAGCGAGACAGCCGTGAAATCGATCCGGAACGTCCGTCCGTCGCCCACCGGACCGTGGGTCATGCGGGAGTTGATCAGGAGATCCCAGTACGCGGCAAGGAACGCGCCCTGACCGTTGGCCGTCGGAATGGGCAGGTTGTCGGAGCTCGCGACGCCGCGAGGGTCGGCGAAGAACACCTGACCGTACCGGCTCACCCAGACTCGCGTGGTCGCGATGTCGTGAAAGCGGAACGTGAAGCCGAGATCCAGCGGACCCACGATGCTGCTCGGGAAGGTCGAGCTCCCCGTCGGCGCCAGCACGTCCGTGCTCACCGGGCAGGCGGCATCGGCGTCGTGCCACGTGTAACCGTTCGCATCTGGCCCGCCGCTCGCCGCGATCGCCCGCGGCGCCGCGGCATGGACGGCGACGAGAAGAGCGAGGACGGCGCCAGCACGCGGGGACGCGGCCCCCGCTCGACGACGGCGGACAGCGCTGGCGGCTGGCTTCATGCAGGAACTCCCTTCCTTCGGTGCCGTCCCGACCCCAGACGTCCGCGCCGGGCGCCATCGCACGGGGAGCGTCGCCCGAATATATGCCGCCATCGGCCCGCGGAAAGTCCAGGCGCAGCCAACCTTCAGGAAGCGCTCGCCGAGGCCATCCCAGCAGCTCCGGGCCGCCAGGCGGCGGCTCCCGCCTCCCCTCCCCGGACGCAGCCAGGAGCGCGCGAGGCCGCCGGGGGGGCACCGGCCGACGGCGTCATGGCGCCTGGACGGCCCTCAGGGCAACGACAGGCGTATCAGGCCGACCGATGCGCGCAGGGCGAGCACGACGTCGTCCACGCGGATCTCGTTGGGCGGCGCCGCGGTCGGCGCATGCACGGGCAGCGAGCCAAGCGAGGTGATCTGGCTCGGGCTGAGGCTGGCCCGCAGCGCCTCGCCAGCATCGGGCGTCTCCAGGCCCACGGTCATGCGCAACATGCGGACAACATCCGCGATGTCGAGACGGCCATCAGGGGCGCCAGCGGGAGCGATGTCACCCCATGCAAAGCCACACGAGCTCGCCGCAGGGCCGCACGGCGGCGGCATCACGGCAACGTCGGGAAGGAATCGGCAGGGATCGCAGGCATCGCCGGCGCCGTCGCGGTCGAAGTCTTCCTGGAGTGGGTCCGCCGCGAACGGGCAACCGTCGTGCTCGTCGGCGACGCCATCCAGGTCCGAGTCAGCGAAGTAAGCGCGCGGCAGCGCGTGAGGCTCTGAACCGGCATGCGCGTCAGTCGCCGTGAAGTAGATCCAGTCGCCCGAGGCGACGACGTGGTCCACGGACGCGGGCGTCGAGCCCCTCGGCCCGCCCAGGATGGACCGTGCCCTCCCCGCGCTGTCGAGAATCAACAACTCGAACATGTGGTCACTCGTCTCGATGCTGACGATCAAGTGATCGTCCACGGACCACAGTTTCGAGAGACCGGATCGCGGGCCGAGGACGACGCGGGTTCCCTCGGCGGTCCCGTCCGTGACGTAGACGGCCAGCTGACCTTCAGCGCCGCGCAGGGCGCCGAGGAAGGCGCACCCGCGCCCGAAGGACGTGTAGTGGTTCGCGTTGACCTCGCGGCCGTCGAGGACCATGTCGGCCAGCCGTCGGGTTCCCTCCGGCGTTCCGTCGGAAGCCCACAGTCCCGGCGGCGTCACGCCTCGACTGACGAAGTAAAAGCGTCCGCTCGCCACTCCCCACTTGAGCAGCGAGAAGTGCGCTGGGCCGGAGGGGACGATGTCGGCGAGCAGCATGGTGCCTTGCGACGTCCCGTCGCTGCCCCAGAGCTCGTAGTCGTGGACGCCATCATCGGCGAAGAACACGACGCGCTCGCCCAGTGAGCTGAGCGCCTGCGGCATGGAGGACTCGGGGCCCGCCTTGATGTCCGCGACCATGCGCGTGCCCGCCGAGCTGCCGTCCGTCACCCAGAGTTCCTGGCCGGCCTCGCCATCGGTGGCCACGAAGAATGCGAGAGATCCGGTGGAGGTCCAGGCCGCAGGGTTCGAGCTGGCGGCTCCCGGCGCGATGTCGGCGAGCAGCCGAGTTCCCTCGATCGTTCCGTCACTGCACCATGGCTCCCACCCCTCGACCCCGAGCGCCGAAAAGCACGCGTGACGGCCGACCCCGGCGTACCCGGCGTTGCCCACGCTCTGCAGGCCGTTCGGACCGGCGAGGCGGAGCGTGCCCGCGACCGTCCCATCCGTCACCCATGGATGCCGTGATCCACCGCCAGTCTGCGCGCTGAAGAACACGCGGTCCTCCACGCGCGTCAGCTCGCTCGTGAGCGCCGAGTAAGACACGTGCGAGTACGTTCCCAGGAGCCTCCAGTCGCCGGGCTCCTCGATCATGTAAAGACCGAGAGAACTCGTGTCCGGAAGCGCAGTGAAGAGCACCCCTGCGCCCAGCGGCGTGAACTCCGTCGGAGCGGACCCCCCCGAGTTCATCTGAGGTGTCAGGTCGCGAATGACGCGGGTTCCCGCCGGAGTTCCATCGCTCCGCCAGAGCTCCCTGCCGTCCGCGTCGGTGCTGGCACTGAAGACCGCCACGGCGCCCAGGTCAGCGAGACGGCATGAATCCGTCAGGCACCGGGCCGAGGACAGCAGCGTCGCCTCATCCCCGTCGAGACGCCACGTGCCGCTCTGGCCGGTCGCAAGGACGTGACCCTCGCGCTGCAGCGCGCCCCGAAGACCCGTCACGCCGCCAGGCAGCGAGCGCAGGCTCGTCCCTTCCGGCGTGCCGTCCGTCGTCCATGCGGCCCACCCGGAACCCCTGAAGTCCCCCGCCATCCAGAATCCATCAGCCATCGTGCCGAGGGGGTGCCAGCGCGGCTGCGTGTCGTCCCCCGTGAAGAGCGGGACCGTGCCTGCGGCCGTGCCATCCGTCGTCCACGCCCGGGGCCCTGAGGGTTCGATCGTCATCAGCACGGCCCGCCCCTGGACCTGCCCCAGGTAGGTCAGCGAATTGGCCGTTGGCCAGGTCGCCACGGGGCGCGTTCCGGATGCCGTGCCGTCGGTGATCCACAGCGTGGGTGGCACCCCGGATCTGAGAAGCGCTTGATCGCCCAGTTCACCGATGGGAGTCGGCGTGCCGCCCACGACGCCAGAGACCTCGGCGGGCACGACGAGATTCTCGCCATCGGTCAGCCACAGGACCCAGGTATCTGACGCGCCCCTCGCGAGGAAGAGCCAGCGGCCGCCCGCGAGCGCCACCGCAGCGCCCGGATTCGAGTGCGCCGGGCCGGGGTTCAGGTCGGCAAGGCGCCGTGTCCCCTCGGCGGTGCCGTCGGAAACCCATGGCTCCTGGCCAGCGCACGTGTCGTTCGCCGACAGGAGGACGCGACGTCCGGAGACGGCGAGGACCTGGGGGGAGGAGCCCTTCTGGCCCGGATTCACGTCGCGAAGCTGGCGCAACTCGAATCCGTCCGTCACCCACGGCTCGGATCCCGTGGCGCCGTCATCGATCTGCGCGATGGCGACGCCTGCGACGGCGATGGGATCGGTCGTCGTGGACGAGGCGGGCGTGAGACTGCTCCCAGCGATGTCCGCCGCGAGTCGAACCTGAGCCTCCAGCGGAGACGTGGCGGCCAGAGCAAGCAAGCCGATGAGCACGGCGCCGCCACGAGCGCGTGGCGTGGCGCCCCCCTCCATTCTCCGTCGAGAATTCCGCATGCCATCGTCTCCCTGCCGCGGCGGGGCCGGTCTGTTGCAGGCGCCGCCGGGCCTCCTGCGCCAGGGGCGACGCCCCGGAGGCTACCTCACTTCTCACGATTCGGAATCGAGTCGGAAGGGACGGCGCGGCCGGCGGCGCCGCATGCCCTTGTGGCGGCTCGCCGGCCGGCCGGAGCGCTGACGGCAGCGCTCGGATGCACGCGGCGCAAGCGCTCGCTGGGGCGACGCGCCGCCACCGCGGATCTGCGCGGGACGTGGGGAGAGCCTCAACCGGCCCGCGTCACTCGGCGAAGAGTCCCCAGTCGCCGAGAGGCCCCGCATGGGCGATGGCCAGCTGCCGACCGTTGAGTTCGATCGCCACGAGGGCTGCGCCTTCGGGGACCGCGAACTCGAACGAGGTCGCGACTCCGACCGCCAGCGTTTCGGGCGCGGTCGCTGCATTGACATGGAAGCGCCGCCCCCGCACGTCCACCACGGATGCGCTCATGAGACGGAGAGGCACTCGTGAATCCGCGGCGATAGCACGGACGGCGACCACGCATCGGCTGGAGGCCTCGCCCGCCGCGGAGCGCGAGTCGCGCGCAGCGATCCAGGCGACCGACTCGACGCTCACCCGCAGGCCGCCGAAGTCGAGAACGGAGGGCGGCGACTCGGCCGCCATCTCCACGCCAGGCTCGGCTGCCGCTGCAGCCGTGAGCATGGAGCTGAGCGCGAGCGCGATGGCCAGTCGCATCGGTTTCTCCTCGAGCGACAGTCATGGTAGCAAGCGTTGCGCTGCGGCACCTCCATCAGCGGAACGCATGGGCCGGGCGACCCCTCCCCCGTCTCGCGGATCGTCTCACGCTCCCGGCCGCAAGGCGACGGACCACCCGTTCCCGGGCGCGACTCGCGGGAAACGCAGCGGGCGGCCTGGGCCGATCTTCACTGCCGAGGCGAAGCGGACCGCTGTCGTGCGTCCGGCGGTGTCGTCACGATGCCGCGATGGCCGAGGCTTCTCGACCCCGAAGGTTCATGAGATGGTGGGCGGCCGAACATGGAAACCCGAAGGACCTCGCACCTTCCGTCTGCTGTCCTGGTCGCAGGCGTCGCGCTGGCGGCGTCCGTGCTCGTCGCGCGGGCGCCGTGGCCGCCCGGCATCTTCACGAAGTACCTGCTGCTCGCGGACGCGCGCGAAGCGGGCGAGCGCGTGGCTGACATCAGTCCGCTCTACGCGCTCCTCGTCAGCGCCCTCGGCGACCATGCACGCCAGGGCGCGCTCGTGATCCACTGCCTGCTCCACGCCCTGACGGCCGTCGCCATCAGCGCGATCGTCGCGCGGATGGTCGGCGCGCGATGGGGGCTGCTGGCCGGCCTCGCCGCAGCGCTCTACCCGCCGTTTCTCGTGCATGCCGGCGTGCATGAGCCGGAGACGCTCTTGCAGGCGCTCCTCGCCTCCGGGCTCCTCGCGGGACAGGCGGCGCGCGATGCCAGCGACTCGCCGCGCCGCGCGCTGCTGCTGGCCGGTCTCGCGGGCCTTCTTTGCGGCGCCGCGGCGCTTGCCCGTCCTCATCACGCGCTGCTCGCGCCGGCGTGGGCCCTGTGGATCGCCTCGAGCGGCGGCCGACTCCGGGAGCGCGCGCGCCTCGCAGCCGTGCTGCTCATGGCAGCCGGCGCGCCCGTCGGGGCCTTCGCGATCGCGAGCGCGAGCGAGGGCCGCGCGACGGTCGTGATGAATCCGGGGCCCGTGTTCTACGAGGGCAACGGGCCGGCCGCTACCGGCCTGACGCGATGCGCGCCGCTGGCCGTCCAGTGGATCGAGCGCGAGCATCCCGAGTCCGTGGATCACGCGCACGTCGCGTACCGGGCGATCGCCGCCGCGGCCGGGGCCACGCCGGGCGATGGCGGCGGCGCGAACCGATGGTGGTTCGATCGCGCGCTGGACGGAGCGCGAGCTCAGCCGGCGGCGTTCTGCCGGCGACTGCTCGTCAAGGCCATGCACGCCCTCTCGCCCCGCGAGTTCCACGACCTGCGCATCACCGAGGATCTGCAGCGGCGCGTCACGGCCGTGCTGCCGTGGGGCTTCGGCATCCTGTCGCTCGGACTCGTCTGGCTGCCGCTCGCGAGGCGCGCGCGATGGATGAGCCTGCTCGGTCCCCTCTCGGTGGCCGGGCTCGCCTGGCTCATGCAGGTGGCGTTCTACTGCTCGGCCAGGCAACGCCTGGGGCTCGCCACGGCGCTGCTGATCATCACTCCCGTGCTGGCCGCGGATCTCGCTCGCCGGCATCTCACCCTCACCGTCCGCCCGGCCGTCGCGCTGGGCGCCGCATGCGTGCTCGCGGTCGCGGTGACGTTCGCGGGGGGACGCGCCGCATGGCTCGATGCGACCGGCTGGGACGCCACGGGCGTGGCGCGCGCGCGAGGGCCGGGAGCCGCGCTCGCGGCCTGCTTCGACGGCCGCGCGCTCCGGCCGGCCGGCGAGCGCGCCGAACTCGCCGGGCTCCTGGATGGCATCGAGGCGTTCCGCGCTCGCGGCGATCTTCCGCCGGACTTCGCGCGCCTCGCGGGACGGGGCCTCGACGCCACGAGCGACGATCGCACCGTCGCGGTGCCCGAGTTCTGGCTCGCGCTCGCGAGTTCGGGCGACGAGCGCGCGCGCTGGGCCGAGCGCGCGCTGGCCGTGCGACCGCACGATCCGCTCGTGGAGGCGCTGGTCCGATCCTCGGGGCGATGGCCCGACGGCGCGGCCTGGCCCTCGCCCGGCGTCGATCCCGTGACGGCGGCTTGCGCGCTCGCCATGGTCACGCGCGACCCCGGCCCGGTCGGCCCGTGGCGCGACCGCATTCCGGAACTCGCGAGCGCGATCCCCTCGCCCTGACGCCCGGCCTCAGCCCCCGCCGGCCATCGAGTCGAGGAAGTCGGCGTTGCTCTTGGTGCGGGTCATCTTCTCGAGCATGAGCTCCATGGCCTCGACCGGCGAGAGCGTGGAGAGCACCTTGCGCAGGACCCACACGCGGTGGAGCATGTCCTTCGAGAGCAGGAGCTCCTCCTTGCGCGTGCCCGACTTGTTGATGTCCACGGACGGGAAGATCCGCTTGTCGGAGAGCTTGCGGTCCAGGTGGATCTCCATGTTGCCGGTGCCCTTGAACTCCTCGAAGATGACGTCGTCCATGCGCGATCCGGTGTCGATGAGCGCCGTCGCCATGATCGTCAGCGACCCGCCCTCCTCGACCTTGCGCGCGGCGCCGAAGAAGCGCTTGGGACGCTGCAGCGCGTTCGCGTCCACGCCGCCCGACAGGATCTTGCCCGACGGCGGCACGACCGTGTTGTAGGCCCGC
>CAZTIW010000011.1:30519-118188 GCA_964613915.1 uncultured Thermoanaerobaculia bacterium
GACGTCACGCCCGTACTCGACCAGGCGCTTGGCCTTCTCGAGAACCATCTCGGCGACCTGCACGTGGCGCGTGGGCGGCTCGTCGAAGGTGGACGAGATGACCTCGCCCTGGACCGTGCGCTGCATGTCCGTGACTTCTTCCGGACGCTCGTCGATCAGCAGGACGATCAGCGTGCACTCGGGGTGGTTCGTCGTCACGGAGTGCGCGATCGACTGCAACAGCATGGTCTTGCCGGTGCGCGGCGGAGCGACGATGAGGCCGCGCTGGCCGCGCCCGACGGGCGTCATGAGATCCATGATGCGCCCCGTCATGTTCTGGGCGGTCGTCTCGAGCGAGATGCGCTGCGACGGATAGAGGGGCGTCAGGTTGTCGAAGAAGACGCGGTCGCGCGTGCGCTCGGAGGGCTCGAAGTTGACGGCCTCGACCTTGATGAGCGCGAAGTAGTGCTCGCCCGCCTTCGGCGGCCGCACCTGGCCGGACACCGTGTCGCCCGTGTGCAGCGCGAACTTGCGGATCTGGCTCGGCGAGACGTAGACGTCGTCGGGGCCGGGCAGGTAGTTGTAGTCGGGCGCGCGCAGAAAGCCGAAGCCATCCGGCAGGATCTCGAGGACGCCCTCGGAGAAGATGAGCCCGGCCTTCTCGGTCTGGCACTGGAGGATCTTGAAGATCAACTCCTGCTTGCGGAGGCCGGTGATGTCCTCGATGTCGAGGGACTTCGCCATCTTCGTGAGCTCGCCGATCGACTTCTCCTTCAACTCGGAGATGTCGAGCAGGTTCTCGCTGTCAACCTCTTCAGGCTCGATGGAATCGGCTTCTGGGGGGGGCGGGGGAGTCTTCGGCATGCGAGGCTCCTTGAGCTTCGGGCGGGGCGGATTGAACGGAAGGAGAGATTCGGGAGGACCAGAAAGGTCCGCCCGGGCAGGACGAGTCCATGAACGGTTGGTGTCCCTAGCTTACGACTTTCGGCTGCCAGAGTGAATCCCGGCGGCAATCCGGTCGCGTCCGCTACTCTCCGACCGCGCCGGTCACGAGGGACCAGAGCTGCTTCAGGCCGCGCCCCTCGTGGGCGCTGACGGCGAGCACGACGAGGCCCGGAGCGGCCCCGCCCGCCTCGAGCGCGACGCCCACCTCCTCCGTCCTCCGGGCGAGCTGCGTCTGCGAGAGCTTGTCGCCCTTCGTGAGAACGACCGCATGCGGCACGCGATTGTCGCGAAGCCATGCCAGCAGCTCGAGATCGCGCGCCGATGGATCCCGGCGGCAGTCCAGCAGCAGGAGCAGCGTGCGCAGGTTCTTGGAGCCGGACAGGTACTGCTCGACCAGGCGGAGGAACGCGTCCTGGATGGCCCGCGGCACCTTCGCGTAGCCGTAGCCCGGCAGGTCCACGAGGTGAAAGCGGTCGTTGACGAGGAAGAAGTTGAGCTGCTGCGTGCGGCCGGGGGTCTTGGACGTCCGCGCGACGCCCTTGCGCCCGACCAGCGCGTTCAGGAGGCTCGACTTGCCCACGTTCGACGGCCCGATCAGAGCGACCTCGGGGCGATCGCCGCGCGGGAGCTGGTCCATTCCAGCCACGCCCGCGACGAAGCGGACGTCGGTGACCTTCACGCGTGCGGGCTCGGGGGCGCGTCCCGCGTCTGGCTGGCGCGCACGTCACGCACCAGGCTCGCGGCCGGGTCGGCCGCGGGCAGGAGGACCTCGTCCACGACTTCCTCCATCGAGGAAACGAAGGTCAGCGTCAGCGCGTCCCGGACCTCGGCGGGAACGTCCTCGAGATCGCGCGCGTTGTCGGCCGGCAGCACGACCGCGCGGACGCCGGCGCGATGAGCCGCGAGGAGCTTTTCCTTGATGCCGCCCACGGCGAGCACGCGGCCTCGCAGGGTGATCTCGCCGGTCATGGCGATGTCGTGGCGCACGGGCCTGCCGGTGATCGCGGACAACACGGCCAGGGCCATCGTGATCCCCGCGGACGGACCGTCCTTGGGAATCGCGCCCTCGGGAAGGTGGACGTGGAAGTCCGACGTGTCGAGCGCGCCCTCGGGCAGGTTGAACCGGTCGGCCCGCGAACGCACCCAGGTGACCGCCGCCTTCAGCGACTCCTGCATGACGTCGCCCAGGCGACCCGTGACGACGAGGTTCCCCTTGCCCGCCAGGCGGGTCGCCTCCACGAGCAGCACCTGCCCGCCCGCCTCGGTCCAGGCGAGGCCGGTGGCCACGCCGATCTCGGGCGACCGCTCGATCTCCAGGGCGCGGAAGCGCTGCGCGCCGAGGAGCTCCGCGATCTGCTCGGAGCGCTTGATGTCGAGGATGGGCTTCTTGCCGGGCCGCGGCGCCGGCGTGCCCGCGCGCACGATGCGCGCCGCGGCCTTCCGGCAGAGCGACGCGAGCTCGCGCTCGAGTCCGCGAACGCCCGCCTCGCGTGTCCAGCCATCAATGAGCGCGTCCAGGGCCTCGCGCGAGAGGCGCACGTCGGTCGGCTTGAGACCGCACTCCTCGAGCTGCCTCGGCAGGAGGAACGCCTCCGCGATGGCGCGCTTCTCCGACGGCGTGTAGCCGGGCAACCGGATGATCTCGAGCCGGTCGCGCAGCGCGTCGGGAATCGCCTGCAGCACGTTCGCCGTGCAGAGGAACAGCACCTCGGACAGGTCGAACGGCGTGTCGAGATAGTGATCCGCGAACGTCGCGTTCTGCTCGGGGTCCAGCACCTCGAGCAGCGCCGAGGTCGGGTCGCCCCGGAAGTCCGAGGCCAGCTTGTCCACCTCGTCGAGCAGCACGACGGGGTTCTTCGTGCCCGCCCGGCGCAGCATCTGGATGACGCGCCCCGGATAGGCGCCGACGTACGTGCGGCGATGGCCGCGAATCTCGGCCTCGTCGCGCACGCCGCCGAGAGACACGCGCGCGAACTCGCGGCCCGTCGCGCGCGCGATCGACCGCCCCAGCGACGTCTTGCCCACGCCTGGTGGCCCGACGAAGCACAGGATCGATCCCTTGCCGGGACCGGCCTTGAGCGCGCGCACGGCCAGGAACTCGAGGATGCGCTCCTTGATCTTCTCCAGGCCGTGATGGTCTTCATCGAGAATCTTGGCCGCGAGCGCGAAGTCGTGCTGCTCCTCGGAGCGGCGCTCCCACGGGAGCGCCAGCATCCACTCGACGTACGACCGCACCACGCTGGCTTCGGCCGACATGGCGGGCATGGCCTCGAGCCGCCGGATCTCGTGGACGACGCGGTCCTTCGCCTCCTGCGGCATGCCCGCCGCCTCGGCCTTTTCGAGCAACTCCTGCGCCTCGGCGGCCTCGCTCTTGCGGCCGAGTTCCTTGTGGATCGCCTTGAGCTTCTCGTTCAGCAGGTACTCGCGCTGGGCCTGATCCACCTGGCGCTGCACCTGGCGCTGGAGCACGTGATCGAGGCGCCACTTCTCGGCTTCGATGAGCAGGATCTCCTCGAGGCGGGCCATGCGCTCGAGCGGGTCATCGGCCTCGAGGATCCGCTGCTTGTCCGCCCCCGAGAGGGGCAGGCGCGCGGCCGCGTCGTCGCAGGCCCGGCCGGGCAGCGCCGAATCGAGAAGCGCCAGCGACGACTCGAGAGACGGAGCTCCCGGAAGGCGCGCGTGCTCCGAGAGGGCCTGCCGGAGCGATGACTCGGCCACGAGGCGCTGCGCATGGGGCGGCTCGCGGTCGGGCAGCGCCTCGAGCGAGGCGAGCAGGCGCGTCTCCTGTCCGGCCTTCGGCGGTCCCGCGCGCTGCACCGACACGATGCGGGCCCGCGTGAGCCCCTCGACCAGGAGCTTCCACGTGCCGTCGGGCTGGCGCGACTGCTGGACGATGCGCGCCACGGTTCCGATGGCGAAGACATCGTCCGCGCCAGGCTCGCGCACGTCGGGATCGCGCTGCATGAGCAGCAAGATCTCTCCGCGCCCGGCGAGCGCGGTCTCGAGCGCCTCGACCGAGCTCGGCCGGCCGACGATGAACGGCGCCCGCTGGCGGGGAAAGACCACCATGTCCCGCATGGGGATGACGGGCCAGCGTTCGGGAGTCTCGGGCATGGGGGGCGTCACGCGAGGGCCCGGCGATCCGGGCCGGCCACGCGGATCAGGACCCCGCCTGCGCGGTCATGACGCGGCCTTGTTGCGCAGGACGGTGATCGGCGCGCCCGTCTTCTCGACGACTTCCTTCGTGATCACGACTTCCTTCACGTCCTTGTCGGACGGGATGTCGTACATCAGGTCGAGCATGAGCTCTTCCATGATGATGCGCAGGCCGCGCGCGCCCATCTTCTTCTCGAGCGCGATCTGGGAGATGCGCAGCAGGGCGTCGTCGGTGAACTTGAGCTCGACGTCTTCATACTCGAAGATCTTGCGGAACTGCTTCGTCAGCGCGTTCTTGGGCTCGCGCAGGATGCGGACGAGCGCGCTGGCGTCGAGCTCGTCCAGCGTCGCGACCACCGGCAGGCGGCCGACGAACTCGGGGATCATCCCGAACTTGATGAGATCCTGAGGCTGCACCTCGTGCAGGAGCTTGGCCTTCTCTTGAGAAGGCGTCCCCTTCGCCTCGGTCGTGAAGCCCATCGTGCGCTTGCCCGTGCGCTGGCCGACCAGGGCTTCGAGCCCCACGAACGCGCCGCCGCAGATGAACAGGATGTTCGTCGTGTCCACGGGGACGAACTCCTGGTGCGGGTGCTTGCGGCCGCCCTGCGGCGGGACGTTCGCGACCGTGCCCTCGAGGAGCTTCAGGAGCGCCTGCTGGACGCCCTCGCCGGAGACGTCGCGCGTGATGGACGCGTTCTCGCCCTTGCGCGCGATCTTGTCGATCTCGTCGATGTAGACGATCCCGCGCTGGCACTTCTCGACGTCGTTGCCCGCGGCCTGCAGGAGCTTGAGGATGATGTTCTCGACATCCTCGCCGACGTAGCCGGCCTCCGTCAGCGTCGTGGCGTCCGCGATGGCGAACGGCACCTGCAGGAGCTTGGCCAGCGTCTGCGCCATGAGCGTCTTGCCCGTGCCCGTCGGGCCGAGCAGGAGGATGTTGCTCTTCTGGAGATCGACGTCGCTGTCCTTGCGGGCGATCTCGTTGCGCTTGTAGTGGTTGTACACCGCAACGGCGAGCTTCATCTTGGCGCGATCCTGGCCAATGATGTACTCGTCCAGGAACGTCTTGATCTCGCGCGGCTTCGGCAAGCTGCTGCGAGTCTTCTTCGACTCTTTCGTGCGCTCCTCGGCAATGATGTCGAGGCAGATGTCCACGCACTCGTCGCAGATGTAGACGGTCGGCCCGGCGATGAGCTTCTTCACGTCGCGCTGGTTCTTGTTGCAGAACGAGCAGCGCAGGACGTCGCCTTCGGTCTTCTTCCTGCCCACCGGCCGATCTCCGTTGTCGTTGCCCGCGGGGCGTGTCGCCCCGGCCTCCCGGGCTGCCTAGACTAGCGCGAAGGCGACCCGGCCGCCAGCCGCTCACCCGTTGCCGCGGCCGCTACTTGTCCTTCTCGAGAAGCTTCTTCCGGCTGTCCACGACGCGGTCAATCAGTCCGTACTCGAGGGCCTGGCCCGCCGTCATGATGAAGTCGCGATCGGCGTCGCGCTCGACCTGCTCGCCGGTCTTGCCGCAGGCGCCGGCGAGAATCTCGTTCAGCAGCTGCTTCATCCGGAGGATCTCGCGCGCGGCAATGTCAATGTCGGAGGCCTGGCCACTGGCGCCGCCGAGCGGCTGGTGGATCAGGATGCGGGCGTTCGGGAGCGCCAGGCGCTTGCCCTTCGTGCCGCTCGCGAGGAGCACCGCGCCCATGGACGCGGCCTGCCCGATGCAGATGGTCGTGATCTCGTTGCGGATGAACCGCATGGTGTCGAGGATCGCGAGGCCCGCCGTGACGCTGCCGCCAGGCGAGTTGATGTAGAGCGAGATTTCCTTCTCGGGATCCTGCGCTTCGAGGAACAGCATCTGCGCCGCGACGAGGTTCGCCACGTGGTCCGTGATCTCGGACCCGAGGAAGATGATGTTGTCCTTGAGAAGGCGCGTCCAGATGTCGTACGCCTCCCACCGTCCGCGATCGAACTCGAGGACATGCGCCGGATAGGCCGCATCGATGCGACCGGCGCTCACGGGCTTGCCGGCATCGAGATGCTGGGCGGCGATCCAGGCTTCACGGGGGATGCGCGTCACGAGATGTCTCCTGCGGCCAGAGCGGCCTACTCGACGGAAATCGTAGCACCCGACCTCAGCAAGTCAAGCGCGCGGCGGCGGCGCAGGGTCGCACGCAAGTGACTCATTTGATTGTTCTTTTCGAGGTTCGAGCGCACCGCGGCGGCGGGCTCCTCGCGCTCGCGCGCGATGCCTTCGATCTCCTTCTCGACATCCTCATCCAAAACTTGAATGTCGCGGGCGCGCGCGACCATCTCGAGCAGCCAGTCGGCCTTGAGGTCCTTCTCCGCGACCTCGCGCACCCGGGCAATCTCCTGGTTCCAGTCAATGGGCGCCGTCTGGACGTCCACGCCGCGACGCACCAGGTTCTCGACCCCGCGCCGGAGACGGGCTTCGGCCTCGGACTCGATCAATGAAGGGGGCACGCCGAACGTGTTGGCGCCCAGGAGGTGCTCCATGGCTTCCGCTTCCTGCTCGCGCCGCGCCATGTCGGCGGCGTGGTCGGAGAGACGGCGCCGGATCTCGGCGCGAAACGCCTCGACATCCGCGAACGTGCCCACGCCGAGGTCGTTGATGAACGCCATGTCCAGCTCGGGGAGCTCGCGGGTGCGGACCTCCTTGAGCATCACGCGGAACGCGGCGACCTGCGGCTCGGCCCCGTCGCCCGCCGGCATGGTGGCGTCGAAGTCCTTCATCTCGCCCGCCTTCATGCCCAGCAGCGCGCCGTCGAGCTCCGGCAGGTTCTTCTCGTTGCCGCACTCGACCAGGAGGCTCTCGCGCGTCTCGGCCGGATCGCCATCCCGCCCCGATCCCGGCGCCCAGCGCATCAAGGTGATCACCGCGTAGCTGCCCGCGGCGACCGAGGCGCCCTCGGCCGTGACGAACCGTCCGCGCATCGAGCGGATGTTCTCGATCTCGGCGCTGACCTGCTCGTCCGTGATGCGGACCGACCGTGGCTTGATCGAGAGCTGGTCGAGACCGGCCACGTCGAAGATGGGGAGCATCTCGAAGCGCGCCGTGAAGCGAACCGGATGGCCCTCCTCGAGCGAGAGCTCGACGAGCTTGGGCGACCCCACGGGACGCAGCTTCTTCTCGGTGAGCGCCTGCTCCCACACCTCGTTCACGAGTTGCTCGACGCCGTCGCGACGGATGTCGTCGCCGTGGAGCTGCTTCACGCGGCTGACCGGCACCTTGCCGGGACGGAAGCCGCGGAGCGTCACCTTCTTCGCGAGCGCGCGCGCGGCAGCCTCGAGCTTCTCGTCGAAGCGGGCGCGAGGCATCGCGGCGACGAGATCGTGCACGCAGTCCGAGACCGCGCGGATCTCCCAGCCCGACAGCCCCTCGTACTTGGCCGCGTCGAACGGGGCGTCGGCCTTCTCGCCCGGCGCGCGCGGGTGATCGTGATCGTGGTCATGATCGTGGTCATGATCGTGGTCATGATCGTGATCGTGGTCGTGGTCGTGGCCGGCGTCGTTCATCGGTGGCTCCGGGCGGGCGCCCTGCAAGACAAGGACATGAGGGCGGCGGGCGGCCTCTGGAATCGCCCGAGGCGGGGCTCCGGCCCACGAGACGGCGGGGCCGAGTGCGAAAGGGGGGACTCGAACCCCCACGGGTTGCCCCACCGGATCCTAAATCCGGCGCGTCTGCCAGTTCCGCCACTCTCGCGGACGCGGCCAGCCGTCCATCTCCGGCCGCAGGAAGGGCGAGAGGCTAGCCCGAACGCCGCGCGAAGGCAACGCGCCCGGCCTGTCCCTCCGGGCGGGATCACGGCCAGGGCGCGTGCTCGGCGCCTCGGGCGCCTCCGCGAGGGTCACTCCGGCGAGGATTCGGCCTGCGGCTGCTCGGGGGCGTCCGGCTCCGTGCCGGCGTTCTCGGGCGCCGGCTCCCCGGCGTGCGAGGGGGCATCGTGCGGCGGCCAGTGCCCGCCCAGGTTGACGTGCCCGCCGCTGCCGAGCACGGCGGCAAGCGGGGGCTCGCTCGTCAGGCGCGCCAGCACGTCGAGGCCGGCAGGGTCGAGCGTCTCGAGTTGCGGCCGCGCGGCCTCGAGAACGGCGAGCGTGGGCTCCGCGAGTTGCGTGCGGCCGCGCGCGGTGGCTTCGAGGGCGGCCACGTTGGCGCGCAACCGGTCGAGATCCGCGACAACCTCGCTCCGACTCCTGTTGTCGATGGACCACGATCCCGGGAGCGTGGCGTTCGCGAAGGCTTCGAGCAGGCGAATCTCGAACCGCATCTGCACGAGGCGGCGGCCCTCGTCTTCGGGAAGCCCCAGGAACGCCGCCCGGTCGCGCCGCAGGAATCGCCACTCGACGATCTCGGTCATGCGAGCGAAGTCGGTCGGTCCCATCCCCTCGGCGCGCAGCGCGATCTCCGCGGCCTCGAGGACCTTCCGTCGCGCGACGGTGGCCTCGACCGCCCCGGCCACCAGGCCGGTCATCCCGCGAACCAGCGACAGCGGCCCGGTCACGACCGGGATCGCGCCATCGGCCGCGGCCTGGTACTCCGCGGCGGCGGCGGCGACCGCCTGGCGAACGCGCATGTATCGCTCGATATCCGCGGGGGTCAGCGCAGCTTCCGCGACATCGGCCGGGAGCACGGGGACGGAGTCCAGGTCGAGCGCCGCCACGCGCGCGGACGCCGCCTGCTCGAGGCCCCTCTCGGTCTCGGCCTGCGTCACCGCCTCGATGGCGCCACCGAACAGTGTCTTGCCCGCCAGACACGTGCCGAGGCAGCACGCGAAGACGAGCAGGAACAGGACGATGCAGCAGCCGAGCAGCCACTTGAGCCAGCCCGGCATCCCGGGGCGCGGCGAAGACTGGGGAACGACGGTGGACATGGCGGCAGGGTACCTCTGACTGACACGCTACGGTCCCGGCACCCCGGTCGTTCCCCGGCCAGACCCGGAGGAGCCGCGCGCGCCAGCCAGCGGCGATTGGTTTATCGTGGGCACCTCCGCGGACATCACCCGCCCCTCGCACCGGAGTTTTCGCCGATGACGCGCCAAGCACGCCTCCCCCTTGCCGGCCTCCTGGCCGCCGCGGTCCTCTCGACCGCCTGCCCCTCCGGCCCTCCGCCCGCCCCGGCGCCCGCCGGACCCACGGACGAGAGCGCGTGGACGCCCTCCGCCGGCTGCCCGCCCGTCGCGGTGCCTGACGGCGACTACCCGCTGCTGGGCGATCCGCGCGCGTGCAAGGGCGGCCGCATCGTCCTGGAAACGAACTCGTACCCCACGCACTTCAACTACTTCGGCCCCGAGCGCAACTACAGCATCTCGGCGGACTACGTCGAGGGGTTCCTGAACACGCTCGTGCAGGTGCACCCGATCACGCTCCAGGTCATCCCGGAGCTCGTCACCCACTGGGAAGAGCCCGAGCCGGGACGCGTGTTCATCTTCCACCTCGACCCGGACGCGAAGTGGTCCGACGGCAAGCCCATCGTGGCCGCCGACGTGCTGGCCACGTGGGACCTGGTGATGGCGCCCGAGGTCACGGAGGTCTTCTTCAAGCAGGAGTTCGACCGCTTCAACAAGCCCGTGGCCCTGGACGAGCGCACCGTGCGGTGGGAGGCCCAGGTCGCCAGCTGGCGCAACCTGCTGGTGCTGGCCGACGTGTTCATCCATCCCGCCCACGCCACCAATCCGAAGACCTACCTCGTGGACTGGCGCTGGAAGCCGCCGGTCACGTCCGGCATGTACGACCTCGGCCGATCCGAGGACGGCAAGTTCTTCGAGATGGTTCGCCGCCAGGACTTCTGGGGCGAGGGCAAGAGGCAGTTCATCGGCCTCGGCAACTTCGACACGATCTACCGCAAGGCGATCTTCGACAACGAGATAGCCTGGGAGCACTTCAAGAAGGGCGACATCGACTACTACCTCGTCACCCGCGCCCAGCGCTGGGTCGAGGAGACGGAGTTCGACAAGATCAAGAACGGCTGGATCCAGAAGCAGAAGCTCCTGATGCGCCAGCCCGAAGTCCCCTCGCAGATGGCGATGAACCTCGAGCACCCCCTGTTCAAGGATCCGCGCGTCCGGCGCGGGCTGTTCTGGCTCATGGACCGCGAGCACCTGCACGACCAGATCTTCTATCAGCAGTACACGAACAAGAACTCGATGTTCGCCAACTCCATTTACGAGAACCCGGCCAACGAGAAGGTCACGTTCAACCCCGAGAAGGGCCTCGCGCTCCTGGCCGAGGCGGGCTGGACGCAGAAGGACAAGGACGGGATCCTGATCAAGGACGGCAAGCGGTTCGAGTTTGACTTCATCTACATCCACCCGGCAGCCGAGCGCGTCTACACGCCGCTGCAGGAGACGTATCGCAAGTACGGCGTGAAGATGAACCTCAAGCTCGTGCAGCCATCCGCCTGGATCAAGGTGTCGCAGAGCAAGGACTTCGAGATGATCTACGCCAACTGGGGGCCCTCGCCGTTCCCGGAGCCCCGGGCGCTCTGGCACTCGGAGAAGGCCAAGATCAAGGACACGTCCAACGTCTGCCGCTTCGCCGATCCGCGGGCGGACGCCTTGATCGAGCAGTACGAGCAGGAGTTCGATCTCACGCGGCGCGCCGAGATCTGCCGCGAGCTCGATGCCCTGCTCTACGAGCAGACTCCCTACCTGCTGGACTGGTACGCGGACAACTGGCGCAACCTGTGGTGGGACCGCTTCGGCATGCCGGAGTGGTGCGCGTGGCCGACGATCGACATCCGCCACACGCTCTGGCAGACGTGGTGGGCCGACGCGGACCGCTCCGCGCGGCTGGATGCGGCCATGGCCGCCGGCAAGGCCTTGCCACGGCCGCCGGCGGAGAACGCGGTCTGGAAGAAGCCCTGACCTCGGTCCGCCCGGCAGCATGACCACGTACCTCCTGCGGCGCCTGCTGCTCATGATCCCGACGCTGCTCGGGATCAGCATCGTCGTGTTCACGCTCGTTCAGGTGGTCCCCGGCGGCCCGGTCGAGCAAGCGATCCAGCGCATGCGCGGGGTCGGCGGCGGAGGCGAGGCGGGCGCGGCGGCCTCCCGCGGCACGCAGGCCGGCCTCACGCCAGAGGCCATGGAGCAACTCAGGCGCCACTACGGCTTCGACAAGCCGCTGCCCGTGCGGTACGTCCGCTGGATGGGCAAGGTCCTTCGGCTCGATCTCGGCACGTCGTACAACTACAAGCGCCCGGTGTGGGACCTCATTCGCGCGCGCATCCCGATCTCCCTGGCCATCGCGGGAACCGGGTTCTTCCTCGCCTACCTGATCTGCATTCCGCTCGGCGTGCTCAAGGCCGTCCACCACCGCACGTGGAAGGACGCGGTCACGTCCATCGCCGTGTTCCTGGGCTTCTCGATTCCCGAGTTCGCCCTGGGCATGCTCATCCTCGTGCTCTTCGGCGGCGGCAGTTTCTGGGACCTGCTCCCCCTCTCGGGAATCACGTCGGACACGTTCAGCTCGATGACGGCCTGGCAGAAGGTGAAGGACGTCCTTCACCACCTGGTGGGCCCGCTCACGTGCTACATGATGGGAAGCTTTGCGGCCATCACGATCCTGACGAAGAACTCGCTCATGGAGGTCCTCGGGGCCGACTACGTCCGGACGGCGCTGGCCAAGGGCCTTCCGTTCCGGACCGTGCTGTTCAAGCACGCGCTGCGCAATGCCCTCATCCCCCTCGCGACGGGCTTCGGCCACGTGCTGTCCGTTCTGATCGCCAGCTCGCTGCTCATCGAGGTCGTCTTCGGCATCCACGGCATGGGCATGCTGGCCTTCGACGCGATCTCGCAGCGCGACTACCCGATCACGCTCGGCCTGATCCTCGTCGCGTCCCTGCTGAGCCTGCTCGGCAACCTGGTCAGCGACGTGCTCTACGTGCTGATCGACCCGCGCATCAGCTTCGACGCCGCGGGCGGGTGACGACGCGATGCGCCTCTTCCAGCTGTCACCGCTGACGCAACGCCGGATCACGAAGTTCAAGCGCATCCGCCGTGGCTGGTGGTCGCTCTGGATCCTGGCGGGCGTGTACTGCTTGAGCCTCGGGACCGAGCTGCTGATCGGCAACCGCCCGCTGCTGCTGAAGTGGGAGGGCACGGTCTCCTTCCCCGCCGTGACGAACGACTACTACTCGGCGAAGCGGTTCGGCGGCGCCCTCGACATCGAGGCCGACTTCCGCGAGCTGGCCGCGAGCTCCGCGTTCCGGGAGGCGGGCGGCGTCATCGTCATGCCGCCGCACCCCTATTCGCCGCTCGAGAGCGTCGTCGTGAAGGGCGATCCGCCGCCCTCGCGTCCGCACCGCGCGCATCCGTTCGGCACGGACGACCGGGGGCGGGACATCCTGGCGCGCGTGGCCTACGGCTTTCGCATCAGCGTGACGTTCGCCATCCTCGTGGCCGTCTCCGCGTACGCCGTCGGCATCACGCTCGGCTCCCTGCAGGGCTACTTCGGCGGCAAGGTGGACATCCTCGGCCAGCGCCTGGTCGAGATCTGGGCGGCCCTGCCCTTCCTGTACGTCGTCATCCTGATCGCCGCGGTGCTCGAGCCGAGCTTCCCGCTGCTCGTCGGCATCCTCGTGCTGTTCCACTGGATCTCGATCAGCCGCTACACGCGCGCCGAGGTCCTGCGCGAACGGCAGAAGGACTACGCGGTCGCGGCGCGCGCCAGCGGGGCCGGATGGTCGCGCGTGCTGTTCGGGCACGTGCTCGGAAACTCGCTGACGCCGGCCATCACGCTGTTCCCCTTCCAGCTCGTCGCGGACATCTTCGCGCTGACGGCGCTGGACTTCCTGGGCTTCGGCCTGCCGGCTCCCACGCCGAGCTGGGGCGAGCTGTTCAAGCAGGGCCGCGGGAACATCACGTCCTGGTGGCTCATCGCGTTCCCGTTCGCCGCGCTGTTCGTCACGCTGCTGCTGACGACCTTCGTGGGCGAGGCGCTGCGCGAGGCCTGGGATCCCCGCGAGCACCGCCACGTCGTGCCGCAGGAGTCCAAGCCCTCCCGGCTTCGCGCGTGGCTCCGTAGGCTCCGGGGGGGATCCGCTCCGGGGGCCCCGTCCTCGACGGCCGTGCCGCCTGCGGGCGAGACCTCCTGACACTCTGCCGGGCCGTCGCGGGCGGCCGGGCCGCGGTCGGGGAGCGGCAAGCGGTACACTCTCTGTTTCCGGAGACTGCTCGATGTCCGACCTGCACGCGCGCGTGATGGACGCGCTCAAGACGGTGATCGATCCCGAGATGCGGATCGACCTCGTCACGGCCAAGATGATCAAGAAGGCGGAGCTGTCCGGCGTCGATCTCGACCTGGATGTCGAGCTCACCACGCCCGCCTGCCCCCTCAAGGACAAGATCGAAGCCGACGTCCGCGCGGCGCTGGCGAAGGTGCCGGGGCTCGGCCGCGTGGCGCTCGTGTTCTCGGCTCGCGTGCGCCAGGCGCCCGCCGCCTCCGCGGCGGCGGCGCTCCCCGGCGTGCGCAACATCGTCGCGATCGCGTCGGGCAAGGGCGGCGTCGGCAAGTCCACGGTCGCCGCGAACGTGGCCGTCGCCTTCGCGCGCGAGGGCGCGCGAACGGGACTCCTCGACGCCGACGTGCACGGCCCGTCGATCGCCAAGATGTTTGGCCTGCCCTCGGTGCAGCCCGAGGCGCACCGGGGCCGGATCGTGCCGGTCGAGGTGCCCGTGGGAGGCGCGCAGCCGCTCAAGGTCATGAGCATGGCCTTCTTCGTGGACGAGGCGCAGCCCATCATCTGGCGCGGCCCGATGCTCCACAAGGTCCTGCAGCAGTTCTTCCACGACGTGGACTGGGGTGAGCTCGACTATCTCGTGCTCGACCTGCCTCCCGGGACGGGCGACGTGCAGATCTCCATCTCGCAGCTCGTGCCGCTCACCGGCGCCGTGCTCGTCACGACGCCGCAGGACGTCGCCGTGCTCGACGTGCGCAAGGCGGCGACGATGTTCGCGAAGGTCAACGTGCCGCTCCTGGGCATCGTCGAGAACATGGCGGCGTTCGAGTGCCCCGGCTGCCACCAGGTTCACGCGATCTTCGGCGAGGGCGGAGGCGAGGGGCTCGCGCGCGACACGAAGGTTCCTCTCCTCGGCCGCGTGCCGCTCGAACCCAGCGTCCGCGCGGGCGGCGACGCCGGCATGCCTGTCGTCGCGGCCGAGCCCGGATGCGCGGCCTCGCGCGCCCTCCTCGATCTCACGCGCCAGCTCGCCGGCCAGATCAGCATCCGCGCCGCGAGCACCGGCTACGCCGTCGAGCTCCCGGTGATCTGACGCGGCGCGGCCGGGCTGGGACGCGGCCGCCGCCGCCTCACTCCTCGCGGTAGGCGACGAAGTTCTTCTCGGTTTCGAGCACGCGGATTTCGTGAAGACGCCCCGGGGCGGGGACGTGGTCCTTCAGGCGCTTCCAGAAGGACTCCGCGAGGTTCTCGGTCGTCGGCACGATGCCGCGCAGCCACTCGACGTCATCGTTCAGCGACGCGTGGTCCACGTCCTCGAGCACGCGCGCGCGCACGATGTCGTCGAGCTCCTTGAGGTCCACGACCATGCCGGTCACGGGATCCTTCGGGCCGCGCACCGTGACCTCGAGCCAGTAGTTGTGCCCGTGTCCCGCGGGGTTGTTGCACTTGCCGTAGATGCGCCGGTTCTCCTCGTCCGAGAACGCCGGGCTGTGAAGCCGGTGCCCCGCCGAGAAGTGCAGCCGCCGCGTCACGTAGTGCAAGACAACCTCGAGCGAAGGCTACTCGACGTAGACCTTGAATCCCTGCGTCACGGCCCAGAAGCGCGGATGCACGGGGGAGATGGGCACGAGCACCCTGCGAATCTCGCGGGGACGGAGCTCGGCGAGAGCGGCGTTCTCCGCCCTCGCGCCGCCCGTGGCCGCGCCCTGGGCGTCGAAGAACTCCATCTCGACGAAGAACTCGCGGCGCTCGTCGGTCGTGTTCTCGAGCATCACCCACGCGCTGCCGGGGCGCAGGAAGCTCGCGCGCAGCACGCGCAGCCCATTCGCCTCGACGCCCACGGGAACCCAGCTACCAGCAACCTGCGTCGCGCGGAGGAACGGGATGCCCTCGGTGCGATCCATGAGCCCCTTCTGGTGAAGGGCCTTGAGCTTCTCGGTGATGCCGGCGATCGCGTGCAGGTGGCCGTTGCGGGCCTCGTGATCCGTGTTGCGGACCTCCTTCACCATCGCGACGAGGTCCTCGCCGGCCTGGATGAGCTGTCGCGCCTCCGCCTTCTCGGCGTCCGTCAGGTTCCGCAGCACGGCGATGACGTACGCGGCGACATCGTGGAAGTGCTGCACGCTGATCGCGGCGTAGGGCTGCCGGCCGGACGCGGCCGGCGAGGCCTCGCCCTCCATCTCGGCGACGGCGACATCCGCCATCATGACGAGGCCCGTCGCCACGGCGTCCATGCGCGCCACCAGGGCTGCCCGCGAGGCGCCCTCGCGCCGCGTGACCGCGGCCTCCGTGGACAGGTCGCGCCCCTCGTGCAGGAGGGCGGCGCGCTCGCGACGCGCGGTGGAGTCGTCGGGCGCCGCGGTCGCGGCGCGCTCCATCGCGGCGGCGAGGCGATCGGTCGCCGCGACGAGGGGGTCCTCCGTGCGCGCGGTGGAGGCGTGCTTGACGCTGGGCGCGGCGTGGGCGCTGGCGCAGAGCGTCAGCGCCAGGGAGGCGGCGAGGAGTCGGGAGGCGTGAGCGGCAAGAGCCATGGGAAGGAGTCTCCGTGCGTGCCCTCGGGACTTCGGCAGGGCGGGGCGCGGCGATGATAGCCGGACGGCCGCCCCAGCGCGAGTCGGCGCCCGGCCGAGCCGCGGGCGCCCGCGGTCCCGGCGAGGCCGGGACGCGTCAGGCGCGCGCCCGCGTGTAGGCCGCGAACACGGTGGCCGGCCGGAATCCCAGGCGCGCGTACCAGGCGCGCGCCCGCGCGTTCTCGCGGGACACCGACAGCGTGACGGCCGCGGCTCCGTGCTCGTCGAACGCGTGAAGCGCCGAGCGCAGGAGGGCCCGGCCGATGCCCGCGCCGTGCTGGCCCGGCCGCACCGCGATCTGCGGCACGTGGCCGACGCGCTCGTCTATGCGCGTGGCCACGCAGAAACCGGCAACCTCGCCGTCCAGAAGGGCCACCCGGGTCACGTCGGGCCAGGGCTCGCCGCAGCCCGACCCGACGACCAGGTCGGTCAGGTACTCGTGCGCGGTGCGCGAGGTGCGGAAGCACCCGTTGATGCGGGCCTCGACGCCGCCCCGGTGCGCTTCGACGAGGACATCCGCGCAGGCCGGCATGAGGTCAGCGCCAGCCGGCACGAGCCGGATCCCCACGGGCAGCGCGGCCGCGGGACCGAGGCCCGGCGCGAGCGGGAGATCGGCGATGAGGTACTCGCGCGATTCGACCGCGCAGCCCGCGGCGCGCATGGCGGCATCGAGCGCGTCCTGCTGGCTGAACGCCAGGAGCTGGCCCTCCAGCCTGGCCTTGCTGGAGACCCGCCGCAGCGCCGCGTGCGCGAGCTGGGCGACGTCGGCCGCCGCCACGCCGGGCGCGATCCACGCGCCGCACGGCCGCGCCACGCCACGACCGGGCTGCAAGCTCAGGAAGCCGAGGAGCCGCGAGCCGGCGCGCAGGGCGGCCCCGTCGAGCAGGCGGGAGGCGACGGCCTGCAGGGCGATCTCCGGGGCCTCGCGCGTGTCCCAGAGCAGCCGGCGCCGCCAGGCGAGGCGCTCCTCCTCGAACAGCGCGCGCAGCGAGGTTGCCGGCAACAGGCCGAGCGGGACGGCCTCGACGGGAAGCTCGCGCTGGACGGTCGCCATGGGGGTGAGTGTAGCGCCGCCGCAGCGCGCCCCGGCAGGTGTCAGCCCTGGCGCAGGAGCGGCAGCAGGCGGTCCGCCAGGTCGTCCACGGGGACCCGGTAGAGGCCGTTCTGCACGAGATCCCGGAGAAGGCGCACGCGAAGGGCCCGGCGCTGAGCGTGGACGTCAGGCGCGGCGACAGCCTCGCGGGGTGGCAGGACGGCGGGATCTGGGCTGGGAACGTGAGGACGCATCACCCTGGATCATCGGCAGCCAAGCCCTGGACTTTAGGCCAGCGGGTGGAATTCCGTCGCCCGCCGCGGCCCTCCCAGCCCGGAGGAGCGGCGGCCGAGGGCGGTCCGGACCGGCTCAGACGAAGGCCACGGCGGGACCGATCCGCACCCGGAGGCGGTCAATCGCCTTCGAGTGGAGCTGCGAGACGCGGCTCTCGGTCACGCCCAGCACGTCACCCACCTCGCGCATGGTGAGGTCCTCGTAGTAGTACAGCGACAGGACGAGACGCTCCTTCTCGGGCAACCCGCCGATCGCCTCCGACACCAGGCGCCGGGTCTCCGTGCGCTCGAGCTCGGCTTCGGGCGTGAGATCCTGGCCGTTGCCCATGGCCTCGGCCAGCTCGACCTCGCAACCCCGATCCGTCATCTCCTCAACCGAGGACAGGCTCGCGCCCCGCACGCTCTCCATGAGCGCCGCCAGCTCGTCGGCGTCCAGGTCCATTTCCTCGGCGATGCTCTCGCTCGTCGCGGCCGCGCCCTGCTGCTGCTCGACCCGCTGCGTCGCGGCCATGAGCTCCCGGCGCTTGCGGCGCACGGAACGGGGCAGGAAATCCACGTGGCGCAGGCCGTCCAGGATGGCGCCGCGAACGCGGAAGCGCGCGTACGACTGGAAGGACGTGCCCTTCGTGTCGTCGAACTTCTCGCAGGCGTCGATCAGCCCGATGACGCCGAGCTGCATGAGGTCGGCCATCTCCACGGGCGAGCTCGGCCCCACGTGAAAGCGCTGGGCCACCTGGCGCACCAGCGACATGTTCTCGCGGATGATCTCGTCCCGACGGTCCTGCAGCTCACGGTTCGGCATGTTCGGCCATCTCCTGTTCCGCCGCCGGTCTGGCGAGCGGTGCTGATGGCCAGGAGAGCAAGCCGGGTGCCAGGAGTGCAGATCGCGCCATGCGGCGTCCAGCGGCCACGCAGGGGCCAGCTCGGGCGTCGAGGGACGGAACTCCGGCTGTCCCGATTCCCGTCAGGGAGTAGGAATTCCAATCATCGGGGGGAGCGCCCTACCCTCCCGCGCTTCGCCTCCCGGGACTCCCCCCGTCCCCGCACGAAGGATGTTCGACATCGGGCCGCTCGGACTGAAGCGGACAGGCGGCAAGCGCCCGGGACCCGACAGCTCGTCGCCGGCCTGGTCGTTGGCATGGCAAGCTCCCCGTGACTCGCCCGGAGCTCGGACCGGCGCCTCCGGCGCGCGCCGCCACCCCCCGACGAGAGGAGCCTCCCGTGGCCACGCTGAGCCGATCGCGAACCGACAGGATGATCGCCGGGGTGTGCGGCGGGCTGGCCAAGCGCTTCGGCATGGACCCGACGCTCGTGCGCGTCCTCTACGTGCTCGGGTCAGTCCTCTCCGCCGCCTTCCCCGGCATCCTGGTCTACATCATCATGTGGGTGATCATCCCCGAGGAGTGACGGGCCCCGTGGCGCCCCCGCGCCGGAACGGCATGGCCTGCACCTTCCAGAACGTCAGCCCGCCCGGATCGCGCTCCTCCGCCAGCCCCACGACGACCTCGGTGTCGGTCTCGGGGCGATAGGTGCCCATGAGCCGATCCCAGACCGAGGTGAGCACGCCGTAGTTGCTCTCGCGCTCGCCCGGCACGATGGAGTGATGGATGCCGTGCAGGCGTGGGGTCGGCACCCAGGGCGCGATCGCGCCGTCGAGGCGGGCGCCGAGGTCCAGGTTCGCGTGGTGGAAGAGCGACGCGAGCAGCGTCAGGCCTTCCCACACGGCCAGCGTGACCGGCTCGATGCCCAGCACGAAGACCTGCGCCGCGCGCCAGATGACCGAGAGCGCCAGCTCGCCGAAGTGGAAGCGCAGCGCCGTGGACGCGTCCATGTCGAGGTCGGCGTGGTGCGCCGCGTGGAAGCGCCAGAGGAACGGCACGCGGTGGTTGAGGACGTGCCAGATCCACAGCGTCGCGTCCAGGAGGATGACGCCGACGACCACGCGCGCCGCCAGCGGCAGCGCGGTGAGCCCGGCCAGGGCGAAGCCCTCGCGCTGCACGAGGTGGAGCACGGGCAGGAGCAGGACGAACCGCAGGGGCGCCGCGACCAGCTGCCCCAGGCCGAACGTCGCCGCGTTGCGCGTGGCGCGCGGCGCCGGGCGCTCGGCCTGCCGCCGGAGCGGCCGGCGCTGCTCGGCCAGCATGAACGCCAGCACGCCGCCCGCGGCCAGCACGACGCCGACACCGGGAATGCTCAGAAAGCGCATGTCCCCATCATCCTGCCCCATCCCGCCTCGGGCCATGCGCCGCAGCACCTCGTCGCTGCGCGCCGCCATCGCGCCTGGCGATGACAACGTCAGCCTCGCAGGCTTCGCGCCCGAAGCGGAGTGCGAGCGCCGGCTCGCGGCGGCGGACGTTCACCTGGCGAGCCTGCGTCCCGGCTGGACGGGCCTGGTCGTCCCGAGCAAGTTCCTCGGCTCGCTGGCCGTAGGTGGGCCTGCCCGGATCCCGTGGACAGGTTGATCATGCAGACTCGAGCTGCCGGGGATGGCGGTCACGAGATGTCGAGACGCCGGCCGGCGATGAGATCCCCGCAGTGCCGTCGGACCTGCGCGGGCTGCGGGCCGCCTCGCAGCAGGATGCCCAGTTCAACGTTCGACTCGAGCGCCTTGCCCGTGAGGTTGGCGCTGCTCACGAGCGTGAGCCGCCGATCGGCGATTCGGCATGGTGTCGCGGAGTGGGCGGCATCGTCAGCGCTTCCTGCCGACCTCGCCGAACAGCGCGAGGTAGGGCTGGTACGCGAACATGCGGTCGCGCTTCCTGCCCGTGATTTCGACGAGGATGCCCATCCGCTGCAGGCGCTCGACCAGCTTGCCGACGCCCGCAGCGGTGAGATCCAGCGTCTCGGCCACGGTGTCGATCGTGCAGTAGGGACTCCGAAACAGGTGATCGTGGATGCGCCCCAGGTTCGCCGCAGCCTTGCCTTCTCTTCCGATGAGAGCGCGGTCCTTCTCCCGCAGTTCGAGCACGCGTCGCGCCACGCGCGCGGACTCGTCCGCCGTCTCGCGCACGCCGCGCAGGAAGAACGCGATCCATGACTCCCAGTCTCCGTGCGTGCGGATGGCTTGCAGGCGCTCGTAGTATTCGGCGCGGTGCGCCTTCAGAAAGAGGCTGAGATAGAGCAACGGCTGCGCCAGCGCGCCCCGCTCGCAAAGCAGCAGCGTGATCAAGAGGCGACCGACGCGTCCGTTGCCGTCCACGAACGGGTGGATGGTTTCGAACTGGGCGTGTGCCAGGGCAGCCTGCACGAGCAGCGGCAGCTTCCGGTCACGGAAGAACTTCTCGAGCGCGCCCATGTGCTCCATCAACGTTGCCGGCGACGGAGGCACGAATGCGGCCTCCTGCAGCGGCGCGCCCTCCGGGCCGATCCAGTTCTGCGTCGTGCGGAACTCGCCGGGCAGGATCTGTCCCCCGCGCTGCCCCTTCATGAGCTCACCATGCACTTCCCGGATCAGCCGCAGCGACAGCGGCAGCTTCGGCAGGCGCGCCAGGCCGTGGTTCATGGCGGCGACGTACCGGACGACGTCGCCGACATCGCGCGCCGCGACCTTGCCGCCAGCCTCCGCCTGCAGGATGTCCGAGAGCGAGGCCTGCGTGCCCTCGATCTGCGAGCTGAGGACAGCCTCGCGCCGCACGTGGATCGAGACGAAGAGATCCGGGTTGGGCAACGTCGTCGCGATGCCGTCCAGGCGGCCGAGGGCGCGCTCTGCCTCCGCAAGCGCCACGGCCAGCTCGCCGTCGAGACGGATGGGGGGCTCGGGCGGCAGGGCTCTCGGCTCGAAGGCCCTGTAGCCCGTGGGCTGCTTGATCAGCCGCCCGGCGCGCGCTGATGAACTGGGGTTGACCATCGCCCTCAGATAATAAACGGAAATGAGTTTCTGTTGAATAGCGTTCGTTCGGGATCAACCATGGTTTCTCAAGCTCGAGCCCCCCTCGCCCAGGACTCGGGGACGAGCCAGCTCATGGCGACGGGGCTGAGCCGGGGGCTGGGGCGTGAAAAGCACTCCCGGACGGCGGCGCGCTCAAGTTCCGCGGGTATCTCCGCCACAACGTGACTGTTCACGCCTGAGCGGCCGGGGGCCCATCGGCCCCACCGAGACCAGCCCGTCCGCCACGCTGAGCAGCACGGCGGCGGGCGTTCGTTGCGCGCCCCGGGGCGACGGCGACGCGGGGCACGCCGGCGGTCCCGCCAGGATCCCGCGGATTCACAGCGCGGCACGGCCGCAACCGAATGGGCACCACGGTGGAGCTGCCGCGCGTTCATGCAGGGGGGACCAGCCGGTCCCCCCTCGTCGGTCGGGGCGGCCCTCCCTCCTCACCCCCTCCCGCCACGCGCTGCGCGCGTGCATGTGGCCGGGGCTCGCCTTCATGCAGGGGGGACCAGCCGGTCCCCCCTCGTCGGTCGGGGCGGCCCTCCCTCCTCACCGCCTCCCGCCACGCGCTACGCGCGTGCACGCGGCCGGGGCTCCTCAGCGCGGCATGGACGTCTCGACGATGCGCCCGGCGTCGAGACGCACGATGGCCTCCGCGAGGCTCGCGGCCTCGTCCTCGTCGTGCGTGACGAGCAGCATCGGCACGCGCAGGTCGTCCCGCACGCGCGCGAGGAGTTCGAGCGCGCGCGCCTTGAGCGCGCGGTCGAGCCCGGTCAGCGGCTCGTCGAGAAGCAGCAGCCGCGGACGCGCGAGGAGCGCCCGCCCGAGCGCCACGCGCCGCTGCTCGCCGCCCGAGAGCGATCCGATGCGCCGGTCCAGTCGATCGCCGATGCCGAGGAGCCCGGCCATGCGCTCCACGCCGGCGTCATCGCCGGAGGGCGCGCCGAACGCGAGGTTGCGTCGCACGTCCAGGTGCGGAAACAGCGCTCCTTCCTGCGGGACGTAGCCGACGCGACGCCGGCGCGCCGGCACGAACGCGCCCGTGACCGCGTCGCTCACGACCTCGCCGTCCATCTCGACCCGGCCTCGATCGGGGCGCAGCAAGCCCGCGACGCACTCGAGCAGCGTCGTCTTGCCCGAGCCCGACGGACCCAGGAGCGCCGTGCATCGCGCCGCCATCACGACGCTCACGTCCAGCGTGAAGTCGTCGCGCACGACGCGCACCTCGCTCAGCGAGACGCTCACGGGCGCACCGCCCCCGCCGCGCGAGCCGCCCGCCCCCGCCGCGCGAGCGCGCCGGCGGACGCCGTGGCGATCAGCGCGAGCACGAGCGAGATGGCCATGAGCCGGGTGGCGCCAGCGTCATCGCCGATCTGGACGCGCTGCCAGATCGCGGTCGCGACCGTCATGGTCTCGCCGGGAATGGCGCCCGCGACGAGAACCGTCGCGCCGAACTCGCCGAGCGCCCGCGCGAACGCGAGGAGCCCGGCGCCGAGCAGGCCCTGCCACGCCAGCGGCAGCGTCACGCGGAAGAACACCCGCGCGGGCGAGGCGCCGAGCGTGGCGGCCACCTGCTCGAGCCGCGGATCCACCGCCTCGAACGCCGAGCGCGCCGTCAGCACGAAGATCGGAAACGCCATCACGGCCATCGCGATCGCCACCGCGCGCCACGTGAACGCGATGTCCGTGCCGAACACGGAGGACACCGCCGCGCCGACCGGGCCCTGTCGGCCGAGCAGGCGCAGCAGGATGAGCCCCGTCGCCACCGGCGGCAGCACCAGCGGCAGCAGCACGAGAACCTCGACGAGCGCGCGGGCGGGCACGCGGCGCCGGGCCAGCGCCCAGCCCACGGCCGTCGCGGGCGGCGCCACCAGCACCGTCGCGAGCAGCGCGACCAGCGCCGTGAACAGCACGAGTCCGGCCATGTCGTTCATGGCGCGGCGACGGCCCCGTCCTCGATGACCACGAAGCCGTGCTTCTCGAAGATCGCCCGCGCCACCGGCGCGCCGAGGAAGTCAATGAAGGCCGCCGCCGCGCCGGGATCGGCGGAACGGGTCATCACGGCCACCGGGTACTGGATGCGCGGGGCGCCCAGCTCGGGGATGTCGCAGGCGATGCGCAGCTCCGGCGACGCGCTGACATCGGTGCGGTACGCGAGGCCCGCCGCGGCGCTGCCGGCCGCGACGGCCGCCACGGCGGCGCGGACGTTCTCGACGGGCAGGAGCTTCGGCGCGATCGCGTCCCAGACGCCCGCGCGTTGCAGCCGCTCGCGCGCGTAGGCGCCCGCGGGAACGGCGGCGGGATCGGCGATGGCCACGCGGCGCACGGCCTCCGCGGCGAGGTCCCCGACCGCGGCCACGCGAAACGGCGCGTCCGCCCGCACGACGACGACGAGGCGGTTGGACAGCAGCACGCGGCGCGTCGCGGGATCCACCGCGCCCGCGCGCTGCGCCGCGTCCATGCTGGCGTCGTCGGCGGTGAAGAGGATGTCGCCGGGCGCGCCAGCGGCGACCTGCCGGGCCACCTGGTTGGACGCTCCGGCGTTCACGCGCACGCGCTGGCCGGTCTCGCGGGCGCGGATCTCACCGGCCTCGGCCAGGACGTCGGTCAGCGACGCGGCCGCGTGAACGAGGATCCCGGCGCCCTCCGCGCGCGGCGGCGGACGGCAGCCCGGCGCCGCCAGCAGGAGCCATCCCAGCGCGCACGGAAGGACCACGGCCGCACGGCGCGCGGCCCGCCGCCGAGGCGCGGCGGGCAGGGTCCGGCCGGCGGGCCCGGGGCGAGCGGAGGGGGCTGAAGACATGGGCGCGCATCGTCCCCGACTCCCCCGCGGGGATCAAGCGCCCGCGGCCGGACGCGGCGGGAGCGGCGCCTCCGGGGCCTGATCGTTGTCGCTCCCCGGGCCCCATGGTAGATTTCGCGCCCTTCCGGGCCGGATCGGCCCCGGAGACCCGCCCCCCCGCAGGAGTTTCCACCTTGAACCGCCAGCAACTGGATCGCTTCAAGCAGCTGCTCACGGAGAAGCGCGAGCAACTGGTCATGGACGTGGAGCAGGTGCGCAGCCGCAGCGCCGAGGACACCGACGAGGACGACAAGGACTACATCGACTACGCGGTGAGCTCCTACACGAAGGAGTTCCTCTTCTCCCTGAGCGACCTCGAGCGCAAGCAGCTCGTCGCCGTGGACCGCGCGCTGCTCGCCGTGAAGGAAGGGACCTTCGGCACCTGCGACGAGTGCGGCGAGGACATCGAGGAGAAGCGCCTCAAGGCCATTCCGTGGGCGACCTACTGCCTCCCCTGCCAGGAGCTGGCGGATCGCGGCATGCTCCGGGTTCGCGACGACGACGAAGACGAAGCCGAGTAGCCGCTCACCAGCGAGGTCCGGGTGGAGTTCCTGAACCGGGCGATCGTGGCCTTGCTGCCGGCGCTCCCCCGCCGCGCCGTGCATCTCGTGGCCAGCCGCTACGTGGCCGGCACGCGCATCGAGGACGCGCTCGCGTGCGTCAAGCGGCTGAACGCCGAGGGCGCGTGCGCGACCGTGGATGTCCTGGGCGAGGACATCACCCGCGAGACCGAGGCCGCCGCGACCCGCGACGCCTACGCGCAGCTCCTGCGCGAGATGGCGTCCCGGCGGCTCGACGGCAACATCTCGGTCAAGCTCACGGCGCTCGGCCTCAAGCTCGACGAGGCGACCTGCCTGCGCAACCTCCTCGCCGTCTGCGAGGAAGCGCGCGTGCGCGACAGCTTCGTGCGCATTGACATGGAGGACTCGTCCTGCACGTCCGCCACGCTGGACATCTTCCGGCGAGCGCGCAAGGAGGGCTACCGCAACGTGGGGCCCGTCCTGCAGGCGATGCTCCGCCGCACGCCCGCGGACGCCGCCGCCATCGCGGCGCCCGGCGTCAGCGTGCGCCTGTGCAAGGGCATCTACCGCGAGCCGCGAGCGATCGCCTGGCAGGATCGCGAGATCGTCCAGCGCAACTTCGCGTTCACGCTGAAGACGCTCTGGAGCGCCGGCTGCCACGTGGGCGTCGCGACGCACGACGAGCTCCTCGTCTGGGAAGCGCAGCGCCTCGCGGCCGAGCTGCGCGTGGCGCCCGAGCTCTTCGAGTACGAGATGCTCCTGGGCGTCGAGGACGAGCTGCGGGCCATCCTGACCGCCGCGGGCTACCGCGTGCGCGTCTACGTGCCGTACGGCGAGCGCTGGTACGAGTACTCGCTGCGCCGCCTGAAGGAGAACCCCGCCGTCGCGGGACACGTCACGCGCGCGACCGTCCGCAGGCTCCTCGGCAAGGGATGATCACGGCGCCCAGCGCGGGGCGAGCGAGGCGGCCTCGGGCAGGCGCCCCGCGCGCACGGCGCGGGCGTAGAGATCGACGACCGCGGCGCGCCCCTCGGGGCCGGGGTCCAGCGACAGGTCGTTGACGTACATGTCCACGTAGCGGAGTCCCTCGTCCCAGGAGAGGCCGCGCCCGTGCTTGAGCGCGCGCCGGATCGCGTCCTCGCGATGGCTGCGCGCGTGCTCGATGCTGCGTCGCAGCACGCGCGCGAAGGTCGCCACGACCTCGGCCGGCAGGTCGCGCCGAATGGCGTTCGCGCCCAGCGGCAGCGGCAGGCCGCCCGCCTCGGCATGCCACCACTCGCCGAAGTCGGCCACGAGCCGCAGGGCATGCCGCTGCCAGGTGAGCTGCCCCTCGTGGATCACGACGCCCGCCTCGACCTCGCCGGCCGCCACGGCTTCCGGGATGCGCTCGAAGAACATCGGCCGCGCCACGGCGCCGGGCGCGGCAAGCGCCAGCAGGAGCGCCGCGGTCGTGCGCTCGCCGGGAATCGCCACCGTCCGCCCCGCGAGATCCGCGAGCGCCAGCGGCTCGCGCGCCACGACGCGCGGGCCCGTGCGCAGGCCGAAGGATGAGCCGACCGACAGCAGGTCGTACCGCTCGGCGAGGCGCGGCCATGCGGCGAACGAGATCGCGGTGACGTCCAGGTCGCCGCCGTCCGCCCTGGCGTTCAGCGTCTCGATGTCCTCCTCGGCGTGCTCGATGACCAGGCCCTCGGTGGACACGGCCCCGCAGGAGATGCCGTAGAACATGAAGGCATCGTCGGCATCCGGGCTGAACGCGAGGCGCAGGCGCATGGAGCCGCGATCACTCGCTCGCGGACAGGCGCGACTCGAGCCGCTCCAGCCGATCGCGCAGCTTGCGATTCTCGGCGGCGATCTCGGCCAGGTCGGCGCTCAGCCGCCGCGCGAGCGCGGGCTCCCGCTCGTCAATGCGACGCAGCGCCACCCGCGCCGCGCGCTTCATGCGGCCATCCAGCGCCGTGGATGCCATCCGGCCGAGCGCGGATCGCGATCGCTGCCCGCCGACGCGCGCGAGGGCCTCGGCCGCCGCGAGGCCCACGCGGAACTCGTCGTCCTCGCACAGCCTCTCGAGACGCTCGAGCGCCAGCGCGTGGTCCTCGCCGAGCCGGCCGAGCGCGCCGATCGCCGCCACCCGCGTGCGCACGAAGCGCCCGGGCTCCGTCCACGGCAGCACGGCGGCAATGGCCTCCTCGCGATGCTCGTGCGCCACGTGCCCCAGCCCCGCCAGGACGCCACAGCGAACGACCTCGTTCCAGCCCGGCGCCTTGCTCGCGAGGGCGTCGCGCAGGACGCGCAGGGCGTCGAGCCGCTGCGTCCTGCCGATCGAGGTCGCCGCCTCCGCCTCGACGAAGTACGACTCGTCGCCGTTGGCCAGGACATCCTCGAGCGCGGTGAAGGCCGCGAGCTCGCGGAACTTGCCGAGCGCGGCCACGACCGCGCGGCGCACCTTCGGATGGGGATCGGACAGGCGCGCGATGAGCGCCTCGAGGGCCTGCTCGCCGCGAGCCACGCCCAGCGCCTTGGCCGCCGCCGCGCGCACGCCCCAGAAGTCCTCGCTCTCGAGCACGCTCCTCAGGCACGACACCGCGCGCGCCGAGCCATCCTTGCCGAGCGGCCCGCAGGCCTCGGCGCGCGCCGGCGCCCAGGGCGCGCTCTTCGCGCAGGTCTCGAGCGCGGCGACGGGCCGGTCGAAGCTCATGGTCTTGAGAACGACGTCGTGCGGATCGACCACGACCGCCCGGGGCTCGGCGGGCATGGCGAACGCGAACGACTCGCGACGCCGCGTCACGCGCACCGCGCGCTCGAGCCAAGCGTCCTCGCCGTCGCCCTTCCCCGCCAGGAACCTCAGGTCGAGGGGCAGCTCGAACGCCTCGGGCGTCCCCTCGCCCCCTTGAGTCTGCGCGACCGTCACCTGAAGCTCGGAGCGCTCCTCGTTCCACGAAGTCGAGATCTCGAGCTCGGGGAAGCCCGTGGAGGCGATCCACTGCTCGAAGAACCGCTCGAGGTTCCGCCCGCTCGACCGCTCGACGGCCCTTCGCAAGTCGTCGGTCTCGACGCTGCCGCCGCGATGCGCTTGCAGGTAGTCGTTCACGGCGCGCCAGAACAGGTCGTCGCCGAGATCGCGGCGGAGCATCTCGAGCACGCACGCGGCCTTCTGGTACAGGTGAGCGTCGAAGAGCTCGATCGGGTCGTCGTACGTCCGGCAGGCGATCGGGCGCCGGTAGCGCTCGTCCTCGTCCATGTACTGCTCGCGCAGCTCCGCGCGCAGCATGAAGGCCTCCTCGGGCCCGCGCGCGTGCTCCTTCCACACGACCTCGAGCCAGGTCGCGAACCCCTCGTTGAGCCAGCCCTGCGACCAGTCGCGACAGGTCACGAGATCGCCCCACCACTGGTGCGCGAGCTCGTGAGAGATGAGGTCCTCGCACGTGTAGTCGAGCGCCGCCCGGCGGTCATGCAGGACCAGGTCCGTGAGCGTCGTGGCCGTCGTGTTCTCCATGCCGCCGAAGATGAACTGCTGCACGAAGACCTGGTCGTACTTCTCGTACGGGTACGGCACGCCGGTCAGGTCGGAGAATAGCTTGAGCATGCGCGGCGTGTCCTTGACGCAGCGCCGCGCCTCGGCCTCGCGACCGGGAAGGAACCACGTGCGCATGGGCACGGCGCCCTTCATGTCGAAGCTCTCGAACGGCCCCGCCACGAGCGTCACGAGGTACGGCACGTGCGGCATCTCCTGCTTCCAGTGCCAGACCGCGTGCCGCCCCCGATCCTTGTGCGACAGGAGCTGCCCGTTGCTGATGGCGACGAGGCCCTTCGGCACGCGAGCGATCATCTCGGTGCTGGCCTTCTCGTTCGGGTAGTCGAACACCGGCCACCAGTGCCGCGAGTCCTCGTCCTGCCCCTGGCTCCAGGCATGCGCGACGCGATCGGGATGCGCTTGGTCGGGCGCGATGAAGTACAGGCCGCGCCGCGGCGTGCACTCGTACGTCACGGTCAGCTTGACCTCGCGTCCCTCGCGCAGAGGCTCCTCGAGCCGGATGCTCAGGCGCCGCCCGTCGTGCCGCCACGCGACGGCCTTCGTGCCGAGCGTGACACTCTCGATGGTCATCTCGACGGCGTCCAGGCCGATCTCGCGCACCCCCGGCCGGAGCGGCGCGAGGTGGTGCGTGACGCGGCCGCGAAGGCCGCGGGCGTCGAAATCCAGCGTCAGGTCGAGGACGACGTGACGGATGTCGATCTCGCGGTCGCGCGCGAAGCGCCGGGGCGCGCCGGGCATCGCGAACGGCAACCGCCCTCCGCCGCCGTCGGCGCCGCCTGCGGCGGCAACGTGTTCATGCAGTCGAGCGAATCGCGAGCAAGCCATGGAAACTCCGCACCCGGCTCAGCCTCGGGGAAAGGCCGAAGGGCGCGGATATTACCGCACGCAGGCCGGGCCGACCCCGCGGCCGGCCCGTCTGTCCTGAATCGGCCGCCTCGCGGACGTGCCGCAGGCATGCGGCGCGCCATGAACGATGTTCATGGCGCGCGCTGCAGTCCGCGCTTCACCGCGCGGTGGCCGTGCCGGGGACGGGACGCTCGACGGTGACGGGCCGCTCGAGCGTCAGCTCCAGCGACGTGCCGGCGGCGATCTGCACGTCCTCGCCCTTGCGGGACATCGCGACGCCGGTGCCGATGGCGCCGCCCACGACGGCGCCCGCGGCCGTCGCCTCGGTGTCGCCACCGAGAATCTGGCCGAGCAGCGCGCCGCCAGCGGCCGAGCCGCCGATGATCGCGCCGTCCTTCTTCGTGTAGCCCTTGCCCTCGACGCGCTTGCCGGCGGCCATGGCCACCCGCGTGCCGTCGGGAAGCTCGGCCTGCGTGAACTGGAACGCGAGCGCCGACTTCTTCTGCACCTTCTTGGCGGAGACGGCCTCCGTCACGGTGCCGGTCATGCGCGTGCCGCGAGGCAGCACGACGTTGCCCGCACCATCGGTGAGGTCCATGGCGAGCGTCGCGCTGACAGTCTGTCCGGCCACGGCGGTTGCCGAGTCGAGCGCCTGGTCGAGCTTGACCTCGATCGAGCCGCCCGTCGCCGCGGTGTACGACACCGTGCGCGGAGCGGGCGCGGGCGCGGGCGCCGCGGGCGCGTCATCGTCCGGCGGATCCTCGAACCGGCTCTGCGGCTCCTTGGGCGCGCGGCTCGTCGTCGCAGCGGGCTTCGGCGCGGCAGGCTTGGAGGCCGCGGGCGGGGGCGAGGAGATGGGGCGCTGCTGCGTGACATCGCGGCTCGCGGTGTCGGCCACGGGAGCCGGGGTGGGAGCGGGAGCCGTGGTGGACGCGGGGGCGTCCGCCCAGGCCCACTCATCCGTCGCCGCGGTGGTCGCGGCGGGGGCTGGCTCGGGGGCAGCCTGCTCCTTGCTCTTGCAGCCGGACAACACCACCACGCTCGCCACGGCAAGCGACAGCACCACCGGGAAACCTTGCGCGAACTTCTTCACGGACATGTCGAACCTCCAGGCATTGGACGGAGCGCGATCCCGGGGGATTCAAGGCTGGTCCAGAAGCACCAAGGATGACCTGCCCGCCTGCCGCGGGCAAGGCGCGCCCGGAATGCGGGGTGGCCCTCCCCCAGCCGCCACCGGCCCGCCCGCGCTACCCTTGGCCGACCCCGGAGCCCCGCGCGTGACCACATCGCCCGCCCTCATCGCCCTCGATCTCGGCACGTCGGTCGCCCGCGCCGCGCTGTTCCGCGACGGCCGGCTCCTGGCCCTCGCGCGTCGCGAGCTCGAGCTTCACTTCCCAGCGCCAGGCCGCGCCGAACAGGATCCGCGCCTGCTCCTCGCGGCATGCGCGGACGTGATCGCGGAGGCCGGCTCGCACCTCGCGACGGGCGAGCCCGTCGTGATGGGCATCGCGCATCAGCGGTCCACGGTCGTCCTGTGGGATCGCGAGACGGGCCAGCCGTTCGGGCCAGCGCTTTCCTGGCGCGACGCGCGCGCTTCGGAGCAAGCGCAGCGTCTCGCGAAACGCGTTCCCGATCTCCAGCAGCGCACGGGCCTTCCCGCGTCGCCCCACTACGGCGCGCCGAAGATCGCGTGGGCGCTCCGGAACTGGCCGGAAGCGCGGAAGGCCGCCGACGCGGGACGGCTGTGCGCGGCCACGCTCGGCACGTTCATCGCGTGGAAGCTCTCGAGGGGCGAGTGCTTCGCCACCGATCCGACGAACGCCCAGCGCATGCTCTTGATGGACCTGCGAAGCCTCGACTGGGATCCGGATCTGCTCGACGCGGCCGGCATTCCCGCGAACGCGCTTCCCCAGGTGCGCCCGACCGACGGCATGTTCGGCGACGCGCGCGTCGGCGCCCTGCGCCTTCCGATTCGCGCCATGCTCGGCGACCAGCAGGCCGCGCTCGTCGGCGCGGGCGACCTCGCGCCCGGCCAGGCGCTCGTGCAGCTGGGCACCGGCGGCTTCGTGCTGCTGCCGGCCGCGTCCGAGCCCACGTTCGCTCCGGGCCTGCTCGCGGGCCTCGCGCGCGCGGACGCGAACAAGCCGCGCTCCTACTTCATCGAGGGCACCGTGAACTCCGCGGGCTCGGCGCTCGACAGGCTCCGGGACCTCGGCGTGCTCCGCGACGACGACGACCTCGACGCGCTGATCGCCTCCGCGACGCGTCCCGCGATCGTCGTGCCGGCGTGGGCTGGCCTGGGCGCCCCGTGGTGGGAATCCAGCGCGCGCGCCGCGGTCATGGGATGGGACGAGTCCACGACGCGAGCCGACATGGTCGCGGGCGCCGTGCGGGGCGTGGCGTTCCTCGTGGCGGACATTCTTGACTTCATGTCCGCCGCCGGCCTGCAAGTGCGTGAGCTCGCGCTCTCGGGATCGCTCTCGCTCCTGCCGTGCGTCTCGCAGGCCATCGCCGACGCCACGGGCCGGCCCGCCATCGTGCGCGGCAACCCCGAGGCGACGACCGAGGGCATCGCGACCGTGCTCGCCACGGCGATGGGCGCTCCGGCGCCCACGCTCTCGCTCCAGGCGCCCAGGCGCTTCGAGCCTGCCGCCGATCTCTCCGAGCATCGATCGGCATTCGGAGCGGCGAGGCTGGCCGCCATCCGCCTCGCGCGCCGCGACGATTCCGGCGGCGCGTCGTGAGCTGGCGCGGCGAGATCATCGGCCATCGAGGTTCGGCCGGGACCGCGCCCGAGAACACGATCGCGTCGTTCGAGGCCGCCATCGAGGCAGGGGCGGATCGCGTCGAGTTCGACGTGCGACGGACGATCGATGGGCACGCGGTCGTGTTCCACGACCTGACGGTGGAGCGCTTCGTGCCCGGCGCGCGCGGGCGGAGCGTGAGCCGGCACGCGCTGGACGAGATGCGCGCGATCGATGTCGGCGCGGTTCTCGGCCGACCCGGCTGCTTCGTTCCATCGCTGGACGAAGCGCTCGAGGCGATCGGCCGCCGCGCGCTCGTCAACGCCGAGGTCAAGGGCTCCGGCGCGGACGGCGCCCTGACGCTTCCGCTCGTGATCTCCGCGCTCCGGCGCCACGGAATCCACGACGACGCGGTCGTCTCGTCCTTCCACGCCCCCGTCATGCGACTCGCGCTCGACCAGGCGCCCGACATCGCGCGGGCCTACATCGTGGATGCCCGCACGTCCGGAGATCCCGTCGCGGCGGCCCTGGCCATGAAGGCCGAGGGACTTCACCCGGCGTGCGCCCTGGCGACGGCGGATCTCGTGGACCGCTGCCGCGTGGCGGCCCTCCGCGTGCGCTGCTGGACGGCCAACGACGAACCGGAAATCCGGCGCCTCGTCACGCTGGGCGTGGACGGGATCGTGACCGACTTCCCGGCGCGCGCGCGCGAGATCGCGCGATGACCGCGCGCCAGCGTCCGCGTCTCGCGGTATCCTGAGCGCATGCCTCGGATTGCCGCAGACGACCTCGCCGCTCGCCCGTTTCTGAAGTGGGCGGGGGGCAAGACGCAGCTGCTCGACGCTTATCAGCCCTTGCTCCCGCGCCTCTCCTCGCTCGCGACGTACCACGAACCGTTCGTCGGAGCCGGCGCGATGTACTTTCACCTGCGCCGGACGGGCTTCATCACGGGCCGCGCCGTGCTCTCGGATCTCAATGAGGATCTCGTCCTGACCTGGCAATGCGTGCGCGATGAGCCCGAGGCCCTCGCGGCCCGGCTCGCGGAGCTCATCGCGGTCCATGACAGCGACGCCTTCTACCGCGAGCGCGAGCGTTTCAACTCGCCCGGCCTGCCGCCGCTCGAGCGCGCCGCCCTTCTCATCTACCTGAACAAGACCGGGTTCAACGGGCTCTTCCGCGTGAACAAGTCCGGCCACTTCAACGTTCCCGTGGGGCGCCAGAGCACCGTCAGGCCGAGCGTCCCGAGCGCGGCGCAACTCCAGGCGTGTAGCGCGGCCCTGCGCGGCGCTGACATCCTGGCCGCGCCGTTCGCGTCGGTGCTCGATCGCGCGCGCGAGGGCGACTTCGTCTACTTCGATCCGCCGTACGTGCCGGTCTCGGCGACATCCACCTTCACGGCCTACGCCTGCGACGGCTTCGGCGAGCGCGAGCAGGAACTCCTGCGCGACGTCTTCGTCCAGCTCGATCGGCGTGGCTGCCGCGTGATGCTGTCGAACTCGGGGAGCTTCGAGGTCCTGCGGCTCTACCGCGACCACGACATCACCCAGGTCTCGGCGCGGCGGAGCATCAACTCGAAGGCCGACGCGCGCGGCCCCGTCACCGAGGTCGTCATCCGCAACTACGGCGGCAGCGCCGACTGAGCGGACCCGCCGCGTCAGGCCAACCCGCGCGGCTCACGCCAGGTCGAAGAGCAGGATCTCGCTCGGCTCGCTCGCGGTCACGCGCACGCTCGCCTCGTCCGTGAAGGCAACGCCGTCGCCAGCGGTCGCCGCGCAGCCGTTCGCATCCACGCGACCGCGAATCACCTGAAGCCACGCCGCCCGTCCCGGCCGCAGCGCGTGCTCGACCGCCACGCCGCGCTCGAGCGTGCTGGCCAGCACGAACACATCCTGCGCCACCGTGACTGATGAGTCCCTGCCGTCCGGCGACGCGACCAGCCGCAGGGCGTTCCGCCGCTCGGCCTCGGGGAATGTCCGCTGCTCGTAGGATGGCCGGAGCCCGCGCCGCTCCGGCCGGATCCACACCTGGAGCAGGTGGGTGATCTCGCTGGCGGAGTCGTTCCGCTCGGAGTGCGTCACGCCGGTTCCCGCGCTCATGCGCTGGACATCGCCCGGACGGATCACCGATCCGTTCCCCATCGAGTCCTGGTGACTCAGGGCTCCCGCGATCACGAACGAGAGGATCTCCATGTCGGCATGGCCGTGCGTCGGGAAGCCGCGCCCCGGCTGCACGCGATCTTCGTTCAGGACCCGCAGCGAGCGGAAGCCGTCATGACGGGGATCGCTGTACTCGCCGAACGAGAACGAGTGCCGCGCATCGAGCCAGCCGTGGTCGAAGTGCCCGCGATCAGCGGACGCTCGCAGCGTGATCATGCGGACCTCCTGTCGTTCAACTCGGTTCCTCCGCGCCCATCACCGGGAGCGCGACCGTGAACGTCGTGCCTCGCCCCGCCGCGCTGCTGACGATGATGCAGCCACCGTGAACGCGCACGACGCCGAGCGCGGCGGCGAGTCCGAGACCGCGACCTTCCTTGCGCGTGGTGAAGAACGGGTCGAACGCGCGGGCCAGCGCTTCGTCGTCCATGCCGTGCCCGGAGTCGGCGACCTCGATCAGCACCGCCGGACCGTCCGGGCGCCGGCCCCAGCACGCTCCCTCGATCCGCGCCACGGCATCGGGCGCGGCCTTCGCAAGGCGCACGTTCACCTGGCCGGCAGTCCCCGTCATGGCCTGGAGCGCATTCCGGATGAGATTCACGACCACGCGCTCGATCTGCCCGGCATCGCCCTCGACCAGCGGCAACCCCGGTTCGGCCTGAACCCCGACGCGACCGTCCCGCCCTCCCGCCTCGCAGATCGCGACCGCCCGGCTCACCGTCGCGGCGACGTCCACGGGAGCGGACGCGAACTTGCCCCGCCCCGCATAGTCCAGGACGTGGCGCGCGATCTCGGCGCAGTGCATGGCCGCGCGCTCGATCTCGACGAGACGCGATCGCGCCGCCGAGCCCTCGGGGATCTCGGTCAGGGCCAGCCCGGCATGGCCCACCACGCCGGCCAGGACGTTGTTCACGTCGTGAGCCATGCCGCCGGCCACGAGTCCGAGGCTCTCGAGGCGCTCGGCGCGCTGGCGATCGGCTTCGCGTCGCCGGCGGTCGGTGATGTCTCGGGCGATGCCCTGCCATCCCGTGCGCGGTCCGTCGGGCGCCGGTCCGACCGTGACCTCGACGATGCGCTGCGCGCCGCCAGCATGCTGCGCCTGAACCTCGAACGTCATGACCTCGCCCGTCATCCGGCAGCGCGCGAGCGCCTCGCGGGTGACGGCCACGGACGACGGCAGGAGCGTGTCCGTGATCGACCGCCCGACCATCTGGCCACGCTCGATGCCCATGAGCTGCGCTCCGGCGGCGTTGGCCCACTCCAGGCGACCCTCGCCGTCGAGCGAGAAAACGACATCGGTCGCGTTCTCCACGAGCTGCCGATACCGGCGCTCGCTCGCGACGAGAGCCCGTCGCTCGCGCACGGATTGCCGCGTGAGAAACGCCGCGCCCCCGGCCACAGCGGCGGCTGACCCCGCCAGGAGCGCCAGGAACGGGGCCTGCCTCCACGAGGGCAGAGGCACGCGGATGAGCGCCGAGCCCCCGGACGGCTCGTCGTCAGCGAACAACCCGTGGGCCTCGACATCCACGCGGTGCTCGCCCGGAGCGAGGTCGTGAAGCCAGACCTCGCGGTCGCGCGACCAGCCCGACCATGGCCCGCCGTCGAGCCGCCAGCGCGTCGGGATGGCGCGCGCGCGCAGGTCGCCCAGGAGCGAAAGCGCGCGCCAGCGCACCAGCGCGTCGCGGTCCTGCGCCAGCGCCAGCTGCACGTCCACGCGGATCGGCGCGTGCGCCACCTCGTCGAGATCGAGGACGCCGAGCCCGCCGCCCAGGCTCCCGACCAGGATGCGATCGCCGTCCACCACCACCGGCCACAGACGCGAGTTCGGAAGCCCGGACCCCGCGCGCCAGCTCGTGATGCGCTCGCCGTCCACCACGCTGAGACCTCCGCGCGTGGATGCCCAGATGCGCCCGCGATCGTCCACGGCCACGTCCCAGACATCGTCGTCCGCAAGACCATCCGCGCGCGTCAGCCACCGCAGCGCGCCGTCCGTGTCGCGCACGCCGAGGCCCGACCACTGATTCGCCAGGACGAGGCGGCCATCCCTGTCGGCGGCGAGCGCGAACACGCGACCGCGACCGAGGGAACCGCCCGTGTCCAGCCTCTCCCACTGACCCTCGCGGTGAATCCACGCGCCGTCCGAGGTTCCGATGCAGGCCGCGCCGTCCGGGAGCAGCGCGACATCGTACGCGCGCGACTGCCGGAAACCTCCCGGCGGGCGCATTTCCTCGAACGTGTCCTCGCCCGTCATCCGGAAGACGCAGGGAAGGGCGACATCTTCGGGCTGCGGCTCGTCGGGCAGGCCGAGAAACCACGTCGAGCCATCCGCCAGGGTCCTCACGCCGTGAACCCGGCGAAGGTCGAGGCCATCCTCTGGCCCGAACCGCCGCCACTCTCCGTGTTCGTCGAGCCTCATCACGCCAAGCCAGGAGCTGCCGCTGCCGACCCAGACGCGGCCCCAGGCGTCCTCGGCGATCGTGGTGAGCAACGTGAGCGGGCCGGACGGCGCGCGGTCGATCGTCTCGACGGCGCCGTCCGCATGGAGAACAACGACGCCACCGACCGTCGCGAGCCAGATCGATCCGTCTTTCCTGATGAGGATGTCCGACACGTGGTTGCGCGCGTCGGCGCCCGGAAAACGACGCGTCTTCCACATGCGCGAGGAGCGACGGAAGAGCTGGACCCCGGCGTCCGACACGAGCCAGAGATCGCCATCGGGGCGCGCGACAGCCGCGGCCACGGAAAACAGTTCGTCCCTCGCGCCACCCACCGGCCGCCACGTCCCGCCTCGCCCCACCATCGCAACGCCCAGGTCGGTGATCGCAAGCGTGTCGCCGTCCGGGAGAGCCTCGAGCAGCATGACTTCGTCCGCCTCCCGAACGGCCTGGCCATCCGCCGTGATGCGGACCGTCCCCCGAACACCCGGTGGCGCGATCACGGAGATCAGGATGCTCGTGCCTTCGCGGGCGAACGAGCGCACGAGATAGCGATGATGCTGCGCCGGCAGCAGCAGCCGGCTGGTTCCGCTCTCGAGAAGCGTGACGCCCAGATCGCTCGCCACGAGCACGGTGCCCCCGTCGCCACCCACGATCTGGTGCACGTCCCCGAAGCGCGGCTCGACCTGGCACTCCTCCGGATGCGCCGGGTCCACGATCATGAGCCTCGTCGGCCCGTCGCCGACGCGGGCGCGCAGCAGCAGGAGCTCGCCACGGTCGGCCACGTCAAAGATCGTGACCGGCTCTCCGTCCATCCTGGGCGTCAGATGCGCGTGGCTGCCCGGCTCGTACACCGTGAGGCCCGCGTCCGTGTACCCGGCGCAGCCGTGCGGACCGAACGGCACGATGACCCCGGGGTTCGGACAGGGCGCCGGGCTCGCGCAACGCTCGGCGATCCACTCGTGGCCGTCGAACCAGGCCGCGCCCGCCGTGGTCACCGCCCACGGCGTCCCGTCGCGAGCCTCCACGAGGTCGAGCGGGCGGCCGACCGGCAGGCCGGCTTCCTCGCCGAACGAGACCCAGCGCCACTCCTCGTCGAGATCGAGGGGCGGCAGGGGCGCATCCTCGCCGCGGACCCCCGCCGCGAGCGACAGGAGCGCGGCGAGAATCAGTGCCGGACGTCGTCGTCGTTCTTGCGAAGCCACGAGTCGAAGTCCTGGTCGGCGACGGTCATCCTCCGCCGGCGCCACCACCGCCGCGCGCTGGCCGGCAACCCCCGCGCGCGCGCGCCGAGACCGCGCAGCCTGTACGCATGCGCGAGGTAGAGCCATCCGGTCGCGAGCCCTCCGAGATGCGCCACGGCGCCGGTGGCCTGCCCGCCCATCGCTCCCACCCAGGCAAACATGAGATCCAGCAAGACGAAGATCACGACGGCGTGACGCGCCTGGATCGGCAGCACGAAGAAGACCAGGAACGTGGCGTTGGGCCAGATGAGCGCGAACGCGATCGCGAGCCCGAGGACCGCCCCGGAGGCACCCACGACCGTTCCCCGATCGCCGAGCAGGGCCGCGACGAGCACGTACGCGAGGCCGCCGCCGACGCCGCAGGCCAGGTAGTACCGCACGAACCCGGCCGTTCCCCACCTCTGTTCCAGCGCGCGTCCGAACATGAAGAGGCCGATCGCGTTGAACAGCAGGTGCGCGACGCCCCGGGGATCGTGCAGGAACTGGTACGTGACGAGCTGCCAGACCTTGCCGGCCATGAGCCCGTCGCGCCCCAGCGCGAGCCACGAGGTCCACGTTCCCCACGCCCGGATCGTCGCCACCTCGATGAACCAGATCAGCAGGCAAGCGCCGAGGATGGCCAGCACCGCCGGCGGCACGCCAGCAAAGACAGATCCGATCGGGTGGCGGCGCCAGGTGCTCATCCGCTCAACGATATCAACAGGCGGGCGCGCGGCGATCGCATGCCGGGCGCGGCCGGCATGGCATCCTCTCGCGTCCGGCCGGGACGTCCTCGGCGCGGAGCCCGAGGAGCCCACCGATGATCGCTCCCCCGTCGCGAGCGCAAGCCGTGACTCAGGCCTGTGCCGAAGCGGGCCTCGACCCGGCGTTCGCCGGCATCGTCGAGTCGCTGATGGACGAGACGGACGACCGCTGGCGGGCGTGCTGCGGTTCGAACTGCACGCCCTGCTCCGTCACCCTGGCGGCCGCCGTGGACCGCGCGCGCGAGATCCTCGACCCCGGGCCGGCCCGGGCGCCGGACGCTCCGCCCGATCCCTCGACCGGATGAACCACCAGGCCGCGACGGCGACCGCGGCCACGACGACGGCGAGCGCCAGGACCTTCCGCCCGCGCTTCGAACCCTCGCGCTTCATCGCACGGGCTTTCGCTTCGCGACACCCGCCGACTGCAGGCGCTCGATGACGCCGCGAACGAGCAGCGGCCACGCGACCGTCGCGTCCGCGTGCACCTCGGCATAGCGGCCCCCCTCGCTCTCCGGCAAGAACTTGCCCCACGACACGCCTTCGGAGTAGGTGCAGCCGGACAGCCCGCCCCAGTGGACGGGCTCGGGACAGATGCGGATGCCTCGGCGGAAGCGCGGCGGCGTCATCTCCACGCCGAGCCGGAGCCCCATGATGTCGTAGAAGGGCGCCACCTGCTGGGCCCAGTTGCGCGGCACGCCACCGCCGATCGTGAAGATGCCGAGCTTCGGGCGATCCTTCATCAGCCTGGCGTACGACACGAGGTCGAGATAGGGGTTGAACGCGGGGACCACGCTGAACACGTCGCGCTCGGGCTGCTTTTCCCGTGCCCGGCGCATGGCCCAGGTGGCGACATCGAGCCCGATCTCGGAATCCGTGAACGCCGGAACGAAGACGGGCACGCCATGCTCGTAGGCCGAACGGAGCACGCCGAGTCCCTCCGCCTTCTCCGAGAGGAGCTGTCCGACCGTTCGACAGAAGATCTCGGACGAGAGCGTGGCGTCAGGCGGCAGGCGATCGAGCGCCTCGCGCACGAATCGCTCGACATCGTTCAGGTTCTGCTCCATCTCGAGCGTGTCGTAGACGCGGTTGTAGCCCTTCTCGAACAGGCTCCCGTCGGAGGCGCCGTGGGGGACCTTGTAGTGCGTCAACCCGACGGCCTCGGACAGGCCGTGGGCCATGAGCGCGCCGGTGGAGACGACGCAATCGATCATCCCCCACTCGATCATCCGGCAGATGACGAGGCCCATCTTGGCCACGGTCATCGCGCCCGACAGCGTGCAGACGACAAACGAGTCCTCGTCGCGCGTCAGGTCGAAGAGGATCTCTCCGGCTTCGCCCAGGCTGCGCCCCGAAAACGACGTGCGACTCATCGCGTCGAGGAGCGCGTCGCACGACGTGGCGGCCTCGGGATCGAGTGGCGACAGAGGCTCGAGGCCGTCCGCGCGGCCATCGTGAAGGTGCCGGTCGGCGCCGAAGCCGTGGGGGTGGGCGTGGTCGTGCGTCATGCGCTGCGCTCGGTCGGCACGCCCGAAGCAGGCAAGCTTCGGGACGTGGGGCCAGGATGAAGAAGGGTTCGGGGCGGCCCGATTCGAACGGGCGACCCTCTGCTCCCAAAGCAGACGCGCTACCGGACTGCGCCACGCCCCGAAACTGAGAGGCGCAGAGCCTAGCACCGCCCACGTCCGGCCGAGGCCCCGGGCCCGGCAGCGCCCCCCACGGCGACCGGGATCCTCCGCTCGGACCCGCCGGGACATCTCTCGTTCGCTTGTCGTTCGACGCGTCAGTCGGGTCCTGGATGCGACCCGGGTTCACGCTGGAATTCGGAATGGCGCGCCGACATGATGCGCTCGCTCACCTGTTAACTAGAGTCCGCGAGCCGGACGAAGGGTGCGCGATGCCGCCGTTCACGGCATCGCGGCCGTCACGCGCGCGACAAGCGCGTCCGAGGAGTCTCTTCATGCGTCGCTGGCTGAATGTCGGCCTGCTGCTGGCCCTGGTCGCTTGCCTGATCCCCTCTTTCGCCATCGCTCAGGAAACCACCGGAAGCATCGGTGGAACCGTCGTGGGCGCAAGCGGCACGCCGCTCGCGGGAGCCCGCGTCAGCGTCACGTCGGATCGCGGCACGCGCGAGGCGACGACCGACTCGCAGGGTCGCTTCCTGCTGGCGTTCCTGACTCCCGGCAGCTACTCCGTCGCCGTGTCGGCCGCCGGCCACCAGACCATCCAGGACGATGGCCTGGCCGTCGGGCTGGGCCAGCGCGTCAACCGGCGCTACGTGCTCCCGCCAGTGATGGAAGAGACGATGGACGTCGTGGCTCCCGCCGAGATGGCCGCGCCACCGATCAACATGAACGTCCAGTCCACGGGCGCCAACATCCCGACGGAGATCGCCGAACAGCTCCCCCTCGGGCGCAACATCTCGAGCGTCGTGTTCCTCGCGCCGGGCGTGAAGTCCGGCGGTGGCACGGGCACGGCCAATCCGTCGGTCTCCGGATCGTCAGGCCTCGAGAACCAGTACGTCTTCGACGGCGTGAACGTGACGAATGCCGGCTATGGCGCCCTCGGCGGCTACTCGATCATCCACGGATCGCAGGGAACGGGCATCAACTTCAACTTCGTCCAGGAGACGCAGGTCATCACCGGCGGCTTCGCTCCGGAGTACGGCCAGGCCATGGGCGGCATCGTCAACCTCGTGACGAAGTCGGGCAGCAACGAATGGACCGGGAGCCTGTCCGGCTACTGGTCGCCCGACGGCCTGGAAGCGACGCGCCGCACGCCGCAGCTCTCGAGCCTCGACATCGGGCCGAACCTCGGCGTCGAGCGCATGGACTTTGGCGCCGACATTGGCGGACCGATCGTGAAGGACAAGGTCTTCTTCTGGCTCGGCATCAACCCGAGCACGGTCCGCACGACGCGCCGCGCGCCCTTCACCGATCGCGACGCCAACGGGGTCCCCGACTTCCTCCTCTACAACGAGGGTCCCCTCACGCGCGAAGACGAGTCCATGAACTGGTCGGGCAAGATCACGTTCCAGGTGGACCCGGACCACCGCCTCGACCTGTCGGCCTTCGGCGACCCCACGAAGACGAACAACACCTTCGCCCGGGGCAGCAGCACGCTCGTTCAGGACACGCGCAAGCAGTTCTCGTCTCTCGACTACGGCTACGAGAACTTCTCCCTCAAGTACCAGGGCCAGTTCCGGCCCACCTTCCTTGTCCAGGCGCAGGTGGCCACCGCCAAGAACACGTTCGACGAGAAGTTCGCGGCCGAGTTCGACCAGAACCGGATCCTCGACTACGTTCCGCTCCTGCTCGGCACGGGGCCGGTGGGCGTCCAGGGAGGCATCGGCTTCTTCGAAACGAGCACGTCCAAGAACGATCAGTACAGCGCCAAGTTCACGAACATCGTCGGCAATCACGAGATCCGGTACGGCATCGGCACGGAGCGCATCACGTATGGCGCCGCGACCGACCGGACGGGTCCCGGCGCCGTCACCGACACCGGCAGCTTCACGACGACCGGCACGACGGCGCTGCGCTGGCTCGGGTCCGACTTCGGCGTCGGCGTGAGCGATCCCGGCGTGACCGAAACCATGGACACGGACGGCGACACGGTGCCCGACGAGGCAATCGTCTACTACGCGCTGCGCGGCCTCGTGACCGACCCCGTCAAGGACACCGCGTCGGACTACACGCACGTGTTCGTGCAGGATGACTGGTCCATCACGCCGGACCTGCACCTGATTTACGGCCTGCGCTGGGAGCGGCAGAGCATCGAGGGCGAGGAGATCAAGTACACGTTCCCCTCGGAGATCTCGCCGCGCGTCGGCTTCTCGTGGGATCACACGGGGCGGGGCGCTTCGAAGCTGTACGGGCATGTCGGCCGCTTCTACGAGAAGATCCCCCTGGACATGGCCGTGCGCGTGTTCTCGCCGGAGACCGGCATTGACGCCGTGTACTACGACCGTGACCAGACCTCGCTCGTTCCCGGGACCTACAGCGAAATCGGTGGCGAGGCTGACGACGTCGTGCCCGGCACGAGGAACTCGTTCACGGATGGCCTCGTCCTCGGATACGAGCAGCTCGTCGGCCAGAACGAGCGCTGGAAGATCAAGGGCGAGGCCCACTACCGCAAGCTGGGCAGGATCCTCGAGGACATCGCGATCAACGCCGATCCCGCGATTTGCGCCGCGCTCGGCGCCGGGACCATGCACATCGGCAACTGGAGCGAGTTGCTCGCCATCCTCCAGCCAGGAAGCCAGAACGAGGACATCCTCGGCACGGCCGAGACGTGCGGCTACGTCATGACGAACATCCGCGGCGCAGAGCTCCCCGGTGGCGTGGGGTACTTCGCCGATCCCGAGCGCAAGTACAAGGCGATGGTCCTCGAGGTCACGCGCCAGGCCGACGACCGGTGGTTCCTCAACTTCCAGTACACGCTCTCGCGGCTCGAGGGGAACTACGAGGGGCTCTTCAGGAACGACAACGGTCAGTCTGATCCCAACCTGACGTCGCTCTACGACTACGCGGCGGAGCCCGCCTTCTACGAGACTTACTCGAACGGCCCCCTCAACACGGATCGCACGCACCGCTTCCAGATCTTCGGCTTCCGGAACTGGGCGAACGGCTGGTTCCTGAACGGCCGCGGGGTCCTGCAGTCGGGCATCCCCAAGCTCGAGCTGGCCAGCCACCCCGTCTACGGCAATGAGGGCGAGGTCCAGCTCTCGCGGCGGGGCTCGCTCGGCCGGACCCCGACCGAGTGGACGCTGGATGCGGGCTTCGGGAAGCACTTCAAGCTCGCGACCCGGTACGAGTCGAAGATCACGCTGAGCATGGACATCTTCAACGTGCTCAACCACACCTACGCCACCGATCATGATTTCGCCGTGGACAACGCCTCCTCGGTGAGCTCGCCGGCCGACTATGCCGAGCTTCTTGACCAGGTCGCGAACGGGGCGCCGAACCCGGACTACCTCCGAGCTCTCAACTACAGCGCTCCGCGGTCCGTTCGCTTCGGCGTGAAGTGGACCTTCTGATCGGGTGAGCCCGGCGCTTCGGCGCGAGGTTCTTTCGAGGCCGGCTCCGGGCACGGGGCCGGCCTCTCTGTTCATGGGGGCGTGGCGGAACGGGTCTTTCTGATGCTGTGGGCGCCGGACGGTTCTCGAACGCCAGACCAAGGCGTGTCCCGTGACCCGCATCCCGCTCTTGCACGCGCAGCGCCGTCCTAGCAGAATCGCGCCTTCCGAGTCGGCCCCCAGGTTCCGTCACGTGCGCCACGCTCCGTCCGGCGCCCCTCCCTCCCGGCTCGAGACCCCGGCGCTCATGAAGAGCGGCGTGGCGAGGAGACACCCGTGAACGCGTCAAGAATCTTCCTCCTCCTGGCAGGCATCGTTGCAGCGCTCGCGATCGCGCCCGCCGCCAGAGCCCAGTCGCAGACCGGTTCGCTCCTCTTCGAGGTCACCGACGCCTCCGGCGCGGCGATCGCGGGCGCCACCGTGACCATCAGGTCCGGCAAGGTTCCCGGCGGCCAGGAGCGCAAGACGGATCAGTTCGGCAAGGCTCGCTTCCTGCTGCTTCCGCCGGGCGACTTCGACGTCACCATCGCCGCCGCGGGATTCAACCAGCACGAGGAAGCGGCCATCGCCGTGGGCCTCGGACAGCAGGCCTCGGTGCGCGTGGTGCTGCAGCCGGTCATGGAAGAGACCATCGAAGTCACGGCGCCGACCGAGCGCACCAACACCGAGGTGGACTTCCGCGACAGCAAGACCGCCACGGTGCTGACGTCGAAGCAGCTGCAGGAAGTGCAGCTCGGCTCGGGCTCGCGCAGCTACCTGTCGGCTCTGGCCAAGGCCCCCGGCGTGGTCGGCGGCGGCGGCAACCCGAGCGTCCACGGCGCCACGCTCGGCGAGAACTCCTACACGATCGACGGCGTGAACACGACGGACCCCGTCACCGGCACCTTCGGCCTGCTCACGAACTTCGACATCATTGACCAGCTCGAGGTCATCACGGGCGGCTTCCAGGCCGAGTACGGCGGCGCGACGGGCGGCCTCATCAATCAGGTCACGAAGTCCGGCACGAACGAAATCCAGGGCTCGTTCGACCTGCGGTACTACGACGAACACATGGTCACGAACTCGCCGCACTTCAACGACTCGCTGCCGGCGGAGTTCCGGAAGCTCTCCGGCACGCTCACGGGCCCCATCGTCAAGGACAAGCTCTGGTTCGCGCTGTCGTACGAGGACAACGTGACCGAGCGCGGCGTGGCCGGCACGGACTACTCGCGCCAGTTCACGGGGCACGCGAACCTCGCGAAGCTGACGTGGGAGCCCAAGTCGGGCCACCGACTCGCGTTCCAGTTCACGGAGGATCCCGCCGAGATCAGCAACGCCAACGCCAGCGCGCTCGTGGACCGCACCGCCACGCGCTTCCAGTCGCAGGGCGCCGAGTTCTACAAGCTGAACTACACGGGCCAGCTCACGGACAACTGGGCGCTGTCGTTCCTCGCCGGCTGGTACGAGAGCGCTCTCGACTCCTATCCGATGGTGGACTCGGGGCTCCCCGCGGCCACGGATCGCTTCACGGGCTACGCCTTCCAGAACTTCGGCAACGCCCAGTTCTCGACGCGCAGCAACGATCAGTGGGCGATCCAGGTGCAGCGGTCGTGGAGCTCGGGGGTCAGCGACCACCTGGTCAAGTTCGGCTTCGACACGCAGAAGACGGGCCTCGGCTTCGAGTCCTACACGCCCAACGGCGAGAGCTGGACGACGAATGGCTGCACGGGCGATCCGACCTGCCTGTCGGCCGACGCCAATGCTGACGGCTACCCGGACAACGTGCGGCAGATCATCCGCGAGAACGCGGCCGGCGCGACCACCAACCCGGGCCGCAACACCAGCCTCTACGTGCAGGACACGTGGACGCGAGGCCGCTGGAGCCTCGATTACGGCCTGCGCTGGGATTCGGCCGAGTCCAAGCGTGACGACAAGACCACCGTCGTGGACGTCTCCATGGTCCAGCCCCGGCTGGGCATGTCGTACGACCTGAAGGACGACGGCAACCACAAGCTCTCGTGGTCCCTCTCGCGCCGCATGCACCCGGGCATCCTGACGATCCCCAACGCGGTCAACACGCGCGCCTCCACGCAGGACTACTTCCGCAACGAGAGCCTTTACGGCGCCGACTACAACGGGAACGGGACGGTTGAGGACCTCTTCGTCTACGTCGGTTCGACCGGCGGCCCGAGCGGCTCGACCGTGGATCCGGGCCTCGAGGCGACGCACCTGGACGAGTTCGTCCTCGGCTACGAGCGTCGCTTCAAGCGCCCGATGAAGTTCGCCGGACGCCTCGTCCTGAACGAGACCGAGAACATCATCGAGGACGAGGAGTTCCCCGCGGGCTCCGGCCAGTACGCCATCCGCAACATCGGCGACCTCCGGCGCGAGTACAAGGGCCTCGAGTTCGAGTACGGCTGGAACCACCGGCGCGGCCAGTTCACGGCCACCGCGACCATTTCCCAGGCGAAGGGCAACGTCGAGTACACGCAGGGCCTCGGATCGGACTGGGACGTCAACCCGGATCACGTGGTCAACCGCTACGGGTATCTGTCCACGGACGCCAAGCTGCGCGTGCGCGTCTATGGCTGGGTGAACCTGCCCAAGAAGTGGACCATCGGGTATGACCTGTCCTACCGCACGGGGGTGCCCTTCGAGCGGACGCGCCCGGCGGACGCCTTCTACGGCGTGACCTTCCTGGATCCCCGTGGCACGAACCGCCTGCCCTCGCTCTACACGCTGGACACCGAGGTGCGGAAGCACTTCGACTTCGGCGCCACCGACCGCGTCCGTCTGACCCTGCTGGGCACGATCACGAACTTCACGAACGCAAACGCCGTGACGGGCAAGATCACTAGCGATCCCAACGACAGCCGCGGGACCCTGGCTCCGTCGCGCTGGGGCACGTCCAACGCGTGGCAGAACCCGCGGACGCTCGAGATGGGCCTGCGCCTCACGTTCTGATCTACCCGGGCGCCGCGCAGGCGCTCACGAGGCGGCCCGCGGGATCACCACCCGCGGGCCGTTTCCTTTCAAGCGGACCGCACTCGGATCGCATGGGTCGCCGCCCGTGATCTCACTCGCCCGCCGCAGGGCCATCCTGCTGGATCTCGACGGAACGCTCGTGGACTCCGCGGGCGATCTCGCCGACGCCGTCAACGCCATGCTCGCCGGCTGCTCGCTCGCGCCCCTCGGCGACGACGATGTCCGCGCCATGATCGGCGACGGCGCCGCCATGCTCGTCCGTCGCGCGTTCGAGGCGCGGCAGGGCGCGCCGCCCCCCGATGCGATGGCGTCATTCCGCGCGGCCTACGAGCAGCGCTGCCTCGTGCGAACGACCCCCTATCCGGGCATGGACGCTCTCGTGCGCGACCTCGCGGCGGCGGGACGCCAGCTCGCGGTCGTGACCAACAAGCCGACGGAGTTCGCCACGCGGATCCTCGAGGGGCTGGATCTCGCGCGCAGCATGAGCGCGATCATCGGGCCCGAGCTCGCCCGCGAGCGCAAGCCGTCCCCGTGGCATGTCCGCGCCGTTCTCGACGCGCTCGGCGCCAGGCCCGAGGACGCAGTCATGGTGGGAGACGGCACGACGGACATCGCGTCCGGTCTCGCGGCCGGTGTCGCGACGATCGGCGTGCTGTGGGGTTACCGTCCGGTCGACGAGCTGGTGGCCGCGGGCGCGGACGCGACGACCGCCACGGTGGATGACCTGCGCGCGCTCCTCCTCGAGGCGCGGTAGAATCGCGCCATGCCCCCCCGCAAGAAGACAGCTCCCGCGACGACACCGCGCCCTCGCGCCCAGCCAGCGGCACGCGAGGCCGCCGGGCGCAAGCCGGCGGCGCGCAAGCCCGCCGCGCGCAAGCCGGCCGCGCGCAAGCCGGCCGCGCGCAAGCCGGCCGCGCGCAAGCCCGTCTCGGCGCGCACCGCGGACCCGCTGTCGCGCGAGCGCGCGCGCAAGATCCTCGACCGCGGCATGTCCAAGGCCGACATGCTCAAGGAGAGCGCGCTCAAGTGGGTCGTCAAGCTCGCGCTGCGAGCCAAGGCGCTCTACGACATGCTGTCCGCCTGGTGGCACGGCAAGTATGACTTCCCGGCGGGCACGCTGTCCGCGATCGGCGTCGCCCTGCTGTACTTCCTCAGCCCCTTCGACCTCGTGCCGGACATCCTTCCGCTGTTCGGCCTGATGGACGACGCCGCCGTGCTGGCCTTCGTCGTCCACAAGACCCGCGAGGATCTGGAGGCCTACGCCTCCTTCCTCGGCAAGTCCCCCGCGGACCTCGGGCTGTGAATCTCCGGCCCGACGGATCATCCAAGCGCTCGTAGCTCAGCTGGATAGAGCACCAGGCTTCGAACCTGGCGGCCGCAGGTTCGAATCCTGCCGAGCGCGTTCTAGCTAACTGATGGGGAAACCAGCCGGTTTCCCCGCCTCGGTCGGGGCGGCCCTGTCTTTCTAACTGACGGGGAAACCAGCCGGTTTCCCCGCCTCGGTCGGGGCGGCCCTCCCTCGGCTCCCCTTCCCGCCACTCGCTGCGCGAGTGCATGCGGACTGAAACCAGCCGGTTTCCCCGCCTCGGTCGGGGCGGCTCTGGGGGGCCAGGCGGAGGTCAGGGCTTCTTGGTGCGGGTGTCGGCTTGCGGGTAGAGCGTGAGGAAGGCTCGCTCGGCAGCGACGGTTCCGATGAGCGTGAGCCAGCCCTTCTCGGGAATGGCCGAGGCGGGATCCGGATTGATCTGGGTCTTGCCGTCCGCCTCCATCCCCACGATGCTGCAGCCCGTTTCCTGCCGCAACGCCAGCTCGTTGATGCGCCTGCCGGCGAGGTCGGCGGGCACCTGCACCCTGAAGACGTCCAGCCCCTCGGCCACCATGACGATGTCGCTGCGCTCGAGCATGTTGAAGACGGCCGAGGCGCCCATCGAGGCGTACGAGATCACCGAGTCCGCGCCCGCTCGATGGAGCGTCGGCACGTTCCTCTCCAGCGTCGCACGGCTGATGATCTGCGCGTCCGGGCGGAGCTTGCGGCAGAACAGCGTCAGGTAGATGTTGGTGTCATCGTCGTGCGTCGTCACGATCACGGCCGACGTGGACAGGATCCCCGCCTTCCGCAGCGTCGCGGGATCGGTCGCGTCGCCGTGCACCGCCACGGACAGATCTCGGATGCGATCCGCTTCCTGCTCGACGATCCGGCTCTCGAGACCCCGCTCGGCCAGCGCGTCCGCGGTCGCGCGCCCCACGCGCCCGCCGCCGAGAATCACCACCGGCGTGGGATGGGCGGCGGCGGACTCCGGCTTGCCGTCCGGCCCGACGGACTCCGGCGGGCGGCAGACCGCGTCCAGGCGGCCGAGTTGCTCCGCCGACCCCACGATGACCAGGACCGTGTGCTCGCCGACGATGGTTTCGGGTCGCGCGATCGCGAACTTGCCGCGCTCCCATGCTCCGACAACGCCCACTCCCGTCAGCGCCCGGAGTCCCGCTTCCTGCAGTGACTGACCCACGAGAGGCGTCTCGCAGGCGTTGACCTCGGCGATGAGCAGATCGTCGAACTGGCCGATGACATGCGTCACGCGGCTGCCGCCACGCGTGCGCCGCGCGAGCATCTCGCCGAGCATCACGGGCAGCTCGAACACGCGCGTGCATCCGGCGAGTCGCAGCACCTCGCGCGCGCCGCGGCGGTGCGCCGTGGCCACGATGGGCACGTCTGGAGCAACCTCGCGGATCGTGAAGACGACGTTCGTGTTGGCCATGTCTGATCGCGTGGTGAACGCGAGCGCCGCCTGATCCGCCCGCGCCCGCTTCCATGTCTCGGGATCGTCGAGATCCCCCACGACCACGGTGAGGCCCTCGTCGTGCAGCCGGATCGCCTCGTCGAGCTCGGGCAGGACCAGCACGTGGGGATACCCGAACTGCTCCAGCCGCTTGACCAGAGCCGCGCCCACCGGACCGTACTTGGTGAGCAGCACGTGGCCGCTCGTCTCGGGCTTCACCGACCGCGGCACGCGCGCGGCCGCCTGGGCCTTCATCCACGGCTCGTAGAAGAACTCGATGAAGGTGAACGGCAGCAGCACGAGCAGGAAAACGATGCCCGAGAGCAGCACGACCACCGAGAAGACGCGACCGGCGTCCGTGTGGAACGTGATGTCGCCGAAGCCGAGCGTGGACATGACGGTGAGCGTCCAGTAGACGCCCGTGAGCCAGCTATGGTCGTGACCCTCGCGCGCCATGAGGAAGTGGAAGCCCAGGCTGTAGACCAGGACCATCGCCGCCAGCACGCACAGGAACCGCACGAGTGCACGGAGATTCCGCCGGTGCGCGCGCGTCTTGAAGTGGCTCATCAGGAGCGACAGGAGCGTCTTCATGGCCGCGATGGTATCCGCAACGGCATCGCGGCGCGCCGCCCGCCCCGTCGGCGTCAGCCGCAGGGGCAGTCCGGATCCAGGCAGTCCACGAGGCCGTCGCCATCGTTGTCCAGCCCGTCGTCGCAGTTCAGCGACTCGTCGCAGCCGCTGGCGCAGTCCGGATCGGCGCAGTCCACGAGGCCGTCGCCGTCGTTGTCCACGTCATCGTGGCACTGCCACGACTCGTCGCACTGTTCGACGCAGTCGGGATCGTCACAGTCCACGAACCCATCGCCATCGTTGTCCACGTCGTCGTGACAGTTCGCGCCTTCCGAGCACGGCCAGGCGAAGGCACAGTCCGGATCGGCGCAGTCGGCGAGGCCATCGCCATCCTCGTCGCCGGACGTGAAGCAGTCCTCCTCCGGGCACGCGGCGGCAGTGTCGCCGTAGGGCTCCACCGACAGCTCGATCGTCCCGAGTTCGGTGATCGCCCCGGTCTGGGCGTCCACCTCGAGAACGGCCCAGTCGGCGCCCGATCCCGAGAGCGGCGCCGTGAACGCGGCGATGAGCCCTGTCGAGTCGAAGACATCCACGCGCGCTCCGCTGCCGGCGAGCGGCGGACTGCCGGAGTAGTTGCGCACCATGACGACGTACTGGCCGTTCCCGATGCGCTGCGTGATGGTGACCGTCTCGGGGCCGAAGCCTTGCGTGTGATCAACATCGAGGGCGGCGAACGGACATGCGTCCAGCTGCCCGCGCCGGCCGTAGTACACGTGGTACGGCTCGTCGGGAGGCAGCCACAGGTGCAGGTCCAGGTCCGACGGCGCCTGGCCCCAGCTGAGCACGCAGCGCATCTGCCCGGCGGCCAGAAGGCTCGACAGCGCGACGTCCGCGTTGAACGTGGTTTCTCCCGCCGTGATTGCGAGGTCCGTGCGCTGCCCCCGCAGGAACCCCGGCGCCGCGGCCTCGACGCGGCACGGCCCAGGCGGCAGGCCCTCGATGAAGAACGCCCCGCCCGTGTCCGTGACGGTCCCGCCCGTGCGGACCTGTCCCTTGAAGACCTCGACCGTCGCGCCGGCAATGGAGCTCCCGTCCTCGGCGCGGCGGACGACGCCGGCGATGCTTCCTCCGGGCGCGAGATCGAAGCAGAACTCGTTCGACTCGATGTCGGGCTGGCCACCGCCCATGGCGAACTTGGCGCGGCCACAGGTGGTCCCCGGCTGCCGCAGGGCGTACAGCACGGGCTGTCCCTGCCCGTCGAGCACGAGGTCCACCACCCGCATCTCCGACGCGCCGGGCTGGATCACGGTCGCGGCAGCGGGGAGCAGGAGCGTCTTCGTTTCGGGTCCGAGGAAGCCGACGGGCTGGCCGGTCGGTCCGTGCGTGAGGTCGAACCGCAGCGGCAGATCCTCGAGCCGCCCGTCCACGACGACGGCGATGGGCGAGGCCGAATCGTTCGTGTACGTCACCTCCACCGGGAAGGACTCCCCGACCGCCGCGCCATCGGACAACGCGTGGACGGCGATGCTGAGCGGGCTCGACGGCAGCACGGGCGCCGCGAGCGGCGGCGCCGGGGGCGCCGGCCAGTTCCACGGCTGGAGCAGGAGCGCGACGTCGGCAGGCGACAGCAGCGCGCCATCAAGCAGCAAGCCGCTGCCGTCGGGCGCCGGCTCGAGGCGGCCGCCGAAGATCAGGCGCTCGACGAAATCGCCCTCGTCGCCGCGCGTGTCGCCCGGCCCGAGGAGGCCCTCGTCGGAACCGGGGAACTTGAAGCGGTCGTCCTTCCAGTGCGCCGTCTCGTGCAGGATGATGGCCGCGAGCAGCAACACGACGTGGTCGCGCTGGCCGGGCTCATCGCACCAGGCCCATGGCAGATCGGAGACATCGATCTGATCCTCGCGCCCCCCGAGCGCGGCGTCGCCGGTGTAGCGCCCGAGCATGGCCTCGCGCTCCGTCACCTCGCCCGGAAACACCTGGATCCACGGCCCGGAGCCATCGGGGAGCTCGTCATTCAGCGAGGGGGCGCCCTCGCTGTTGACGAGAGCGAACGCGAACTGCCCGCGCGCGCCGCGAAGGATCTCGGTCGCGAGGCGCAACGCGCGGAACGTGCAGTCCGTGTTGCGCAGCGCCGCCGGCATCCGTCCGAGATGCCATGGCCCGATGTACGGGTAGTCCACGTTGAACCACGAGAAGTGCGTGGTCGTGTAGGTCGCGTAGAGCTTGCCGCCAATGGTGTCCGCCTGAACGGACGGGAGCGCCGCCTCCGGCAGGATCGTTCCGTTCTCGTCCTGAATCCAGCCCATCCCCTGGTACGTCCACTGCTGGGCGGTCTCGTCGTACGTGTAGATGGGCACCTCGATGCGATCGGTCCCCGGCACGGCGTCCTGAATCGTCGGGAGCTGGCTCGACGCGAACTTGCCCTGCACCAGCGCCGCGCTGTCGAGCTGCGTCACGGGGTTCCCGCTGGCGTCGAGCGCCGTGACGAACTGGAAGCCCGCGGAGTCGAGGGGGAACTTGCCGAGTTCGGTGAAATCACCGGGGAACGCGTCCACGTCCGCGTCGGGATCGAAGGACGCGCCGTACATGTCGGTCACCGTGCCCGGCACTCCCGACACGACGACATCGCCCGACGCGGACGAGCCGCCGCCTCCCGCCAGGTCCAGCTTGCTGGTCGCGGGATTGGGCAGGACGACGTCGCCGACAGCCATCGCGACGCTCGCAACCTGGACCGTGCGCGCGCCCGTCAGCACCGGACCGCCTGCGGGCTGCGCTTCGACCGTCACGGCGATGCTCTGCGGGATCGCCACGCCGTTCACGACGAGCGTGAACGTCCCGTCCGCCGCCGTGGGCACGCCCGGCGGGAGCGACAGCAAGCGCGCGCGACCGGCAGGCGCCGCCGCGGGCAGCGGCTTGCCGTCCGCGTTGAGCGCCCCGCGCGGCGCCGTGGCGGGGGCGCCCGCGGGGAGCATGGCGCGCACGGTCGCGCCCGCCACGGGCGCGCCCCCGACGAGCAGCACGCGTCCGGTGAGCTCGACCTGCAGCGTGCAGTCGCCCGCTTGCGCGCTCGCCGCGACGGCCGCGAGCGCCATCACGAGATCCCGCGTCGTCACGCGTCCATTGCCGTCCGCGTCGGCCGCGGCACAGGGCAGCGGCGCGCCCAGGAGCGCCGCCCTCATCGCCGCGAACTCGGCGAGCGTGACGGTGCCGTTGCCGTCGCAGTCGCCCGGGCAGGCGCGGGCCGGTCGGGCGCTCGCTGTCAGCAAGCTGACCACGAGCAGGAGAGCCGTTGCGGTGGGACGCATGTTGCCCCCGTGCCGCGGAAGGTGGACCGGCAGGGCGCGCCGCGCGCCCCTCGGCCGATGGTCCGCGTGCCCCATGCTCCCGCCGCCTCTCGCCCGTGTCAAGGCACCCCGGCTCGCCGGCGTCGTGCCATGCTGCCGCCCGTGGACCTGCTGATCGTGGCGCCGCCGGACGCCGGCCCGCTCTCGGGCAACATGCGAACCGCGCTCCGGTGGCAGCGCCTGCTCGCCGACCTCGGCGCCGCGGTCCGCGTCAAGACCGCGTGGGAGGGCGAGCCGTGCGACGTGCTCATCGCGCTGCACGCGCGGAAGAGCGGCCGGTCCGCGCTGGCCTTCCGTGCCCGCCACGCGGAGCGCCCGCTCGTCGTCGCGCTCGGCGGAACCGACCTCTACGAGGACTGGAGTCAGTCCCGGCTTCCGCACCGGGCCTGCGCCGCCGCTGACGTGATCGTCGGGCTCCACGATGGGGTCGCGGCGGACCTTCCGCGCGGCTTGCGCCCGCGCGTGCGCATCATCCGCCAGTCCGCCGAGCGCGGACGGAGCGGGGCTCGTGCGCGCGCCCGGCGCGTCGATCGCGATGACGGCCTGCGGGCCTGCGTCCTCGCGCATCTCCGGCCAGTGAAGGCCCCCCTGCTCCCGGCACGCGCGCTGCGGCTCCTGCCCGAGACCTCACGCTGGCGGGTCGTGCACGCTGGCGACGGCACGGGCCCGTGGGTGGCGCGCGCGCGCCGCGCGGAGGAGCGCTGCGCGCGGTGGCGATGGCTCGGACCGCTGCCCCACGCCAGCGCCCTGCGCCTGCTCGACGAGTGCGACGCGCTCATCGTCCCCTCGCGATCCGAGGGCGGCGCCAACGTCGTGTCGGAAGCGATCGTCCGCGGCGTGCCGATCCTCGCGACGCGCGTGCCCGGGAACGTGGGGCTGCTCGGCTCCGGTCACCCGGGACTGTTCCGCGAGGGCGATCCCGCGGCGCTCGCGCGGCTCCTGCGACGGTGCGAGCGCGACGAGAGCTTCCTGCTCGCGCTCCGGCAGGCCTCGCGAGACCTCGCGCCGGCGTTCACGCCCGCCCGCGAGAAAACCGCCTGGCGCAACCTGCTCGCGGAGCTGCGTGGCCGGCGCCGCTGAGCGGCGGGTCAGATCGCGAGCTTGGCCTGCCGGGCGCCCTCATCGCCGTAGCGCAGGATGGCGTGCGCGCCGCGAGAGAGGTGCGAGGCGCGAACGATGGGGCTCACGGCGGACCAGAGCAGGTCGGCGTCGGGACCGCTGAACACGAGGATGCATGCGGCCTCGTCGAACTCCTCGCCCTCGAACTGTCCGGCGCCCGCGAGCGCGACGGCTTCCTCGCACTCGGATCCGAGACGGTACATGGCGTCCGCCTCGGATTCCGCGGCATCGGCGGCGCTGGCCTCGAAGGGCAGGTGAACGAGAACGGCGTGCGTCGCGCGGCGCTGGCTCCCTCGGGACAGGGCGGAGAACAGCTTCTTGACGATCTTCATGCGCCGCCCAGATTACCGGTCCGCGCGCGCGGGCGCGACCCCCTCATCGGCAGGGACTGAGCCACGTTCCGCCCGGCGCCCGATCACCGCAGCCGTTCCAGGGCCACGCGAGGTACCAGTCACCGCCGGGCACGGGGCGCACGGAGTCGTCCCAGGGCGCGGCGATCGCGGCGACCTCGCAGGCGCCAGCGGCGGTCGTGCGCTGCTGGCGCAGATCATCGAGCGTGCCATGCTGCAGATCGTGAACGTAGGCGCGCTGCGCCGCCGGATCCGGTCCGCTCGCGGTGAAGCGCGTGATGTCCGGGGGCAGCTTGGCCAGCATGAGCAGCGTGTCCCCCGCCGGATCGCTCCAGACCTGGGCGTCAGCGGGGGCGCAGTCGCGCTCGTTCGGCGTGCCGTCCCCGTCGAAGTCCGTGCCGGGCTGGCAGGCGTCGCCCAGGCCGTTGCCGTCGTCGTCGGCCTGCGCGGGATCGGGCACGTCCGGGCAGTCATCGAGCCAGTCGGGCCAGCCGTCGCGGTCGCGGTCAATGTCCAGGGGCCCGACGGTCTTGAGCACCCAGCCGTCGGGATCCCAAGTCACGGCCTCGGGGGCCTCGGCCGCAGTGAACTGCCAGTCGTGCTGCGCCTGATCGCACTGGACGAGTTCGTCGCGCGTCGCGCCGGACGGGAACCGCATGCGCAGCACGACCGGCATCGCGTAGAGCTCGGGCTGCGTCTGCAGGGTCCTCACGTGGACGGTGAATCCGCCCCCGCGCTCGGGCGCGGCCGCCCAGCCCACGGCGTAGTTCGGGCGGCCGGCGCGGTAGACCCACTGATCGAAGAACCACTGCAGGGACCGGCCGGACACGCGCTCGGCCGTCGCGATGAAGTCGGTCGTCTGCGCGTTGGCGTACTCGTGGTCGGCGCGATGCGCGCGCAGCACGCGATCGATCGTCTCGCGGTCGGGAGCGCCCGCGGGCCCACCGAGCACCCACCTCAGCATGTGCAGGACCCATCCGCCCTTGTGATACACGGTCGAGTTGAACAGCCCGGCCGGCGCGTGCACGGTGCCAGGGAACTCGCGACCCCGCGACTGCAGGTCGTCCAGGTTGCGCATGTAGTCGAGGTAGGTCTGGAGCCCGCCCTGGCTCTCGAACCACGTCGCCTCGGAGTACGTGGCGAAGCCCTCGTTGAGCCAGATGCTGTCGAACGTGAGCGGACCGACGACGTTCCCCCACCACTGGTGGCCGAGCTCGTGCGCCACGACGAAGTCGTAGCGATTGTCGCCCGTGATGAGCTGGGCGCCGTGCGAGGTGGCCGTCTGGTGTTCCATCGCCCCCCACAGCGAGATCACGCCGTGGCCGTACTTCTCCTCGATGAACGGGTACTCGTCCCAGATCGCGGCGAAGGCGTCCATCATGTCCACGGTCCGGCTGAAGTCCTGGCGGGCCTGCGTCTCGTGCTCCGGGAACGCCCAGTGCTGGATGGGCATCGTCCGCGACGCGTCCTGCGACGTGTAGGTGTCGGTCCACGTGACGTAGTCGGACGCGGCGATGGAGACGAGGTACGTCGAGATGGGGTAGCGGCTCGTCCACGTCGTGATGGAGTGACCGGCGCGACCGGGGATGCGGGGGAACTGCGTGCCGTTCGACACGACGATGATCGCGTCGGGCGCCTCGACCCGCAGGGTCACGAGCGCCTTGTCATCCGGGAGGTCCTTGCAGGGCCACCAGCCCCGCGCGAGGAACGGCTCGCTCAGGGTGAAGATGAGCGGCGCGGGCGGCGAGCCGTGCGTGGTGAACGTGAGGGTCCCGAAGCTGAACTCGCGCGGCTGGCCCTGGTAGCGAACCTCGACGTCCGCGGGCGGCCCGCCCTCGAGCGGCGCGGGCGTCAGGTCAATGGTCAGGACATCGTTCGCGTGCGTCCAGGCGCTCGGATCGAGCGGCGTGCCGGCGCGGAGGACCTCGGTCACGGTCAGGTTGGAGTAGAGGTCGAGGACGAGCTGATCGGCCTGGCCGGCGCCGGGCGCGACCTGGAAGCTCGCGCGGCAGGCGCCCTCCACGCGTTCGCCGGCCAGGTCGAGCCAGAGCGACAGGTCGTAGGCCAGCATGTCCACGTCCGCCTGCCCGGCATGCGCGACCGGCTGGGGCCGCGGCAGCGCGGGCGAGAGCCGTAGCTGGTGGCCGGCCATGAAGGCGTCGCGCTCGGCCACCGTGGGCAGGCGCGGCGGCGCGCCGGCCCCCGCCGCCGAGGCCGACGCAAGGGCGATCGCCAGGGCGACGCAGGGGAGCGGAATGCGGTTCATGGAGTCTTCGAGCGTTTCCTCCCCTCAGTTTACGCCCCACCCGGCGAAAAGACGCCCACCGCCTCACCCTCCGCCCGCCCCCGCCCCCAACCTGGGGTCTGACCCCAATATCCGAAAACGCAACGCCTGATAGCTCTGTGGCTTGCGGTGGGTGGAATTGGGGTCTGACCCCAATATCCGAAAAGTCAGGTGGGAGGGGAGGTGAGGAGACGGTGGAGGTGGGAGGTGGCCGGGGGCAGGGGGACGCCGGCGCGCGTGAGCAGCCACCAGGCGACGGGCGCGATGTCCGTCAGCGGACGGAGCGTGGCCCGCCCCCGGTCCCTGTCGGTTGCGAACGCGATCGCCGGCACGGGCGCGACCCCGAGCCCCGCCTCGACATACCGACGCACGAGCGACCAGCTCCCCACCTCGACCGACACCGCCGGAGCGTCCTTCCAGCCCAGCGCGGCGAACGCCGCCTCGACGTGCGCGCGGAAGCTCGAGCCCGGCAACAGCATCACGAGCGCCGCGTCACGCAGGCTCGCGAGCCGCACGCCGCCGCGCCCGCCCCCGCGACGGTCCCCCGGCGGGACGAGCAGCCCCACCGCCGACGTCACGACCGCCTCCCCCGCCAGCCCCGGCGGCAGGCGAACCTGCCCGCCCGGCGCCCCGCCCGCCAGCGCCGCCGCCGGCACGAGCGCGAGGTCGATGTCTCCTTCTCGCAGCGCCTCGACGAGCGCCCGCCCCGAGCCCTCGCGCACGTGCACGGGGACCGGATGCGAGCGCAACAGGCGCGCCAGCGCCCGCGGCACCAGCCCCCGCCCGAGGGCATCGCCCGATCCGATGCGCACGCCCCGCGCCGGCCCCGCCGCCCCCGCTCCCGCGGCGCGCGCGAGCGCTTCCGCCGCCTCCAGCACCGCCCGCGCGCCCGGCAGCAGCGCGCGCCCCTCGGGCGTGAGGTCCATCCCCCGCGCCCGCCGCACGAACAGCCGCGTCCCCCACGCCCGCTCCAGCCCCTGCACTCGCGCGGTCACCGAGGGCTGCGCCAGGCCGAGAGCCTCCGCCGCCGCCCGCACCGACCCCCGCCGCGCCACCGCGTCGAACGCGCGCAGGTCCGCGAGATCGGGGGGCTCAGGAGTCATCGCCAAATCCTATCACTGAGATAGAAGCTATCGGATTGCACGATACAACCGGACGCGCGATGATCGCTCCAGGAGCCCCCGCCATGATCACCCGCCTCGAGATCGCCCCGCGCGCTCACCTGCGCGATCCGCGCGGCGAGGACATCGCCGCCCGCATCCGCGACTTCCTCGACCTGCCCGTCGGCGGCGTCCGCACGCGCGACGTCTACCACGTCGAGGGCGAGCTCACGGACAGCGAGGCCGCGCGCATCCTCGCCGAGTTCAAGAACCCCGTCCTGCACGACGCCGCCCTCGGCCGCCTCGACGCGACCGCCTTCGACGCCGCCATCACCGTCGCGTACAGGCCCGGCGTCACCGACCCCGTCGGCAAGAGCGCGCGCGTCGCGGTGGAGGACACGCTCGGCCGGAGCCTCGGCCCGGACGGCGCCGTGTACACCTCGACCGCGTACCTCCTCCAGGGCGTCACGCCCGAGGACGCCGCTCGCATCGCGCGCGAGCTCCTGCACAACCCGCTCATCCAGACCGCGCGCATCGAGACGCCGCAGGACTGGCGCGCCACGGAGCCCAGCCTCGCGGTCCCGAAGATCGAGGCCCACCCGCGGCCGGCCGTTCGCGCGATGGATCTCTCCGGGAGCGACGCCGATCTCGAGCGCATGAGCCGCGACGGGCTCCTCGCCCTCACCCTCGGCGAGATGAAGGCGATCCGCGATCACTTCGCGTCCGCGGGCGCGCGCGATGAGCGCCGCCGCGCCGCGGGCCTCGGCACCGCGCCCACCGATGTCGAGCTCGAGTGCCTCGCGCAGACCTGGAGCGAGCACTGCAAGCACAAGATCTTCCAGGCGACCATCACGCATCACGAGCCCGGGCAGGCGCCCGAGACCATCCGCTCGCTCTTCAAGACGTTCATCCGCGGCGCGACGGAGACCGTGGACGCCGCCACGCGAGAGGCCACCGGCAGCTCCTGGCTCGTCTCGGTCTTCCACGACAACGCGGGCGTCGTGACGTTCGACGACCAGATTCACCTCGTGTACAAGGTCGAGACCCACAACACGCCCTCCGCGCTGGATCCGTACGGCGGCGCGATCACCGGCATCGTGGGCGTCAACCGCGATCCGTTCGCCACGGGACGCGGCGCCGACCTGCTCAGCAATGTCTGGGGTTACTGCTTCGCCCCGCCCACCTGGCAGGGCGATCTCCCGAAGGGGCTCCTGCATCCGCGCCGCATCCGCGACGGCGTGCATCACGGCGTCATTGACGGCGGCAACCAGAGCGGCGTGCCCTACGGCCGCGGCTGGGAGCTCTTCGACTCCCGCTTCCTCGGCAAGCCTCTCGTCTTCTGCGGCACCGTCGGCGCGCTGCCCGTGACCATCGCGGGCACGCCCGGCGAGCAGAAGGCCGCGCGGCCCGGCGATCTCATCGTCATGGCCGGCGGACGCATCGGAGCGGACGGCATCCACGGCGCGACGTTCTCGTCCGCCGTGCTCGACGAGTCCGCGCCGACCCAGGCCGTGCAGATCGGCGACCCGATCACGCAGAAGCTCTTGCTCGACTTCCTGCTCGAGGCGCGCGAGCTCGGGCTCTACTCGGCGATCACGGACAACGGAGCCGGCGGGCTCTCGAGCAGCGTGGGCGAGATGGCGACCAGGCCCGGCGGCGCCGAGCTCGACCTGTCACGTGCCCCGCTCAAGTACGCGGGCCTCGCTCCGTGGGAGGTCTTCCTCTCCGAGGCGCAGGAGCGCATGACGCTCGCGGTGCCGCCCGAGCATGCCGAACGGCTCCTCGATCTCGCGCGCCGGCGCGACGTCGAGGCCACCGTGCTCGGCGCCTTCACGGACACCGGCGTGCTCCATGTTCGCTGGGGCGACGAGACGGTCGCGTGGCTCGACATGACGTTCCTGCACGACGGCGCGCCGGATCTCGACCTGCGATCTTCGTGGTCTCAGCCCGCGCTGAGCGAGCCCGCGGGTCCTCGTCCCGCCGACCTCGGCGCCGCGCTCCTCGGCGTGCTCGGCCGCCTCGAGATCGCCAGCAACGAAGCCAAGGCCCGCCACTACGACCACGAGGTCAAGGGCCTGACGGTCATCAAGCCGTGGATCGGCGCGCAGGCGGACGTGCGCGCCGAGGCGACGGTGTTCATGGCTCGCCACGGGAGCTTCCGGGGCTACGTGCTCTCGGAGGGCGTCAACCCGTTCCTCTCCGATCTCGACACGGACGCGATGGCGCGGTCGGTGGTGGATGAAGCGGTCCGCCGCCAGCTCTGCGCGGGCGCGCGGCTCGATCGCATCGCCCTGCTCGACAACTTCTGCTGGCCCGATCCGGTGCAGTCCGCGCAGACGCCCGATGGCGAGTACAAGCTCGCGCAGCTCGTGCGCGCCTGTCGCGCGCTCTTCGAGACCTGCGTCGCCTACGGCGCGCCGCTGATCTCCGGCAAGGACTCGATGAAGAACGACTCGCGCATGGGCGGCGTGAAGATCAGCGTGCCGCCGACGCTCCTCGTCTCCGCCATCGGGCAGATCGACGACGTGCGCGAGTCCATCACGCTCGACTTCAAGGCCCCGGGGGACGTCATCTACCTGCTGGGCGCCACGCGCGACGAGACCGGAGGGAGCGCCTACTACCGCTGGCTCGGCGAGAGCTTCCACGGCCTGCGCGGCGAGCTCGGCCGGCCGGCGCCGCATGTCGGCACGCGCCCGCCGAGCCTCGACACGGGCGCGACGCTGCCGCTCTACCGCGCGCTCGAGTCCGCGATGCGCGCGGGTCTCGTGCGCTCGGCCGCCACGCCCGCGCGCGGCGGCGCGAGCGTCGCCCTGGCGATGGCCGCTCTGGGCGGCGACCTCGGCTGCGACGTGGACCTCGCGGCGGGCCGCGCGGCCGACGGCCTCGGCGCCGAGGCGCTGCTCTTCTCGGAGTCGAACGGCCGTTTCATCGTGACCGTCTCGCCCGCGGACAGCGCGGCGTTCGAGAAGCGCCTTGCGGGCCAGCCATGCGCGCGCATCGGCACGGTGGCCGATCATGGACGCGTCATCGTGCGGGCCGCGTCGGAGCCCATCGTTGACCTCGGCGTCGAGCGGATGCGCGCGGCGTGGAAGGAGCCCCTGTCCCATGTCTGACCCGACGGCAACGATCGCCTCACGCCTCGCGGAGTTCCGCGCGCTCCCCGCGAAGGAGCTCGCCTCCGCTCGCGCCTCCGTGCGCGTGCTCGTCATGACGGGGCTCGGCCTCAACTGCGAGGCGGAGACCGAGGCCGCGTTCCGCATGGTCGGCGCGAGCCCCGAGCGCGTGCACCTGCTCGACCTGCTCGACGGTCGCGCCGAGCGGCGCCTGGCGGACTTCCCCGTCATCGCGTTCATCGGCGGCTTCGCGTACGGCGATCACATGGGCTCCGGCTTCGTGTTCGCGAACAAGATCCGGTGGCGCCTCTACGATCAGCTGGTCGCCTTCATCGAGGGCGGCGGCCACGCCCTCGGCGTCTGCAACGGCTTCCAGACCATGACGCGGCTCGGCATGCTGCCGGGCTTCGACGGCGACTACCGCACGCCGCGCGCGACGCTGGCGCCCAACGATCGCCTCGGCTATCGCGACGCGTGGGTGAGCCTGGGGTTCGACGCGGCCTCGCCCTGCGCGTGGACGGCGGGCGTCGAGCGCATGGACCTTCCGGCGCGCCATGGCGAGGGCAAGCTCCTGTTCGCGAGCGAGCAGCTCGCGGCGCGCGCGGCCGCCGAGCATCTCGTCCCCTGCCGCTACGTCAGCGCCGACGGCCAGCCCACGCAGGACTGGCCGGCGAATCCCAACGGATCGCCGGACGCCGCGGCCGGCCTGTGCGATCCCAGCGGGCGCCTCTTCGGCCTGATGCCGCATCCGGACGCGTTCCTGCATCCGTTCCAGCACCCGCGATGGACGCGCGATCGCGCGCTCGGACGCGTGCCGGCGGAAGGAGCGGGTCTCGCGATCTTCCGGAACGGCGTGGACGCGGCCGCGAGCGCCTGAACCAAACTCGGTGGCTGGCGTCCCCCGCGCGGCGCCCCTCATCCGCCGCCAGGGCACGGCTTCCCGGAGCGGCCGTTCGCGGCCATGCGCCCGCGGAGAGCCGTCTTTCTGCCCAGGAGAGGCTCGAGGCGCCAGCCCGTGTCCGGATTCCTGCCTCCCGGGCTCCTCTCCTTCAAACCACGCGAGCCGCGATCGCCCCTTTTCATCGGCGGACTTGCCGATGGGCGATCCATGGGGGAACGTGAGGACGCCATCCATCTCATCCCTCGCTCCCCGCCCTGGCCCGACCGGCCGGTCGGCGGAGCCTCGACTCGGAGCACTGACATGAAGGTTCCCGGACTTCCCGTCGCCGCCATTCTCGCGGCCGGTCTCGTCGTCACCAGCGCGTGCTGGTTGCCTGGTTCGTCCCCCACGGCCCCGCCGCCCAGCAGCAGCCCGGCCGCGATCAGCGGCAACGTCGAGGTCTGCCACATCCCGCCGGGCAACCCCGCCAACGCTCACACGATCGTGATCTCGCCTTCGGCCGTGCAGGCGCATCTGGACCACGGCGACACGCTGGGCGCCTGTCCTCCGCCACCCTCGGGCACCGACACCGACGGCGACGGCATTGACGACGCGACCGACAACTGCCCTGACGATCCCAACCCGGGCCAGGAAGACGTGGACGGCGACGGCCTCGGCGACGCGTGCGACACGTGCCCCGCCTCGCCCGGCACCGACACCGACGGCGACGGCGTCTGCGACGACACGGACAACTGCGTGGACGATCCCAACCCGCTCCAGGAGGACGGCGATGGTGACGGCGTCGGCGACGCGTGCGACCCCTGCCCCGCCTCGGCCGCGGGCGACACCGACGGCGACGGCGTCTGCGACGACACGGACAACTGCGTGGACGATCCCAACCCGCTACAGGAAGACGGCGACGCCGACGGCGTGGGTGACGCGTGCGACAACTGCCCCGCGGTGACGAACCCGGCGCAGGACGACGTGGACGGCGACGGCGTCGGTGACGCGTGCGACAACTGCGTGGACGCCGCCAACGCCGACCAGGCGGATGCCGACGCCGACGGCGTCGGCGATGCCTGCGACAACTGCGTGGACGCGGCGAACTCGCTGCAAGAAGACGGCGACGGCGACGGCGTCGGCGATGCCTGCGACAACTGCCCCGCGGATCCGAACGCCGATCAGGCGGACGCGGACGCCGACGGCGTCGGTGACGCGTGCGATCCCCCGGGCGTCGAGATCTGCCACATCCCGCCCGGCAACCCGTCCAACGCGCACACGATCATCGTGGATCCCGCCGACGTCCCCGCGCACCTCGCGCACGGCGACACGCTCGGTCCCTGCCCGTGACGACCTGACCGCTCCTCTTCCGCCCCGAGATCGCCCCGCCAGCGATCTCGGGGCGCGAACGGGGGTTGGTTCCATCGAAGCGCCACGCTTCCGGACCCCGCTCGTCCAGACTGGCCGGCCAGCTCAGAGGCCCGTGGCGCGCTCCTCGATCCACGCGGCGATGGCCAGCGCGCGGCGGTCCTCGCCCGCCGCGCAGGCCACCTGCACGCCGATCGGCAGGACGCCGCCGCCGCCGATCGGCACGCTGACCGCCGGCACGCCCGCCAGCGCGAACGGCCGCGACAGGTGCAGCACCGCCTGTCGCAACGGCACGACGCCGGACTCGAGCGTGGTCTCCGTGCTGCCGCGAGGTGGCGCCGGCACCGGCACGCTCGGCATGAGCATGGCGTCCACCGTGGCGAGGCACGCGGCCATTCCCTCGCGCACGAGCCCCTGCAGGCGCAGGCCCTCGAGGTAGTCCACGGCGCTCAGTCCGCGGCCGCGCTCGAGCTCGGCGCGCACGAAGGGCGAGAAGCTGGCCGGCTCATCACGGAGCGCCGCGCGATGCACGTGCGCCGACTCCGCGCGCAGCGGCACGAACGCCGCCGCCGCCGCATCGACGTGCTCGGGCTCCACGTCCACGATCGTCGCGCCCGCCTCGCGCGACGCGAGCAGCAACGCATCGAACGCCCGGCGCACGTCGGGAGCGAGCGCGCCCTCGAGATACCGGCGCGGCACGCCCAGGCGCGGCGCCATGACCGGCGCGCGCCCGCCAGCGGGAGCGTCCTTCTCGCTCGCGATCACGCCGAAGAGCAGCGCGCAGTCGCCGACGCTCCTGGCCAGCGGCCCCGCGTGGTCGCAACTCGGACAGAGCGGCAACGCTCCTTCCAGCGACACGCGTCCGAACGTCGGCTTGAATCCCGCGATGCCGCACCAGGCCGCCGGGACGCGGATCGACCCCGCCGTGTCGGTGCCGAGCGACCCGAGGCAGATGCCCGCGGCCACGGCGACGGCGCTGCCCGAAGACGATCCCCCGCTCATGCGCGACGTGTCATGCGGGTTGAGGACATCGCCCGTCCACGGGTTCTCGCCCGTCGTGCCGAGCGCGATCTCGACCATGTTCGTCTTGGCGAGGAGAAGCGCGCCCGCCGCCCGCAGGCGCGCGACGGCCACGGCCTCGGCCGGCTCGATCGGCGGCATGGTCGCGCGCGCCCCGCAGCGCGTCGGCGAGCCCGCGACGTTGAAGAGATCCTTGATCGTGATCGGCACGCCGTGGAGCGGGCCGCGAAAGCTCCCCGCGCGCGCCTCCGCGTCCAGCGCGCCGGCGTTGCGCAGGACCTGCGCGGCGTCCACGTGCGCGATGGCGTTGAGTTCGCGGCGCTCCTCGATGCGTTCGAGCGCGCGCCGCGCCAGATCGAGCGGCGCGCGATCGCGCGAACGGATGGCAGCCGCCGTCTCGACGAGGTTCATCGCGTCTCGAACTCCGTGTTGAAGCGCCGGCCTGAACCCGGCGAGAGCGCACCATCAATGGGCGTGATCGCCGTGAACGACGGCCCCGGGCGGACGCGGCTGCTTCCTCGTCCGTCGGATGCTGAAGCCTATCGCGAGTGCGAGCATGACGATGATGATCGCGAGGGACACGAAGGTGTTCAAGTGGTACCAGTGCGACACGGTCATCTTGGCTCCGACGAAGATGAGAATCGCGCCGAGGCCGTGCGCCAGATAGTGGAACCGCTCCCGCGCGTCGGCCAGCAGGAAGTACATGGCCCGGAGCCCCAGGATCGCGAAGGCGTTGGACGCGAAGACCAGGTACGGCTCGTTCGACACGGCGAGAATCGCCGGCACCGAGTCCACCGCGAAGATCACGTCCGTCACCTCGACGACCACGAGGGCGGCGAGCAGCGGCGTCGCGGCAAGCCTGCCGTTCATCTTCGTGAAGAACCGCTGGCCGTCGAACTCGTGGCTCACGGGCATGAACCGGTGCAGGAGGCCGAGTCCCCGGGACGCTTCCTTCTGGCCCTCGTCGGCCCGGTGGCGAAGGACCTTGACGCCCGTGAAGATCAGGAACACGCCAAAGACCAGCAGCAGCCACCAGAACTTCGCGATCAGCGCGGTGCCCAGGAAGATGAAGATGGCTCGCAGCGCCAGGGCGCCGAAGATCCCCCAGAACAGCACGCGATGCTGGTACTTCACCGGGATGGCCAGCGACGCGAACAGCATGGACCAGACGAAGACATTGTCCACGCTCAGCGACTTCTCGATGAGATAGCCGCTGATGTACTCGCCGAAGGCGTCGCTGCCGTACGCCCACGCGATCAGGCCGGAGAAGCCGAGGCCGCAGGCGACCCACACCGCGGATTCCGTGGCTGCCTCGCGCGTGGTCGGCGCGTGCGCCTTGCGGTGGCGGTAGAGATCGATGGCGAGCAGGGCGCCGATCAGGCCGACCAGCCCGAGCCACGCGCCGGTGGAAACGTCGAGGTCGACGAACTGCGCACGATCAGGGTTCGACACGAGGAGCATGGAGTGGATCTTTCGACTGCCTGCGATGCAGGGACAGTCGAAAGTCTCGCTCCCGCCGGTCAGGCGGTCGGGGGGCCGGGCAGCGAACTGCCGTGATGACGGACCGGTCCCGTGGGGCTACTCCCCTTCGACGCGCCAGAGCATGCCCGAGCGCCGCCCGCGACGCCATGGCAAGTCATGGTCCCTCGGACTGCGTCGGCCGGGCGATCGCGGCGGGTCTCCATTTCATCGCGCATGGTGGAGCGGGCGCGCCGTGGCCAGCGCGGCGTGAATCCTCCGCTTCTTGACGGCCCCCGACCCCGGCCTACCGTGGGGCCGACCAGCCCCGCGCCGGGGGAGCGCCGTCATGTCCCGAACGCTTCGCGCCGCCATCCTGCTCGCCATGCTCGGCGCCACGCCGGGGCGGGCCGCGACGTTTCTCGTGGATGCCTGGGGAGGGACGGACACGCAGCCTGACGTTGCTCCCGGCGATGGTCGCTGCGAGACAGCCATCGGCACGTGCACCATCACCGCGGCGATGCAGGAGACCGAAGCGCTCCCGGGGCCGGACGAGATTGTCGGGGGCGGCCTGCTCGATCGGTCGCTCGTCATCCGGGGCGAGTTGACCGTGCGGCGTGGGTCTGCTCGTGACAGGGCCTGGGTCCCATCCGACGGCGTCACGGTCACCGTCGCCGCGGGAGCCTCGCTGCGAATCGTGGACGCCGTGGCCTTCGGCATCGTCGTGGAGGCCGGCGCGACGCTTCGGGTCGAGCCCGGCCTGCGCCAGGGGCCGCTGGTCTCGTCGCAGCCGATGATCATCGTCCGCGGCGGGCAGGCCGAGGTCGTCGGCGGCACGCTGCCATCCGTCGAGTGCTGCCAGGTCTTCCGCGTGGAGTCGGGATCGCTGTCGGTGCGCGGGCTGGCCATTCGATCTCTCGCCCACACCGGGCCCGACTGCGCCCTGGCCTGGATGGCGGGAGGGGTCGTGAGCTTCACGGCATGCCGCCTGCACGCCGGAGACTGGGATGCGCCCCAGGGCACGGGCGGCACCTGGGCGCTGGACGTGCAAGGTGGAGACCTGCGCGTGAGCGGCAGCGAGTTGCTGAGTCAGGCCTCGTACCTCGGCAACGTGGGCGGCATCCGCGTGGGGAGCGCGGGGCGCGCCGAGATCCTGCGGTGCGATCTGCGGGCGTTCTGCGAGGGCGCCGTCCTGTCGTCCGGCGACGTCCTCATCGAGTCCACGACCCTTCGCGAGACGCAGCCGCGCATCCAGGAACCCTTCGGCGGCTACTACGAGATGGGCGGTCACGCACTGCGCGTGACGGGCGGCACCACGACGGTTCGCAGCAGTCAGATCCGGGACGGCTGGGTCAACGAATCCAGCCAGAGTGGCGGTCAGTCCTGGGGCACGGGGCGAGGCGGAGGCATTCTCGTGTCCGGTGGCGACGTGACGGTCACGGACACGACCATCACGGGCAACGTGGCGACGGGTCCTGAGGGCTCGGAGGGCGGCGCGGTGTTCATCGAGGCCGGCGCGGTGCGTCTCGAGCGCTGCCTCGTGGCGGGCAACCGGGCCGAAGGCGGCGCCGAACTCGCGCTCAGCGGAGGGGTGCTGGACCTCGTCAACAGCACGGTCGTCGCCTCCGAGACGGCCTCGAGCGACGTTCTCGCGAGGGGCGGCGTCCTGCGCGCCCGATCGTCCGTCCTGACGCGGCGCGATCCGGCCGGCAACCGGGCGCGCATCGCCGTCTCCGCGGGAGCGACGTTCGAGGCCGCCGACTCGATCCTGGACGGTTGCGCGGGCACGGTGGATTCGGAGGGCTACCTGCTCGTCGAGGACGTGGCGGGCTGCGCGATCACGGGAGATCTCTCGGGCGTGTCGAGCGGATCCTCGGGGCTGGCCCGAGACCTCGACACGACGACCTTCATCGCGACCCTTCCGCTCCTGCCCGGCAGCCCCGCGCGCGACGCCGCCCACCCCGCCGGCAATCGCGACGGATCGGGCGGCATGCTGAGCGTTGACGCGCGGCGATGGCGCCGGCCGGCGGATGGCGACGGCGATGGCCTCGAGCGCGGGGATCTCGGCCCGCGCGAGGAGTGCGAGCCGCTTCCGGACACCGATGGCGACGGCAGGGGCGATGCGTGCGACGGCTGTCCCCTCATCGCCGACTCCGGCGCCGACGCGGATCTCGACGGCATCGGCGATGCGTGCGACGACGGCGATGCAGACGGCGATGGCGTGGCGGATCGCGACGACACCTGTCCCGGCACGCCCGATCCCGGCCAGGACGACCGCGATGGCGATGGCCTGGGCGACGCCTGCGACCCGTGTCCTGACGTGCCGCAAGCCGGTCAGGACGCCGACGGTGATGGCACGGACGACGCTTGCGACACGTGCCCGGGCCTGGCGGACCCGGTGCAGCTCGATCGCGACGGCGACGGGGTCGGCGACGCCTGCGACAACTGCCCCGGCGCCGTGAACCCCGCGCAGGACGACAGCGATGGCGACCTGGTCGGCGACGCGTGCGACGCGTGTCCGTCCGTCCCGAATCCCCTGCAGGACGATGCCGATCACGACGGTCTGGGCGACGCCTGCGACAACTGCCGCTGGATCTGGAATCCGACCCAGCGCGACAGCGACGCCGACGGGATCGGGGATCCCTGCGACGCCTGCGACCCGTCCAGTCCCGACGCCGATGGCGACGGCACGTGCGATGCGCGCGACAACTGTCCGGATCGCGCGGATCACGATCAGCGCGACGCGGATGGCGACGGCATCGGCGACGCCTGCGATGACTGCTCGTCCCCGGGCCTTCCCGACCGCGATGCCGACACCGTGCCCGACGCCTGTGATCTCTGCCGTCTCGTCGCGGATCCCGGACAGGAGGACGCGGATGGTGACGGCACGGGGGACGCGTGCGATGACTGTCCTGACGTCCGCGGCCGGCAGAGCGACACCGATGGGGACGGAGTGGGCGACGCCTGCGACAACTGCGCGCGAGCCCTCAACTCGCGGCAGGAAGACGCGGACGGCGACGGCGTCGGCGACGCCTGTGACAACTGCCCCGCCGACGCGAACGCCAATCAGTCGGACGCGGACTTCGATCTCGCCGGCGACGCTTGCGACAACTGTCCGCTCGTCGGCAACTCTGCTCAAGCCGACGCCGATGGGGACGGCTCAGGCGACGCCTGCGACACCTGTCCCGCCATCGCCAACGCGGGCCAGGAGGATCGCGACGGCGACCGGACTGGTGACGCCTGCGACACGTGTCCCGACCTGGCGAGTTCCGTGCAGCGCGATGCGGACGCGGACGGTCTCGGCGATCCGTGCGACAACTGCCCCGGCGTTCGCAATCCACTCCAGGAGGACGGGGACGCTGACGGCCCTGGCGATGCCTGCGACAGCTGCCCGGGCCTGGCCAACTCGGGCCAGGAGGATGCCGACGCCGACGGCGTGGGCGATGCGTGCGACAACTGCCCCGGCGCCGACAACGCGGCGCAGGGAGACTTCGACGCCGACGGCGTGGGGGACGCGTGCGACAACTGCGCGCTGCTTGCCAACCCTGGCCAGCAGGACGGCGACCGCGATGGCGCCGGTGACGCCTGCGACACCTGCCGGCTCGTTCCCAATGGCGGCCAGGAGGATCGGGATCGCGATCGCGTCGGCGATGCGTGCGACAACTGTCCCGACATCCTCAACGCCGACCAGGCGGACGCGGACGCCGACGGAGTCGGCGACGCTTGCGATGGCGTGCACTGTCCGCCCGCCCGCGACCTGCGCGTCAGCAAGCTCGGGGGCGTTCGCGTGCGGCTCGCCTGGGCGGTGGGGCCCGGCCAGGCCAGCGACGTCTACCAGGGCGACCTGGCGAATGTCGCTGACCCAGCCCTGCGCTGCGCGCCCCTGAGTTGCGATCAGCCCGCCACGACGCTCGACGTGGACGCGCCCGCGGGGAACCTCACCTGGCTCGTCGCCGCCCGATGCCCGGGGCAAACGCACCTGGGCTCCGACTCGTTCGGCCGGCCTCGACCGCTGCCCGCGTCGGCGTGCCCTTGAGGCCGGAGCGGAGGGGTGCCGGGTGACTCACGGCGACAGCCAACGGCGCGGTCGGACTGCTCGACGGGGCCGCGCATGCCGGCATGCGGACGAGGACGATGTCGTCGCCCGGCCTCTCGATGGAGAAGGCCTTCGCTCTCAGGTCGTGCCGGCAGTCAATCTCGAACGCGAAGACCATGGCCATCTTCTTCGCGGTCATGTCTCTTGATGTCCTCCGTGGAAGGCGCTTCGAACGCCCTCGCGCGTCGACTCATGGTCGCGCCGGGCCTCGACCGCGCGCACTCCTTCATGCCGTGTGCCGTGAGCCCGACCTTCTCTCACTCCCCGAATCCGGACTCTCCCTGCTCCCTGGCCCTCGGTGCCGCCAGCGGCGGACCGCGCGTCGGCAGGCCGATGCACGCGAGGGCCCGTCCGGACCGCCGGGGGATCCATGACGGTTGCGATGAGTCGCATCCGCCCCGAGCACCGCGGACACTCCGGCAAGTCCACCGCGAACACCCGCTCCGGAAGATCCGCCCAGGCAACCCGCGTCAAGCGCTGCCTCTCCACTGCTGGCGATCCGCCGCGCGCGGCAGAGCCAGCGCGCTTGCCCCGCGGCGGAGATCTCACCGCTGATCGTGCGGCACCACGATCTCAGCTATGGGCACGGGCGCGCTCTCGTTGCCGCAGGCGTCGGCCGCCATGCCGATCACGACGTGCCGGCGGCCGTCGCGCGCTGCGCCTGCACGGCGGGCGATCACCCAGAGCGACCGTCCATCGGCCGAGAGTCCGCACGCACCCTCGATCACGCGGCCGTTCTCGTCGCCCACGCAGCCCGCAAGATGCCACGTCGGCGCGGGATCGCAGCCGTCGCGCACCACGGGCGTGAACGCCCCTGCCGCAAACCACCAGGTCTTGCCGTTAGGCGGCCACACCTCGAACGCCTCCCCGACTCCGCCTCCGGCGCCGAGGGCCGGCACGATGACAGGGGGCGTGCGGTCCGCGATCGTCACGGTCATGCTGGACGTGGCGAAGTGGCAATGTCCGTCGTCCACCTCGACGGTGAGCGTGCACGTGCGATCGCAGCTCCACGGAATTTCCGCCACCGGCTCGGCCACGTCGGGGCTCGGAGAGAACGAGACGTCCGCGCAGTCGCTGCTCCACGTGAAGGACAGCTCGTCGCCGTCCGGATCCGCCGCCACTGCGCGCAGCGGGAGCGGGCCGCAGTCCACCGTGACGTCATCGCCCGCGCGAACGGAGGGGGCAGCGTTGCGGCGGCGGCCGTGGAGTACCTCGACGCTCGTGCGGAACCCCGTGGGCGTGACGACGAGCGGCGAGTACGAGAGCAGGTCGGCCATCCCGTCGCCGTTGAGATCGCCGCACGCGGCCAGCGCGCGGCCGGTGGCGTAGGCCGTCCCGGCATCTCGGTGCACGATCTCGTAATCGCTGCCGAGACCCGCGGGCGATCCGAAGAAAACCCGTACCTCCGCCTTGTCGAACGTGACGCGGTCCGCGCTGATTGACACGGCCACGTCGTCCCAGCCGTCGCCGTCCACGTCGCCCGGCATGCAGACGGCGCGCCCGCCAGCGTACTCTCGCCCCGTCGCGCGATGCTCCCAGGCGGGAACGAGGCCCGCGGGCGAGCCCCGGTACATGTACGCCGCGCCCTGAAAGTCGCGCGTGCCGCGACCCGGCGCGCCGATGAGAACGTCCGCGTACCCGTCGCCGTCGAGATCGCCCGCCCGCGCCACGACCTTGCCGAAGAAGCTCGCGGGATCGGGCCCCGGGATGACCTGGTTGACCGCGCCGATTCCCGTGGGCGATCCGTAGAAGACGCGGATCTCGCCCTCCGTGTCGAAGCCCGCGTCAAGTCCCGCGCCGATGACGAGGTCGTCAAACCCGTCTCCATTGATGTCGCCCACGCCCGCCGCGTCCGTCCACTCGAGCCGAGTGCCGTCTATCGTCGCGGCCGCCACCGGTTCGAGCCCAGCTGGCGAACCATGGATGACAACCACTCGCGAGATGAGCGTGGCATTCGGCAGCACCAGCGCGACGTCGTCGAAGCCGTCGCCGTTCAGGTCTCCCGCCGCGCGCACGACCGGCGGCTCATCGAGCCCTCGGAGCGGGCCGATGGGAGCCGACCAGTCATGCACATCATGCGGCCCGGGCCCGCCGTACCAGGCGCGGATGACCACGGTCTCCGCCCGAAAGCGCGGATGCGAGCCCATGATGAAATCGGGGTACCCGTCCCCGTTGACGTCGCCGGCATGCGCCACGGAGTATCCGATCTCGCGCTCGCGCTCGCCGTAGATGTGCCACGCCATGCCGGGCTCGACACCCCACCCGTCGGCCCTCCACGCCGCCACGACGCCATGCAGCGTCCCGACCCCGCTCGGGTCGCTGACGGTATGGTTCCCGACGACGACCTCGCCCCAGCCGTCACCGTCGAAGTCCGGAAGCCACGCGACGTCGGGCGTCCTGTCGTCAATGCGATAGTCCGAAAGCAACTGCTGCGATGCCGGCCACGCCCGCGGATCGCAGTTCACGGGCGAGCGCCGCGCTGCGAGGGCGGGTGGCGCGAGGAGGGCTGGCAGGCAGGTCGCCCACGCGAGAGCGAGCGCGAGGACAGCGGCGAGGGGTGAGCGGGAGCGGTGGCCGGGGAGATGCGCGTGGAGGCTCATGGGGACTCCGGAGAGGAAGGCAAGGCGGGACGCTCTGCGTCGTGTTGCGACGCGGGACGGAGACGATTCCCATTGCCAAGCCAGATGATCGTGCCGTAGTACGGGCCCGCCGTCACGTTGACGGGAATGTGGAGCGCAGCCAGCCAGTAGTACTCGGTGTAGCCGGCTCGACCTGAGCACTCCATCCAGGCGGCCAACGCGACGGCGAGCACGCACTGCGCCGCCAGCCCGCACAGCAGCCAGCGGGTGGCGGGCTTGCCGCGACGCACGAGCAGCCACCAGACCGGAACAATGGCTGAACCGAAGTAGAGGAGGAAGCTGCACGTCACGACTCGATCACTCCCACGCGGTTGTCACGTTCGTACCGGGGGCATCCTCGGCGCGTCACTTCGCAGGGCACGTTTGGCGCCAGTGTTCGTCGCCGAACAATCCCCGCCACTCATCCTCCGAGAGGCTCCTTCCCGCGATCGCACACGCCCGCGCGCTTGCCTCCGGCCTGGATGTCGCGGGCGACCGCGTGGAGATGACCCAGTCATCACACCGCGTCGGCACTTCGGTAACGGAAGCGTCGAAGAGCACGATCCGACCGTCGGCACGTGCGAGGGCGACCATGTCGGATCGGGGGCACGCCGTCATGCTCCGCGGGGATTCCTCCGGCTCAGTGATGACCCGATGCGACATCGTCGGCGTTGCATGCAGGTTCCACCTGACGACATGCCCGTCGGCATCACACGTGACGAGGTAGCGAGACTCTCGGCTGAAGTCAACAGCGACATGGATACCGCGCGCCTCGCACGGAGGGAAGAACTCGCGCAGGTGCACGGTGCCGTCGACGACGCGACGCACCCACAGGGAAGAAGCGAGCCGCTCACTCCCGTCTGGCGCACGCTCCATCGGACCATGCGCGCTTGCCAGGAGAGCACCGTCCGACGAGAAGATGCCTCCAGCCCTCCCCAGGTCCGTGATCGGCGAGGCTATCTCTTGGCCGTCCTCCACACGCCACAACACGACGTTCCCCAACCGGGAGGCCGTGGCCAGGGTCTCGCCATCTTGAAATGCCGCGTCGATGCATGCCCCACCACCTGGCCGCTCGACCCGCCAGCCGCGCCCATCTGCAACTCGCCAGAGGTGGACCGAGCCATCCGAGGCACAACCCGCCGCGAGAGAGCCGGTGGCGTCGAACCTGCACGTCAGAAGCCACGTGTCCTCATCTGGACGCGGTGAGTCGACGACAAGAACCGCCCCTTGCACCAGCTGGAACATCCGGTCAACGGGAAGGCCCGTCCCCACCTTCCGCAACTCGATGACGTTCCACTCCTGGCTTGCGACCCGAACTGCGAACTTCATCCCGTCGGGCGTGAACCAACCTGGCGTGCGCACCAGGCCTTTCGATGCATCGAGGCGTTCCATGGCCATCCGACGGGATGTATCCCAGACGATCAGCTGGTTCCCGCCGTCCACACTCACGAGCACTTCCCCGTCCGGCGAGAAGGCTCCGAGAGTCACGCCAGGACCGTGTCCATGCAAGAACCCTCGTCTCGCGCCGTTACCGCGCAACGCGCAATCCAAGGCATCGCCTGCGTCAAGACCTCGTCGCTCGGCCTCCACTCCAATCAGGAGCGCCAGATCCTCGCGCCCGTCACCAAGGGCTCGAAGCGCTTCAGCGTGAAGCAGTCTCCCTTCCGCTCGCGCGTACGCTTCATTGGAGGTGGGCGACTTGCAGGCCGCGAACGCCAGTGCCGTCATGGCCACGAGCGAACTCCAAGGTACTCGGAGCGGCGGCCCAGTTACCATCATGATCACTCGGCGCGTGGGAGCGGGCCGCCGCGCGGGATGTATGGTTCGCGACCAGCCGTCATGAGCCACAGGGTCGCACCTGTCGGCACGTGCTTGTACGGATCCCACGGCGGCACCATGGGTTGGGGGTAGGTTCGGGGCGTGCCGGCCAATTCTTGCACCATGTCGTAGCACTGCATGTAACAGGGAGGGCCAGTCCATGTGGGGCACCGCGCCGCGAACTCCGCCGCACGCTTGTCGATGCGAGCTTGCCACTCGGCCGGTGCTCCGACCGCCAAGCCCCAAGGCGGAACGATGTGGATGGGTACGAAGCCTGCATACGGGTCGTCGGGCCCGCCCAGTAGTGTCTTCACGAGATCCTGACCCTGGCCGGGTCCATACGTGAGGATGATGTCGTCTGTGTCCATCAGCGTCAGCCCCTCTGAGACGACCAGATAGACATCCAGCGTGCCTGCTGCATTCATGCGAACGCCGACTGAACCAACGGCTGCCTCCCCCATCGGATCCCACGCCATCACCGGCCCGTTCCGCACGAAGGCGTACTCCGTCACGTCGCTGCCGATCACCGGATCGCGCGACAGGAAGCGCTTGCTCTGCGGGTCGTACCACCGGTGGCGCATGTAGTAGAGCCCGGCCTCGTCACGCCACTCCTGGTTCTGGAAGCCCTTGCTGACGCTCAGGCTCCCGCGCGCGATCTCGCCGAACGGCTCGTACACCGGATTGTCCTCCCACGCCGTCTTCACCGAGCGTTGATGGTCAGCGAAGAGCGAGAGCTTGCCGCCCGCGTCATTGTAGAAGACATCCGTCACGCCGCGGGGCCCTTCCAGCCACGTGTGCTCGGGCTGCCTGTCCGGATCGCCAGCGTCCAGCTCCAGCTCGCCCGCCTGGCTCCAGCCCGACCACAGGTGCATCGTGACGTTTCCCGCCGAGGACAGCTCCTGCGTCACCGGATCGCGCGTCACGGGCTCGCGCGCGAGGAGCCTGTCGAACGCGTCGTACACGTATCGCGTGCCCGCATCTCCATCCAGGGCGGCGAGAAGCCGGCCCGCCGTGTCCCAGCGGTACTCGCGCGCGGGCGCGCCCGCCCTCGGCTCGATCCACAGCGCGCCGAGATCGTCGTCATAGTCGTGCCCGGGCAGCGTCAGGCGATCGTGGGCGTCCACCGGGAAGAGGCGCGTCATGCTCGCGCGCACGTCCGTGACGCTGTAGAGGTTGCTCGGGTTCGTCGGCTGATAGCCGTAGGTGAAGTGGAAGACATCGCCGAGGCCGGGACTCTGGTTGAAGGAGTCGCGCCGCGCCTCGGTGAGTCGGCCGGCGTTGTCGTGGGAGTAGTGGTAGATGCCGTCCGTGATGACCTCAGGGTGCATGCCCTGCGAGGTGGCGGTGACGCGCTTGACGAACGCGCGGCCGTCGTATTCGAATGTGCAATCTGCGCTCAGCAGTGGCCAGGGCGGGCAGGGGGGCTCCCCGATGCCGCCGCACGGCGGAAGCGGCGCCGTTCGGCTCAGGCCCCGGAGGAGGCCGTCCGGGCGGTAGCGATAGCGCTGGGCCGGTTGTTCTCCCCAGACTCCCGGATTCGACTGGAGCAGGCTCGGCCGACCGGCCTCATCGCGGAGAAGCAGGTACCTGACGCTGTCCACCCACGGTGGACTCGACTCCTCACGAATCCACGCTTCAAGGCGATCCGACTGGTCGTGCAACTCGAAAAGCACATCCCGCGCCGCCGTCGGCGCGCCGACGCACGGTCCCGCCACGTCATGCACCTCCTCGCGCGCGTGAGCTGCCCTCCCCCACTTGTCGAAGCTCATGCACGACACCTGCGCGCCGGCCTGCCCGACGCCGAGATCCCAGGATGTCTCGGCGTTGATCAGTCTTCCAGCGCGATCGTGCCGGAAGACCTGGACGATCTGGTTGCCCGGTCCGCCGCAAGTCGGCGGGTCCTCTGCGTGAAACGCCTGCTCGACGCGCACGGGAGCGCCGATGAGGGGATCCGTCACGATGCAGAACTGCTCAGGATTCGAGGGTCCCTCGGGCAGCGTGGACGGATTGGGAGATTGCCCGAGGAGGCGTCCGTTGATGACGAGATTCTGCCTGGGATTGCCGAATCCGTCGTAGCTCATGAGCACTTGGCGAAGACTCGACCCTCGGCCGGCGAGGCTGACGGTGGGCGCGCCGTTCGCGTCATGCGAGAGGCGGAAGTGCGGAACGGCCAGGTACTCGTCGGGGAGAGGGGCCGAGGCGCTGAGGACCGCGTCCTGCGCTGGCGCCGTGACCGTGATCCGACGCAGCATGTACGGGAGCCTGCTGGCACGCGTCGTGCCCGTGGCTCCATTCAACGCTTCGGGGCCGCCGTAGAGTTGAGCCCAGGCAGCGCTCTTGCCTGGCTGGCCTGGCGCCGGACGGCTCGTATCAATCGTCAGGCGCAGGCGCCCGGCGGGCGAGTAGTTGAACTGTGTCGTGAACGTTTCGCTGCCTTCGGCCCCGGGGCGCGTCACGAGCGTTGCTTGCCCGCGCGCGTTGCGCGCAATGGCTGTCTCGAGTCCGCCAGTGGTCGTGAGGGTCTCGACGAATCCCCGCGCGTCGTGAGTGAACTGAGTGGAGATCTGGAGCCCGTCACTCTCGGGTCCGGTAATGGACCTGAGGAGATGATTCGGATGGTAGGCCCAGGTCCAGGTGGCGCCGGCTCCGTCGGTCATGCTCTGGAGTCGAACGACACACTCGTTGCTTCCCGTTGGCACGACATCGTAGTCGTAGTGGTCGCAGCCGAGCCCGGGCTCGGGGGTCGTGACGTGTGCAGGACAGATGTCGGACACGAGGCCATCGCGGCCGCAGTCCGGATCGTCCGCCGACGTGTAGTAGAAGAATCGCGCGCTGGCACCGGTCGCGCCAGGGTTGCCGAAGTTGGATCGCTGGCTGGGGGCAGTCGCTTGCAGGAGGCGGTCCATCTTGCCGCTTGGTAGCCAGGTGGGTTTCGCGGAGACATCCGTCTGCGTCCATGTCAGCTCGGGCCCGACTCCCACGGGCGCGCCGACAGGACTCAGCCCGACAGCCTTAAGTTCGCAGTCGCAGTCCACGTCGCCCCAGTCGGAGAACGTGCGCGCTGGCTGGCTGGGGTCGTGGCACGTCGGGCCGATGGCCTCCTTCACTACGCCGAGAGGGACTCCGGGGGGAAGGTCTGAACCGACGCGAGTTCGATCCGCACAGGTCACGGAGAAGTGGCTCTGCTCCAGTGATCGCCGAGGGCCGCCAAGCCCCTGAACAACTGGGTATCGCCTTGTCGCGCGAACCTTGCCCCACTCGTCCCGCCGGAAGGCCGTCACGACCTCGATGACAGGATCCGTGGGGTGGATGCTCTCCACGATCGGGCAGTTCTGCGTGCAGATCTCGTGAATGCGCATGACCTGGCCGGAGGCGTCGAGCACGTAGTGCAGCGTCGGAGCGGACGCGGGAGCGGACGGCGCCACGCGAACCCAGCGCTGGGCATCTTCCGGCGATGGCGGATCGCTCAGCGTGTCGGGTTGTGAGTAGGTGTAGGTGAAGGCGCTCACCGGCTGCGCGTCGGCACACGCGTTCACGAGCTCTGCGCGCAGCAAGCGCCCCGCAACGCCCGTGGACGTTCCTGGAGGATCTCCCGGGTAGTACGCGTAGCGATGCGTCTCGCCATCGGGCGAAGTACGGCACGTGATGTCTGCAGAGTCGAGCGGCCCCGTGCCGTACTGGAACGTGTGGTGGGGCAGGCCCTGGTCTGCCGACTGCACGGGATCCCTCAGGGAGGTGAGCTTGCCGTCCACGTAGTCGAGCTTGACCGTGCGCCCGCCTGGAAACTCGATCGTCATGAGTCGTTCCTCGGACCCCGTCCCCGCGTACGTCAGCGTGACCTCGAAGCCGGCAGCGTCAGTGATCTTGTCGAGCCGACCGCCGCTGTCGTAGTGCAGTGTCGTGGGGTTGCGACCGGAGTTCTCCTCGATGCGAACGAGGCTCCCCGCGGGGATCGGGCCCGTGGGCTCCGCCGTGAACACCATCCGCGAACCATCCCGGCGGAGCAATTCCCATGTCTTGAACGGAATGGGTTGCTCAGGAGGCGGAGAAGGAGGGTCCACGAAGCTGGGCGTGAGAGAGGCGCGTTGCGTGAAGTAGAGGACGCCGTCACCGCAGGCGCAGTTCCCGAGACGGTCGGGATAGGGGGGGTATCGGTCTCCGATGGTAGGCGTGTCCGCGTGCACCCGAAACATCGCGTGGCCGCCTCCGGGCGCGAGCAGGACGAGCATCCGGGAGCCGTCACCGAGAACTTCCTTGCGAATCCTCCACGCGAAGGAATGCGTCCAGTTGGTCCCCATGCGCGCGGTCTCGGCGTCATCGTCAGCCGAGCGCAAGTAGACCTGCTGCTCGCAGTCGTAGCCATGGTCGAGGACATCCCCGTGGGCATACTCCACGTCTGCGCCGCCGCGCACCGTCATCACGCCGCGCCGAGGAATCGTGATCACCTGGCTGGGATCACACGATCCGCCGCTCTGGATTCGCTGATAGGAACCCTGCGTGCCGAGGCCAGTCTGGGGGTTTCGGGCCGCGTTGACGGAGAACGTGAGTACCGTCTCGGTCTCGGCCGTGAGCGTGGCGTGCTGATACTCGGCGTCGCCGCACCAGCCTGCCGGATTGTTTGCCTGCGCCTTGCGCTTGGGGCTCGTGTTGTCGAACGCCACGGGGCCCGTTCGTGATTCGTTGCACGCCGAGTCGTCGCCTGGCGTCTTGCCAAAACCCACGCGGCTCTCGGAGCCGCCTTGATCCTGCGGGAACGCGATCTCCGCGCGCGTGACGCGCGCCGGATGCCATCGTGCGCTCGGGTCCATCATGGCCTCAGTGCGCACGAGCATGCGTAGCTGCTGGCCATGCGTCTGGGGGTTGTCAGCCGCGCTGGAGTAGTAGAGCGTGAAGACGACGGGCTGCCCCGGGCCGGACACGGAGGCGAAGGGGTACTCCAGCCGGAGGGCGCCGTCGGTGGCGTCGAGGGCTGAGTAGGCGGGCACGTCAACCGGGCAACTGTCCTCGGTCAGGACGAAGATGGCGACTCCCGGATAGCCCGCCCGAGCGACAGACACTCCGGTCAGAAGCGCAAGAAACACCACCGCCAACCGCATGAGCGCATGAGCGCATGAGCGCATGAGCGCATGAGCGCATGAGCGATTCTCCCCCCGGCGCCTCGTGGCGCAAGCCGCGACCCCCTACCCACCACCGACCGGTCGCGGCCTCCCCTCGCCGGGTGACGCCACGATGCGCCGAGCCCGTTACGCTGTCAAGAGGGCATGCGACCAGAGGGCAAGCGACCGATTCCCGTTGTGTTCCATGCATGCCGCTGGGACTGCGCTGCCTACCCGCTGGGCGGGCTTGGCGCGAATGAGCGCTTCACACGCCCTCCCCACCTCCGCATCGCCCCACCGTCGCGCCAACAAGGCGACGGCTCGCCCGATCCCGGACGCGGCCCGCGGGTGAGATGGCGGGCAGCGCGGAGCGCAGCAGGTACCCGCACGGTCGGCCGAGTCGCGCACGCTCCGGCGCTCGCGCGAGGGGCCCATGTCGAGGTGGAAGCCGCCGAGCGCTCGTCGGACGGGAACGGCCGCGCGCATATCGTGCTCGTCGAGGCCACGAGTCCCTGCGACCGCGTCGGCGCCGCGTCCGCGTCACCGCGGCGCCAGCGGATGCGCCTCGACGTGCTCGAGCAGGAAGTCGCGGAAGGCCGTGACCTTGCGCGGGACGTGGCGCGTCTTCGGGTGCAGCAGCACGAACGAGCCGCCCGAGACGACGTGGCGGGGCAACAGCGCGACGAGGCGCCCGGCCGCGACGTCCGGCCATGCGAGGAACGTCGGCAGCAGCCCGATGCCAGCGCCCGCGCGCAGCGCTTCGCGCGCGAAGAGGAAGTCGTCGGCGACGACGCGCGGCACGCCGGGCTGGCGATGCGCGCCCTTCATCGAACGGAAGACCACGCCTTCGTGCTCGGCGATCTCCTCGAGGCCTCGAGGCATGCCGCGCCGCGCGACGTGGGCCGGCGACGCGTAGAGCTGAAGCGCGATGGGGCTCAGGCGGCGCGACACGAGCGACGAGTCCGCCATCGCCCGCGACACGGCGCGGATGGCGAGGTCGAACCCCTCGCCCACGAGATCGACGTGGCGATTCGTGAGCCGCAGGTCCACGCTCACGGCGGCATGGCGGGCGACGAACGCCGCGACGACCTCTCCGAGCACGGACGCGCCGAGATCGTTCGGCGCGGTCACGCGCAGCTCGCCGGCAGGAAGCGCGTCCCGCTCGGGCAGGGCGGTCGCGGCCTCGCTGAGCGCGCGCACGTGCGGCGCCACGCGCTCGTGGAAGGCGGCGCCCGCCGTGCTCAGGGAGAGCCGCCGCGTGGTGCGGTGCAGGATCTGCGCGCCGAGCTGGGTCTCCAGGCGGGCGATGCCGCGGCTGACCGACGACTTGGGCAAGCCGAGCCGGCGCGCCGCCGCCGTGTAGGAGCCCGCGTCGGCCACGGCGACGAAGAGGGCCACGAGATCGAGATCCACCTGCTTCACGGCGAGCGCCTCCGAGTATCGTTCCAAATCTGGAACAGTATTGTACTTCCTGGCGCACTGGTGCGACGAACGCCGCGGAGCCATCCTCTCGGCACGAAAGGACGGTTCCCATGAAGTTCCCCGCCACGCTCCTCACCGCATCCACCCTCGTCGCTCTCGTCGCGCCCGCCAGCGCCTCCGAGTGGACGATCGATCCCGCGCACTCCAGCGCCACGTTCTCGGTCAAGCACCTGATGGTCTCCACCGTGCGCGGAGGCTTCCGCGACGTGAAGGGCACGCTCGTGCTCGACGAGCAGGACATCACCCGGTCGAAGGTGGACGTCACCCTCGATGCGCGGACAATTGACACCGGCATCGAGAAGCGCGACGAGCACCTTCGCTCGGCCGACTTCTTCGACGTCGAGAAGTTCCCGACGATCACGTTCACGTCCACGCGCGTCGCGCCGGCGGCCGGCGGCGCGCTGAAGGTCACCGGCAACCTGACGATGCACGGCGTCACGAAGCCCGTCGTGCTGAGCGTCGAGCCGCTGTCCGGCACGATCCAGGATCCCCACGGACGGACGGTGCGCGGAGCGAGCGCGACGGCGCTCATCGATCGGCGCGACTGGGGCCTGACGTGGAACGCCGCGCTCGAGGCCGGCGGCGTCGCGGTGGCCCACGAGGTCAAGCTCGCGCTCGACGTCGAGCTCGCGCAGGTGAAGCCGGCCGCAGCCGAGCCGGCGGCGGCGCGCTGAATCGGCGACTGGAGGCGCGACGATGACGCAGCCGAAGCCCATGCCCGCGGCCTTTCTCGGCCATGGCAGCCCGATGAACGCCCTCGAGCGCAATCGCTTCACGGATGCGTGGCGAGCGTTCGGGGCGTCCGTCCCGCGGCCTCGCGCGATCCTCGTCGTGTCCGCGCACTGGCACGTCCCGGCGGCGCTGGTCACGTCGATGGCGCGGCCGCGCACGATCCACGACTTCCACGGGTTTCCGCGGGCGCTCTTCGACGTGAGCTACCCGGCGCCCGGGCTGCCCGAGCTGGCCGGGGAGATCGCGGAGATCGCGAAGCCGACGCGCCTGGACGCAGACGCGGAGTCGTGGGGGCTCGATCACGGCACGTGGTCGGTGCTCGTGCACGCGTTTCCGGCCGCGGACGTGCCCGTCGTGCAGCTCTCGCTCGATGCGCGCGAGCCCTTCGCGCATCACCTGGCGCTGGGCGCGCGGCTCGCTCCCTTGCGCGAGAAGGGCGTGCTCGTGATCGCGAGCGGCAACCTCGTGCACGACCTGGGCGCACTCGACTGGTCGTCGCCGGAGGGCGGCTTCGACTGGGCGCGCCGCTTCGGCGACGCGGCGCGCGAGGTGCTGACGCAGCGCCCCGGCGACGCAGTGTCGCTGGCCGAGCATCCGGACTTCGCGTCCGCCGCTCCGACGCCGGAGCACTTTCTACCCCTGCTCTACGCCGCCGGCCTTGCCGCCGCCGCGGGCCGTCCCCTGGATCTTCTCGTGGACGGCTACGCGTTCGGATCGCTCTCCATGGCGAGCTACGGCCTCGCCTCCGGCTGACAGCGAGGCGTCATCCGCGAAAAGTGAGGTCAGATCACGTTTCCTGGGCCTACTCGACCGGCCCGGGGCGGTCGTGGGCCAGGGTCACGATCCGCACGCGCCCGGCGACGGCGCACTTCCCGCAGCCTTGGCTGCTCGGCATGCGGTGCCGCGGCAGGCCGTCACTTCCGACCGCGGGACGCGCCACCTCGGGCGAGGCCGAGGCGGTCCATGCGTTCCTGGAGCGTGCTTCGCGCGATTCCGAGGGCCTTGGCCGTCTTGCGCAGGTTCCACCCGGCATGCTCGAGAGCGCGACGGATGTGATGCTGCTCGGCCTCCGCCAGCGTTGCCCCGGCTGAGAGACCGGTCGCTCCGGCGGCCCGCGTGAGCAGCAGGTCGGCCGGGCCGATGGTGTCTTGCTCCCTGGCGAGCAGGGCCTGCGCGATCACGTTGCGGAGCTCGCGCACGTTGCCCGGCCAGTCATGTGCGACCAGGGCGGCCATGGCCTCGCTGGAGAACGTCGCGCCTTGTGCCCAGGGGATGTCGTCGATCAGCTCCGCGAGAAGGACGTTGGCGAGGACGACGATATCGTCCTGGCGTTCACGCAGCGCCGGCACGCGGAGAGAGACCGTGGCGAGGCGGTGGTAGAGGTCGAGCCGGAAGCGGCCGTCAGCGATCGCGTGCTCGAGGTCGTGGTGGGTTGCCGCGAGGACCCGCACGTTCACCCTGACGGGACCGGGCTCGCCGAGCGGCTCGATCTCCTGCTCCTCGATGGCGCGCAGGATCTTGGACTGGGACGGCAAGGGCAGATCGCCGACCTCGTCGAGGAAGAGCGTCCCGCCGTGAGCCGCCCGGAACTTGCCGATGCGATCGGCGATGGCGCCGGTGAACGCGCCGCGCCTGTGCCCGAACAACTCGGACTCCACGAGTTCGGTGGGGATCGCCGCGCAATTGACCACGACGAATGGAGCCGCGGCGCGCGCGCTCCATTCGTGGATGATGCGCGCGATCACGCCCTTGCCGCTGCCGCTCTCGCCGACGAGCAAGAGATTCAGGTCGGTGTCCGCGGCACGCCGCGCCTGCGCCAGGAGGCGCCGCGCCGCGCTGCTGTTTCCGATGAATGCGTGCGCGGCGGCGTTCAGATCGTCGAGCGGCGTCGAGCCCTCGTCGCCGAGCGTGGAGGGAGCGCTGGAGGGCGAGGTCGGCGCGTCCGAGGCTTGCGCGTGGATCGTGTACGGTCCGACGCTGAACCGATCCCCGTCCTCGAGGCGCTGACGCCCCACGCGCCTCGCGCCGACGAAGGTGCCGTTTCGGGATCCCATGTCCTGAACGTGACACGTTCCCGAGTGCGAGACGAAGACAGCCGCGTGAAACCTCGAGACGCGCGGCCCATCGAGCACGATGTGGTTGTGCGCGCTGCGACCGATGGTCGCGACCCCGGGCGCGATGACGCGCTCGAGCACGGGGCGTTCCTCGAGCCTCACGCTCAGGCGCCACCCCGTCGTCATGACCGGCTCCGGCCCGTCGGCGCCTCGCGCTCGAGGACGTCCGCGAAGCCCGTGACGAGATGGAGTTGAGGCGCCGGGCTCGGCTCGAGCTCGCGCAGGAGCAAGCGCTCCTCGACCATGGCGACGATCGCGAGATCGGGCCGACGCGTGATGAGCCGAGTCGGACCGAGCGAGGGTTCCGGCTCGCGGAGAAATGGCGTGACGCGGATCGCGGCGTCAGCGCCCCGGTCGGCGTGCACGAGGGCGCTTCCGTCCATCGTCCACTGCAGCCCCGCCACGTTCGTCGGTCCCACGAGCTTCGCGCCCGGGCCCGGGAATTCCTCGACCCACGCCTCGCCCTGCGTCGTCAGGTAGGCGAGCCAGCGGAGATCCGGCGAGATGCACGCGGACCAGACGCGCTGGGGGAGGGACACCACCAGGCGAGAGGCGCTCCCGTCCCACGGCGCAAGCCACACCTCGGTTCCGCCCTCGGTCCCGGGGAAGTAGAGCACGCCGTCCGCGGTGGGCACGGTCCGTCCGAACTGCAGGTGGCCGTGACTGGCCAGGCGGCGTGCGCCGCCGGTGGAGTTGATGTCCGCGACGAAGACCGCGCGGTCGCCGTCGCGGTCCGACGTGAAGACCACGGAGCGGCCGTTCGGCGACCAGGCGACCTCGTGGTCGTTTCCTGGGCCAAAGGTGAGTTGCCGGAGCCATCCCTCACGCAGGTGAGCGATCCAGATCTTGTCGTTGGCCCCATACACCACGAACGCGACTCGCTCGCCGTCCGGTGCCAGGGCCGCCTGGTGGATGGGCGCGCTCAACCCTGCATCCTCGATCTCGCCTCGCGGGCCCATCCAGACGAGGCGGCTCGCACGCTCCCGCGGCGGTCCGGCGACGTAGACCAGATCGCCGGACCGCGAGAGCGCATACAGGGCTCGTCCCGTGGACGGATCCGTGACGAGGCCCTCGAGCACGGTCACCGGTGCGCCGCTCAGCGCGAGCGTTTCCGGGTCGACGGCCGCGGCCAGCAGGCGCCCACCACGCGCCAGCAGCAGGTGACCGCTGCTGGTGACGCGTCCGTCCATGCCGCCCTCGACGAGGATGCGATCCTCGCCGCCCGCTTCGAGGTGGACGCGGATGGTGGCGTCATCAAAGGTCGCCAGGTCACCCGTCTTGGCCGTGTACGTGAAGCCGCGAGCGTCGGGGAGGGCATGAGGCCAGCGATGGCTCACCTCGCCTCGCGACACGTCGAGCGTCGTGACGGGGCGCGCCTCACCGCCGCCGGCGCTCACTTCGAGGAGCGGCCCGGACAGGCCCGGCGCGAAGACGATGACGTCGTGATTCAGCCAGCAGCCGCCCGCGGAGAGGACGGTGGGGGGACCCAGCGACACGGGCAGGCCACCCGACGCCCCCACCTTCTGCAGCGAGTGACCGAATCCTGCGACCCATCGACCATCGGGTGAGAAGAACGGTTGCTGGCCGGCCTCGATCCGATGCGAGGTGGGCGAGCTGCGATCGCGCATGTTGGCGACTCCCCATGCGCACGCGTACACGATGCGCTGCCCATCCTGCGAGATGTCGATCGTGGCCTCGAGATCCGCCGCGGGCTGTTCGGCAATCGGGATGCCCAGCCACTGGGGCGTGCGCCGCGGCGCCGTGTCACCAAGGGACTGACCGGTGGCGACCCCAAGCGAGGCGGCGAGCAGGAGCGCTGCGGCCCGCCACAGCAAGCCAATCCGCGTTCGGCGTGCGGGCGGCTCGCGCCGGGCCGCCAGGGATGCCAGCGAGGCGGGCGATGCCGAGTTGCCCGCCTCGATGAGGAGGCGCACGTCGGCGAGATCGCGCAGCCGCCGGTCCGCGTCCTTTTCGAGCATCCGGCCGATCAGGTCGCGCACGACGGGCGGCGTGGCGGCCGGCAGGAGCGTCCAGTCCGGCTCGTCCTTGAGGACGGCGGCGATCCGATCCCCGGCGGTGGCGCCGGGAAAGGCAGGGCTCCCGGCGAGCGTCTCGAAGAGGACGCAGCCAAACGACCAGACATCCGTCCGCCGATCGCACGGCAGGCCGCGGGCCTGCTCGGGCGACAGGTAGCCGGGCGTGCCGAGGATCGCGTCGCCGGCGGATCCCTCCTGGGTCAGCGTCGGCTCGCTCCGGAGCTCCTCGGTGTCCGGATCGAGGGCCTTGGCGAGACCGAAGTCGAGGAGCTTGACGACTCCGTCGGGACGGATCCGCACGTTGGCGGGCTTGACGTCTCGGTGGACGATCCCGACATCGTGCGCGGCCGAGAGGCCAGCGGCGACCTGCGAGGCGACGGACAGCGCCTCGTCGAGCGACAGCGGCGAGCGCGCGAGCCGATCGCGAAGGCTCTCGCCGGGCACGTGCTCGAGCACGAGCACGAGGTCCTCGGCGCTGGTCTCGATGCCGTGGATCGCCGCCACGTTGGGATGGTGGAGCCCGGCCAGGAACCTGGCCTCGCGCTCGAAGCGCGCTCGCTTGGCGGGATCGCCGGCGAAGCGCCGCGCGATGAACTTGAGCGCGACCTCCCGACCCAGGCGCAGGTCGCGCGCCAGGTACACCTCTCCCATGCCGCCGGCGCCCAACAGGGAAAGGACGTCATAGCGGTGGGCGATTCGGGAGGCGGGGGTCATGGGTGGCCGGTGGCAGGGCGGGAGAGGTGACGGTTCGGACTCCGGCCCGATCATACCGAGATTCACGTCGCCGAGCGCGCCACGGCGTCAGATCGCCCCTCACCGCAAGTCCGCGACCGCCGGCTCCGCGCCCGCCGCGGCGTTCACGTCGACGACGGCGCTCTTCATGGCGCCAGCCGCGCCGAGGGAGAGCGTCAGCCGGCCCCCGGGCATGTCGGGGAAGATCCACTCTCCCTCCGAGACCTGCTCGGCGTCCCGAGCGATGTCGCTCCCGTTGATGGAGGCGAAGCGGGAGAGCTCGACGCCGTCCGCGCTCTGGATGCGAAGGCCCCCCGAGAGCATCCGCCACGAGTTGGGAGGGAACCGGAGGCGTCACCGTACCCTGCGTCGAGGATTCCCGACCGAGTCCTGCGGGAACCCATCCTGGAGCCACGACCAAACCGGCGCCACGACGCGGTGTGCCTGCCCCGACGAGTTCGCCCTCGGACGAAGGTCCGAGCACGCAGCCATCGGTCGCGAGCGCCCGTCGGCTGCGTGGCCTTCACGAGGAGTCCCCTTCAGGCCCGGCAGCAGTGACACTCGACCGGCGCGACGGCCACGGCTCTCCCCTTGCGGAGAACGCAGCCCGTTGCAGCCCTCGTTGGAGCGGTCCAGGGATCGCGACCACGGGCGGCGAGTGGCACGTGGGGCGGTTCGTGCATCACCAGGGAAAAGAGTCGTGCTTTGGAATGCGGCGGCCTCGCGGGTTCGTGCAGTCCTCGTCCTGGCCGCGGTCGTGCGGCACCGTCACGACTCCGATGTCTGCCTGGCTCGCGTTGCCGCAGTCATCCACCGCCTCGATGCGCACGGTGTACGTGCGATCACCGTCGCGGCCCGACCTCTCGGCCCGTACGCAGAATGCCTGGCCGTCCGGAGAGACGACGCAGTCGTCGGACGTGTCGCCGTCGCCCGGACCGTTGTCGGGCTGGTTGGACTCGCAGCCGATGAAACGCCACGTCGGAAGGGGCGCGAGACAGTTGTCCGCCACCTCCGGATGGAAGTCCTCAGCCGTGAAGCATGAATAGCGATGGTTGGGCGGCCAGAGGCAGTAGCGGTCATCCTCCGACGGCGTGATGGTGGGGGCCGTCGTGTCGTTGACCGTCAGGATTTGGGTGCATTCGGAGACGTTCGCGCACGCATCGACGGCGCGGTACGTGCGCAGGACGGTGAAGCGGTTCGCGCACGTGCGGTTCACGACCGAGTCTCCGACGTGGCTGACCGTCACGCCCGCGAGACAGTTGTCGGAGGCGGTCACGGTCCCGATGTCAGGCGCGGGCACGTCCTCAGCGCATTGCACGAGCACGTCGGCCGGGCACGAGATGGTGGGCGCGGTGACGTCATCCACGATGATGATCTGATCGCAGTCGGTCGAGTTGCCGCAGGCGTCGGTGGCGCGGTACGTGCGCGTG
>CAZTIW010000012.1:0-40612 GCA_964613915.1 uncultured Thermoanaerobaculia bacterium
GGCCCCGCTGGCCCCGCTGGCCCGGACGGACCCGCCCGCCCCGCCGGCCCCGCCGGCCCCGCCGGCCCCGCCGGCCCCGCCGGCCCCGCCGGCCCCGCTGGCCCCGCTGGCGCGGACGGCGCCCAGGGCGCCGCCGGTCCCGCCGGTCCCGCCGGCATGTCCGGCCTGCAGGCCGTTTCGTCGAACGCGCAGGTGATGCTGGCGCCCGGCGAGACGCGCCTCGTGCAGGTGAGCTGCCCCGCCGGGAAGTTCGCGGTCGGCGGTGGCTGGGACACGTCGGCCAGCCCCGGTGTCCCGAGCGGCCTGAGCATCCTGCGCGATGGTCCCTCCGCGCGCGACGCGGCCGGGCGGCCCACGGGGTGGGCGGTCACGGTTCTCAACGACGCGGCCCCGACGTCGGGGCCGGGCCGCCTGATGCTCGATGTCGAGGTGACGGCGGTCTGCGTCGCGCTTCCGTGAGGCGCGCGTTCCGCCCGACACGAGTCTCAGGTTGCGCTCAGGCAACGGCGCGCGCGACCGGCTAGCCTCCGGGATGTCGCATGCGCCGCGCGACTCGAGCGGCGCATGCGCGCCCCCGGCTCGCTCCGGGGGAGTCCCGGAGACCTCCGCATGTTCCCGCACGCGCTGCCGGCCATCCTGCTCGCCTCCACGCTCGGCGCCGCATCGCCCGCATCGCCCGCGGTCATGGCGCCCTCGCTCGAGACCGAGTGGCTGCCGGCCGGGGACGAGACCCGCGAGCCCGGGACCGAGGCTCGCGGGCTGCGACCGGCACGCTTGCTCATCGGGCTCGCGCGGCATCAGCGCGAGTTGATCGTCGCGCCGCGGCGGCTGACGCCCGAGCAATGGGTGCGCTGGGGGCCACCCCTGGGGGCCGCGGCGCTCATGATGCTCGAGGACGACAACCGGCCGTCGCTCGACGACGCGCTGAACGTCGAGGTCAAGGAGCATCGCCGGGCCAGCGCGGCCTGGGCCGATCCGTTCTCGCGCCTCGGCGACGGCGACGTGGCCGCCGTGCTGTGGGGGAGCGCCTGGCTGGCCGCGCGCGTCTCGGGCAAGCCCAGCTTCCGGCGCACGGTCGCGCTGACGGGCGAGGCGCTCGTGGACTCGGCGATCCTCAGCCACGTTCTCAAGGTGGGCTTCGGTCGCGCGAGGCCGGGCTCGGATCAGTTCGGGTCCTATCCCGGCGGGCCCGCGCACGCCGTCAGCATGGGCACGACCGGATCGATGCCGTCCGGCCACGCGATGGCGGCGGTCGCGGTGGCCACGGTGATCGCCGAGCGCCACGGCAACCGGCCCTGGGTGGCGCCCCTCGCGTACACCATGGCCGCTGGCGTCGCGGCCTCGCGCGTCGCCGGCGGTCATCACCACGCGTCCGACATCGTGGTCGGCGGCCTCGTGGGCCATGGCGTGGGGCGCCTCGTGCTGCGGCGTCATGCGGATCGGCGACTCGCGTCCACCTCGTCGTGGGACTGGCAGGTCATGCCCGAGTGGTCGCCCGGCGCCGATGAGGTCGCCATGACCGTGACGCTGGGCCGCCGTGACGCGCCCCCGCCGCGTCTCGTGCTTGCCCGCATGGCCGAGGCGGCGCCCTGAGCCGTTCGGGCGCGCGGGGCGTCAGCCTGCCTTGCGCGCCTCGAGACAGATCGCGCCGTCGAGCCGGCTGCTGACTTCGATCTCGAGGATCCCCGGGATGTCGCTCTCGCCGAAGCCCCGGCGACGGATGGCGGTGAATCCCGCGTTCTCGTACGCGCGCCGGAGCGCGGGCTCGTCGTAGATGAACGCGTGGTTGTGGCGCCTCCGGACGATCCAGAGCGGCAGGCGCCACGTCGCGCGCGGCGGCGGGTAGTCGGCGAAGCCCGTGTTCGCGAGGAACCACGCGGCGGCGCCGGCAGGATCGCGATGGCGCTCGCGCTCGTAGCCGCTCACGAGCGCCGCGAGGTCGGGCACGATCATGCGCAGCACGCCGCCCGGCTTGAGGATCCGGTGGCACTCCAGCAACAGGCGCTGGCCCTCGTCGAGCGTCAGGTGCTCGAGCACGTGCGACGCGTGCACGGCGTCCGCGAAGGCGGTGGGGAAGCGCAGCGGGCGCGTGAGGTCCATGCGCTCGCAGTTCGGTCCCCAGCCGGGCGCGGGCAGCAGCCGCGCGAGCGGTCCCACCATGGTCGCGCGCAGGAACGCGAAGAGGCGCGGGCGCTTGCCGAGCCAGGCGCCGATCGAGTTGTCCACGTGCGTCCAGCCGGGAGGGCAGTGCGCTCCCGAGCCGAGGTTGATGCGCACGGGATCCGCGCCCTTCGCCATGGACATGCGCGCATCATGGCCGAGACGGCGCGCGCGCGCCAAGCGGCACGAGCGTAGAATGCCCGGCCATCGCTGCCGCACCATCGCGTGGCGCGACGGGGGTCACGCGCTCGATGCACGCGTCGGCAGGCGCCTCGCGATTTCTCAACCTCAGGTTCCGGCCGGCCATGGTGGCGGCCATGGCTGGCTATTCGCGGCAGCGTCTCGGCCGGGACGTGCTCGCCGGGCTGGTCGTCGGCATCGTCGCGATCCCGCTCGCCCTGGCGTTCGCGATCGCGTCGGGGGTCAAGCCCGAGGCTGGCCTGGCCACGGCCGCGGTGGCGGGCTTCCTGATCTCCGCGCTCGGCGGGTCGCGCGTGCAGGTCGGAGGCCCGACGGGCGCTTTCGTCGTGGTCGTCTACGGCGTCGTCTCTCGACACGGCCTCGACGGGCTCGCGCTCGCGACGCTCATGGCCGGCGGGCTGCTGATCCTCCTGGGTGTTCTTCGCGCAGGCCGCGTCATCGAGTTCATCCCGCAGCCGGTCATCGTGGGATTCACGGCGGGGATCGGGGCCATCATCCTCATCGGACAGTTCCGGGAGATGCTCGGGCTGGGACACGTCGATCTCCCGCCTCACGCCGTGGACAAGTTGATCGTGCTGGCGCGCCACGCTCCCGAGGCGAGCCTGCCGCCGCTCGTCATCTCGGCCGGCACGATCGTGACCGTCGTGGCGTGTCGCCGTTTCGTCCCGCGGGTTCCCGGACATGTCGTCGCGCTGGTCGTCTTCACCCTCGCGGCTTCCCTGCTGCGCCTCGATGTCGAGACGATCGCCTCGAGGTTCGGGGAGATCCCGCGCGGCCTCGCGCTCCCGCCTCTCCCGGGCGTTTCCTTCGAGCGCCTGCGCGAGCTGTTCCCGTCGGCGCTCGCCATCGCGCTCCTCGGCGCCATCGAGAGCCTGCTGTCGGCCGTCGTCGCCGACGGCATGATCGAGGAGCGCCACGACTCGAACCAGGAGCTCATCGCGCAGGGCATCGCGAACGTCGTGTCGCCTCTTGTTGGCGGGATCCCGGCGACCGGGGCCATCGCGCGCACGGCCACGAACGTTCAGAACGGCGCCAGTTCGCCCGTGGCGGGGATGGTCCACGCGCTCGTCGTGTTGCTCGCCATGACGCTGCTGTCGGGGCTTCTCGGGAGCATCCCGCTCGCGGTCCTCGCCGGGATCCTGGCCGTCGTGGCCTGGTACATGAGCGACGTGCCGAGGCTGCTCCGCGTTCGCTCCATGCCGCGCGCTGACGCGGCCGTGCTGGTGGCGACATTCTCGCTGACCGTGCTCATCGATCTCGTCGTCGCGGTCGAGGTGGGCATGATTCTCGCGGCGTTCCTTTTCATGCTGCGCATGAGCGAGGTCGCGAACGTCGAAGTGATGGACCTGGCGCGGCGCGATCCCGACGAGACAGGCGGCGTGCAGCGGCCGATCTCGACGAAGGATCTGCCTCCGGGCGTGATGGCGTACTCGGTGGACGGCCCGTTCTTCTTCGGCGCCGTCGAGCGGTTCGAGCGGACGATCGCCCGCCTCGAGCGGTCGCCCCGGGTGCTGATCCTGCGCATGCGCCACGTCCCCTACATGGATGCCACGGGCGTGTCTGCTCTCGAGACCGTCGCCCGCTCGTTGCGCAAGCGAGGAACCTGCTTGATCCTCTCGGCCGTGCGCCCCGGGCCCCTGGATGTCATGCGGCGCGCGGGCCTTCTGGAGTTCATCGGCGAGCGACACCTGGCGCCCGACATCGATGCGGCGCTCAGCCGCGCCCGGGAGATTCTGGCGGCGGAGCCTGCCGGTCTTCCGGCTCCGCGAACTGGCTGATCCAGCCCCAGGCGGCAGCGCTGGCGGTCGAGGCGCCCAGCGCTCCCCAGAACAGCCAGGCGGGAGCCGTGGCGGGCAGCACGAGCGCCACGAACAGGCCGGCGACGATGAGCAGCGCGAGCAGCGTGCGCGCGCGACTCACCGGACGCTCTCGGCGACCACGATCGCCGCGGCGATCTCGTCGTCACATGTCGCGGCCGCGTGCAGGCGCCCCGCGCCGATCTCGGTGGCGAGGGCGGCGGCGCGGCCCGACAGCACCAGGGGGCCCGTCATGGCCTCGGGCCGCTCGAGTTCGATCTCGAGATACCCGACGCCATGCGGCCAGCCGCGCCGCAGCGTCTTGAACGCGGACTCCTTGATCGCGAAGAAGCTCGCGAACGCGCGGGCCGGATGCGCCGACCCCTCCGCGGCCGCCTGCTCGCGCGCCGTGAACACCCGCGCGAGGAAGCGTTCCCGCGAGCGCTCGAGCGCCCCGGCCACGCGATCCACCTCGCACAGATCTGTCCCGATGCCCACGATCATCCCGCGCATCTTGCCACGCGGCCGGGGCGCCGGCCATCCGCGCGCGCTACACTGCCGCCTTCATGAGCGTGTCGCCCGCACTCCGCATGGCGTCGGCCGGGCGGCCGCGCGCGGTGGCCGCCGGGCACGTCGCCGCCGACGCCGATGTCCACGCCATCGCGCTCGCGCTCGACGCGCCGGCCGTGGTCGAGCGCGGCGAGGCGCCGGGCGAGTCCTGGCATGTCGTGTTCCTCGCGCCGCGCGGCATGCTCGCGGGAGGCGACGGACGGTGGACCCTGCGCTGGGGCTCGCGCGAGATGGCGGGCGCGGGCCGGAGCCTCGACGCGCTGCGATCGCTGCTCGAGGCCATCGCTTCGCCGCCGCCGGCCGAGGCTCTTCCGTTCGCCGGTGGCGTCGCGCTCATGCTGTCGCACGCGCTCGGACACGAGATCGAGCGACTCCCCGCGACGGTCGAGCGCCGCGACGCGATCCCGTGGCTCGTGGCCATCGCGTGTCCCGCGGCGCTCCTGCTGCCGGTCGGCGGCGGCGAGGCGCGCCTCGCGTGGCTTCCCGACGACGGCGGCACGGGCGAACGCTGGGGGCTCGATGAGGACGAAGCGCTCGAGCTCGGGCTTTGGTGCGAGGCGGCGCTGCGCGATCCCGCGCGCGCCGCCAGGGGGAAGGAGCCGCCCGGGCGCGCGCTCGGTCCGGCGGCGCCCCTCTGGACGCGCGCGGATCACGAGGCTGGCGTGCGCGAGGTCATCAGAAACCTGCGCGCGGGCGAGATCTACCAGGCGAATCTGACGCAGCGGTTCGAGGCGCCGTGGGAAGGCTCGGCGCTCGGACTGCATCGGATCCTGCGCCGCATGAACCCGTCGCCGTTCTCGGGCTGGATGCGCGATCCGGGCGGCGCGTGGGAAGTCGTCTCGGGATCCCCCGAGCGCGCGCTGAGGCGGCAGGGCGCGCGGCTCCTGACGCAGCCCATCAAGGGCACGGCCCCGCTCCCCGACGGTCCGGCCACGTCCCCGGCCGACGCCGCGCGTCGCGCGGCGGCGCTGTCAGCGTCCGAGAAGGATCGCGCCGAGCACGTCATGATCGTGGACCTGCACCGCAACGATCTCGGGCGCGTGAGCGTGGCGGGGAGCGTGCGCGTCGGGGCGATGATGCGGCTCGACCGGCGATCGCATGTCATCCAGGCCATCGCGGACATCGAGGGCGTGCTGGAGCCCGGCCGCGACGTCGTGGACATCATCGAGGCGATGTTCCCGGCGGGGTCCGTCACCGGCGTGCCGAAGATCCGCGCGATGGAGATCCTCGACGGCCTCGAGCGCTGGGATCGCGGGCCCTACACCGGCTCGTTCGGCTTCGCGTCGGCGTGGGGCGACATGGATCTCAACGTGCTCATCCGGTCAGCATGGCGGTCCGGGGAGCGCCTGGCGTTCGCCGCGGGCGGGGGGATCGTGCTGGACTCGGATCCCGCGGGCGAGTACGAGGAGAGCCTCGCGAAGGCGGAGGCCCTGCGGCTCGCGATCGAGGAACTCCGCGCGAGATGAGCGGGTCACGCGGCGCGAGATGAGCGGGTCACGCGGCGCGCATTCAGTCCAGCGCCTTCACGATCTCGCGGAAGCGGTCGCCGCGATGCTCGAAGTCGCGGAACTCGCCGAAGCTGGGCGCCGCGGGCGACAGCAACACCACGCCTCCCGGCGGCGTCTCGCGCGCGGCCCAGGCCACGGCCGCGGGCAGGTCGGGCGCCTCGACGACCGGTCCCGCGAAGGGGGTGGCACGCGCGCCCGCCGCGGCGAGCTCGACGCGCAGGCGCTCGCCCGCCGGCGGGATCGCGGCGATGCGGTCGGCCCCGCCCGCGAGGAGCGCCGCGATGAGCGGGCTGAAGTCCTGGCCGCGATCGTGCCCGCCCGCGATCAGCGTGCGCGAGCGGCCGGCGAAGGACTCGAGCGCCGCGACCGCGGCCGTCGGCGCGGTCGAGATCGAGTCGTTGATCCACTGCACGCCGGCGCGCTCGCGCACGGGTTCGAGCCGGTGCGGGAGCCCTGCGAACGTCGCGAGCACGCGCGCGACCGCGTCGGGGGGCACGCCGAGCGAGGCCGCCGCGGCGATCACGCCGCAGGCGTTGCGCCGGTTGTGCGCGCCGCGCAAGCGCATGTCGGTGTCCTGGAAGAGCCGCTCGTCGCCCCGGAGGAACCAGCCGTCTTCGAATCGCACGCCGCCGGCCACGTTGAAGGCCTCGTGCCGCGCGGGGCCGAGAGGCGCGCGGCGGGCGAGCTCGGCGTTCGCGCCGTTCCAGATCGTGAGGCCCGCGGCGTCCTGCAAGGCCGCCACGCGCAGCTTGTCCGCGAAGTACCGCTCGGCCGATCCGTGCCAGTCGAGGTGCTCGGGGAAGAGCTCGACGATCACCGAGGTCTCGGGACCGCGGTCGAGGAAGCGGGCCTGGTAGCTCGACATCTCGAACACCACGGCCGGGCGCCCGGCCACGACCGACTCGACGGCCTCGAGCGCGGGCGTGCCCACGTTCCCCACGAGCGCGGCGCCGAGCCCCGCCTCGCGCAGCGACAGCGCGAGCAGCGTGCTCGTCGTGGACTTGCCCTTGCTGCCGGTCACGGCGATGACCGGAATGTCCTCGTGCGCGCACTCGGCGAGGAACAGGTTCGTGCCGGTCGTGACCGGCAGGCCCCGGCCGGCGGCCGCGACGTGCACCGCGTGCCGCGGCGGAACGCCGGGCGAGGCGACGACCACGTCCACGTGCGCGAGGGCGGCGAGGGCGGCTTCGCCCGAGTGCCACGGCAGCGTTTCGCCCGCGGGCCGCGGCGCGTCCTCGATCACCGTGATCGCGCCGCGATGGCCCGCGCGCGCGAGGGCGTCGCGCGTCGCCCGACCCTCGCGTCCGAGCCCGAGAAGCGCCACGCGCGCGTCGAGGAGATCAACCAGCCGCATCGAGCACCCGCTTCCATCGCTCGGGAATCGCGTCTTCCTCGCTGCGCCGGAGGCACGCCGCGAGCGCCGCGGCCGGATCCGTCATGGACGGCAGCACGCGATCGCGGAACAGGGCCATGACGGGAGAGTCCGCGTGAAGGCCCCGGTCATGCGAGGCCCAGAGCGCCGCGGCGGTTTCCTCGGGCGTGCCCACGCATTCGAAGGGCACGTGCCGCGCGAGGCCGAGAAGCTCCTCGAACAAGGGCACGTTGCGGGCGTCCGCGAGGGGATCCACGCCGCCGAAGAGCGTGGCGCGGCCGTCGTCGGCGAGCCAGGGCGTCGTGACCGCGAAGACGAAGGCGCACTTGGGGCAGGTGCCGCACCAGCGCGGCGTGCCGGGGCGCGCGGCGATCGCGAAGTTGGCGTTGCAGGACGTGACCGCGCCGAACCACCGCGGCGATCGCGCGAACATCCGCGCGATGGCGAGCTCGCTGAACGGCCGCAGCAGCGAGAACACGGCGGGGGCTCCCGGCACGTGGCGCTCGCCGATCGCCTGCAACGCGCGCTCGAAGGCGAGGCCCTTGCTCCACTGATGGTTGATCTCGAGACCGCCGGCGATGACGTGGGCGACGCTGGCCGAGCGCTCGTTCGACGCGACGACCGCCGCGTGGCCGCCGAGCAGCGCGATGACGCGGGCGAGCGCCATGAGGATGGCCGTGACCGGCACGTGGCCGTTGAGCGCGCCGCGCGCGTTGAGCTCGAAGAGGCCAGGGTCGAGGGCGCGCTCGGCGACGAGAAGCGGCCGGCCGCTCGCCTCGGCGGCGCGCCGGATCCACGGGTGGCGGCCGACCGCGAGGAGCACGGGCTCTTCGCCCGCGGCCTCGAGAAGATCCACCGACACGGCCGAGTCCTTGCCGCCGCCGAGGAGCACCAGCGGCGGGCCGGCCGCGACGGTCGCGGGCGGCGCCGCGGGCGCGATCGATCGCTCGGTCTCGGGCGCGCGCGGGAAGCGCGGCGCCGGGGGCGGCAGCAGGTCGTTGCGGAAGAAGAACTCGCCCAGGCCCTGCGCGAAGAGGATCTCCGCGAAGGCGGCGTCGGCCCCGGCGAGCGGCTCGCCCTCGACGCGCACGTCGGCCGGGCAGCTCGTCTTCCAGTACGACGTGCCGCAGGCCAGGTGCAGCGGCAGGAGCGCGCGCTCGACGCTGGCCCGGATCGAGTCCGGAACCCCGGCGCCGAGTTCCGCCGGCAGCGTGAACGTCTCCTCGAGATCCAGCGGCGCGTCGGGGCCTCCCGACAGCCGGAAGCCCAGGCGGACGATCCCGCGCTCGATCACGCGATGCGTGAACGTGAAGGTCGCGTGGCGGGGGGGCATGGGCGTCGGGATGGTTCCGGGGGAGGGCGCGCCGCGGTCCGGGGCGGTCCGTCCGCGATCGTACTTCCGCGGAGGGCCTCCGTGCGGTGCATGATCGCCGGGACTGGAGATGCCACGAGCTTGCCCGAGAAAGTGCACCTGGACGGCCGCGTGATGGATCCCGACGAGGCGCGGATCCCGGTGACCGATCACGGGTTCCTGTTCGGCGACTCGGTCTTCGAGACGCTGCGCGCGATCGACGGCCGCTGCGCGTTCGCGGACCGGCACCTGGCGCGCCTGCGCTGGTCGGCGGACACGTCCCGCCTGCGCGTGCCCTTCTCCGACGGCGAGATCCTCGGCGCGTGCGCCGAGACCCTCGCTGCCGCGGGCGAGGCCGACGCCGGCGTTCGCGTGGTGGTCACGCGGGGCTCGGGTCCCATCGAGCCCGATCCGTCCCGCTGTCGCGAGCCGCGGCTGATCGTGTTCGTGCGGCCGCGTCCGGAGCCCGGCGACGCGGCGCGCGCGCGGGGGGTCAGCGTCATCATCGCGCGCGGGCTCACGAGCCTCGCGGGCGCGCATGCGAAGACCGGCAACTACCTGACGAGCGCGCTCGCGCTGGCGCAGGCGCGCGAGGCCGGCGCGTACGAGGCCGTGCTGCTGAACCCCGACGGGCGCGTGACCGAGTGCGCGACGTCCAACATCTTCGCGGTGCGCGGCGGCGTGCTGCTGACGCCACCGGTGGACGAGGGGCTGCTGCCGGGCATCACGCGGCGCGGCGTGATCGAGGCGGCGGCGGACCTCGCGATCCCGGTGCGCGTGGAGCCGCTCGGAGCGGGCGATCTCCGGACGGCCGACGAGCTGTTCCTCACCTCCACGCTCAAGGAAGTGCTGGCCGTGAGCGCCGTGGACGGCGTGCCGGCGGGCGGCGGGCAGGCGGGGCCGATCACGCGCCGGCTTCATGCCGAGCACCGAGCCCGCGTGCTCGCGTCGGTCCGGGGCGCGGCATGACGGATTCGCGAGGCCTCGCGGCGTTCGCGCTGGTCGCGATCGGCGGCGCCGCCGGGGCGTGCCTGCGCCACGCGGCCGGGCTCTGGCTCGCGCACGAGGCCTGGCCACGCGCGACGTTCGCGGTCAACGTGACGGGCTGCTTCGCGCTGGGGCTCGTGACGGGCGCGCTCGCCGGCCGCATGCCCGAGGCGTGGCGGCTCCTCGTCGTCGTCGGCCTGCTGGGAGGCTTCACGACATTCTCCGCGTTCGGCGGCGAGACGGTGAGCCTCCTGCGATCGCGCCCGGGCCTCGCGGCCGCCTACGCCCTCGGCTCCGTCGCGGCCGCGATCGTGGCCGTCGCTCTCGGCCTCCGCCTGGCCGGCATGCTCCGTCGCTGAACCGCCGGACGCGCGTCGCGGCCGCGTCGCGGCTGGTCGATCCGGCGGCCCGGTCCGAACCTCAGGCGCGCGACAGGCGGTGGATGAGCGACGCGCGGTCGTGGCAGCGGGCAAGCACGCGGGGCTCGTCGATCGTCTTGAGCTCGCCGTGCTCGAACAGGATCTCGCCCGCGACCATCGTGAGGATGACGTCCGGCGGCGTGGCGAGCTGCGTCACGATCGCGGCCGGGTCGTAGCACGGGGAGATGCGCGCGGGACCGAGCGCGATGGCGGCGAGGTCGGCCTGCTTGCCCGGCTCGATCGAACCGATCTCGGCGTCCATCCCGAGCGATCGCGCGCTCTCGAGGGTGCACCGCCGCAGGAGCTCCTTGGCGGGGAGCGCCGCCGCGTCGGCAAGGCGCCCGCGCTCGGCTGTCTGGGCGAACGCCATCTCGGCGAACAGGTCGCAGCGACCCACCGCGGGCGCGCCGTCGGTGCCGAGTCCCCACGGGACGCCGAGCGCCGACAGGGACGCGAGGTCCGGAAGGCCATTGCCGAGGCGCGCGTTGCTGCGCGGGCAGGCGGCGACGCCGAGGGCTTGGCCGGCGCCTCGCCCGCTCGCCGCGGCCGCGACGCGATCGAGGTCCCCGGGCGTCGCGCGCGCGAGATGCACGAGCTGCACCGGCGTCGCCGCGTCGAGCCATCCGCGCTCGCCCAGCCACGCCAGCGGCGACATGCCGCGCGCGATGACCGGCCATCCCCGCTGCGCGAAGTGATCGGCGATGACGCCGGCGCCGTCGCGCACGAAGGCGTCCTCCGCGGGCGACTCGGCCGCGTGCACGGACAGCGGGAGCCCCCGCTCGATCGCGAGCGCCAGCGTAGCCTCGAGCAGCTCGGCGCAGGCCATGTACGTCGAGTGAGGCGAGACGCCCACGCGCACGCGCTCGCTCGCCATGGCCTGCATGCCGTCGAGCTTGCGCGCGAGCGTCGCGACGGCGGCCGGAGCCTGCGCCGCCGTCGGCGCGAAGACCTCCTGGAACACGACGCCGCGCAGCCCCGTGACGGCGAGCGCGTCCATCGCGGCGCCCGAGTCCGAGCAATCGGCGACGGTCGTGATGCCGGCGCGGATCATCTCGGCCGCGCCCATCAAGCCGTAGTACAGGAACTCGTCGCCCCGCAGCCCGTCGGTCTTCGCGCTGACGAGCCGCCGGAGCCAGGGGAAGAACGCCAGATCATCGAGAAAGCCCCGCAGCAGCGTCAGCTCGAGATGGGCATGCGCGTTCACGAGGCCCGGAAAGAGGATGGCGTCGCCGAGATCGCGCACGCGCTCGCCGGGGTGTGCGGCCGCGAGCCGGGAGTATCCGCCGACCGCATGGATCCGGCTGGCCCTGACGACCACGCCCCCATCCGCGATGGGCGGAGACGAAACGGGAAGGACGTGGCGCGCGCGCAGCAGCATCGCCGTAGCATGCCAAGTCGCGCGCGCGATCGGGTGCGCGGACGCGGGGCCGGAACCCGAGGGCGCGCGAACGGCGGCGTTGACGCGCGCGCGCCGCTCTTCCATCCTCTCGGCGTGATGCGTCGCTCGTGGATCCTCGCCGCGCTGCTTCTCGCCCCCGCGGCGTGGAGCCAGTCCGTCCAGCTCGCGCCGGCCCCGGGCGCCGAGCCGGACGAGGTCGAGGCGCCTCCCGAAGCGCTGGCCGACGCGCGCTGGAGCCTGTGCGAGATCACCGCCTCGCTCTTGGCCACGGCGCCCGGACGCAGCATCGTCGCCGCCGAGACCAAGGAACTGGTCTATCTCGGCGAGAGCGTTGATCTCGGCGGCGACATCACGATCCCGCTCAAGCAGGGCACGGCCCTGGTCAACGCCCGCGTCCGGCTGCGCGCGGCCATGGCCTCGGACACGGGGGTCAGCTACCTGATCAGCTCGGCGGGGATCTTGCGGTCCACGGTCGGCTTCCTTCACGAGCAGGCGGGCCGCGACCAGTTTCGCAACGAGGTGCTCGCCGTGACGGACAGCGGCGCCCGCCTGCACGAGGTCTTCGCGCTGCCGGATCTCGAGCTCCGCGTGCTGCTCGTCATCAGCGTCCGCCGCGTGCAGGGCCGCGACGAGCCCTCGGCCTGGGACCTGGCCCGCCCGCCCGCGGAGACCCAGCTGAGGCGCATCCGCGTCGAGGCGCTCATGCGGGACGGCGACACCCTGCAGCCTCTCGAGCAGGCGGTCCTCCAGACGCTGGACGGGCGCGAGGCCGGGATGGCGCTCACGCAGATGTCGCGCGCGCCCGAAGGTCCGGGGCTCGGCATCGCGCCGTCCACGTCCGTCCGGTTGATCACCAAGCCGGGCGTGAAGACGACGACAGCCGAGGAGATGGGGGCCCTGCGCGGCGTGCCCGGCGATGATCGCTTCCAGCGGCGGGTCGAGGACCTGCAGCGCTCGATGCACATCGATCCGACGGTCTCGCCGAACCGCAAGCTCCCCGGCCAGATGGACCTGCCCGGCACGCCGCGCAAGATCTCGAAGAAGAAGAAGGCGAAGATCCAGGAGCAGCAGAAGCAGCAGGCCCAGCGGAAGTGGGCGATCGAGCAGGCGCGCACGGTGGCGGGATCGGCGGCCGTGCCCGAGGGCTTCCGGCGCGAGGGCCTGGACGTGACCGTGATCCCGTTGCACGCCACGCGAGCGTCGCTCCAGATCGAGATCCGGCTGCGAGGCCGCGTGCGCCTGCCCGGCGAAAAGGACCTCACCGAGATCAACACGAGCGTGATCGAGCAGGTGCCGTTCGGCGAGACGCTGGAGATCGGCGTCGCGGAGCTGGTCCGGGACGAGCGGCCTCGCTACGATTTCATGCTTCGCATCACCCCCGAGCCCTGAAGCGCCCGCGAGGTCCGGCGAGACGGCCCGGCGCCTCGCCCGGACGAACTCGCCGCGTGCATGACGGCGCCGCCTTGATTCATGATGGCCCTTGATGGCGAACCGTCTCGCCGCACCGCACCCAGGAACCACGCCATGTCGTCCTCGCGCCTCCACGTGGCGTTGCCCGCCATCGTCACCTTCGTGTTCGGAGCCGCCTTCGGGCTGATCGCCGGTCGCATGGCCTTCGGGCCGAAGCCCGGGCAGGCCCACGGGGCCGGGCAAGCCGCGCCGGCGCGCGCGGGCGAGGCCGCCCGGCCGGCGCCGGCCGTGGACCCCGCGGCGGAGGAAGCCGATCTCCGGCGCACGCTCGAGGCGCACGAAAAGCTCCTGGTCGCGTCGCCCGATGATGTCCGCCTGCTGCGCTCGGTCGGCAACTACCGGGCGCTCCTGGGCAAGCACGAGGACGCGCTGGCGGCATACCGGCGGGCGCGCGAGGTCGCGAGCGCGGCGGGCGACACGCCCCAGGTCGTCCAGGTCCTGGTGGACGAGGGCGTCTCGCTCGCGGAGGCCGGGGATCTCGGCGAGGCCTTCGCGTTGCTTCGCGAGGCGGCCACGCTGGATCCGAAGGACACGCGCAGCCGGCTCACGCAGGTGGCCATCTACATCCTGCGCGTGATGCCGCAGCCGCCGCCGGGCTTCGATCGCAAGGAAGCGGTGGCCACGGCCGAGCGCCTCCTGGCGGAGGTCGAAGCCATCGAGCCGGCGAATCCTCACGCCGCCGAGTTCCGCGGCATCATCGACTCGGTCCGCGCGTCCATGGGCCGCCCACGCGAGGGCGCCGCGGCCGCGCCCGGAACTTCGCCGACCGCGGGTGACGCGAGCGCTCCCGCGGCGGCCGCGGGCCCGTGAGTCCGGGCGGCGCACCGAGCACGCCGCTCGTCGCGTCCCGCGCGGTGGCGTGCCTGCTCGGGATCCTTCTCGCGGGGGCATGCGCCGAGGTCACGCCGCCGCCCGATCCCGAACCGGAGCCGCAGGTCGCGCCCGTGGCGGTCAACGAGATCGCCGTCCTGCGCGCGCGATCCGGGCGCGTGATCGCGGGGACCTCCGCCGGGCTCGTGATCCTCGACGAGGCGACGCTGCGCTTCACGCTGTCCGCCGGGGAAGGCGACCTCTCGCACGCCGGCGTGACGGCGCTCGACGTGGCGGCGGATGGCACGATCTGGACCGGCCATGCCGCCGTCGCGCTGGCCGGAGGCGATGACCCTGCGAGCGAGGGCGCGTCGCCCGAGGCGGGGGAGGCTCCCGCCGCGCCGCCCGTGCGCCGGGGTGGCGTGCGCGCGTTCGCGCCGGACGGCAGCGTGCGTGCCTACTTCCGCGCGGAGGGGCTTCCGGGCGATGACGTGCTGGCGCTCGCGGTCACCGGCCGCGCCGTCGCCGTCGCCACCGCCGAGGGCCTCGCCGTCCTTCGCGAGGGCGCCGAAGCGTTCGAGCCGGCGCTGGTCGAGCCCCGCCGCCGCGTGATCGTCGTGGATCCCGGCGCCGGGGGGGCCACGCGCGCGGTCACCGAGTTCCGCCCGCGCGGCGAGCGCGTGCTCGCGCTGGCCGCCGCGGGCGACCGGCTCTGGGTCGGCACCAACCACGGGCTCCTGCTGCTCGACGGCGACACCTGGCGGCGCGTCGTGCTGCCCTCGTGCCGGCGGGATGGGCGCCTGGCCTCGTCCATCCTCGCGCTCGGCGTGCGCCCGGATGGCGTCGCCGCGGTGCTGGGCCTCGAGTCGGAGACCGGCTTCGAGCCCTCCGGCGTGGCCGAGGTCCTCCGCGAGGGAACGGGCGCCACGTGCCACGTTCCCGGCGTGGATGTCCCGGCGGCGCTGACCCCGGGCATCGCGAGCGACGGCCGGACGACATGGATCGCGACGTACGAGGGCCTGGTCGCCCTGAAGGGCTCCGACGCGCACCTGCTGGAGCGCGGCGTGGATCTTCCGCGCGTGCCGCCGATGGCCGTCGCTCCGGACGGGGCGGGGGGCGTCTGGGTGGGCACCTGGGGCGCCGGCATCTGCCGGGTGAGCGCGGCGGGCGTCGTGTCGCGCATCCGGCTCGAGAGCGGGTCGAGCGGGACGGCGTCGGTGGGGCCCTCGCGTGCGGCGCTGAGCCCGGAACATGGTCAACTATCGGGTCATGACCGACGCCGCTGACCTGCCCGCGCGCCACGACCGACAGGCGCGCTTCGCCCCGCTCGGGCGCGAGGGACAGCGTCGCGTCGCGGCCGGTCGCGTCACGGTGGTGGGCTGCGGCGCGCTCGGATCCGTGGCCGCCGACCTGCTCGCCCGGGCCGGCGTCGGCTGGCTGCGCCTGGTGGATCGGGATGTCCTCGAGCTGTCGAACCTGCACCGGCAGGCGCTGTTCACCGAGGACGACGTCGCGCGAGCGCTCCCGAAGGCCGTGGCCCTGGCGGCGCACCTGCAGGCCGTGGACGGCCGCGTGCGCGTCGAGGCCGTGGTTGAGGATCTCGACGGAGCGAACGCCACCGAGCTTCTCCGCGGCTGCGATGTCGTGATCGACGGCACGGACAACTTCGAGGCGCGGCACGTGATCAACGAGGCCTGCCTCGATCTCGGCGTGCCCTGGGTTCATGGCGCCTGCCTCGGCGCGACGGCCGTGGCCTGGCCCATCCTGCCCGGTCGCGCTTGCTTCGCGTGCCTGGTCCCCGAGGCGCCCGCGCCCGGACAGGCGCCGACCTGCGAGACGGCCGGCGTCCTGGGATCGGCCGTGCACGTGGCGGCTGCCATCCAGGTGACCGAGACCATGAAAGTTCTCGCCGGCTGCACGGAGGCGATCCTCGACGGGCCCTTCACGCATGACGCCTGGTCGGGCGCGTCCGCGCGCGTGCGCGCCGAGAGGGACGCGGACTGTCCGTCCTGCGGAGCCGCGGCCTCGCGACGCTTCCTCGGGCGCCGGCGATCTGCGGACGCCATCGCGTGCGGCCGGGGCGCCGTGCAGGTCCGGACGGCCGCGGCGCAGGGGCCGGATCTCGACGCGCTCGAGCGGCTCCTGGCGCCGAGGATTGATCTCACGCGCAACCGCTGGCTGCTCCGCTTCGCGCCGGAGGGGCGCGAGGTGACGGTCTTCGCCGACGGTCGCGTGCTCGTCTCGGGGACGCGCGAGCCCGCCGAGGCGCGCGCCCTGGTCTCGCGCTGGCTGGGAGGCTGAGCGCATGCGAAGCCAGATCAACATCCCGAACGCCCTGACGCTGTTCCGGATCTTCCTCGTGCCCATCCTCGTCGTGATCATCCTGACGAAGTTCGAGGGCAAGGAGTGGCTGGGCGTGGGCGTCTTCCTGCTCGCGTCGGCCACGGACTTCGTGGACGGCTGGCTCGCGCGCCGGTGGCGCCAGGTGACGCCGCTCGGCAAGCTCCTCGATCCGATGGCCGACAAGCTCCTCGTGGCCGGAGCCTTCATCTCGCTGATCGAGGTGGGCGGCGTGCCGGCCTGGATGGTCGTCGTGATCATCGCGCGCGAGTTCGCCGTCACGGGGCTGCGCGCCATCGCGGCCGAGCGCGGGGTGACCATCGCCGCGTCGTGGTTCGGCAAGATCAAGATGGGCGTGCAGGTGGCGTGCGTGTGCGTGCTGCTGCTGTCGCGTCCGCATGCGCCCGAGGGCGAGGTCTCCGAGATGATCTCGCCGTTCGCCGCCGTGTTCCTGTGGGCCACGGTCATCGTCACCGTGGCCTCCGGCATCGAGTACTTCGTTGGCTTCCGGCGCGTGCTGGACGAGCCCCCTCCAGGAGAGTCCGCCCCGTGAGTGTCTCGTCCGCGTCGCCCCGCCGCGCCACCGCGGCCTGTCTCGTGTCCGTCGCGCTCCTGATCGCCGCGCTCGTCGCGCCCCCGGCCATCGTCGCCGCTCCCCGCGTCGTCGTTCTGGGCTTCGACGGCGCGGACTGGAACATCACGCGCGAGATGATGGACAGGGGAGAGCTCCCGCACCTGGCGGCGCTGGCCGCGGAGGGGAGCGCCGTGCCGCTGCTGCCGACCAACCCGCCGCAGACGCCCGTGTCGTGGTCCACGTTCGCCACGGGCCTCAACCCGGGGCGCACCGAGATCTTCGACTTCATCAAGAAGAAGGATCGCGGCTACCTGCCGACGCTGTGCGCCTTTGACGAGCGCCCGCGCCGCGCGTTCCTGTTCGGCGAGCGCAACGGTCTCATCTTCGGGCTGTGCGGGGCGGGCCTCGGCGCGGTGCCTCTGCTATTCGCCGTGGCCATGCGCTCGCGCCGCCGCGGGCTCGTCATGCTCGGTCTCGCGCTCGGGGTCGCCGGCGCCGCCGGCGGCGCCGGCTTCGCGCGCTTCCTGCCGGAGTCCGTGCCCGCGCCGCGCAACAACCGTCAGGGGGTTCCGTTCTGGCAGGTCGCGACCGATCAGGGGCTCTCGAGCCGGATCCTGCAAGTGCCGGTGACGTTCCCGGCCGAGAAGGGAGCCCAGCTCGAGATGCTGTCGGGCCTGGGCGTGCCCGACATCCGCGGGCTCAACGGCCAGCCAACGCTGTACACGTCGCGTCAGGGCGCGCGCGCGGGGCAGTTCAGCGTCAAGGTCGTGGAGATCCCGCCGCCGTCGAGCGTGCCGGTGGACTCGATCATCGAAGGACCGCGCAACCTGCTCTTTCCGCCCGCGGCCGGCGAGCCCGATCCGCGCCTGACGATCCCGGTCCGCTTCGCGCGCGACGGCGAGGCGCTGCGCATCGAAGCCGGCGATCGCGTGTCGTCCCTGAAGCCGGGCGACTGGTCCGACTGGCACGTGTTCGAGTTCGCCTTCAACCGCCTGATCAAGGCGAAGGGCATGGCGCGCTTCTACAACCAGTCGAGCGGCAGCGTCACCGAAGTCGTGATGAGTCCGATCCACCTGCACCCGGACGCGGGCGCGCTCGCGGGCTTCTGCCACCCGCCCGACTACTCGCGGGCCATCAAGGACGAGATCGGGCTCTACAAGACCATGGGGTGGGCCTCCGACACGTGGACGGCCGCCGACGAGCTGGCGACGGAAGAGCAGGCGCTCGAGGACATCCTGTTCACGACGGACGGCTTCGAGAAGATGATGGAAGCCGAGCTGGCGCGCGACACGGATCTCTACGTGCAGGTCTTCGCGTTCACGGACAGGATCCAGCACCTGTTCTGGCGCTTCCGCGACGCCAGCCACCCCAACCACGATCCCGAGCTGGCCGCGCGCCACGCGACGGTCATCGAGGACGCCTATCGCCGCATGGACGCCATGGTCGGCAAGGCGCGCGCCCTCGCGCCCGGGTCCATCTTTCTCGTCTGCTCCGATCACGGGTTCGCCTCGTTCCGGCGCGGCGTGAACCTGAATCGCTGGCTCGTGAACAACGGCTTCATGACGCTGCTCCAGGATCCCTGCTCGTCCAACCCCGGCGCGACGCGGTCGCTCGACGACCTGTTCGAGCGACCCCAGGGCGTCTTCTCCGAGGTGGACTGGTCGCGCACGCGGGCGTTCGCGATGGGGCTCGGCAACGTGTACGTGAACCTGGCCGGTCGCGAGCCGCAGGGCATCGTGCGCCCGGGCGACGAATACGACGCGCTCCTGACCGAACTGGCCACGGGACTCGAAGCGCTGGTGGACGAGACGACGGGCGAGCGCCCCATCGCGCGCGTGCACCGGCGCGACGACATGTACCGCGGCTACGACCCGGAGCTCGTGCCGGACCTGCGCGTCGCCAACACCGACGGCTACCGCGTCTCGTGGGACACGGTGCTCGGCGGCATCCCGTGCGACGAGGTCGTGGACAACATGAAGCCGTGGAGCGGCGATCACTGCTCGGTCGAGCCGGAACTCGTGCGAGGGATCCTCGTGAGCTCGAGGAAGCTCACGCGCGAAGACCCCGACATGGCGGACATGGCGCCGACGATCCTGGAGGCGCTGGGCCTCGCGCCGCCCGCGGCGCTCGACGGGCGATCGCTGCTGTGAGCCGCGGGGGCGGCGCCCGATCCGCCGCGCTGGCGGGCGTGGCCGCCTGGACGTTCCTGCTCGCGGGGCCGCGGCCCGCCGCGAGCCAGGACGGCGCGCGCCTCGCGCCCGTGCTCCCCGGCGCGCGCAGCGTCCACGTCGAGCCCTCTCCCGAGCGCGTCGAGCGCGCGAGCCGCCTGATCGCGGAGGCCGAGGACCTGCGGCGGCGCCTGGCGGCGACCGAGCAGGAGCGCTCGAGCCTGCTGTCCCAGGCGCGCCGTCTCGATCAGGAACTCGCGTTGCTGCGGGCGGAGGCGGGCGCGGCGCGGCTGCTGGCCGGCCTCGCGCAGGAGAGCGCGGACGCGCAGGCGGAGCGCGCGGCCCTCCTGCTGGCGCGGCGCGACGCCTTGCGATCGCGCGTGGCGCTCGTCGCGCGCGCGCTGTACGTGCGGGGCCCGCGCGATCCCCTGGTGAGCCTGGTCGCGCGCGAGGACGGCGGCGCCGACGTGGGGCGCGTGCTCGCGCGCCGCCAGGCGGATCTCGCGCGCGACGTGACGGACGCGAGCGCGGCGGCGGCGCGGGCGGCGAGGCAGGCCCGCGCGCAGGCCGCCGAGGCGTCGGCTCAGCGGGCGCGCGCCGAGGAGCGCGAGGCGAGCGTTGCCCGGCAGGCCGCGCAGCGCCAGCAGGCGTTGCGCTCGATCGCCGGGCGCATCGCGGCGGACGAGCGCGCGGCCGAGGAGCGCGAGCGGGCGGCGGCGGACCTGATGGCGGACCTCACGCCCGAGGCGATCGCGCGGCGCCGGCAGGCGGCCGCGAGTCCCGCCGTGCTGCCGCGGCTGCGCCAGTCGCGCGGGCTCGGCCAGCTTCCGGGTCTCGAGGCGTCGCGTGGCCGGCTCGCGTGGCCACTCGACGGCCGGCCGCAGGTGCTCGAGTCCTGGGGCGAGGTGCGCGACCCGCGCCGGGGCACGCGCACCGTCCGGCATGGCGTGGTGCTCGAGGCCCGTCGGGGCGAGACCGTCCGCGCGGTCGGGGATGGTCGTGTCGTGTTCGCGGACTGGTACAAGGGGTTCGGCCGATGCCTCGTGCTCGACCACGGCATGGGCTTCCTCAGCGTCGTCGGGCACGCCGACGCGTTCTCGGTCGAGGCGGGCGACGAGGTGCGCGCGGGCGAGCCCATCGGCGTCGCCGGCGACACCGGCTCGCTCGCCGGCCCTCGCCTGTGGTTCCAGCTCCAGCGACAGGGAACCTCCGTGAACCCGATGGAGTGGCTCGCCCGCTGAGGCTCGTTCTGGCCTCTCGCCGGCCGGCGTGCGACAATCAGCGCCGGGCGTCGCCCGATGAATCCCTTTCGCGTGGACCACGTGTCCGTTCGCCGCCTCCTGGTGCTGATGTCGCTGCCCCTCGTCGCCCTCTTGCTGGCCGGCCTGGCAACGTCGCCGGCGGGCTCGCGCCCCGATGACACGCTGCGCGACCTGCGCACGTTCTCCGAGGTCATCCAGCTCGCCAGTCGCAACTACGTGGACGAGGTGGGCCTGGCCCTTCTCGAGCGCGGCGCCTACCAGGGTCTGGCCGAGAGCCTCGGGCCCTGGGCCTCCCACCGCGACGCGACCCGCATGGCCGAGATCGAGCAGGGCGATCGCTCGGGCGACATCGGCGTGTTGCTGCTCAAGCACCCGCAGCAGTACGTCCGCGTCGTCCTCGTGCTTCCGGGGAGCCCCGCGGACGAGGCCGGCCTGCTGCGGGCGCAGTACATCGAGACGATTGACGGGCGCGCGACGAAGGACATGCCGCTGGCCGAGGCTGCGGCGATGCTGCGCGGCGCGCCCGGGACCGTCACGAAGCTCGGCATGTTCCGATCCCGCGACGAGGAAGCGGGCCGGGTCATCGAGGTGACCCGCCGCGACCTGAAGGATCTGCGCGTCGTCAGCCGCCCCCTGGGCGAGCGCGTGGCGCTCCTGCGCATGACGGACCTGCGCGCCGGGGCCGCCGCCCTGTGCGGCGCGAAGCTCGCCCAGCTGCGCGAGGCGGGCGTGAAGGACATCGTGCTCGACCTGCGCGAGAACGTCGGGGGCGATCCCCAGGAAGCGCTCGCCGTCGCCGACCTGTTCGCTCCGGCGGGGCCGGCATTCCAGCGCGAGACGCGCGCGGGCGCCACCGTGGCGGCCACGACCGACGCGGCCGCGTGGGAGGGGGGCCTCGTCGTGCTCGTCGGGCGGGGCACCGTCGGTGAGGCGGAGATCCTGGCTCATGCGCTGCGCAGCCTCCGAGGCGCCAAGCTCGTGGGCGCGCCGACGCTCGGCAAGACCTCGCAGATTGACCTCGTGCGGCTCGACGGCGGGCATGGCCTGTACGTGCCGGTGGCGACCTACCTCAAGGCCGATGGCACGCCGTTCGACGCGGATGGCATCGCGCCCGACGAGCGCGTGGCGCGCAACGCCGCGGATGCGGCGGCCGAGGAGGCGGACGAGGCGGAAACGGATGGCGACACCGAGGACGGCGCGCCCTCCGCGCCGCCCGAGGCGCCCGGGACGCCCGACCCGTCGGCGCCGCCCGCGCCGTCCGCGCCGTCCGGGGCGACGGCTCCCTCGGGCGCGTCCGGGCCCGCCGTCCCCGAGTCCGGCCGGGCGCCCGAAGATCCGCAGGTGAAGAAGGCGCTCGAGCTCCTGGCGGCGCCCGCGGGCGGGTCGGCGGGCCAGGCCGCTCCGCCGGCGGCCGCCTCGAGCCGTCCACGCAAGGCCGCCTGACGTGCCCCGTTCGTCGGGCAAGGGCGGCCGGGCGGGCCGCCGGGGCTCCCGGACCACGCGGCAGCGGTCGTGGCCCTGGCTGCCGCTCGTGCTGGTCGGCCTCGCGGGTCTCGCCGTCTTCGGTCTCACGCAGCTCGATCGGCCGGCCCCGACACCGCCGACGGAGGCCATCCCGGGCATCGAGGTGCCCGACGCTTCGGTCGGGGGGGGCGATCGGGCGGCGCCGGATCGGCGCGAACCGGTGGCGCCTCGCGCGGAAGGCCCCGCACCCTCGCGGGTCGCGGACGCCACGCCCCTGGCACGCGAGGGCGCCGATGGGGTTCTTGCCAGCGCCGCGCCAGCCGTCGCGGCGATCCTTCCGCCGAAGCCCGTCACCTCCGGGGGAGCGCGGCCGCCCCGCGTCGCGATCGTGCTGGACGACTGCGGCCAGAACCTCGAGCTGATGCGCCGGGCCGTGCGCGTGAGGCAGGCGCTGACCTTCGCGGTCATCCCGCACCTGCCGGCGTCGCGCGCGTCGGCCGAGGCCGCGCACGCGGCCGGCCACGAGGTGATCGTCCATCAGCCGATGGAGCCCGAGTCGCCGGACGAGAACCCGGGAGCCGGAGCGATCCGGCGGGGCATGAGCCCGGCCAGCATCCGGCGCATCCTGACCGACAGCTTCGCGGACGTGCCCCACGCGCGCGGCATGAACAACCACATGGGATCCGGCGCGACGGCGGACGCGCGGCTCATGTCCGACGTGCTCGGCACGCTCGCGCGACTGTCCCCGCGCGAGCCGGCGTACTTCCTGGACAGCCGGACGACGCCCCGGACCGTGGCCGAGGACGCGGCCCGCAGCGCGGGGCTCAAGGCCGCGCGCCGGAACGTCTTCCTGGACAACGACCTCGCCGCCGGGGCCCTCCGGACCGAGTTCGAGCGGCTCCTGGCGGTCGCGGCGGCCGAGGGCTCGGCCATCGGGATCGGCCATCTCAAGCCCGAAACCCTGGCGTTCCTCGAGGTGGCCATGCCGGCCGCGGAGGGGCGGGACGCCCGATTCGTGTTTCTCGGCGACCTCGTGCGATGATCGGGGCGCGCGCGCCCGCGCAGGCCGCCACCTCCGGCCGGATGAACCCGGGCGCGACCGGTACAGCATGAACGTGGACGACAATCACCCCGGCTCGGCCGACGAGACGAGCGGCGGGGGCCCCCCTGCCCAGGCCCCGATGTACCAGCAGATCGGGCGCTACAAGGTGCTGCGCGAACTCGGGCGCGGCGCCATGGGCGTCGTCTTCGAGGCCGTGGATCCCAAGATCGGCCGCAAGGTCGCGCTCAAGGTCCTGCACGACGTGCCGGGGGTCGCGGCCGCCGAGCTCGAGGAGTTCAAGAGCCGGTTCTTCCGCGAGGCGCGGACCGCGGGGATCCTGAGCCACCCCAACATCGTCGTCATTCACGACGTGGACTCGGACGAGACCCTGCGCATCTCCTTCATGGCGATGGAGTACCTGCGCGGCCAGACGGTCTACGACCTGCTCAAGAGCGGCGTCAAGTTCACGACCGAGCAGGCCATTGACCTGTGCGTGCAGGTGGCCGAGGGGCTGGACCACGCGCATCGGCAGGGCATCGTCCATCGCGACGTCAAGCCCGCGAACCTCATGCTGGCCGAGGACGGCACCGTCAAGATCACGGACTTCGGCATCGCCAAGATCTCGACGTCGAATCTCACGCGCACCGGGCAGTTCCTCGGCACGCCGAACTACATGTCGCCGGAGCAGGTGATCGGCCACGTCATTGACGGTCGATCGGACTTGTTCTCGCTCGGCATCATCATGTACGAGCTGCTGACGGGCGAAAAACCGTTCATGGGCTCGTCGCTGACGACGATCACGTACCAGATCGTGAACGTCGATCCGATCGAGCCGTCGAAGATCCGCCCGGGCCTGACGAAGAAGTACGACGCGATCGTCCAGAAGCTCCTGCGCAAGGCGCCGGACGAGCGCTTCCAGACCGGCAAGGCCGTGGCCGAGGCGCTGCGCCAGGTCCGCGACGGCAGCGAGGCCGCGCGGGCCGCGGCCGCCGGGGGCACCGCCCCCGGGGACGCCACGCAAGTGTCCTCGTTCGCGGGCGGAGCCGGCGGCGGGGGCGGGCGGGTCACGCCGGGCGCGCCGGAGGCGCAGGCGCCGGCGTCCGGTCCAGCGCCGGCGAAGGCCGGCATCCCTCGCGGCGTGCTGATCGGCGGGGCGGCCGGCGTCGGCATCCTGAGCCTCGTGATTCTCGCGTTCGCGCTGCGCGGCGGCGACGAGCCGACCGGCGTCCCGACGCCGACGGGACCCACGACAGCCACGGCCGGCGGCGCGGGAACGACGGCCGCTTCCGCGACGGGCACGGATCCGGGCTCGGCCGCCGGCACGACCGCGGCGAGCGGAACGACCGTGGCTGCGGGGACATCGCCCGCGGGCACGGCGCCGGTCGCCGCGACAGCGAGCCCCGGGCCGACGGCGCCCGCGGCGACGACCGCGCCGACGCCGCGCCCGACGGCGCCGCCGCGGCCCACGGCTCCGCGCCCGACGGCCGCCACGCTCCAGGCTCCGCAGGCGGCCCTTCTGTTGCCGCCGGCCGCGACCGCGCCCGAGCCGGTGGCGGCGGCCCCGGTGAATCTGAGCAAGCTGCACGTCGTCCTCGAGCACAAGCTCAAGTCGGGCAGGCTCCGCGTGAGCGTGGATGGCAAGCAGGTGGTGTCCGTGGACCTCGAGTCCTCCACCCGCAAGAAGGAAACGGTCAGCGCGGATGCGTCCGTTCCCGATGGGCGTCACGACGTGAAGGCGTGCATCGAGTCCCCCGAGATCCAGGACGGTCCGAAGTGCGCCACTCGCCAGTTCAGCTTCGTCATGAACCGCACGGCCACGCTCAGGGCCGAGCACGGCAAGCCCATGGTCGGCAGCCACTGGTTCGACATGAGCATCGAGTGATCCGCACGGCGGGAAGGGCCTCCCCGCGAGGCGCCCGCGCCGCAACCGCCGGTTCGCTGACGATCGCGCTCCTCGGCGCCCTGACGCTGGCCGCGGCGTCGGCGCGCGCGGACGTGACCCACGCGCCCGGCCCGGCGGCCGCGGCATGGGCGGCCTACCTGGAGTTCGCCTTCACGGGGGACGAGGCCGCCCTGCTGCGCGTCGTGCAGGCGCAGGGCGAGTCGTCCTTCGTGGCGTTCGAGCAGGCTCTCGTCGCCGCGCGGCGCGGGGATCGCGCGGGCATGGTCGAGCGCGCCGAGCGCGCGGTGGCGCTGGACCCGAGCAACGGAGAGGCCCAGGCGCTGCTGGCGCGGGCGTGGCTGCGCATGGCCGACGAGGGGCTGGGCTCGATCGAGGCGCTGCGGCGGGGCACGGAGCACGCCGAGGCGGCGTCCCGGCTCGGGGCCGCCGATCCCGAGATCTACGACCGCCTCGCGGCGGCGCGCGGCGTGCTCGCGGCGAGCGCCGAGCGCGAGGGCAACGACGAGGAAGCCTTGCGGCAGCGGGGGATGCAGCGCGCGGCGCTCGAGACCTGGGCGACGCGGCTTCACCATGATGTCGCGTGGCGCCAGCTCGCGGACCTGGCGCGCGATCTGGGCGACCTGCCCGGTGAGGCCGAGGCGCTGCGCGAGCTCGCGCGCCGCGGCGATGACGACCTGCTGGCCACGCAGCGCCTGGGCGACGTGCTGGCCGAGCTCGGCCGCTGCGAGGCCGCGCTGCCGCTGCTCGAATCGGCCCTGGGCGCGGCCGACGCGGACAACTACGCCGCGATCTCCATCGCCGTGCAGCTGGGCGACTGCGCGCAGCACGCGGGCGAGCACGCGCTGGCGGAGCGCGCCTTCCGGCGCGCGCTGGAGCTGGACCCGACCAACCTGATCGCCGTCTCGGGCCTGGCCGAAGCCCTGTGGCAGCAGGGCCGTCGCGCCGAGGCGCTCGCCGCGCTCGACGCTCACGCCACGCGCCTGGCCGGCACCGAGGCCGGCGGCACGCGACGGCCGGGGGCCGACGCGGAGCAGCGCCTCGACTGGCTCGCCACGCGCGCGCGCTGGCTCGCCTCGCATGGCGTGCCCGGCGCCGCGGACGAGGCCCGCCGCGCGATCGCGCTCGCGGGCTCCACGGGGACGCCACGCCAGCGCGCGCTCATGCAAGCGCTCCTGGCCGAGGGGCTCATGGCCGAGGCCGACGCCGCGGGCGCGGTGGAGGCCGCGCGCGCGGGCGTCGAGTTCGACCCGTCGCACGAGCCGGCCTTGCTGGCGCTGCTCAACGCGCTCTGGGCTCGCGGGGATCGTCAGGAACTCGTCGCCGAGATCGCTCGCCTGGAGAAGAAGGCGCCCGGGGCCGCGTGGCTCATGCGGCTGGCGCGCTGGCAGGCGGCTCACGGAATCGACGCGGGCGCCCGGCGCCACGCGCGTCGCGCGCTGGAACTCTTCGCGGGCCCGCCAGGCGCGCGCGCGGAGTTCGAGATCGATGCGGGCGAGGCCCTGCTGGCGGCGGGCGAGCCCGATCGCGCCGAGCAGCTCGCGCGATCGGCCCTGGCGCTGCGGCCGTGGGATCGATCCGGCGCGTTCTTGCTCGCGCGCTCCCTCGTGCAGCTCGGCCGCTCCGACGAGGCGACGACGGAGCTGGCCGCCTTCATCGCCGCGCGCGGCGAGGATCCGTGGTTGCTCGAGGAGCAGAGCGAGTTCGAGTCGGCGCGGCGCCGGCATGACGAGGCCATCCGCCTCGCGAAGCGATCCATCGAGCTCCTCGGCGCGTCCGCGCACGCCGCCGAGCACGCGCGGTGCTCGACGCGGCTGGGGGAGGCGCTCCTCGCGGCCGATCGTCCCGCCGACGCCGTGGAGGCGCTTGCGTTCATCGAAAAGCTCCCCGCGCCGTCCACGGCTCGCGTCCTGCTCGCCAGCGACGCGATGCGGCGCTCGGGCCAGTCGGCGCGGGCGCTCGCCCTCGTGGAGCGCGCGCTCGCGGTGGCGCCGGACGATCCAGGGCTCCGCTTCGATCGCGGGCGCAGCCTGCTCGACCTGGGCCGCGTCGAGGAGGGCGTCGCGGTCATGAAGGCGCTGGCGGCGGATCGTTCGGTTCCGGGACGACACGGGCAGATCGCCCTGGCCCTGGCGCAGGCCGGGTCTGCCGAGGCCGACACGCTGGCCCTCGAGGGCATGGCGCTGTACCCGCGCCACGCGGGCTCGGCGCTCTCGGCGGCGCGCGCCGCCGAGCGCCTGGGCCGCCGCGCGGATGCGGAGGCGCGATTCCGGCGCGCGCTCGAGATCGAGCCAGACTCGGCCGTCGTGCTGAACTCTCTGGGCTACTCGCTCGCGGACTGGAACGTGAAGCTCGACGAGGCCACGCGGTTGCTCCGGCGCGCGGTGGAGTTGCGGCCTCACGAGGCGGCCTACCTCGACAGCCTCGCCTGGGCGCTGCATCGGACCGGCAAGCACGACGAGGCGGCGCGCTTTCTCGAGGCGGCCATCGCGCGCGATCGCGACGCCGTGATCGTCGCGCATCTCGGTCACGTGCGCCTGGCGCAGGGCCGCGTCGAGGACGCGCGCGCGTTGCTGACCGAAGCGCTGGCGCACCGCATGGACGAGGGCGCCGAGCAAGCGCGCGAGGCGCTGGCCGGACTCCCGCCGGTGCAGACGCGGGCGGCGCCATGATGTTTCCGGCGCGGGCGGCGGCCTGGCTCGTCCTGCTTTGCCTCGTCGCGGCGCCGCGCGCGACAGCGCAGGACGCGGCCGAGCTCTGGCCGGGGACGATCACCGGCGTGGCCGAGGCCCGCGTGACGACCGAAGACGGACGCTTCACCACGCGCCTCGCGTTCGCCGCTGCGGTCGGTCCCTCGCGCCTGCGCATCGAGATCATCAAGGGCGGCACGATGCAGGCGCTGGTCTGGTACGAGGAGCGCGAGATGATCGTGCTGGTGCCCGGCGACCCGCCGATCGTGCACCGCGGCCCGCCGACGCAGGCGCTCCTCGAGCGGACGCTGGGCCTGCCGTTCTGTCCGGCGCAGGTGTTCTCCGCGCTGCGCGGCGGCCTGGCGCCGGAACCCGATTGCGGCCCGTCACCCGGCTCGCGATCCGTCGAGGATGGCGTCGAGATGGGCGGCGCCGCCGAGAGCGGCGAACGCGTGACGCTGCGCTTCAAGCAGTTCCGCCGCGACGGGGGACGGCCGTTCCCTCGGCGCGTCATCCTCGAGTCCAGCCGGGCGCGGGCCAGCCTGGACATCGTGACGATGCAGGACAGTCCGAAGGCCCCCTCGCCGCCGGCGGCGAGCCTCCTCGAGCGCGCGCGGCGCGTGAGCGCGGCCGAGCTCGCGCGCACGCTCGGCGTCGTGCGCGCTCCCGGCGGCGCGGGCGAGGATCCCGCGAGCGACGCGGAGCCCTCCGACACCGCAGAGCACGCGGACGGGAGCCTGGGGCGATGAGGTCACGGGGCGGCCGCCACCGCGGGCTGGCGCTCCTGCTCCTCGTCGCGCTGGCGACCCTCGGGATCGGCACGCGGGGAGCGCGCGCCGGAGCCGAGGACGAAGCTCTCCGCAAGCGCGTCAAGCGCTTCTACGTGCTGTCGTACCTCAACCGGCATGGCGAGATGTGGGAGATGTTCACGCCCGAGCTGCGGCGCCGCCTCGGCGATGACCGGCGCGAGTACGCGCGCTCGGCGCGGCAGGCCGGGTTCGAGCTGTACGCCTCGCGCATCGAGGCGATCAACATCAAGGGGACGGTCGCGACCGTGGACGTGGCCCTGCAAGCGCAGGTGCCGGGATCGCTCGACGTCTCCTGGCGACATCACCGCATGGCGTGGCGCCTGGATGACGCGGAGGGCTGGCTCTACGCCGGGAGCCTGGACGTCACGCACGAGGAGCCGCCCGCGGGCGGCGTCACGCTGTTGCCGGACGCCGAGGCCGCTGGCGCGACCCGCGATCGCGACGCGGAGATCCTCCCGCCGCGACCGGCGAGGGCGCCCACCGCCGCGACCCGGCCGGCGACGCCGCCAGCGCCGCCGGCGCCCACGGTGCCGTCACCGCCCGCGGCGCGGCCGAGCGGGCCGCCCGCCGATCCGCTCGAGGGCGATCGGTGGGATCTCGTCGCGATCCCGCCTCCGGGCACCGACGGACCGGTGAGCACCGAGACCATTCAGCCCGATCCGCCGGCGGAACCCGAGACCGACGCCGAGCCCGCGGCGCCGGCAGCGCCGGCAGCGCGCGTGGCGGCGGCTGCGCCCGCGACGCCGGCTGCGCCCGCGACGCCGGCGGCGCAGCCGCGACCCAAGCCCGTGCTGTTGCCGCCCGGTCAGGCGGCCGCCGTGGCCGACGGCGAGGTCGCGCCCGCACCCGCACCCGCGCCCGCGCCCGGCCACGGCGCGGACGCGACGGCGGCGCCCGCGGCTCGCCCGGCGGACAGCGATGACGACAGCGGCGTCGCCGAGACGCTGCGGCGCGTCGTCGAGACCTCGGGCCCCCGCCGCGCGCGGGCGCTCGAGCGGCTGCGCACCATCACCGACCCGCGCCTGGGCGAGCTCCTGGCCGCGGCCATCCCGCGCGCGCCGCCGCCGTCGCAGGTCGTGTTGCTCGAGCGCCTCGCGGGCGCGGGCGACGCGCGCCACGTCAGCGTGGCGCTCCCGCTGCTGGTCGCGGAGGCCGCCGCCGTGCGCGCCGCCGCCGCGACGGTCGTGGGCGAGCTGGGACGTCCGGAGCACGCCGGGGCGGTGCTGGCGGCGCTCGACACGGAGTCGTTCGCGGCGGCGCGCATCGCGCAGTTCCTGGCGCTGGGACAGCTGGGCGGAGGCGGGCCGGCCGGCGCCGAGACGATCGCGCGCGTCGCCGGCAACCGCAAGGAGGCCGACCCCGTGCGCGCCGCGGCCCTGCTCGCGGCCGGGCGCGCGCGCGTCCTCGCGGCCGAGCCCGCGGTGCTGGGCGTCCTCGCCGTGCTGGCGCCGTACGACAGCGTGATGGCGGCCACCGAGGCGGCCGGGCGCCTGCGCACGCCCGCGACCCTGCAGGCGCTCGACGCGGTCGCCGCGGCCGGCGGTCTCATCGAGCGGCTCGGCTCGCGGCAGCACGTCCGGCTGCTCGCGCTCCGGGCGCTCTGCGCCGCGGACGTGCCCGGCGCCGGCGTCCGGCTCGCGCGCGAGATGCTGCTCATCGGCCCGGACGCGGTGGCGCAGGACGCCGCGCGCGTGGCGGAGACGGGCGAGACGGACGGTCTCATCGCCCTGCTGGCTCACGTGTCCCCGCTCGTGCGCGCGCACGCGGCGGATCTCCTCGGGCGCGCCGTGAGCGATCCCGACGAAGCCCGGCGCGCGCTCCCCGCGCTCGCGCTGGCGGTGACGGACGCTCGCGACGTGCGGGTCGTCGAGGCCATGCAGCGAGCGACGGCGCGCATCGAGAGCATCGCGGGAGCCGAGCCACCGGCCGCGGAGGCCGCGCCCTCCGGGCCTTGAGTACGGAAGGGGCACAGCGATGCGCATCCGGGACGTGACATCCGAGCACGAGGCGCACCTGGCCGCCGTGGCCGGCGCGCCGGAGGCAGCCCGGTCCGCCCGCGGGAAGGGCGAGTGGAAGCGGTACGCGGATGGATCCCGCCGCTGCAAGGTCTCGGTCTCGCGGCTCGACTTGCCGGACGGCACGGCCGTGGCCCTCGCGATCAGCGGGCGCGCGCTCGCCGAGGAGCGGCTGGCCGGGGGGCGCGTGCGGTACCGCCGCGAGACGGAGCGCGGCGAGCGCGTCGAGGATGTGGCGCCCGGCGACACGCTGCAGGTGATCGTGAACGGGCAACCCGTGCTCGAGGGCAGATTCGAGGCGGAGTGAGCGGCCCGCGCGGGCGTCGCCCGGGCGGCTGCGGGGCAGGCCTCGCCGCTACGCGTTCTCGTCGGCTGGCTCGTGCTCGGGCGCGACGGCCGGCCGCTGGTAGAAGTCGAGGATCGTCTCGCCATGGGCGTGCGATCGGACCGCGTCGAGGCCCTCGGGGCGCCTGATCCGCGTGTCGCGGCGGCGCTCGACCACGACGATGGTGCGCGGCCCGACCAGCGCGCTGGTGGCCAGCACGCGCAGCAGCTTGTCGTGCGCGTGGTAGTCGTACGGCGGATCGCAGAAGATCACGTTCGCGGGGCCCGCCTCCGCCGCGGCGCCGGGCGCGCGCAGGAAGCGCAGGACGTCGTCGGCCACCACCTCGACGCCGCCCTGGACGCCCAGCTTCTCGATGTTCGCGCGCAGCACGCGCAGCGAGGCGGCGTCCTTCTCGACGAGCAACGCGCGCGCGCCGCGCGAGCGCGCCTCGAGCCCGACCGCGCCCGTGCCGGCGTAGCAGTCCACGAAGAGCCCCGTCACGCGATCGCCCAGGATCGAGAACAGCGTCTCGCGCACGCTGTCGGACGTGGGGCGCAGGTGGTCGGCCGCCTGGAGGCGCCGGCCCCGGAATTCCCCCGTGATGATTCTCATCCGACCGCGCTCCTGTCCGCCGCGACCGCCCACCGTCGCGCGATCGAGAGTAGCAGGGGATCCCTCCGGAGCGCCGCGTCGTTCAGCGTGGCGAGCCACCGCTCGGCTTCCGCCCGGCACGCCAGGAGCAGATCGCGATCGCGCAGGGGATCGGCGATCCGGAGGTCCCGCAGGCCGGTCTGCCTCGCCCCCAGGAGCTGGCCCGCGCCGCGCTGGGCGAGGTCGTGTTCGGCCAGCACGAAGCCATCGTCGGTGGACTCGAGGATCTCGAGCCGCCGCCGTCCGTCGTCGGTCGCGGCGAGGCCCGCCATGAGGATGCACCAGGAGTCGTGCGCGCCGCGCCCGACCCGCCCGCGCAACTGGTGGAGCTGCGAGAGGCCGAAGCGGCCAGCGTCCTCGACGATCATCACGGTGGCGTTCGGGACGTCGATGCCGACCTCGATGACGGTCGTCGCGACCAGCACGTCCGCGTCGCCCGCCGCGAACGCCCGCATGACCTTCTCGCGCTCGCCAGCCTTCATGCGGCCGTGGAGCAGCAGCACGCGCTGTCCGGGGAGCGACTCCCTCAGTCTCTCCCAGCCTTCCGTCGCCGCCCGCACGTCGTCGGTCTCGCTCTCGTCGATCAGCGGGTGCACGACGTAGGCCTGCCGGCCCTGCTCGACCTGATCGCGAAGAAACGCGAGGACGTTCGGGCGGGCGCTTTCCTCGCGCACCGCGGTGCGCACGGGGCGCCTTCCGGGCGGCTTGTCCGGGATGATCGACACGTCGAGATCGCCGTGAAGGGCCAGCGAGAGCGTGCGCGGGATCGGCGTGGCGGTCATGACGAGGACATCGGGCGACAGCCCCTTGCGCGCGAGCGCCTCGCGTTGCTCGACCCCGAAGCGGTGCTGCTCGTCCACGACGATCAGCGCGAGGTCCGCGAACGTCACGCCCTTCTGGATGAGCGCGTGCGTGCCGACGACGAGGCGGAGGGTGCCGTCGGCGAGCCGGGCGCCGAGCGCGCGCCGGGCGGCGGGCTTCACGCTGCCGGTGAGCAGGCCCACCTCGGGCGTCTCGCCCAGGAGCCGGCGGAAGTTGGCGGCGTGCTGCTCGGCCAGGAGCTCCGTGGGCGCCATGAGCGCGGCCTGGAATCCGGACTCGGCCGCGAGCAGCATGGCGAGGAGCGCCACGATCGTCTTGCCCGAGCCCACGTCCCCCTGGAGCATGCGGGCCATCGGCACCGGCTGGCCGAGGTCGGCGACGATCTCGCGGAACGCCTGGCGCTGGCCGGGCGTGAGCCGGAAGGGCAGGAGCGCGCGCAGGCGATCGCCGACCTCGCGGTTCGTGCGGTAGGCGTGCGCCTCGGCGCGCGGCCCGACGAGCCGGCGCCGCAGGAGGAACGCCGCCTGCATGGCGAACAGCTCCTCGGCGATCAGGCGCTGGTGAGCCGGCGAGGCGCGGCGCTGCCACGTGTCGAGATCGGCGCCCTCGGGCGGAAAGTGCGCCTGCTCGAGCGCCTGCTTTCTGGGCGGCAGGTCCATCGAGGACGACATGCCCGGCGCGAGAGCGTCGGGGAGGTCGCCCGGCAGCTCGTCGAGAACGCGCCGCAGCAAGCGCCGGAGCTGGCGCGGCGTGAAGCCGGGCAGGCGCGAGTGGACGGGCACGATGCGGTTCCACTCCGCCTCGTCGCCCGCCTGCACGATCTCGAAGTCGGGATTCTCGAGCTGGATGCCTCCCGAGATGCGGTCGCGCGCGACGCGGCCGTGGAAGATCGCCTCCGTTCCGATGGAGAGCGTCTTGCCCAGGTAGGCGCGGTTGAACAGCACGGCGCGGATGGAGCCCGAGCCGTCATCGAGCAGCAGCGTCAGGATCGAGAAGCCGCGCCGCCGCGTGTGGCGGAGCTGGGACTGCACGACGCGCGCCCGCGCGGTGATCTCCTCGCCCGCGGTGGCCGAGCGAAGCGGGGCGGGATTGCCGCGATCCTCGTAGCGAAACGGGAGCCAGAACAGCAGGTCCTCGACCGTGCTCAGGCCCTTCTCGACGAGGGCCTCGGCGCGGCGCGGGCCGACGCCCGGGAGGAATCGCAGCTCGGTTGCGGGCGTGAGCATCGCCCCGGCAGGATATGCGGCCTGCGCTGTCTGGCGCCAGCGCGGGGCGGATCAGGCGGGCATCCAGATGCGGAAGGTCGTCTCGGCGTCCCGGGGCAGGAGTTCGATCGTGCCGCCGTTCGCTTGCACCAGCGATCGCACGATGGACAGGCCGAGGCCCGTGCCGCCGGCGTCGCGCGCGGTCGTGAAGAACGGCGTGAACACGCGCGCGCGGTTGGCTGCCGAGATGCCGGGGCCATCGTCGCTGACGTCGAGGCGCACGCCGTCCATGCCCGCCTTCTGTTCCGGCACGACGGTCAGCCGCGTGCGGACGCCCGCTCCGCCATGCCGCCGGGCGTTGTCGAGCAGGTTCGCCAGGATCGTCTCGAGCGCCTCGCCCGGCATGCGCGCGGACTCCGCCGCGGGGTCCAGGCTGAGATCCACGGCCAGGCCGAGCTCGCGGAATCGCGCGGCGACGGCGCGAGCGACGGGCTCCACGCGCGTCCACACCTGGACGGGCTTGCTCACGTCGGCGCGCGCGAGCTCGAGCAGCCGCACGACGAGGCGCCCGAGGCGGTCGGCGTCCTGCTGGATGTTGGTGAGGAAGCGGTCGCGCTCCTCCGGCGTCATTGTGGCCGCGTGCTCGCGCAGGAGTTCGGACGCGGCGCGGATCGCGGTCAGCGGCGTCTTGAACTCGTGCGAGACCTGCGCAGCGAAGGACGTGATGTAGTCCGCGCGCTCGTCGAGGGCGCGCGACAGCCCCGAGAATGCGCGCGACAGCTGGTCAATCTCGTGCGTGCCGGGGCGATCGAGCGGTTCGGCGGCCGTGCGGTCTCCGCGAGCCAGCCGCTCCGTGCGTCCGATCAGCTCCTCGACGGGGCGCGTGACCAGGCGGGACATGAGCGACGCGAGCCCCGCCACCGTGAGCACCAGGCCCGCGGCCGCGATGAGCAGCACGCCCCGCACGCGCCAGAGGGAGGACAGCACGGACGGCGGCATGCGGCTCAGCACGACGGCGCCCCACGATCGGCCGTCCGACACGACCGGAAGCGCCACGACGACGCGCAGGCGCGCCGATCGCGAGATCGTGGCGCGCGCGGGCTGGTCGTCGCCGGGGGCAGACCGGCGCAACACGCTGGTGGCCTGGCCCTGGAGAGCGCGCTGGACTTCCTCGCGCTCGGCGAGCGACAGCCCGACCTCGCCGCCGGTGGAGGCGACGATGACGCCGTCGTGATCGAGCACGCGCACGCTGGCGAGACCGACGTCCTGGGCCTCTTGCAGCATGCCCGAGAGTCTGGAGGCGGCGGCCGCGGCCACGGGGTCCGCCGGCCGGACGGCGCGCGCGGGGGAGGCGGGGGGAAGGACGGGATCGCGCGCGAGGTCAAGACGCGCCGAGAGGGGCGCGAGCCGCCCGTCCGCGAGCGGCGAGTCCGGCGCGACGCCGAGAGGACGGCCGGGCGGCGCGACGCCGCGCGAGGCGTACTCGCGCCTCACCTCGGCGCGGAAGGCCGCGGCGACGAGGGCTCCCTGGCCGATCAGCTCGGCCTCGGTCCGGCGGACGAGGACGCTCTCGTAGAGTCGCAGCAGCACGATGCCCGCGAGCGGCACGAGAAGCAGCACGACGTTGACGGCCACGAAGACCGTTCTCAGGCGGGGGAGCTGGCGCCGGCGCGCCACTCAGGCGCAGTTCCCGAGCTTGTACCCGAAGCCGTGCGCCGTCTCGATGGGATCCACGCCGAAGTCGGCGAACTTGCGCCGCACGCGCCGCACGTGCGAGTCCATCGTGCGATCGGAGACGATGTTGTCCTCGTGGTAGGCGCCGTCCATGAGCTCGGCGCGCGTGTACACGCGGCCGGGATGTCCCATGAGGGTCCTCAGGATCCCGAACTCGGTCGCCGTCAGCACGATGGTGGTGCCGGCCCAGTCGGCCTCGAACCGGTCGAGGTCGAGGGATAGCCGTCCGTGGACGAGCCGGCCGCGGTGCATGCCGTCGTCCGTGCGCGTTGACGCGGGCGCGCGCCGCAGGACCGCCTTGACGCGCGCGACGAGCTCGCGGGGCGAGAACGGCTTCGTGACGTAGTCGTCGCCGCCCATCTCGAGGCCGACGATCCGGTCCACCTCGTCATCGCGCGAGGAGAGGAACACGATCGGCACGGCGCTGCGCGCGCGGAGCGCCCGGCAGGCGTCGGTGCCGTCCATCTCCGGCATGAGGATGTCGAGCACGACGAGCGCCGGCCGGACCTCGTCGAAGCGGCGCAGGCACTCGGCGCCGTTGCTGGCCTCCTGCACGCGGAAGCCGGCCTTCTCCAGGGCAAAGCGCACGGCCTCCCGGATGTGGGAGTCGTCGTCCACGACGAGGATGGTCTGCACTGCGGTCACGCGGGTCTCGGCCTCCGGCGCAAGCATGCCTCAGGGCGAGCGGGCGGGCGCCCCGTGCACGAAAACTCCACGGGGGTTGCTCGCGGTCAGCAGATCATGGCGCGCATGGCGCCCGCCGCGAAGAGAACCAGCAGGTCGGTCGCGAACGACACGACGATGCCGCCGGCGGCCCAGGCCCGCGCCCGGCCCGAGGCGCCGAAGATCACGGTCTGGGGAAGGACGGGGGCGCCGAGGCCGATCGTGCCGACGACGTTCCACTCCAGCCAGCGGATCGGGAGCAGGCAGGCGGCCCACGCGACCGGCGTCGCGCGCGCCGCGACGAGGTGGAGCCCGGCCAGCGCGATGAGGCCCCCGACCGCGAGGCCGATGGCCAGCCGGAGGATCCCGAGGCCCGCGGCTCGCCGCCACCAGGGGCGATCCGGGATCCCCGGCGCGAGCAGCGCGCACCAGCCGACGTACGCCGCGAGCTTGGCGCCGGCGTAGGCGGCGAAGAGCAGGGCGATCAGGGACGCGCCCGGGTCGCCGCCGCTCGCCGGGCCGCCGGGCTGCTGCCGCGATCGATCACGGACACCCCTCGCACGCGTAGTCGCTGCCGCTGACGAGGCGGAGGCAGAGCCGGCATCCCGCCTCGCCGCAGCTCATGCAGCGCGCGATGAGCGCCTGGCCGGGATGGTCCTTGCAGGTGCCCTCGGGCGCGGTGCTCGGCATGGCGAGCAGCGTGCGGTGGGCGAGCACGGTGCCCGTCGTGTTCTGCTCGCCGGCCGCCGTGCGGAAGCGGAAGTCGTGGCTGTGAAAGCGGACGACGTCGCCGTGGCGCAGGATCGCCTCACCCTTGATGCGCTCGCCGTTCAGGAAGGTGCCGTTGAGGCTCCGCAGGTCCACGACGCGGAACTCGCCATCGCGCCAGTCCACGCGCGCGTGGTTGGCCGAGACGGTCCTGTCCTCGATCACGATGTCCGTCTTCGGGTCGCGTCCGATGCGCGTGACGGCGCGCGTGACCGGATGCGCGAAGCCCTCGGCGTCAATCAGGTGCGCGGGCGGGGGATCCGGCCCGGGCGGCGGCTCGGGGGGGAGCTTTCCGGCGCTCTCGCGGCGAGAGGGGGCGGCGCGCCAGGCCAGCGTGATCGCCACGATGATCAGCCCGAGGGCCATGATGATGCCGGGCACGCCGACCAGCCAGGCGAAGGGGGAGCGCGTCTCGACCGGCACGGTGACGACCTGCGGCGGCGGCGGGTCGGGCCTGACGGGCGGGGGCGGCGCCGCCGGCGCGGGCCGCGCGATGCTGGCTTCGAGCCGATCGAAGACGCCGGCGGCGTCGGCCGGCTTGAGGATGCGGAAGTACGCGCCGTCGGTCGCGAACGCCATGGTCTGCAGCAGCTTGTAGTCGGCGGCCTCGGTGAAGGCCACCCCGAAGACGCGGATCCCGCGCCGCTTGCAATCGGGCAGGAGCTGCTCGCGGAGCCATCGATCCGCGGCCGCGTCCTTGCCCGGGTCGCCGACGTCAATGATGCCGTCCGTCACCAGGACGATCGCGGAGAGCCCGGGCTCGCCGTCGGCGGCCTGAAGCTCGTACATCGCGCGCTCGATGGCGGCGGGGATGTTGGTGTACCTCCCGCCGTAGCCGAGACCGCTGACGGCCTGCGCGAGGCCATCCCGGACGCCGGCGTCGCCCACCACCCGGAGCGGCGCCGCCACCCGGACGGTCTCGTCGAAGACAACGGCGGCGGCGCGATCCGACGCCGGAATGCCCGCGACGAGGCGGAGCAGGCCTTCCTTCACCAGGCCGCCGGGATCGTGGACGCGCATGGACGCGCTGTTGTCCACCACGAGCACGAGACGCGCCGCCGGACGCTCGGTGGCGGCGGGGGCGGACTCGCCCGGCGCCTGCGCCGCCGCGGGGCCGTCGGCTGGCATCGCGCCGGCGGCTCGCAGCGGCACGCCGAAACAGGCGATGAGGACGACCATCGGGAGGGTTCGGCGCATGACACCGCAAGCGTGGAGGCAACCCGTTCCGCAGTCAAGTCAGAGGGGCGGGGGAGCCGTCCGGGTTCCGGCTCGCGGCGGCGGCCTCAGAGGAGTTCCGGCGGGTCGCCGGAGGCGCGGCGGCGCAGCAGGGACGGCCGCCGGAACGCCGCGGCATGGCCCGGCCACGTCGTCGTCGCGTGCAGCCCGCGGCTCTCCTTGCGCCAGAGCGCGCTCTCGATGACCAGGCGCGCGACGATGGCGAGGTTCCGCAGTTCGAGCAGGTCGGGCGTGACGATGAACCGCCAGTAGTACTCGCGGATCTCGGCCTCGGTCAGCTCGATGCGCCGGCGGGCGCGGGCCAGGCGCGTGTCGCTGCGGAAGATTCCGACGTAGTTCCACATGAACCGCCGGATCTCGTCCCACGACTGCGTGACGACAACAGTCTCATCTGATGGTATCGCGGCGCCCTCGTCCCACTCGGGGACGCTCCCGGGCAGGTCCGAGCGCGCATCGTCCATCCAGGCGCGGGCGGCGACCGCGCCGCGGCGTCCCATGACCGCCCCCTCGAGCAGCGAGTTGCTCGCGAGGCGGTTCGCGCCGTGCAGGCCCGTGCAGGCCACCTCGCCCACCGCCAGGAGCCCCTCGATGTCCGTCTGGCCGTCCAGTCCCGCCACGACGCCGCCGCACTGGTAGTGCGAGGCCGGAACGACGGGAATGGGCCCGCGCGTCATGTCGATGCCGAGCGCCCGGCAGCGCGCGTCAATGCTCGGGAAGCGCTCGCGCAGGAAGGAGGCTTCCCGGTGCGAGATGTCGAGCCAGACGTGGTCGGCGCCGCTCTCCTTCATGGTGCGGTCGATCTCGCGCGCCACGATGTCGCGCGGGGCCAGGTCGCCCTGCGGGTGCACGCCCTTCATGATCTCGCGGCCGTCGAGCGCGCGGAGCACGCCGCCCTCGCCGCGGACCGCCTCGGTGATCAGGAACGCCTTGGCGTACGGGTGGTACAGGCAGGTCGGGTGGAACTGGTAGAACTCCATGTTCGCGACGCGGCAGCCGGCCCGGTACGCCATCGCGAGGCCATCGCCCGTCGCGACGTCATCGTTCGTGGTGTAGGCGTAGACCTTGCCGGCGCCGCCGGTCGCGAGCACGGTCACGCGCGCCTGGATCGCTTCGATGACCTGCCGCCTGACGTCGAGCACCCACGCGCCGCGGCAGAGCGGCGGTTCCTTCATGGCGGGCTGCCAGCGCGGCGCCAGGATGAGATCCACCGCGAAGTGATCGGGCAGCAGCGTGATGTTCTTCCGGGCGGCGACCGCCGCGAGCAGCGCGTCCTCGATCGCGACGCCGGTCGTGTCCTGCGCGTGGACGATGCGCCGGCGGCCGTGCCCGCCCTCGCGCCCCAGCTCGGGATCCGCGCCGCCCGTGAACACCACGCCGAGCTCGGCCAGGGAGCGGATGATGCCGGGCGCCTCGGCGCAGACCGCGCGGACGACGTCCTCGTCGCACAGCCCATCGCCGCACTCGATCGTGTCGCGCGCATGGAGATCGGCCGAGTCGTCGTCGCCGAGGGCGGCCGAGATGCCCCCCTGCGCCCACGCCGTCGAGCCCCGCTCGGGCGAGCGCTTCGTGATGATCGTGACGCGCGCGCTCTGGCTGGCCTCGAGCGCCAGCGTCAGCCCCGCGATGCCCGATCCGATGACGAGCAGGTCCGTCGTGGTCGCCATGCCGGGGACTGTACGCGCAGCACCGCTCGGCCGGCCATGGGGCAGCCGCGAGCAGCGGCTCGGGCGATCGAGCGAGCCCGGCGTCAGCCGGCGGACAGCGTGGCGGACATCGCGGCAGCAAGACGATGCGCGAGGGGGAAGACTGTTTGGAGCGCCTCTCGGCCGACTGGAGACCATGTCGTGCCGCGGTGGGGGGCCGCTCGGTAGCCTGAGGAAGGATCGCCAGATCACGCGTGCATTGATCAGAGAATCATGGCGATGCTGACCATGGCGATGGCGGGCGGGCCGGTTGGCTCCGGCGCCCCGGGTACCGGCAGGCCCTGGGCGCTCGTTTTCACCCGGGCAGCTCTCATGCGATGATCCGAATCGGGGCGGGGGCAGGCGCGATGTTGGCTCAGATCCGTAGAGTTCCCGTCATTGCTACAGAGGCCGCCTCTTCGGCGCCCTACTCGAAAGTTGTCCATCAAACGAGCGACGATCGCTGGTTATTCCACGTCCCGAGTTTCGCGCTGGGGCGGTTCACGTCGCTGGGGTATCCCGAACTCCTCCTGCTCCTGAGCACGCACTCGCTCTCCACGCTCGCCACATGCCGATTGCGGTGAGATGACCCCATGGCGAGATCGAAGCCAGCGCACTCCGGCAGGATGCGGTGCTGGCGAGAGCGCTCGAGCATCTGCCCGCACTGAACGCCGCGTGCGATCGCGCGAAGTGGGCGTGCGCCGCATTTGGGCGGAGACTGGCCCGAAGAAGGGCCGGGTGGCTGCTGCACTTGCGGCCATGAGGTTGCCCGTGACGAGCGAGGCGCGAGTCGGTCCTCGTGAGAGGGAGGATGGCCAGATCGGGCTGTGCACGCACGTCAACTTCGACGTGACTCGGGAGCAGCCTGCGGGGGTGAGCGCGCCAGCGCGGCCGTGAGGGCTCCGGTCGCGGCGGGGTCGAGATTCCCACGCCGTGGGTGCGGCAGGTCGCTGGCGGACGGTTCACGCGCGGGAGACGGTGGACGCTGAGGGCCGGCATCTCAGGAGGCTTCGAGGCGCACGAGCAAGCTCCGTGGGTTCCAGCCGTGAGCGGCTGCGGCGGTCCTGCCCGGCATTGACGGCCCACCGGACGGGGCGTAAGTTCACGGCATCATTCCTCGTCGACTCTGAGGGGGAGCGCATGGCGGAAGGCATGAAGGCTCGCGGCTCGCGGCTCGCGGCTCGCGGCTCGCGGCTCGCGGCTCGCGGCTCGCGGCTCG
>CAZTIW010000012.1:40712-105451 GCA_964613915.1 uncultured Thermoanaerobaculia bacterium
CTTGTGGTCTCGTGACGCTCTGGTGGCTGTCAAGTGCCCCGAAAGGGCACGCACAGGCAGCGCCCTCCAGTTCGCCTCCCGGCCTGCTCGCGGTCCCGAATACGGCGTTTGACCCGCTCGTCGACCCCTCGGGCGCGAGCGTGTTTGCGGGCATCACGGGAGAGTCCGTGCCGTCGGATCTCGGCGTGGACTACGTTCTCGTGCAGCGCGACCAGCGCAGGACGCGGGCCTGGCTCGACACGCTGCGCGCTCGGGGGCTCGAAATTGTCGGCCTCTACGAGAATGACACCGTGCTGGCGCGCTGCGTACCGCCATGTCCGGCGCCGGGTTCAGGACCGAACGATCTGCCGGACGTGCGGTGGATGGGGAACTACCTCCCGGCCTACAAGCCATCCTGGTCTCTTGCGCCCGGGGCCGACCTCTCACCGTTCGATGTGGGGGCCCCCGGATCGCCCCGGTACTGGGTCGGCGCTCTCCTCCATCGCGCCGAGGCGCCAGGCGGCTACGTGGCGGCCGTTCTCGCGGGCCTGCCATGCGCCCTTGAGGTCGGACCCACGGAGTCGCTCTCAGATCCCGTCGGCATTGCTCCGACTATTCACGTGCTCGTGCCTGCGGGTTGCTTGTTCGCGACCCGCGACTTTCTCGCGCGGATGGAAGCCGTGCTGTTCGTCGAGATTACTGGCGAGCAGAGGCCCTTCCTCAGCGACGATTCCTGGGTGCTGCAGACGGGCGTGCCTCCCGCGGGCGGCGTGTACAACTTCGACCTGCAAGCCAAGCTCTTCGCCCACGGCGTGACGGGCAAGGGCCAGGTGATCAACATTCCGGACGGAGGCCTGGAGAACGACGATTGTCACTTCCGGTACGGTCCTCATCTCTCTGACGTGACGACCCCGCCGCCCGCCGTCATTCCGCTGCCGGACACGTACACGACGCCTGCTCCGTGGTATCAGCCGACGAACAAGGTCGTGGCGCAATACTTGCTGCCTCAGGGAATCCGCGGCTTCCCTCCGAATCCGCCGTACCCACCCGAAGTCCTTCCTGGAGATCACGGGACGTTCGTCAGCGCGGTGGCGCTCGGCGATGACCATGCTTTCCTTGCTGCACGTGCGGGCCAGGCCGTGGATGATCCGTTTCGCGATGAGTCGCCCCCTTCGTTTCCTGGAGATGCCACCGTGAGCGTGGATCATCACCAGGAAGTGGACGGAGTGGCGCCCGGAGCGCAGCTCATCTTCCAGGCGTTCACGGGGCTAGAGCCTGACGAGCAGAGCGCATCCCCATCGCTGACGCTTGCGGACATCGTGCGTCAGGCGTACGCCACAGTTCCTGGCTCGCGCGTCCTCTCCTACTCGTGGGGTCCGCAGGAAGTTCCAGACTACACCTCCGCCGCGCAACGCACCGATCACGCGGCCTGGCTTCACCGCGACTACATGGGCGCCATCGCCTGCGGCAACACCGGCGCCGACGACAGGCAGGACAACCCCACGCTCAGCGGCTTTGCGCAGACGAAGAACTTCCTGGCAGTGGGAGGAAGCGACTCGGCGCGATTCGGAAGTCTCCCGACAGCGCTCATGAACGCGGGGCCCCCCTTGAGCGTGGATTGCCCCGGCGGGGCCCGGTCCAGCTACGGGCCGGGGGTTCCTGATCGCTTGAAGCCAGATCTCGTCGCGCCAGGCGAGTGGATCTTGATGCCCTACGGCGAGGGCACGCCCGAGCTGGGCGATGGCAGCGCGCCGGACGAGTGCGCCATGCGGAACGCGCGCTGCAGCGGTACGAGCTACGCCGCGCCCGCCATCGCGGGGCTCTCGGCACTCGTGCGGCAGTACTTCGTGGAGGGCTACTACCCGTCGGGCTCGCCCGGCCTGAGGACGCGCATGAATCCCACGGGCGCTCTCGTGAAGGCGATCTTGATCAACTCCGCGCGCGCCCTGGGCGGGCCGGGAACCGGCGACTACGGATTGCAGCCGATCACGGCGCCGTCGGTGCGGCCCTCGTTCGGCCAGGGCTGGGGACTTCCCGTGCTCGACGACGTGCTCTTCTTTCCGGGCGATCCGACGAATCCTGGCGAGCGCTCCCGCATGCTGGTGCTCAACGACGCGCCGAACGGCTTCACGGGCGCCCACGGCATCAGCGACGGTCGCGCCGTCGCGGTCGAGAACTTCCTCCCCGCGCTGACGGAGCCGGCGGCCGGGGGACCCCGCCCCATCCACGAGTTTCCCGTGCGCGTCAGTGCTGGGGAGCCCTTTCACGTCACGCTCGCGTGGACTGATGTGGTCGGTGAGCCTGCCAGCGGGCAGGACGCCGCGCATCCTCTCCGCAACGACCTCGACCTCGAAGTCGTGGACCCGGCCGGACGAGTCTGGCGACCCCGTCCTGGCAACGACGGTGCTTCGCCCCCGTCGGGCGTGGCGGATCCGGATCGTCTCTGGAGCGGCGGCTACTCGATCCTCGGGGTCTCAGCATGCCCGCAACCATGTGCGTGCGCGGGCCAGCCCGAGCGCCTCACGCCCCAGGACGCGGCCGCGCCCTGCGACTTCAAGGGTCGGGACGCCGCCAACACCGTCGAGAACGTGTTCATCCCCGCAGCAGCCATCCAGCCAGGCACGTACACGATCCGCGTCATCGGCTTTCGGATCAGCGGGGATGGCCTGGTGGGCGTCATCGTGCGCCCGAACTATGCGACGGGCGATGGCAGCGAGGAGCACGATGTCATCAACGACACGGATCAGGGCTACGCGCTGGTCGCCTCCGGCCGGATTGCCGGGGCGCGGGCCATCGTGCACTTCGACCGCGCGATGTATGCGTGCGACGGGACAGGGCAGTTCATGGCCACGGTGACCGTCGTGGACGCCGACGCCGTGTCGCCCGTGGAAGTGACGCTGCGGTCGGATGTCGGCGACTGCGAGACACTCCTTCTGAGTCAGGTCGCTGGCGAGCCCGTGTTCGCGGCGGGAGTCATCGTCCAGGACATCCTGACCTCCCTGGCGACACCCTCTTGCGACGCGAGCGATGGCGTTCTGCTCGTCGGCGCCGCCGGGACGATCACGGCCACGACGGCGGACGGCGCCGTGGCCGTGGCTCGCGCCCGGTGCCGTGATGTCCGGATGGGAGCCGTGACCGTCGAGGACGGCTGCTCCACCGTGGGTCTCGGGACGGCTCTGAACCGGCAAGCAGTGTCGCGCGTGAGTTTCGTGGTGGAGAATGCACTGGGGCTTGCCGTCGAGAGCGCCTGGTTCCGCGTGCGGCCGAACCGTCCGGACGTGATCGTGCTCGGTGACGGCGCGGTGCTGCTGACGGTGCCGGGCCCGGCGGGGGCAGGCCTCCAGGGAGGATTCGTCGCCTACATGCGCGATGACGGACTGCCTTGCGAGCCGGCGCCGGTGCAGTTCGAAGTGGACGTCTACGGCGCTCGAGGATTCCACTCACGGCTGTTCCTGCAGGCCGGAGTGGACTGCACCGTGGCGGGAGCGTTGCTCGAAGGCGACTTGCCGGGTGAGGTTCCGCCGACGTCACTGCGTGTTGCGAAGGAGGCAACTGGAGACATCACGTTGACCTTCGACCCGGCTCCTGGCGCCATCGAGTACAACGCCTGGCGCGGGTCCATCGCGGCGCTGCAGGCGGGGACGTACGATCATGAAGTGAGGACCTTCGTCGGCGCATGTGACCAGGTGAGCCCAGTCGTCATCCCGACTGATGCTGCGGGTCCGGGTAACTGGTACTACTTGATAAGCGGTGAGGTGGAGTGTGCGGGCGATCTGCCGCTTGCGCTCGAGGGAACCACCGGACACGCTGACCGCGATCGAGGTCTGCTCGGCCCGGCGCTGCCTCCGCGGTTCGATGAGAGGCGGCCACTCGGACGGCTCGGTGCCGGCACGGGATGTGATCCATGAAAGCGCTGAAGGTCGCCTTGCTCACCGCAGCGTTGGTGGCCGCTGCCATGTCGGCTGCTGCCGATCCATCACTCGAGCGAGGAAACGAGTTCTACCGGATCATCATCAATGGCTCCGATCGCCTCTGGCAGGGCAACGCGGCGGTCCTGACCGGCCCGAGTCATCCCGCGACGATCGCGCTGGGACGCCCCGGCGAGGTCACGGGAATCAAGCGTGACTGCCCGACTTGCTCCGGATACGACGATGCCTCCATCCTGACGGTACGGTCCCATGCCGCCGACACCGACTATCGCTTGGGCAGGAGCCTGCGAATCGTGCCGCAGGCAGATCCGGGGTTCACGTGCGTCGAGGCAACGGACCTCGCATGGCCGCGCATCACGCCCGTGATCGTTGATGGGGAGGAGCGAGGTGCTGCTGCGACGTGGATTGTCTCCGCCGGGCCGGAGACCCTTCAGCTCGAGAACCGAGCGGTCGTGCACGGTGAGGGATTCCTGTCCTCTGCCGTGGAACGCACGGTGAGCGTGCGCAACATTGGGGCCGCGCGTGCGCGAATTGGCGTGCGCGTCCCCCTGCTCTTGCGGATGACACCCGAGGACATCTTCCTCAGTTCCGCCGCAACCTGGCACGTTGTCGAGCGCCATGACGGCTTGGCAGGATCTGTTCGCGATGTAGAAACGGAGTGGACAGGGGATGAACCGAGCGCTTGGCAGCTCCATCCGGGCGGGCTGACCTACCCGAATCCGTACATCCCTTACCAGGTTGGTGGCCGGATTCATCCCACGCCTGCTCTCGTCGTGCAGCCGACACCGCCTGATCTCCTGCAGGCGACTCGGTCGAATCTCGTGGGCGGGACCGTGCCCGGAACCGAGGGCGCCCTGGACCACTGCTTCTCGTCTTCCATCCAGGATCCCCCGCGTGATCTTCGCCGGGTCGATCAGGGCGCCATGGTGTCGTTCTGGGGCGCCACCGAGAGCACGGCGATCGAGCTCGAACCCGGACAGGAGTTTTCCGCGACGCAGTATCTCGTGGCGTACCAGGAATATCCGGTCGCGGCGCGAACGGACGGACCGCACGTCGCGCCCTGCGAGGGGGCGATCACGCGGGTGCGAGTGCGGGGCGAGGCCATCCCGATCGAGCCGACGTCCGGGACTTTCCACTTTCTCTGGAGGAGCGACGATCCGCGCGTGACGTTCGAGGATGCGACCGCTCCGGAGACCGACGCCATCGTGCGGGGACCGGGAGTGTTCCCGATCAGCCTCTCGACGTTCATCGGAGCCTACGAGGCCGCAGCCAGCACGACGGTCGAGGTCGTGGACGCGACGCCGCCCCGGTTCGTCGAGCTGCGCGCCAGCCCCGACGTGCTGTGGCCGCCGAATCACCGGCACGTGCCGGTCAGCGTGACGGCGCTCGTGGAAGATGACTGCGATCCAGCGCCGGCTATCAGGTTGGTCAGCGTCACGTCCAGCGAGCCCGACGACTCGCGGGGGGACGGCCGCACGGTGGGGGACATCTCTGGAGCGAGTCTCGGAACGGATGACCGACGGCTGCTGCTTCGAGCCGAGCGCGACGGGCGCGGGCCGGGCCGGACCTACACGCTGACCTACGAGGCGGAGGACGCCGCCGGCAACGTGGCGACGGGCCGCGTGACGATCAGCGTGCCGCATGACGCGAGGCGAGCGCGGTGATGCCGCGGATCGCGCACGCCGCCCTGCTGGCGCTGGCCCTGTGCGGCCCGGATGTCGCGCGCGCGGCGGTCCTGCACGTGGACGCATCCTCCGGCAACGATGCCAGCGATGGCCTGACCTGGGGCACGGCCCGCGTGACCGTGAGGTCAGCGCTCGCGACGGCGCTGGCAACGCCCGAGGCCGACACGATCCTGGTGGCGGAGGGCGTGTACCGGGAGCGCATCATCGTGCCTCCCGACGTGGCGCTGCTCGGGGGCCATCCTCCCGGGGGAGGCCCGGCCGATCCCCAGCGGCATCCGACGGTGCTCGATGGCGAGCATCGAGGAGGCGTCGTCGAGTTCGGGCCGGGAACGGACGGATCGGTGATGGACGGTTTCACGATCCGCCACGGACGGAGGTTCAGCGAAACCGCGGGCGGAGGCGTCACGGTGACCGGCGCGGCGCCGGCGATCCGGCGCTGCATCGTGGAGCGCAACGCGGGGAAATTCGGGGGAGGCGTTCACGCGAGCGAGGGCTGGCCAACATTCGACGACTGCGTGATACGGCAGAACGTGGCGACGGCCTGGGGCGCTGCGATCTTCATCAGGATGCCGGGCAACGATCCGCGCGTGCCGCGGTTCCGGCGAACGCGCATCGAGGACAACGAAGGCGTAGCCAGCGTCTGGGCCGAGACGGGCACCGGATCCGTCATCATGGTTCATGGAGGAGCAGGGTCGCAGTACGTGAACGATGCCGATCCGTTCCTCGACGACTGCCTCGTCCAGCGCAACGCGGTCCGCTGGTATCCGCGCAACGACAGACCAGCTTACGTGGGCGGCGCCATCATGCTCCTGATGGAACCCCTGCGCCGCTCGCGCATCCGCAACACGCTGTTTCGCGACAACACGCGCGCCGTGGTGGAGAACTGGACGTACCGGACAAACTCGGTTCTGGACGTGTTCGAGAACTGCGAGTTCACGGGCCACGACAAGGGCGTGGTGGCCTTGAAGTGCAGCACGGGACTCGAGATGAACAACTGCACCGTCTCCGGGAACACGACATTCCTGCATCGCGAGGGAGGCCTGGCGCCGGTCCACACCCTCGTGAGGATCCGCCGCTCCATCGTGACCGATCCGCTCCTCGTGGGCGACTTCGGGTGTTACTTCCCGGACATCGAGGTCCACGACAGCATTCTGCCGGCACCCTTCACCACCGGCAGCAACATCGTGGTCGGGGCGCCGACGTTCGTCTCGGCGCCCGCGGGCGACTTCGCGCTCGCCCAGGTGAGCGCGGGAGAGCCTGCCGAGAGCCTGGGCGTGGATGCCGGTCCCGAGATGGCAAGCGATCTCGGGCTCGATGCGGTGAGCACGCGCAGTGACGGCCTGCCGGATGCGGGGCTGGTGGATTGGGGCGTCCACTACGGGGCGCCGTGGCCCGAGTCGTCGGCAGGCGGAGGCGGCGTGCCGACGGGCTCGCTCGAGATCGTGCGCGGCTCGCATCCGCTCGAGCTCGATCGCATCGCAATCGTTCCGGATCTTCCATTCACCGACAACCGCGGCGTGCTATCCGATCCCGGCTTGCGGCTTCTCTACTATCGCGCCCGGTGGATGCCTCGGCCCATGCGCGTGATCAAGGAGCGCGCCCTGGACACGGTCACGCTGCTCGAGTGAGGAGCGCGAGGCAGCGCGCCTCGCCCTCGGCCGCGTAGCGCGCGATGCGGCCGGCGAGAACGATGCCCGGCCCCTCGGCGGGCGCGCGGCCGGGGCCGACGATGGCGGCGTGGAGGCGGGGTGCCGCTGCCTCAGGCGCGCGAAGGCGGCCAGCACCTGGGCCCCACCCCTGCGATGAGGGTCCTTGCGGGCGAAAGGCCCCGCTGCGCCCCGCGCTCGTGTCCCGACACCGAGGTTCGCATGCGTGCTCCGCGGGTCTCGCGGCCCCTGGCTCCGTTGCTCCTCCCTCGGTCGTCGCGCCACTTGCCAGGAACCACGAATCCGTCGCGGATCAGGGCAAGGGACTTCAGTGTCGGGACACTGGCGGCGCCGGCGTCGTGCGGCGGATCGTGCGGGCTGACCAGACGCAGGAAGAGGGCGCCCCGTTGTCCGGGGCGCAGGATGGTGTGAGGATGGGGGCCAGTGCGCGGAGGTTGGGATGTTTCATCCACGGAGCGAGCCGTTCCCGTTCGGAGGGCCCTGGCAATGAGCGCGACGTTCTGGCTAGGGATCGCGTGCGTCGTTCTCGGCCTCGTCTGCTGCTTGCTCGTCGTGATCGTGCTCATCACGTCTCGGAGGAAGCTGTACTTGTGGACGCGGGTGCTCATCGTGGCATGGTCGCTGGCCATCCTCCTGGGCGGGATCTGCGTCGCAGGGGGCGCGTTTCTGGACAGGAACCTGCCGTCCCACGAGGAGATCATGAAGCCAATTCCGCCCCGGACGTCACCACCGTCACCGTGACGTGGCTGGGCGGGCCGCGCCCCTGCAGGACCTCCGCAAGATGGTGGGACAGCGGGGCGGGAGAAACGACGCACCTGATGGGAACGAGGGGCCTCGAAAGGGGGAGCACCGCGCATCGTGAGCTCCGGCAGGCCCACGAGGCGCTCCATGCCGTGCGACAGGGCGGTCGAGCTGAGGCTGCCGCCGTCTCACCCGCCGCCTGTCGGCCGCATTCGAGCACCACGCGCTCATGGAGCGGTCGCCGCGAGCGAGGCGCAGGCAGGCAGCCCTGCCGACCTCGCTCGCGGCGGCGAGCACGAGCACGGATGACGGTCCGGCAGCGTCGCTTGCGCGCCAGCCTACGTGGAGTCCACGACGGCGAGGGCGCCGAGCGTGCCGTTGCCGAGCTGGCCGACGGCGAACACCGTGTACGCCGTGCCACCCGCGAGCGCGACGTCCGGCAGCGGCAGCGCCACCGTCGTCGTGCCGGCCACGCGGACCTCGAGGTCGTACGTGCCCGCCGGAACCGTGATGTACGCCGAGTCCTGGCGGAACGCGACGTTCGAGAAGAGCACGCTGCCTCCGGTCACCGCGACGTCCACCGCGGGAGCGTCCGGAGACGCGTGGGCGAAGCGGACGCGCGCGCTGCCCGAGGGGGCGGAGCGCTCGTCGCCGAGCACGATCGGAGCGAGGTCGCTCGCGCCGAGCAGGCCCGTGGCCGCGACCGTCGTCGCCGAGCCGACGGCGAACGTGAGCGTCGCGTCAATGACGGCGGGCGACGCGGCCCCCGCGGGAACGACGCGAATGCGGTGCTCCCCGGACGACACGCGCAGGTGACTCGTGACGTCGCGGAAGGAGGCGCCCGCCACCGCCTTCTCGCCGTCGAGGTAGACGTCCACCGCCGGAGCGTCCGGCGACAGGTGAGCGACCCGAAGCTCCGCCTGGCCCTCGGGCCCGGCGACGTCATCGCTGTCGCAGCCGATGAGCGTGAACGCGAGGGCCGAGGCCCCGAGAATCGTGAGGATGCGCTTCATGACGAACTGTCCCGTCTCGCGCTCAGCTCCGGCCGGCGGAGGCGGCGGGAGGAAGGATGACCGCGTCGATCACGTGGATGACGCCGTTGCTCGTGCGGATGTCCGTCGTCACGATGCGGGCGTTGTTGATGCGCGCCTGGCCATCCACGACCGAGAACGTCACGGGCGAGCCCTCGACCGTCGTCGCCATCGGCGTGACGGGAACGGAGGACGCCAGCACCTCGCCCGCGAGGACGTGGTAGGTCAGCACCCGCGTGAGGGCCGCCTTGTCGGCGAGCAGGCCCTCGACCGTGCCGGCGGGCAGCGCCGCGAACGCGGCGTCGGTCGGCGCGAACACGGTGAAGGGGCCGGGGCCGCTGAGGGTCTCGACGAGGCCGGCGGCCTTGACCGCGGTGACGAGCGTGTTGAACGAGCCGGCGGCGACGGCGGTCTCGACGATGTTCTTCTGGGCAGCGGGGGCGGCGGCCGTCTTGGTCGCCTTCTTGTTGGAGTGGGAGGCCGAGCAGTCGGCGCTCGCCACGGTGGCGACGGCCAGGCAGGCGAATGATCCGAGAGCGAGGCTGAGCTTGCTGTAGCGCATGGTTTCTGGTCCTCTGCCGGTCACCGACGGTCCATCCGCCGGCTTGTTTGTCCAGCAATGAAGCTAGACAATACGCAGACAAGGATTGTTTGTCAAGGTTGAATTTCGAAAATAGCTGGACAATAATCCGGTCATGACAAGCCCCCCGTTGGATTCGCCAGCAGCCGAGCACCCCGTCCAGGCCGTTTGCCGGCTGACCGGCCTGTCACCGGATGTCCTGCGCGTCTGGGAGCGGCGGTACGGTGTGGTCACCCCGCGGCGCTCGTCCGGCGGGCAGCGCGTCTACAGCGACGCCGAGGTGGCGCGCCTCCGGGCGCTCGCGCACCTCGTGGCGCGGGGGCATCGCATCGGCCAGCTCGCCCAGCTCTCGGACGAGCGGATCGACGCGCTGCTCGCCGAAGCCGCGACCGTGACAGCCAGCGCCCCGGCCGATCCCCTGGTGCGGCAGATCCTCGACGAGTGCCTGCAGGCCACGATGCGGCTCGACGCCACCGCGCTCGACGCCGCCGTCCAGCGCGCGACCGTTCATCTCGGACTCACCCGTGTCATTGACGATGTCCTCGGGCCGTACCTGCGCGAGGTCGGCCGGCTCTGGGAGGCGGGTGCGCTCTCGCCGAGCCACGAGCACTTCGGCACGACGCGCGTCCGCAACCACTTGCTGGGCCTCGTCACGGCGCAGGGACGGCGACCGGATGCTCCGCACCTCGTGGCCACCACTCCGCAGGGGGAGCGCCACGAGTTCGGCGCGCTCCTGGCGGCGGTCGCGGCCACGGGCGAGGGCTGGGATGTCACGTTTCTCGGCGGCGACGTGCCGGCGCGCGACATCGCGGCGGCGGCGCTGCAGCTCGGCGCGCGCGTGGTGCTGCTTTCGGCGGTCCATCCCGACCCGGCCGTGGACGTGCGCGGCGAGCTGCGGCTGTTGCTCGAAGCGCTTCCGCCGTCGGTGCGCGTCATCATCGGCGGCGACTGGTGCCTGCTCGAGCTCCGGCATCTCGAGCGCATGGGCATCTTGCACGCGGACTCCATCCCGGCTCTGCGCGAGATCCTGCGCGACCTTCGCGCGAAGCGCGGCGCGTGAATCACGGGGGCGCCTGGCGGCACGCGGTCAACGTCACGCGCGTGTCGGCCGGACCGAGCCCCGACCCGTCGTCTCGGCAAGGCGACCACGGCGACCACGGCTTCCGCGTCGCCGCGAGCGCGTGAGTCGGCTGGCCTCGCGCTTTCCGGCATGACATCGTTTCCGCCATCCGGAGACCAGGCGCGATGCCCCACACGAAGACGGTCGAGACGATTCTCCCCGAGCAGCCGCCGCACTGGGTCGGCGATGGCTTCCCGGTTCGCTCCGTGTTCTCGCCGGGGGCGATGACGCCTCGGCTGAGTCCCTTCATCCTGCTGGACTACGCGGAGCCGCGGCGGTTCGAGCCCTCGCGCGAACCGCGGGGTGTCGGGCCGCATCCGCACCGCGGCTTCGAGACCGTCACGGTCGTCTACGATGGCGAGCTCGTGCACCGCGACTCCGTGGGGAACAGCGGCGACATCGGGCCGGGCGACGTGCAGTGGATGACGGCGGCGTCGGGTCTCCTCCACGAGGAGATGCACTCGCCGGGCTTCACGGAGCGTGGCGGCATGCTCGAGATGGCGCAGCTCTGGGTGAACCTGCCGGCCGCCGCGAAGAGAATGGAGCCGCGCTACCAGACGCTGCGGAAGGCTGACATCCCCTCGGTGCCCCTCGCCGACGGGGCTGGCGCCGCGCGGCTCATCGCCGGCAGTCTCGGCGACGCGCGCGGCGCGGCCACGACGGTCACCCCCGTCATCCTCTGGGACGCGCGTCTCTCGCAGGGTGCGGTCTCGCGCCTGCCCGTGCCCGCGGGCTTCACGCTGGCCATCTTCGTTCGCAGCGGCCGCCTGCTCCTCGGTGAGGGCGCGCCCGCGCAAGCCGTGGACGCGCGGCGGCTCGCCCTGCTCGATCGCCCGGGCGCCGATGCCGTGGTGCGAGCAGAGAGTGACTCGGCGTTCCTCGTGCTCGGCGGGCAGCCGATCAACGAGCCCGTCGTCTCGCATGGACCGTTCGTGATGAACACCGACGAGGAAGTCGCCGCCGCCATCCACGACTTCCGCTCCGGCCGCTTCGGCCAGCTCGACTGAGCCGAAAGAGGGGGCGGGATCCGTCAGGACAGTCCGGATCCCGGCGACAGGGCGACCGCCCCGCGACTGCCGGTCGTGCCGCTTGCGCGGCGCGTCTCGACCGGGGCGTTCTCAGCGATCCCGACCCGTTCTCGCCGATCAGGCCTGCGCGGGGCCGTTGCCGCTGCTGCTCTCCAGCAAGTTCTCGTTGAATGCTTGCATCGCCGCGGCGGACGCGCTGTCGTAGGCGGCGCGCATCGCGCCTGGGACCTGGCCGGCCTTGCGCGCCACGCCGGAGCTGAACCGCCTGAGATCGTCGCGGGTTTCGCGCCCGGACTTGGGGGCAAGGAGCAGCGCGACGACCGCGCCCGAGGCGGCGCCCGCGAGGAAAGCGAAGAGAACCGTGGAGCTGGCACTTCCATTGTTGTTCATGTCAAGACCTCTTGCCCGCGTGCGGGCGTCAGCGTTCAGTGTTCCGTGGATCGAACCAGGGCGTAGCCGCGTGCTGCGATCGCTTCACCGGCTCCGGGATCTCCTCGTCCATCGCTACCGGCCCGGTGGCTGCCTGCCGTGACGCCACGAACGACGACATGAGCGACTTGATCGCAGCGAAGGCCGCGGGCCCCACGGCCGCCGCCACCCGCAGCGAGCCGCGAACGCGATCCACGGCGCCGATGAGGCCGTCCGTCGCATCGAGCGCGCGTTGCATTCGAGGAATGTTCCCCTCGAGCGCCTCGACCACGTGGCTGATTCGCGCGGTGAGCTCGGTCAGCTCGGTGAGCAGGCGGTCGGTTCTGGCGGAGCTCGAGTCGAGAAAGCGACCCGCGCTCCTGATCGTCAGCCAGAGCTGGACCAGCACCGGGATGGCGACGCCGGTGAGCACGGCCAGGAGCAGGACGGCGACCAGGGCGAGGGTTTCCATGAGCTGCCTCCGACGGGGTGACGTGCGGGCCGCGGGGCGCCTCCGCGGCGCCGTCGTCGCGGCGGGATGACTACTTCACGATCGTGGCGCCGCCGGCGCTCCCTGATCCGCGGAGAGCCATGACGAGAAGCGACAGGATGGCCACGCCGCCGACGATGAAGAGCGCGATCCAGATGGGTTGCTTGTACCACGTGGTCGAGTGCATGGGCTCGCCAACGGTCACGTTGATGTCCATCTGCTTGTCGCCCATGCCCCCCTGCGCGACCTGGACGGCCGCTGCGGCCTGGACGCCCGGCGTGGACGCGGCATCCAGCCGCACCACGACTGCGGATGAGACCTGGCTGACGTCAGCCATGGCCACGGAACACACGGCGGTTTGTAGAAACGTGATCGCGAGCAGCGCCACGAGCTTCATGCTGATCTCCTGGTAGGTGTGAGGGCTTGCGGCTGAATCCGGCGATTCCGGTCCGCGCGAGACGAAATCCGTGCCCGCGCGTGCGGCGTGCCCAGGAGGTGTCCGTGCAAGGGGCGCGCCACCGGCATGCGCGCCGTGGAGAGCGGGTGGCACGAGGCGTGCGACGTCGTTGCCCGAACACGGATTCGCACGGTGGACTCAGATGGGTCACGGCCGCGCTGGCCGTCGCGACCTTCGCGTCCGACGCCAGCCACGTGCACGAACATGAACAACGACGCGCCTCGCACCGAGCAGGACGTTCTGGATCGATGGCGCGGCGACAGCGGAATGGAGCCTGAACATGAGCACGCAAACCCTCCTGATCATCATCGTCCTCATCCTCATCTTTGGCGGCGGCAGTGGATGGTACTGGCGCAGCCGGCGCTGACCGATCCGTGCGCACCGAATGACCCGCTCGGAAGCCCAGGTCATCACGTGATCTCGCCGAGCACCTGCCTGCCCGCCACTCTGGTGGGGCGGGGACACACACGACAAGAACATCAGGACACTTCAATGAAGAACAAGGATTCCAAGAGAAGCAAGACGGTTCGCGTGGCGACGGAACTCGTTCCCGCCGACACCAACGCCGACGCCATCACGGGCGAGCATGGATCGCATCCTGTCGGGACGGGACTCGGCGCAGCGGGCGGAGCGGCGGCGGGCGCGGCCATCGGTTCGCTCGGCGGGCCGGTCGGCACGGTCGTTGGCGGTGTCGTCGGTGCGGTGGCCGGGGGCCTCGCGGGCAAGGGCGCCGCGGAGGTCATTGACCCGACGGTCGAGGAGGCTTACTGGCGCACGACCTACAAGACCGTTCCGTACTTCGTGAAGGCGGGCGACTACGACTTCAACGACTATGGTCCCGCCTACCGGTACGGCTGGGAGGCCCGCTCGCGCCACGCCGGACGCCGGTTCGACGAAGTCGAGGGTGACCTCGAGCGCGCGTGGGGCGGCGCCAAGGCGACCAGCCGCCTCGGCTGGAGCGACGCGAAGAGCGCCGTTCACGCCGCCTGGCAGCGCGTCAGCGACACGGCCGAGCGCCTGACGCCCGGCGATTCGGATCACGACGGCAAGTAACGCCCCGCGACATCGGCGATCTCGTCGGCGAGATCGGTGGTGTCCTTCGCGACCCGGGGGCCGCCGACGTGCCACGGCTGCTCGTCGCCGGGCAGCAGCACGGGGCGGCCCGAGCCCGCGGAGGCCCGCGTGCGCACGTCACATCGTGCGCGCGCGGAGAGGCTCGAGGCGCGTCTCGGAGTCGCCGGTGACTGTCGAGCAGCGGGTCCCCGTAGGACGACGGCGCGAAGCCGTTCGCGACGCGGCGTGACGGCCGCGCCGACGAGGAGCCTGTCGGGCGCTCCAGGATCGCCCGGTCCTGCCAGCCCTCGCCCGGCATCTGATTGGTGACCCGCGTCCGGGCTTGGCCGATCCGTCTCCTCGCCACCGCGACAGCAAGACGATGCGCAGGAGGGGGCCGCGCTCGAAGCGCCCATCCGCGGCCGGGATCGGGCTCACCCCCTGGCGCAGCTCGAGCTGATGGGCGGCGATGGCGTGGAACGCGCGCGTGTCCCGGCACGCATGCGAGAGGGGAGACGGCGGCCAGGCGAGCGCGGTATCGTGTGGCCGTCGAAGGGAGCGCTCTTGCGTCGGCTGGCTGTCCCGATCATCGTCACGTGCTGGCTCGCCGCCGGATGCGGGCCAGGAGGATCCTCGGAGTCGCCGGGCCCGGCGGGGTCCGGGCCACGCGCCGGAGCCCCAGCTCCGTCCCCGCGGCGCGCCCCGGAGAGCACCGAGGAGCGGACCAGCGGCAGCGCTCGCTGCCGCGGCGTCGAGAGCGGCGCGACGCTTGCCGGCGACGCTGGCGCGATCCTCGCGCGCGCTCTCTCGGACCAGGCCGACCTGCCCGCGGGGTGGACGGCCGCCTCGCCCGCCGTCGCGCCTCCTGCCGACGAGCCGCTCTTCGTCGTGGCGTCCGCCGCCTGGGCGCCGTTCTGCGCCGGCATGCGCGCCTACGACACGCCGGAGGGACGGCTGCGCGTCCTCGTCGCCGTGTTCGACGACCCGCCCACCGCGGCGGCGGCCGGCGCGCGCATGAACGCGGCGCGCGGCGCTGGCGTCGCGCCGGCGATCTCGTCGCGACGACACGTCACGCTCCTGGCTCCCGGCGATCGATCGACGGCGGAGGCCTGGGCGGCGGCGGGGAACAAGAAGGCGGGAGCCCGCGACATTGACCTGCTCGCCCAGGCGGCGGAGATCGGCGACGCCGTGACCTTCCGGCGCCTGTTCGACGCGCGCGTCGCGTCGCATCCGTCCGACGCCATGCCGTGGGCCTACCGCGCCGGCCTCGAGTCCAGGCGTGGCGAGTTCGATGCCGCGAAGGCGTCCGCGCGGGAGGCCCTCCAGCGCGCTGCGGGCGATCCCGAGGCGCAGGCCGAGGCTTTCCACTGGGCCAGCTACGCGGAGTACTCCTCGGGCGCCAGCAACGCGGTCGTCAGTGAGCTCACCGAGCGCGGCGTGACCGCGGCACGCGCCTCCAACAACCCTCCCATGCTCATGCGGGCCTTGTTCGACCGCGCGTGCAGCCATTCGGTCGGTGGAAGGACGCGGCTGGCCTTCGAGGATCTGCGGGAGTCGCTCGCGCTCGAAGCTCAGCTCGGCGGGCGCCATCTCCGCGACACGGCGAGAACGGAGGTTGACCTCGAAGCCGCTCGCCAGCTTCCGGAAGTCCGCGACCTGCTGAAGGAGTGAGGGCGCCGCGGAGCCGCGCCGCCGCTCGCCTCGCAGCGGCCGTTCCTCCATCCCGCGCTGCGCCGGAGCGGGGGCTTGACGGGACCCGCTCCCGCCTCCGCGTGCTCTGGATGAAGGACGTGGTTCTGGCTGCACGACTCCTGGGGGGCGCTTGGCCGATCGTCCCCTGGTGGAACCACCGGGGCTGCTGGCCGAATCACCCCCGTCGGGGCGATGATCCGGAGGATGCGACCCTCCTCACGCGGCGCGCGGCATGCGCTCGTTCTCCTCGCGGCACTAGCGGCGCCAGCCATGACGGCGCTCGCCGCCCCGCCAGCGATCTCGCCGCGCCTCAAGGTCAACCAGTTCGGCTGGCTGCCGGCGATGACCAAGGTCGCCGTCATGGACGAGCCGATCACGGGCTTCGACGCGCCCAGCCCCTTCACGCCGGGCATGACGATCGAGGTGCGACGCTGGGCCGATGACAGCGTCGCGCTCTCGCTGCCGCGCGCGGCCTGGCGCGGCGGGGCGACGCAGGCGCAGTCCGGCAATCGCGCGTGGCGCGTGGATCTGTCCGCGCTCGCGACGCCGGGCTCCTACTACCTGTGGGATCCGGCGAACGCCGTCGGCTCGGGGCGCTTCGAGATCTCCGAGGACGCGTATCGCGATCTCCTCGCCCAGGCCGTGCGCTCGTTCACGCTGCAGCGCTGCGGGGTGGCGAAGACGGCGGCGACCGTCGGCGCGGCATGGGCGGATGGCGCCTGCCACGGGGGCCCCGCGCAGGATCGCGACGCGCGCCTCGTGACCAACCCGGCGGGATCGCCGGGCCGCGATCTCTCCGGCGGATGGCACGACGCGGGGGACTACAACAAGTACATCAACTTCACGGACGATCCCGTGCACGAGCTTCTCGCCGCGTACGAGAACTGGCCGCAGGCCTTCGGCGATGACCTCGCGATCCCCGAGAGCGGCAACGGGGTTCCCGACGTGCTCGACGAGGCGCGCTTCCAGCTCGAGTGGTTCCTGCGCATGCAGCTTCCCGATGGCTCCGTTCTCCACAAGGTCGCCGTCACGGACTGGAGCGCCGCGAGCCCGCCTTCCGCCGACGCGGGCCCCCGTCGCCACGCGCCGCCGACGGCCTCGGCGACGATCTCCGCGTGCGGCGCCTTCGCGCACGGCGCCATCGTCTTCGAGGCGCAGCCCGACGCCGCCTCGCAGGCGTTCGGCGCGACGCTGCGCGCAGCGGCGATCGCGTCATGGGACTGGCTCGCCGCGAATCCCGGACAGATCCCGTCGAACTACGACAACGCCGGCTTCGTGAACTCGTCGTCGGAGGATTCAGCCTACGACCAGGCCGCCAACAGAACATGCGCTGCCGCCTACCTGCTCGTCCTCACCGGTGACACGCGATACCGGACTTACTTCGACGCGCAGCATGGCAACGTGCACCTGATCCAGTGGGGGTACGCCTATCCGTTCGAGGCCGCGTTCCAGGACGGCCTCCTCTACTACGAGCGTTCGCCGCTCGCGACGCCATCGGTCGTGACCGCGATCCGCAACGCGTTCGCTGGCTCGATGGCCGGCGCGGACAACCTCGGGCACGTCGTCGCCGACGACGACGCATATCGGGCCTACCTCGCCGATGCCAACTACACCTGGGGCTCGAACTGGACCAAGGGCAAGCAGGGCGGGATGTATCTCGCGATGGGCGTCTACGCGATGGATGCCGCGAACGCCGCCGCGCATCGCGACGCCGCGGCCGGATACCTTCACTATCTTTGCGGCATCAACCCGCTCGGCATCGCCTACTTCTCGAACATGAGCGCTCACGGCGCCGAGCGCTCCGTGAACTCGTTCTATCACTCGTGGTTCGCCGACGGCACCGATTGGGACGACGTGACGACGTCGCTCTTCGGCCCGCCGCCAGGCTTCGTCCCCGGCGGGCCGAACCCATCGTTCTCGCCTGATCCCGCCTACACCGGCCCGCCGATCGCGCCACCGATGAACCAGCCGATCCAGAAGAGCTTCCTCGACTGGAACACGAGCTGGCCCGAGAACTCGTGGGAGGTCACCGAGAATCAATGCGCCTACCAGGGCGCCGTCGTGAAGCTCATCGCCGCGCACGTGCCCGCGCGCTCCGCGCCCCCGCTCCGGGCAAGCGATCCGGCGGACACCTCCGGCTGCCTCGGGGCCAGCGCGTCCATGACGACGACGGTCACGGGCGGCGCGCCTCCGATCACGATCCGCTGGCGCCACGACGGGCTCGACATTCCCGGCGGCACGGCCCCGACGCTCACGCTCTCGCCGCTCGCGCTCGCCGACGCCGGCCTCTACGACGCGGTCGTCACCGACAGCGCGAGCGCCTCCGTCACGACAGCCACCGCCACGCTCACTGTCGAGCAGCCGCCCGCCTCGCCCGGCGCGAACCTGCGCGCGAGGCGATCGGGCGCCGACGTCATCCTGAGCTGGCCACCCGTCGCCCGCGCCACCGACCACGACATCCTCCGCTGCGACGCCTCGCTCGCGACGCCCTGCGCGCTCGCACCGTGGCAGTCGGTGACCACGCTGACCGCGACGGACGTCGCGCCGCCCGAAGCGCTCGCGTGGTACACGCTGCGCGCACGAAACCCGTGCGGGACGATGGATTGAGCGGGAGCGAGGGGAGCGTGCGGTCAGGCTGGTCCTGGGCCGGACGGACGCGCGCGGGTCGGCCGGGCTGATCGAGCGAGCCCGGCGTCAGCCCTCGGACAGCGCGGTGGCCAGCGCGCGCAGGAGGGCGGCGCCGTCGCCGGTCCATGCGGCGCCGTGCATGCAGGCGAGGGTGGTCGGGCTGGTCGCCGCCAGCCTGGCGAGGATGGCGCCCGTGTCGCGCCCGTGAGCGTAGTAGTCGAGCCCCGCGCGCATGGCCTCGCTCGGGCCCAGGATGTCGCTCTCGGTGATGGCGGGATGATCCGCGCCGCCCTGCGTGAACAGGTCGCCGCACAGGAGCGTGCGCGTCTTCGTGTCCAGCGCGTAGCCGCAGTCCCAGCCGTGGGGCACGTGGGGGGCGTCGAGCCAGCGCACCGATCGGGTGCCGAGGTTCAGTTCTTCGCCATCGGCGAGCCCGCGCGCGGGGCGGATCGCGATGTCGTCGGCGCTCACCATCTTCGCGATCGCGCCGCACAGCGGCACGGCCTGCGGCGCGACGGCCAGCCACTCGTTCAGCGAGCCGCACTCGTCCGCCTCGACGTGCGAGAACCCCACGAAGCGGAGGCGCTCGACCGGCATGACGCTCGCGACGGCCTCGCGCACGAGCGGGAAGATGGCGCGCGGTCCCGTGTGGAACAGCAGCGGCTGCTCGTCCACGATGAGGTACTGGTTGAACGTGAAGCCGCCGGGCAGCACGGTGACGGGCGTGCTGATGCGGTAGAGCCCCGCGGCGATCTCGTCGATTCGCGTCCCTGCTTGCTGATTCGTGACACCCATGTCCGATGTCTCCTGTCTGCATGGCCGCCAGCATGACGGGCCTGCACGAGCATGCCAGAGCGAGGTGCGGGGGTGCCCCTCAGCGCGAAGGCGCCGTGCCGGCGCCGCGCACGAGCGTCACGGTCTGATCGCCATCCACGGCGCCGAAGCGCTCGGCGCCGCCTCGGGGCCAGTGGACCTCGATCGCGTCCGCGCGCGTCGCCGTCCCCAGCCCGAAGCGCAGGCGCGTGTCATCGGATGACATGAAGCTCGTGCCGGCCACGACCGCGCCCGCCTGGCGCCTGCCGCCGGCCTCGACCACCACGCGCGCGCCGATGCCGTCGGGCACGCCGCCCGGGTCCTGGAGGCGCACGGCGAGCCAGTGCCCCTGGCGCGGCGTGTCGTTGCGGAGCAGGACGGGAGGGCCGTCGATCACGCCGATGAGCAGGTCGTCATCGCCGTCCTCGTCAAAGTCGCCGCGCGCGAGCCCACGATGGGCGCGGCGGACGACGACGCCAGGGCCGGCCGCGGCCGAGACATCGGCGAAGCGCTGGCCGGTGTTCTCCATCAGCAGGCAGGGCTCGAGGTAGGTGAACCCGAACTGGAACTGATCGATCTGCGGGTAGACGTGACCGTTGGCGACGAACACGTCCTGGTCGCCGTCGAGGTCGGGATCGAACACGACGCAGCCCCAGCCGAGGAGCGGCATCGCGGGCTCGGCGAGCGCCATCGCGTGCGTCGCGTCCGTGAAGAAGCGCCGGCCATCGTTGCGATAGGCCGTGTTGTAGTCCTCGGAGAAGTTCGTGACCAGGATGTCGAGAAGCCCGTCGCCGTTGAGGTCGCCGAGCGCGACGCCCATGCACGCCTGCGGATCGCCCGATCCTCGCAGGGCGAGCCCCGAGCGCATGCCCTGATCGGCGAGCTTCCCGCCGTCGTTCACCCAGAGATAGTTCGCGACGGAGTCGTTGGCGACGAAGAGGTCCGTGTCGCCATCCTGGTCGGCGTCGAATGCGACCGGCTGGAAGCCCCAGGTCGGCGGATCATCCACGCCCAGGCGGCGGGTGACGTCGCGAAAGCGCCCGGGAGACACCTGCTCGTAGACGCGATCCCGCGCCGCTCTCATGCCCCGAGGGCCATACGACACCATGACGCCGCGGTACTCGCAGAACTCCGTGCTCTCGGGCGTCTCGCCGGGCTCGTAGTCCATGTACTCGGCGACGTAGAGATCGAGATCGCCATCGCCGTCGAGGTCGAAGAACGCGGCGCCACTGCTCCACGCCGACGGGCCGATGCCGGCCTCGCGCGTGACGTCGCGGAAGCGCCCGCTCTCGTTGCGGAGCAGGGCGTTCGCGCGGTATCCGGTGATGAACAGGTCGGGCCAGCCATCGCCGTCGTAGTCCGCGACCGTCACGCCCATGGTCCAGCCGACGTGACCGATGCCAGTCTCGGCCGAGACGTCCACGAAGGTCCCGCCATCGTTGCGGAAGAGCGCGTCCCGGCTCGTGCCGCGCGTGGCGGGGTCGAAGGATCCGCCGCCGCTCAGGTAGGCGTCGAGGTCGCCGTCGCGGTCGTGATCGATCCAGGCGACCCCCGCTCCGACCGACTCGACGAGGTGGCGCTTGGCCGCGTCCCCCGAGAGGTGCCGGAAGGAACCGAGGCCGGACTCCTGCGTCACGTCCGTGAAACGGAGCCGGGTCACGGCGCTCGCTGGCGTCGCGCTCGCCCCGCGCGGGGCCGGGGCCGAGGCGGCGGGCGGCTCGACTTCCGGCGGAGAGGCGCACGCGCCGACGAGAAGGAGCGCCGCGAGCGGGAACGTGACGAGGCGGCTCATCGCGCGCCTCGGGCGGCGCGCGCGCGCTCGAGGCCCCTGCGCGCGGCGTCGTCCGCAGGGGCGATCGCGAGCGTGCGCTCGTAGGCCGCGATGGCGCCGGCGAGATCGCCCGATCGCTCCAGGGCGAGGCCCAGCGCGGCGTGCGTGTCATGGACGGCGGGGGCGGCCTCGGTCGCCGCGCGCAGGAGCGGGATCGCGTCGGCGACGGCCCCGGCGTCGAGGAGGATCCCGCCGAGATTCACCAGCGCGTCCACGCGACGGGGATCCAGCTCGATGGCGCGGCGGTAGGACGCCACGGCGCCCGCGATGTCGCCGGCGCGTTCGCGCTGCTGCGCCAGGGCGACGTGCGCCGCCGGATCCGACGGGTGACGCGAGACGCCCTGGAGCGCCGAGCGCATGTCCTCCGAGCTCGCCTGCAGGCGCGTGAACTCGGTGGCGAGCGCCGCCGCGGCGTCCTCCTCGCCCAGGCGCGCGAGTGCGAGCGACAGCTGGTACCGCGCCTGCGGCGAGGCGGGGTCGAGCGTGACGGCCTGCTCGAGCTCGGCCCGCGCGCCGGCGGCGTCACCCTTGCCGAGGAGCAGGCGCCCGAGGCCCGTGCGCGCGCGCGCCATTTTCGGAGCGACGACCAGCGCCGCGCGGAACTCGGCTTCGGCTTCGTCCACCCGTCCCTGTTCGAACAGGACCTCGGCCAGGTGCATGCGGCACTCGGGCCGGCCGCCGAGAGCGACGGCCTGGCGCAGGTCGGCTTCCGCTTCGGCCAGCTCGTGGATGCGCCGCCTCGCGAGGCCCAGGCGCAGGCGGTAGTCGGCGGACGCGGGGGCGAGGTCGCAGGCTCGCGTGAAGGAGGCGATGGCCTGCTCGACGCGCGCGCGATCCACGTTCTCGCCGCCGAGCGCGGCGGCGGACGCGGCCAGGCGCGCGCTGCCGAGCCAGTCATGCGCGGCGGCGTCGTCCGGGGCGATCGCCACGGCGCGCTCGAAGGCCTCCGCGGCGGCGGCGGGATCTTCGAGGGCGTAGCGCACGGCGCCGATCTGCGTCCACGCCGCGGCATCCGCCGCGTCGAGGCGCACGGCCTCCTGCGCGGCCCGGAGCGCGCCGGACGTGTCGCGCAGCCGGAGCAGCAGCACCGACAGCTCGCGCTGGAGCGCGGCGGATGTCGGCTGCGCGGCCACGGCCTCGGCGAGCTTGCGCGCCGCCTCGGCACCCTGGCCGGAAGCGAGGAGGGCGCGTGCCTCCGCCTGAGCGGCGGCTCCGGGTCCGGCGACGAGGGGAGCCGTCGCCGGCTTCGAGGGCGGCGCGTTCGCCCGGGGTGCGGGCGAGGACGCCTCGCGGCACGACACCGGCGAGAGCAAGGCCAGCACGAGGGTCGCCTGCCAGACACGCGCCGCCTGGCGCGGCGTCCAGCCAGGGAGCCTCCCGAGGGGTCGCGGGCGGGCGGGGGATCGCATGCGACGTGCAGGCTAACCGACTCGGGGGCCAAACCCGAACGCCGAACGGATCCCGCGCGTCGTCTCGCTGCCGGCGGCCGCGCCCGCGGGCGGCGGCCGGCACGTTACGATGCGCGATGGACTCGACTGCCAGGCCGGATGCGATTCGGGAACTCGTGGATGTCGTGCGACGGCTCCGCGAGCCGGGCGGGTGCCCGTGGGATCGCGAGCAGACGCACGCCTCCCTCACGCCCTACGTCATCGAGGAGGCGCACGAGGTCGTCGAGGCGATCGGCGAGGACGACCCCCGGCGGCTCGCCGAGGAGCTGGGCGACCTGCTGCTGCAGGTCCTGCTGCACGCGCGCATCGCCGAGGAGGCCGGCTCGTTCGATCTCCAGGACGTCGCGCGCCGCCTGAGCGACAAGCTCGTGCGCCGGCATCCGCACGTCTTCGGCGACGCGGTCGCGAGCACGGCCGACGAGGTCACGCAGCGCTGGGAGCGCATCAAGGCCGAGGAGCGCGCGGAGAAGGGCGAGGCCGCCGGGATCCTGGCCGGCGTGCCCAAGTCGCTGCCCGGGCTCCTCAAGGCCCAGCGCCTGACCGAGAAGGCGGGGAAGTGCGGCTTCGACTGGCCCGACGCCTCGGCGGTGCTCGCCAAGCTCCACGAGGAGGTGGGCGAGCTCGAGGCGGACGTGCTGGCCGGGAATGCGGCCGGCGCGCGCGAGGAGTTCGGCGACATGCTGTTCGTCATGGCCAACCTGGCACGGCACCTGGGGCTCGACGCCGAGGGCTCGCTCCAGGCCGCGAACGCCAAGTTCACGCGGCGCTTCGAGCATGTCGAGCGGCGCCTGCGCGCGCAGGGGCGCTCGCCCCACGAGGCGACGCTGGCCGAGATGGACGCCCTGTGGGACGAGGCGAAGCGGGTCGAGAAGGGCACGACGTGATCGCGATCCGGCGGCGATCTGTCGCGATGCGTTGACGCCCCGCGGGTGCGGGCGTACCGTTTCTTCGTCCCCACAATCGACGCGCTCCCGGGGCACGGTCGGTCGCCATGACCGGCCTTGCCGCAGCGGCAACCCATCCCGCATGCGGCAGGCGAGCGCACCCCCTGCGCGAGTGTCGCGTCCGGCGGCTCGCGAACGGAGTCCCGATGACCAAGCAGGTGCATGTCGTGGGCACCGGCACGATCGGCGAGCCGCTGATCGGCCTCCTCACGTCGCTCCAGGAAGAACTCGGCCTCGGCCGCGTCACGTTCACCAAGCGCAGCGCGAACCTCGTGGATCGCCCGAAGGTCAAGGCGCTGATGGCTCATGGCGCGCAGTTCGCGTGTGCGCCCGATTCGCGAGAGGAATGGACCAAGCTGGGCATCGAGCCCGCGCTCACGTCCGACGAAGCCCTCGACGCCGCCGACGTGGTGATCGACTGCACGCCCAGCGACGTCGGCCTGTCCAACAAGGAGCAGCTCTACCTGCCCCGTCGCCGGCCAGGCCGCGGCTTCATCGCGCAGGGATCCGAGTTCGGCTTCGGAAAGATGTACGCGCGCGGCATCAACGATGAGGCCCTGATTCCGGGCGAGGATCAGTTCCTTCATGTCGTGTCGTGCAACACGCACAACCTGGCCGTGCTCATCAAGACGATCGCGCTGTCCTCCGGCCTCGGGCTCGAGGAGGGCCGCTTCGTCTGCATGCGCCGCGCGAACGACATCTCGCAGACCAGCTCGTTCACGCCGAGCCCGCAGGTGGGCAAGCACGACGACCCGAAGTTCGGCACGCATCACGCGCGGGACGCGTACCACCTGTTCAAGACGCTCGGCCCCGAGCTGAACCTGTTCTCGTCGGCCGTGAAGCTCAACACGCAGTACATGCACGCGATCCACTTCTCGCTGAAGCTCAAGAACAAGGTCACGAAGGACCAGGTCATCGATCTGCTCCGTGCCAACGACCGCATCGCGCTGACGTGGAAGACGTCGGCCAACATGGTGTTCTCGTTCGGCCGGGACCACGGCCACTACGGGCGCATCCTGAACGTCGCGGTCGTCGTCGTGCCCTCGCTGACCATCGTGAACGAGCGGGAGGTCGTCGGCTTCTGCTTCACGCCGCAGGATGGCAACTCGCTCCTGTCTTCGGTGGCCGCGACGTCCTGGTTCCTCGATCCGAAGAACTACGAGACGCGGATCCAGTCGCTGAAGAAGCACTTCTACGAGGAGGTCTGAAGCCGGCGTCCGGGGCCGCCGCGGCGGCCCCGGAACGGCTCCGAGCCCAGCCATGGACGACACGGGCGACGCGCGAAGACCCCCGGATGAGGATGTGGGCGACGGTTCGCCGCCCGATGCCCTGTCCGGAGAGACGGACGATCTCGCGGAAGTTCCCGAGGGCGTCCGGGCCTCCTGGCGCGCCATGCGGCAGGAGTGGCTGGAGCTCCGGCGCGGTGGCTGGGACGCCGGCGGGCTCCTGCCGCTACTGACCGCCGTGTTGCCCGAGGTCCAGCAACGCCTGGCGGACGGGCAGGCTCTGGGCGTGCTGCTGGTGGGCGTGCAGAACCTCTCGCAGATCGAAGAAGCATTCGGGTGGGAGTCGGCCGACGCGCTGCTCGCGCGGGTCACCGACCTCGCGCGGCAGTTCGGCGCGGCCGGCGCTCCGACGGGCACCGTGCTCGCGCGCGAGGGGCCGTTCGGCGAGGAGGTCGTTCTTCTCGTGCCGTTCGCCGGGGGCGGCGCTCCGGGCGTCACGGAACTGACCGGGTTGAGCGGCGCGCTTCACGCCGCGGTCGAGGCCGGTCTCGAAGGCCGCGACATCCTGCGCGGCGCGCGCGTGGCGACGGGCCACGCCGTGCTGTTCCGAAACCCGGCCCGCCGGCTGGAACGGAGCGTCGCGCGCGCCGTGCACTCCGCGCGCACGATGCTGCGCGGCGAGGGCGAGCAAGCCCGGCTCGAGCGCGCGCTGGATCTCGCCGGCATCATCGATCGCGCGAACCTGACCGTGGCCTACCAGCCGATCGTGACGCTCGCCGATCGCTCCATCCTGGGCTACGAGGCGCTTTGCCGGGGACCGCGAGGAACGCCGTTCGAGGTCGCGGACTTCCTGTTCGCGTCGTCACATGAACTCGAGCTCGCGCACGAGCTCGACCATGCCTGTCGCCAGCTCATCCTCGCGCGGCGTCCGCCGTGGCCGGCCGGGCGCCTCCTGTTCATCAACGTGCTGCCCGAGGCGCTGGTCTCGGGGCTCGCGACGCCGCAGCGCCTGCTGGAGGCGCTGGCGGGATCGTCCATCGGCCCGCGTCAGATCGTCCTGGAGATGCTCGAGCGGGGCCGGGTGACGGACTGGGGCCTGTTCCGCGCGCGGCTCGCGGCCTTCCGCGAGGCGGGATTCCAGGTCGCGGTGGACGATGTCGGCACGGGCGTGTCGAGCTTGCGCCTCGTTCCCGAGGTCGTGCCCGACTTCCTGAAGGTGGACCTGTCGCTCGTGCGCGGCATCCACCGGAGCCGGGCGCAGCAGGGCGTGCTCGTGACGCTGGTCGAACTCGCGGCGCGCGTCGGGGCCGAGGTGATCTGCGAGGGCATCGAGGAGGCCGAGGAACTCGACGTGATCGAGAGCCTCGGCGCCCATCACGGCCAGGGCTTCCTGCTGGCGCGCCCGGCCGAGGTCCCGCTCGACGAACTGCCGGGCTGACGCTCGCGCGGGGCGGGCCCGATCAGAACGGGATGTCGTCGTCGTCGGGGGGCGGGCCGGGGTCGTCGTCGGGCGCGGGCGATGACGAGCGCGGCGGCCCGCTGCGCGAGGGCCTGTCGCCGCCGCGATCGGAGTCGCGGCCTCCGCCGTCGCCGCGGTCCGACGGGGCGTCGCGACCACCGCTTCCGCCCTCGCCGCGGTCGAGCATCTGGAAGAGGTTCGCGCGCACCTCGGTCGAGTAGCGATCCTGGCCGTTCTGATCCTGCCACTTGCGCGTCTCGAGGCGCCCCTCGACGTAGACGAGGCGCCCCTTCTGCAAGTACTGCTGCGCGATCTCGGCCTGCCGCGCCCACAGCACGACCGTGTGCCACTCGGTGCGCTCCTGCTTCTCGCCGCCCTTGTCCGTCCACTGCTCGGACGTGGCCAGGCGCAGGTTGGCGACGGCCGTGCCGTCCTTCGTGTAGCGGACCTCGGGGTCGCGCCCGAGGCGGCCGATCAGCATCACCTTGTTCAAGTTTCCGGCCATGGCGGGAACCTCCGCGCGTCGCGCGCAATCGTCCGGAGCGAGGGGGGATTTTCGACCGCATGCTAGCATGCGCGACGCTGCCGCGCAGGCGGCCCCCGCGACTGCGCGCATCGCGCCTTGCCGGAGATCGAACGCGTGAAGGTTCTCGTTCAGCGCGTCGCGAGCGCGTCGGTCCGCGTCGCGGGCGAGGAGGTCGCGCGCATCGGCCCGGGACTCCTCCTGTTCGTTGGCGTCGAGCATGGCGATGGGCCCGAGCAGGCGCGCGCCGCCGCCACGAAGATGACGGGCCTGCGCATCTTCGCCGACGCCGAGGGGAAGATGAATCTGGACGTCCGTGACGCGGGAGGCAGCGTGCTGGTCGTCTCGCAGTTCACGCTCGCGGGGTCCGTTCGCAAGGGACGCCGGCCCTCGTTCGACGGCGCGGCCGATCCGGCCCTGGCTCGCGACCTGGTGGACGCGGTGGCGCGCGCGATCCGCGAGGCGGGGGTGCCCGTCGAGCAGGGCGTCTTCGGCGCGGACATGCTCGTGGACCTGCGCAATGACGGGCCCGTGACCTTCCTGCTGGATCTGCCGCCCGCATCCCCGCCCTGAGGCCGCCGCAGGGCGCACGGTGGCGCCCGAGAGGATGTCAAGCCGAGCAGGATCAAGAAGTTGCGTGGCGGGCGGCCGGGGGCGGGGAGGGCTCCGGCAAGTTGGGGCTTCCCTTGGACGGGGCGTTCGGCCATGCTCTCGGCCGGGGGCAGCATCCTCAGAGATGTTGCATGAATCATGAAGCCGCACCAGACGGCTGGCCGGAGCTTCTCGACGACTACCTGAACCACCTGCTCGTCGAGAAGGGACTCTCTCCCAACACGCTGCAGGCCTATCGCCGCGATCTCGGCAAGTTCGTGGACTACCTGCGCTCCGAGTCGTGCAGGCCGCGTGACGCCACGCAGGCCCACGTGCTCGGCTTCCTGCGCAGCGTGCGCGAGGGCGGGCTGTCCGCCCGTTCCTCGGCGCGGGCGCTCGTGTCCGTGCGATCGCTGTTCAAGTTCCTCGCCATGCGCGGCGAGATCGGTCGGGACCCGACGCTGAACGTCGAGTCGCCGCGGCTCCCGCGGAGCCTGCCCAAGTCGCTGCCGTACCAGGACGTCGAGATGTTGCTGGCGGCCCCGGACGTGGACGAGGCCCTGGGCCTGCGCGACCGGGCCATGCTGGAGCTCCTCTACGCGACGGGGCTCCGGGCCTCCGAGCTGGTTCAGCTCCGGGTGAGCGATCTCGACCTGAGCCTCGGCGTGCTCACGGCGTTCGGGAAGGGCTCCAAGGAGCGGCCGGTTCCGGTCGGACGGACCGCCGTCAACTGGGTGACGCGCTACCTGCAGTCGTCGCGTCCGTCCATCAGCGCGGGCAAGTCATCGGACCTGCTCTTCATCCGCCGGGGGGCCCGCGGCATCACGCGGCAGGGCTTCTGGAAGATCGTGAAGCGGCACGGGCGATCGGCGGGCATCAAGCGGGTCCTGAGCCCGCACGTGCTGCGCCACTCGTTCGCGACCCACTTGCTGGAGCACGGGGCTGACCTGAGGTCGGTGCAGCTCATGCTCGGCCACTCGGACATCTCGACGACGCAGATCTACACGCAGGTCAGCAAGAACCGGCTGGCCAAGGTCTACCGCGAGATGCATCCGCGGGCCTGATGGCGCCTGGCACCGCGCGCGGCGATGGAGGGAGGCCGCGGGCGGTGCTCAACTGGGATTGGCCGGCGCGGCGGGCCCCATCTCATCGAGGCGGGTGCGCGCCTGGGCGCCCCACGTCGTGTCCTTGAGGCTGTCGCTGGCGGTCAGCGACTCGTAGAGGGCGCGCGCGTCGCCGTCACGGCCCTGCCGCTCGTAGAGCTGGCCGAGCATGACCTGAGCGGCGCCATCGGGCCACTTCTTCCACTTGCCCTCGCGCAGCTTGTTCAGCGCCGCTTCGGCGCCGGCGACGTCGCCTGCGTCCTCGCGCGCGGCGGCGAGCGCCGCGAGGGCTTCGGGCGCCGCCCAGTGCTTCGGGTGCTTCTCGACGAACGTGCCGAGCGCCGCCGCCGCCGCCGCGCCATCGCCGGCACGCAGGAGCGCGAGGCCCGCCTGGAGGCGCGCGATGCGCGCGATGGGCTGCCGCGGGTGAGCGTCGGCGACCTCGGTCATCTTGGCCGCGACCTCGTCCCACGTCGGCTTGGGATCCGCCGGGCGAGCGCCATCGGCCTGTTCCCACAGGCGCGTCGCGGCGGCGTGATCCGCGAGCGCGGCGCGACGGGTCACGTCCATCCGCCAGGCCACGAGGACGCCGCCGACGATCAGCACCGCCACGGCGATGGCGCCCAGCAGCAGCGGGCGGCGATGTTCGCTGGCGACGGTCCACGTGCCCTCCGCCGCGTGGATGACGGCTTCGGCGACCTGGTCGCGCTTGAGGTCCTTGACGTGCAGCTTCTTGCTCATGGCGGGGCGGTTCCTTCCAGAAGGGGCGGCGATGGTATCGCATCCGGGCGGCTCCGGCCGCCGTCGCCCGGCCGCCACGGGGCCTCGGGTGACAGGAAGGGGCGCGTCGTGGCCGGCCAGCTGCCGAGGGGCGACTCGAGCGCCGCGATCGTGGCGGGCGCGCGCACGCTCTCGGCGAGCTGGCGCAGCAGGTCCCGGGCCTCGGCGTCGTTGCCGGCATCACGCGCGATGAGCGCGCGGGTCGCCAGCATCTCGGGCTTGCCCAGGGTGCGGGGCGGGAGCGCGGCCAGCAGGCGTGCGAGCGCCTCGCCGTCGCCGCTCGCCCGCAGCGATTCAGCGAGGAGCGCGGCCGAGCGGTCGTGGCTCGCAATCTGGAACAGAGGGGTGGCCAGGCGGACGGCGCGGTCGGGGAGGCCGAGGTCGAGCGCGCGCAGGGCCTGGTCCTCGATCGCGTCCTGCCAGGCCGCCGTGAAGCGCGTCCGGCGCTCCACGCGCTCGGCCCGCAGGGCGTCGCCCCACATCGGCCAGACCAGGTCGTCCACGAGCAGGTTGAACAGCACGCCCGAGAGATCGCCCTGCAAGCCGGACGGCGACGGGACCAGGGCCGGCCAGCGCGCGCGCCAGGGCGCCTGATCGCGCAGGCGCGCGAGGCGCTCGTCCGTCGAGGCGGGCCGCGCGCGGCCCGCGATCACGAACGCATGAAGGCGCGCGGGCGCGAAGGCGGGGCGCGTCACGGCCGCCATGCTCTGGCTGATGCGCCGCTCGCCGGGCCCCATCGTGCGCGCCATGCCGGCCGGCCATCGGCTCACCTCGGCGTCGGGCACGGGCGCGGGGCCGCAGGAGTCCACGTACAGCATCACCGAGGCATCGGGCTGGGCGACGCCCAGCGCCGTCACGCCAGCGCCGGCGATCACGAGCCCCAGCGCGGCGACGCGTCCCGCGCGGCCGACGCGAGCGAACCAGCACCCCGCGGCGGCCGACAGCAGCGGGATGGCGGGCGCCAGCAGGCGGGGCCCCCAGCCGGCGGAGCCGTCCCAGGCCCACCACGCGGACGTGAGCGCCAGCAGCACGAGCGGCGGCACGCCGAGCGCGCCGGCGAGCCATCGCGTGGTTCGCCCGCGCGCCAGGATCGCGAGGCCGGCGAGGCCGGCCGCCGCCAGCGGGAAGTGAATGAGCAGGCCCTCGTTCGGACCGATCAGCAGGCGCCACGCTCCATCGAGAGGCGGGTGGCTGAAGGGCTGGCCGGCGTACGACGACAGCGGGACGCCGAAGCGCGCGATCTCGCCCGCGAGCCAGGCGATTCCCGCAGGCGCGAGCCCCGCGATCGCCCACGCGCCGCGCCGCCAGGGGAGCCGCGCGAGCGGCAGCAGGCAGGCGGGCGCCGCCGCGATCGCGAGGCTCTTCGTGAGCACGGCGAGTCCCGCGAGGAGCCCCGCGGCCACGATCAGGCAGCGCTCGCGTCCCCCGCACGACGGAGCGTCCGCGCGCGCGGCCAGGGCGGCGCAGGCCGCGGCGCCCGCGAGGCAGGCGGCGAGCAGCGGCTCGGAGAAGAACGTGGATCCGAGGGGGAGCAGCGGCGAGGCCACTGTGCCCAGGATGGCCAGGGCCTCGCCGGCCGCGCCCGCGCCGGCCGCGCGCGCGATCAGGCCCGCGAAGAGGGCGGCGGCGAAGACCAGCGCGAGGGGCACCAGGATCAGCAACGACTGCGAGGTGCCGCTGCCGAAGCGCGCCTCGAAGGGCTTGCAGGCCAGCGCCACGGGGGCCAGCACGAGGGGCAGTCCCAGGCCGTAGGGCGCGACCGTGTCGCCCGCGTCCCGAGGAATCGAGAAGGCGAAGCCTGACGGCAGGCCCACCTCGCCGGTCGTGGCGATCGCGATGGCGGTGCCGATCGCCTGCTGCTCGTCGGTGATCACGCCGAGCGTGCGCTCCTGCGCCGACAGGAGCAGGCCGAGCGCCGCGAGCATCCGGGCGCAGGCCACGGGGCCCGGCCAGCGGCGGCGCGGGGTGCGGTCGGCTACGGGCAACGGCTCGGCCTCCTCCGGCCAGCGGCGCGGCGGTGGTGCACCCGGCGTGACTCGAACACGCGGCCTGCGGTTTAGGAAACCGCCGCTCTATCCGGCTGAGCTACGGGCGCGGGGAGCGAAACGGGACCCGGGCGGCGCGACCGCCTGCGCCCGGGCCTGCTGCTTCAGAGTATCGAGGGCTCGTCGCTGGAGGGAGCCTCGCCGTCGTCCATGTCGCCGAACGGGCTGTCGTCCGCCGCGGGCGCCGGCTTGACGGACTCCGCGGGGCGCGTGGGCTCGTCGGGCGTCTTGCCGGAGCCGCTCGCGCCCATCGTGCCGACGGCGGCGACGAGCGGCGCGCCGGAGGGCGACGCGCTGGGCGTGGCGGCTGGCGTGGCCGACGGCGATGACGGGGGCGCGGCGCCAGCGGGCGGCGACGCAGGCTGCGGGCGGAACAGGAGACCGGCCGCGGGAGGACGCGTCGTCGCCGGAGGCACGGGCGCGTTCGGCAGTTGCGCTGCGGCGCCCAGGCTCGTTGGCGGCGGCGACGACGATGGCGCGGATGCGGGCGTGGTCGCGGCCGGCGATGAGGGCACGCCGGACCCGGAGGGCGACGCGGCGCCCGTCGAGGAGGCCGCGGCGCCAGCGGGCTGCCACGTCAGGCCAGGGCCCGACGGGGGAGCGTTACCAGGAGCCGAAGGCGATGAGGGCGAGTTCGGAGGGCTCGCGGCTCCCGGAGCCGTTCCCGTGCTCGGCGCATCAGGCGTCGCCATGCCGGCCCCCGGCCTGGCGGTCGTTGCCGAGGGGCGGGGCGTCTTGAGCAAGCCGGAGGCCGGCATGACGGGCCGCGTCGTCGGCGCCGGGGCGTCGTCGTCGGCATCGGCGTCGGCGCCCTCGGGATCCATGCGCACGAAGCCCTCGACGCCCCCGCCGTCGTCAATGACGATGGACGGGGAGTCAATGTCGCCCTGCACGAGGCCGGTGGCCTGCACCCGGACGCGCTCCGTCGCGTGGATGTTGCCCTCGACCGTGCCGGCGTTGACGACCTCCCTGGCCGCAACGTCCGCCAGGACGCGGCCGCTCTCGGCGATCATGAGGGTTCCGGTGATCAGGATCGACCCGCGGACGCGGCCGCGCAGGATCACGTCGCCGTCGCCCTCGAGCGAGCCCTCGATGTCCACCGTCTCCGCGAAGGTGCTCGCGGCCTCGGTTCGGGCGGGGGCCGCGGACGGTGCGGGTCGCGCCGCCGGTTCGGGGGCGCGCGCGCCGGTCAGCGCGCCGGAAAGCATGGACGCCAGCGAGCCGCGGCTCGACTCGGCGTCGGCGCTGCGCGAAGTCTCGGCGGCCGGCGCCTGGGCCTCGGGCAGGGGCGTGCGGGCGGGAGCGCCGCTCGCGGGCGCGGGGCTCGGCGCGGTCGTGCTCGCGGGCGATGCCGGGCTGGCGCTGGCGCCGGGCGTCGGGGCGGCCGGCGCTTGCGGATCGGCCTGCTGACCCGCGGCCGGATCCTGATCGTCCCTGTTTCCCTTGCTGAACCAGCCCATCGGTGCCTCGTGCCGCCTGCCAGGCCTCTCGAGAACCAGCCCGTCGCGGCGGCGGAAACCCGCGAGTCAGGAGGCGGTGGAGCGGGCAACGGGAATCGAACCCGCGACATCCAGCTTGGGAAGCTGGCACTCTACCAGCTGAGTTATGCCCGCCCGGACGCGACCGGCGGTTCCGGGCGCGCCGCGGTCGTTTCACTCGGAGCGGCGCGGAATCGTAGCACCCCGCCGGAAGGAGAGTCCACGCGCATGCCGCCCCGATCCCGCGGATCGCGAGGGCCACGAGCGCTCGCGCGCGCGCTGGCCGAGATCGCGCGACGGCAGGTCGCCGCGCGGCCCGAGGCGGAACTCCGCGCCGTGCTGCCCGCGGCGCTCGGCGCCTGGCTGCTGTCGCGCGTGGAGGACGTCTCGCTGCGCGACGGCGAGTGCACGCTCACCATGTGCGACGCGCGGGCGGCCCGTCATGCGCGCGAGCTGCGCGCCGAGATTCTCGGCGCCCTCGCCCGGCAGCTGGGCCCCGCGGCTCCGTCGTCCGTCGCGTTTCGCGTGTCTGCGAGCCCGAGGCGCGCCCCGACGGCACGGGCTGCCGGGGCGCCTCGCCCGACGACCGCCGGTCCGCTCACGCAGGATGCTCTCGCCGAGGTCGCCGATCCCGACCTGAGGCGCCGGCTCGCGCGGTGGGCCGGCCTGGACGAGCCGGGGTGAGAGCGCGCAACCGCCCCGTCGCGCGGGGCGTCGCGGGTTCCTCGCGCCACGGCGCGTGGCACGCGCCTCGTGGCCGGTCGCCGGGGCTGGTTCCGGGTTAACATCTCCCATGATGACTCGCTGGCGGATCCCCCTCATCCTGGGCCTGGCGGGCGCCGCGATCGCGGTGCTCGTGTTCGCTGGCGTGCGCAGCAACGATCTGTACATGACGACGCTCGACCAGTGGGATCCGGCGCGCGCGCAACGCGCCGATCTCCGCGTGGCCGGCTTCGTCAAGGACGGGACGATCGAGGTCCACCCGGAGCGCGTGCAGACGGCCTTCGTCATGCGCAACGAGACGGGCGACCGCAGCGTCCCGGTGGTGTTCTCGGGCGTGACCCCCGGACTCTTCCGCGACGGCACGAGCGTCGTCGTCTCGGGGCGCCTGGGCGAGGACGGTGTCTTCGCCGCGCGCGAGCTCATGACGAAGTGCCCCTCGAAGTACGAGGGCATGGAGTCTCCTCATCAGGAGACGCCGCCCGGCACGACCGTCACGGCGCAGCCGGCGGCGGCGGCCGTTCCGACACCGGGTCAGTGACCGGGCGCGCGCGCCCGCTGGTCGTGGGGTCCTTTCGTGCTCGTTGACGTCGGCTACTACCTCCTGCAGGCGCTCGTCCTGCTGGCCGCCTGGGCCGCCTGCGCCTACCTGCTCGCGGGAGTCCTGGGCTCGGATCGGTGGCTTCGATCCGGCCGGAGAGCCGTGCTGGCCTTCTTCGCGGGGACGGCGGCGTGCAGCTTGATCCTGCTGCGGGCGCTGACGCATGCGGACTTCTCCGTGGCGTACGTGGCGCAGGTCACCGAGCACGCGCTGCCGCCCGTCTACCGGTTCACCGCGTTCTGGGCGGGGATGAACGGCTCGATGCTGCTGTGGCTGCTCGTGCTGGCCGGGTATGCCGCGCTGGCGCTGACCACGCGCGGCCCCTCTGACCGGGCCATCGAACCGTGGATGGGCCTCACGCTGGCGCTCGGACTCGTGTTCTTCGGCTGCCTCACGGCGTTCGTCACGAATCCGCTCGAGCGCCTGCCGTTCCCGCTCGAGGACGGGCGCGGAATGAATCCGGCGCTCCAGAACTACTGGATGGCCATCCATCCGCCCACGCTGTACCTGGGCTATGTCGGCCTCTCGGTGCCGTTCGCGTTCGCGATCGGCGCGCTGGCGTCGGGGAGTCTCGGTGAGGCCTGGATCCGCTCGGTCCGGCCGTGGGTGCTGTGGCCGTGGCTGTTCCTCGGCATGGGGATGATCTTCGGCGGGCACTGGGCCTACGTCGAGCTCGGATGGGGCGGCTACTGGGCCTGGGATCCCGTCGAGAACGCGTCGTTCATGCCGTGGCTCGCGGCCACCGCCTACCTTCACTCGGCGATGGTGCAGGAGCGCCGCGGCATGTTCCGGGCATGGAACGTGTTGCTGCTGCTGGCCGCGTACTCGCTCTCGATCTTCGGCACGTTCCTGACCCGATCGGGCGTGGTCGAGTCCGTCCACTCGTTCGCGCGGAGCAGCATCGGATCGTGGTTCCTGGGCTACGTCGCGCTCATCCTGGCGGCTGGCGCCGGGCTCGCCTACTGGCGCTGGCCGCAGCTGCGCACGGCGCACCGCATTGACTCGCTGCTCTCGCGGGAGTTCGGCGTCATGCTGAACAACCTGGCGCTGGTCGCGATCTGCCTGGCCACGCTGTTTCTCACGATGTACGCGCCCATCTCCGAGATGGTGACGGGCGAGCGGCACGTCGTCGGCGCGCCCGGGTTCGCGTTCGTGAACGGGAGTCTCGGCCTGGTGCTTCTCGCGCTCACGGGCATCGGCCCGGTCATCTCGTGGCGCAAGGCCTCCACGCGCTCGCTCCGGCGCACGCTGACGGCGCCGATCATCCTGGCGGCTGTGGTCGCCGCGACCCTCCTGATCGCGGGCGTGCGCCAGCCGATGCCCATCCTCGCGTGGTCCCTCGCCGCGTTCGTCATCTGGTGCATCCTCTCCGAGTTTCACGCGGGCGCGCGCGTCGTCGCGGCGCATCGCGCGACCTCCTATCTCGCGGGCCTGTTCGGGCTGTTCGGCCGGAACCGGCGGCGCTATGGCGGCTACGTCGTGCATCTCGCCGTCGCGATGTTCTTCATCGGTGTCGCCGGCATGGCCTTCCGTCAGGAGGCCGAGGCGCTCCTGGCTCCCGGCCAGTCCATGACGGTGCGCGGCGAGACGATCACGTTCGTGCGCGCCGAGCACGAGGACACCGGGCGGTCCGTGGTCGACCGCGCGGTGCTCGCCGTGGGCAGTGGCGGAACCCTGGCGCCCGAGTTCAAGACGCATCGCAAGTTCCCGGAGCCCGAGAAGGACGTGTCCGTTCGCGAGACGCTCTCCGGCGACCTGTACGCCATCCTGGCCGAGCCCATCGACACGGCGACCGGACGCGCGAAGATCCAGGTGCTCTGGAACCCGCTGGTGGCGTGGGTGTGGTGGTCCTCGTGGCTCATGCTGGCGGGCACGCTGATCTGCCTCTGGCCGCAGCGACGCGCGGCGGCGGCCGCCGGGTCGGTGACGCGCGAAGCGGCCGCATGAGCGGCCTCGTCCTGGCGCTCCTCGTCTTGCTCGCGGCTCCCGTCGCCGGGCAGGAGGAACAGGCGTGCGTCGGCGAGACGCCAGCGCACGAGGGCGCGGGCCCCGCGCCGTTCGTTCGCGCCGACGTGCGCGAGCTCGCGAGCGTGCTGACGTGCTACTGCGGATGCCCGCACCTGCAGGTCAGCCAGTGCTTCTGCGGAACGGCCGACAAGATCCGCGCCGACCTCGCGCGCCGTCTCGACAGCGGCGAGGCGCCCGAGGCCATCATCGCTGCCTACGTCGCCGAGCACGGCGCCGGCGTGCTCGCCGTTCCGCCCCGCCGCGGCTTCCACTGGATCATCTGGCTCGGGCCGCCGGCGCTCTTGATCGCGGGCGCCGTGGGCGTGTTCCTGGTCGGTCGCCGCTGGTCGCGCCGCAGGACGCCCGAGGCCGCCCCCGGCCCGCTGGCGCCCGAGGATGAAGCCCGGTATCGCGAGGCTCTCCGGCAGCGCGTCGAGGGCCAGACATGACGGCCGCGCTCGTGGCGCTGGCCGTGATGGCGCTGCTTCTCGGCATCTCGCTCGCGCCGCTCCTGGCCGAGGGGCGGGACGAGCCGGGGGCCGGCCAGGCCGACTCGGACGCGGCCTCGCTCGAGGCCAGCCGGGACGCCGTCGTGCAGGGGATTCGCGACGTCGAGTTCGATCACGCGATGGGCAAGCTCACGGCGGAGGATCGCGATCGCCTGAGATCCGAACTCGAGGGACGCGCCGTGCGCCTGCTGGCCGCGATCGACGCGAGCGAGGCCGGGGGGCGAACGCCGCGCGAGCCTGGCGCGTGACGGCAGGCCTTCTCGAGCTGCGCGGCGTCGCCAAGCGCTACGGTCCGGTGCGCGCGCTCGCGCCGACGGACCTCCGCATCGGCCGGGGCGAGGCCGTGGGCATCCTCGGCGCCAACGGAGCCGGAAAGACCACGCTCCTGCGGATCGTCGCGGGCCTGGTCAGGCCGACCGCGGGCGACGTGCTGCTCGATGGCCAGCGCGCCGAAGCGGACGCGCGCGCCTGGCGCCGCCGCCTCGGCCACGTGTCTCATCACCTGATGCTGCACGAGTCGCTCACGACGCGCGAGAACCTCGCGTTCGCAGCGCGGTTGCACGGGCTGGATCAGGCGCTCTCGCGGGCGGACCGGATCCTGAGGACGCTGGACCTGTCGGATCGCGCGGACGAGCCCGTCCGGCAGCTCTCCCGCGGGCTGCAGCAGCGGGCCGCCGTGGCGCGTGCGCTGCTGCACGATCCCGACGTGCTGCTTCTGGACGAACCGTGGACGGGGCTCGACCAGCAGTCGGGCGACGCCCTGTGCGCGCTGCTCGATGCGCTCCTGCGGCGCGAGCGCACCGTGATCGTCGTCAGCCACGACATGGCCCGCCTCGCGCGGACGTGCGGCCGGGCGATCCTCATGAGGGCGGGCCGCGTCGTCGAGGACATGCCGGCGGGCGGGGGGGGCGTCGAGGCCCTGGACCTGCTCGCTCGTTCCGGCGCGCGCGCGCCCGGGGCCGCATGAGCGCCGTTCGCCAGGCGGCCGCCATCGTCGCGAAGGACCTGCTGATCGAGTGGCGCACGCGGGATCTGCTCGCGACGATGGGCGCGATGGGGCTCGCGTCGGTCGTGCTCTTCGCCTTCGCCGTGGACTTCACGCAGGCGCCCTTCCAGAAGACGGGCGCGGCCGTGCTCTGGCTGGCCTTCACGTTCACGGGCACCACCGGGCTCGCGCGCTCCATGGCGCTCGAGCGCGAGAACCGTTGCCTCGAGGCGCTGCTGCTCGCGCCCGTGGATCGGGGCGTCATCTACGCGGGCAAGGTGGCGGCGAACACGCTCGTCCTGCTGGCGCTCGCGGGCGCGCTCGTGGGACTCTGCTTCGCGATGCTCAACACCGGCCCGGGCAAGGTCGAACTCGCGGGCGAGCGCTGGTTGGCGCTGGCGGGGATCGTTGCCGTCAACTCCCTGGGCTTCGCGGCGGTCGGCACGCTGCTCGCGTTCATGGCGCAGCGGACGCGCCGCGGTGACTTCGTGCTGCCGGTGCTGCAGGCGGTGCTGGCGCTCCCCGTGCTCGTCAGCGCCGTGGTCGCGACCGAGCGCGTGTTCGACGCCACGCGGCCACTCGCGGACCTGTCGGCGCCGCTGCGGCTCTCCGGCGTCTTCGTCGTGGCCTTCCTGGCCATTTCGCTCATCGTGTTCGAGCACGTGGTGGAGGACTGATCGTGGGATCGCATGCGTGCGCCCGGGAGGCGCGATGACCGACGCCATCCGGCGGGTGGGACCTCAGGAGACGCGCGCGGTCATCGTGGCCGCCCTGGCGGCGCTCGTCTCGGCCATCGGGCTCTGGGACGGGTGGTGGAACGCCCCGGTCGAGCGCGAGCTCAAGATGAGCCAGAAGATCTTCTACTTCCACGCGCCGCTCGGCATCTGCACGATCCTGCTGACCGTCGTCGCGGCGGGCGCCGCCATCCACTACCTCCGCCGGCGAACCGAAGGGGCGGACCTTCTCAGCGAGGCCTGCATGGAGGTGGTCCTCGTCTCGTGCGGCATCGTGCTCGTCACGGGGTCCCTCTGGGCCAAGCCCGGATGGGGGGAGTGGCTGCCCTGGACCGAGCCGCGGGTCACGACGATGCTCGTCCTGTTCCTGATCGCGCTCGGCTACGCCGTGCTCCGATCGAGCGTGGAGGAGCCCGAGCGGCGGGCGCGACTTTCCGCGGTCTTCGCGATCATCGGCGCGATGGACGCGCTGCTCTCGTATGCAGCCATCCACATCTGGAACACGACGCATCCGCGCGTGATCACGGCGCGCGGAGCGCAGCTGCAGGAGGACATCCTGCGCGCCTTCCTCATTTGCATCGGGGGCATCGCGCTGTGGACGGTCGCCGTGACGGGGCTGCGCTTCCGTCTCGCGCGCGTGCGATCGAGGGTCGAGCGCCTCGAGCACCGTCTGATGGAGATTCAGGAGGACAGGGCATGAGCATGCAGGGTTCGGCGGACGATCCACGGTACGGGCTGGGCTACGCCCTGGCGGCGTACATCGTGTTCCTCGGGGGCTTCTTCGCCTACCTGGCGTGGGTCCACCTGCGCTGCGCCCGCCTCCAGCGGCGTCTCGAGACGCTGGAGCGGCAGGTCGAGGGCCTGGAAGGGCGGTGATTCGCCCCGGGAGCCAGCCCCGGCTGGCCGGCCAGCGGGCCGCGCGGCGGCGCGTGACCTGGGCCCCGGCTGCTTCCCGGTTTTGCCTTGCTGCGCAGCGGCAGTTTTGTCATGATGAGACGCCCAAGAGGCAGCTGAAAGGACGCAAGTCCTTATTCTTGAACAGCTTGCAGCCGCTGTGCTGGCGGTTGCGCCTGTCCCGGATTTGGGGCCGCGCGTGGCGGCGCCCCAGCGCAGACTTCCCGGCGGCCGATCCGCGGGATGTGTCGAACGCCGGCCCCGGGGGGCGCGGGCCGCGATTCACCAGAAGAGACGAGAGGACTCATGATTCGACGTGGAACCTGCTTGGCGCTGGGTGTGTTGACGCTGGTCGCCGCCGTGGCCGACGCCAAGCCCCGCAAGTCCAGCTGGGAGCTCTATCCCTACATCGGGTCGCGAAACTATGACTCGAGTCTCGGCGGACTGAGCACGCACGGCGTCTACGGACTCCGCCTGGGCTACAACATCACGCGCCACTGGGAGATCGAGGCCGGCTGGTCCAACGACTCGAACAACACGGACCGCACCCGCTTCCGCGACCTCACGCTCGAGACGGTGGACATCGGCGCCGTCCTGAACTTCAACACCGGCGCCGCCAAGCACGAGACGTACGGCCGGTGGATGTCCTGGGACCGCTGGGTGCCGTACGTGACGGCCACCGTCGGGCACTTCTCCGCGGACGACGAGGTCCTCGGCGAGCGCACCGCAACCACCGTCGGCATCGGCGGCGGCGTCCGGGTCATGGTCGAGAACTTCGTCGGCGTGCGCCTGGACGTGCGAAACGTCATGTCCGCCGGCGACGGCGACTTCGATGGCTCGTTCAACAACTTCGAGACGAACATCGGCGCCAGCTTCATCCTCGGCGGCCGCACGCCGCGTGATTCCGACAGCGACGGCGTCATCGACGGTCTCGACAAGTGCCCCGGAACGCCGCTCGGCTGCTGGGTGGATGAAAAGGGCTGCCCGAAGGACTCGGACGGCGACGGAGTCTGCGACGGGCGCGATCGCTGCCCGAACACGCCCGCCGGCTGCCCGGTTGACGAGAACGGCTGCCCGCTGGACGAGGACGGCGACGGCGTGTGCGACGGCCTGGACAACTGCCCCGGCACGCCGGCCGGTTGCTGGGTTGACGCCAAGGGCTGCCCGAAGGACTCCGACGGCGACGGCGTGTGCGACGGGGTGGACAAGTGCCCCGACACGCCCGCTGGCTGCAAGGTGGACGCCACCGGCTGCCCGCTGGACGAGGACGGCGACGGCGTGTGCGACGGCGTGGACAAGTGCCCCGGCACGCCCGCCGGCACCCGCGTGGACGCCACCGGCTGCCCGATCGAGGTCGCGCGCCTCGTCCTGGCCAACGTGCACTTCGAGTTTGACAAGGCGGCCATCCTGCCGTTCTACAAGGCGGTGCTGGACGAGGTCGCGAAGTCGCTCCTCCAGGACGACTGGCGCACGCTCGTGATCGAGCTGCGCGGGCACACCGACGCGATCGCCTCCACCGAGTACAACTACCGGCTCGGTCAGGCGCGCGCGGATGCGGTGAAGGACTACCTCGTCGCGCGCGGCCTGTCGGCCTCGCGCCTCGAGACCAAGAGCTACTCGGAGCTCGAGCCGATCGCGCCCAACACCCGGCCGGACGGCTCGGACAACCCGGATGGTCGCGCGCTCAACCGCCGCGTGGAGATGGTGCCGGCGACCCCGGTCGCCGCCGACCGGACCTCCACGGTCAAGATCCTGGCCCGCGATGTCATGTTCGCGGCCGGCAGCAGCAGCCTGTCGGCTGATGGTCAGAAGTACCTCGACGAGCTGGCCGCGGCCTTCGCCGGGGCGGGCTTCGAGAACGTCCGGTTCGTGGTGACCGGTCGCGGGACCGGCAGCAAGGCCAAGACGCTCGCCTCCGACCGGGCGCGCGCCGTGGCCGACTACCTGGTCAGCCGGGGGCTCGGCTCGGGCCGCGTCTCCGTCGAGACCGGCAGCAACGGCAATGGCGTCTCGGTCATGCCGTCGCGCTGAGGGATTCGTGCGCTAGCCCCCCCGCGGGGGGGTGGCTAGCGCTGGCTGGTGCACTCCTGACAGAATCGAAATCGAAGGCGAGTTGGTGTTCACGTTCGGCATCGCTGATGCGAGCAGCACGGCGTCCAGTGCGGGACGGAAGTCCTCGTGCATCGGAGGCGGGCAGCGGTCCGGGACGACCCCGGGATCGCGGCGCCCTCTCCAAGGAGGATGGGGTTCGATGAGGAAGATGTTGTTGGCAATCCTGGCGGCTTCGGTCGTCCTCCCGGCGACCACGTCGCAGGCGGACGAGTACGACTTCGTCGGCTACGACTACTCGGACGACTACAAGCGCGACTACGACCGCGGCTTCTTCATCGGAGCCGAGGGGTGGTACGCGAACGTCCGCAACCTCCACTTCGAGCCGGCCATCTCGTCCGCCGGTGGCGGCACCATCGGCGGCCGGCTGATGGACGTGGACTGGGAGAACGACACCGCGCCGCGGGCCTACCTGGGCTACCAGGGGAGCCGTCGCGTCGGCACGTTCACCTTGCGCTACTGGGACTTCAACGAGACCGCCTCCCGCTCCGAGACCGGCGGCATCTTCACGGCCACGGGGACGCACCCGTCTCGCGGCAACGTGACGCGGACGTCCTTCGCCGCGGGCGTGGACGTGGACATCGAGGACGCCGAGGTCGAGTGGCGTCACGACTTTGGCCAGGGACGCCGCTTCACCGGCTACTGGACCATCGCGGCCCGCGCGTTCGAGCTGGAGTACAGCACGGACTCGATGCACTACAACGTGATCCCCGGCGAGGCGAACTCGGTTCGCGTGCAGGACTTCACGAGCACCAAGGGGTACGGCGGCAAGGCCGGCATCGGCGGCCGCTTCCACTTCAACGACCGCATGTCCATGGGCGGCTACCTGGCGGTTGGCTTCGCCACGGCCGAGCAGGACTACCTCTATACCGACCAGAACATGCTGACGGGGGCCTACGTCGCGACGATTCAGCGACAGGACACCGAGCTCTCGCTCATGACGTTCGAGGGCGACCTGAACTTCCGCCTGCGCGCCGCCGCCGGCTTCGAGATCGAGTGGGGCTGGCGCTATCTGAACTTCGACGACGTGATCGCCAAGGATCGCTTCGTGGATCAGGAAGGCAAGTTCGTCACGGTCGAGCAGCCCCACGGCCTGGCGTTCGAGGGGCCCTACCTCGGCATGCGGTACGTGACCGGCTTGCGCAAGATCGACGCGGACGGCGATGGCGTCATGGACGTCTACGACGATTGCAAGGACACGCCCGCCGGGGCGGCCGTGGACGAGCGTGGCTGCCCGCGCGACACGGACGAGGACGGCGTCTACGACGGCATCGACCGCTGCCCGGGCACGGACTTCGGGACCCGCGTGGACGAGTTCGGCTGCGGCGTGGACACGGACGGTGACACGGTTCCGGATGGCCTGGACCTCTGCCCGAACACGCCGGGCTGCGCGCGCGTGGACGGCAAGGGCTGCGCTCGCGACTCCGACGGCGACGGCGTCGCCGACGGGTGCGATGCCTGCCCGATGACCGCCTCCGGTCGTGCCGTGGACGCCCAGGGATGCGAGGTCCGCCCTACTGACGGCGACAGCGATGGAGACACGGTTCCCGACTCACGTGACCGTTGCCCCAACACGGAGCGCGGCGCACAGGTGGACGAGAACGGGTGCGCTGTCGTCGTCTCGATGATGGTCAACTTTGCGACGGACAGCTCGGAGATCAACCCTTCGGACTTTGCGCTTCTCGATCGCATCGCGGCCGCGATCATTCGAGACGGCGGGACGTTCGAGGTGGCGGGCCACACGGACTCGCGCGCGAGCGTGGAGTACAACCAGGCCCTCTCCGAGCGCCGCGCCGCGTCGGTGCGGACCTATCTCGTCCAGAAGGGCGCGGATGGTTCGAGGCTGACGGCCGTCGGGTACTCGGAACTCGCGCCGATCGCGACGAACGACACCGAGGACGGCATGGCGCGCAACCGCCGCGTCGAGATCGTCCGCCGGTAGCGGCGACTCGCGATTCGCTTCTCGCGGGCCCCGGCCATGCCGGGGCCCGTCTTGTTTCAGGTGCCGGCCTGTCCCCTGAGCGGGCCGCGCGACGGTGGCGAGGCTGCGGTTCCCGGCCGCTCAGTCGAGGCTCGGAGCGAACATCATCTCTCCGGTGTCCGGCCGCCACTCGGCGTGGCGGCGGGCGCGCTTCCAGTCGGGCAGGACCAGCACGTCGCCGTGCGGCACGGCGAAGCGCCGCTCCTCGTGGAAGTGGCCGAACACGATGAACCTCGTGCCGGTCCGGCGCAGAACGGCGTCGGCGTGGCGGGACACGTGGTCGTGCGGGAAGCCGCGCTTGTAGGTGAGGTTCGTCGTGCGCAAGCGGCGCTCGAGCCAGAGACTGAGGGGCCGGCTCGCGCGACCCGGCAGCAGGAGGAAGGCGCCGAGCACGGCGCGGCTGCGCGAGAAGGCTCTCCACGCGCGATAGCGCGCGTCGTCCGGGTTGGCGAGGTCGCCGTGTTCGGCCACCCAGGCCGGGCCGACGAGTGATTCGGAGGCCACCCGCTGGAAGGGCGAGGGTGCCAGGGTCTCGACGCCGTAGTCCCGGTTGCCCACGACGTAATCCACCGCCAGCCCGCGCGCGGCGCTGCGCGCGATGGCGTCGAGGACCGCGTCGTGATGGGCGAAGTGCACGTGGCGGCGAGCGATCCAGAGATCGAAGATGTCGCCGACCAGCACGAGGCGCTCGAATCGGGCCGGCGCGGATTCGAGGAACTCGACGAACGCGCCGGTGGTCGCGTCCCCCGGCAGGAGATGAGAGTCCCCGATGAAGGCGGTCGGCAGGCCTCGGCGGGCGCTGCCCGTCTCAGGCACGCGCGCGCCTCACCGGCCGGCTTCGCCGATCTTGAACCCGATCCCCGCGCTCGCGCCGATGTCGCCTGCCGTGTCGTCGAGGCCGATGAGCACCGAGATATCCGCCAGGACGCGGCCTCCGTTGAACAGGTAGCCGACCTCGAGCGTGGCGTCCTCGAGGTCGCGCTTGTCGTCGCTCGAGGCCGTCCTGCCGTAGGCCTCCCACGCCAGGCAGTGGCGGAAGCCATGGCGCCCGGCGATGCCCCACGTGAGCAGATCCTCCTGCGAGGAGTCCGACAGGGGATCGCCGAGGATCGCGAGCCCGGCATTGAACCGCCACTCGTTCAGCCGCGTCGCGCGCCCGACGAGGACCGCGACGAAGACATCCGCCTCGTTCGTGCCGAGCCCGGACTCCTCGGACGCGCTCGGGACCTTGCCTCCCAGCGCCACGCCCACGGCCACGCGCCGTCCGGACTGGCGCAGCAGGTTCACGACCGCCCAGAACGACGGGTCGCCGACCTCGCTCTCGTCGCTGGCCGAGGACGCGTCGGGGTTGAACTCCTGCCACGCGGCCATCCCCACGGAGAGCTCGGCGCGGCCGAAACCGAGCCGGTACCGGACCTCGGGGAATCGCGTCAGGTCCCCGGTCGCGGGCGAGAGGAGCGGCTGCGGCGTGACGCCGGTGCGGTGCTCGCCGCCGATCTCGATGATGTGGGCCCCGGACGCCAGGGGAGTGGGCGAGAGAACCCGGAAGGGGTGGCCCTCGAGGGCCTGGGCCCGCGCACCGGACGCGCTCAGCAGCAGTGGCGCAATGAGGGCGAGCAGGGCACGGACGGCGACGGGACGAGGCGCGGGCGGCGAGGCTGTGCGATGCAAGGGAGAGGCTCCGCAGAGTTCCAGAGCGCAGACACTAGCATGGGCGCCTGAGGTTCTCGGAAGGGGGAGCCGCCGGGTTTCGCGGCGCGCGCGGGGAGTCCGCCGACGCGGACGGGGCCCGCCCGGCCGGAGCACGCGAGCCCAGCGCGCCGCGAGTGGTCTACCCTCACGCGCGTGGACGTTCTCGTTCTCGACCACTTCGACTCCTTCACGCACAACCTCGTGCAGGGTCTCGGCGCGCTGGGCGCCTCCGTCCGGGTCGCGCGCCACGATGCCGACCCCGCGCGCCTCCTCTCGACGCGGCTGGACCGCCTCGTGCTGTCGCCCGGTCCCGGCACGCCCGACCGCACGGGCTGCGCGAGCGAGCTGCTGGGCCTGCTCGACCCCACCGTCCCCGTCCTGGGCGTCTGCCTCGGAATGCAGCTCCTGGCGCGGCTCGACGGGGCCGAGGTGGTGCCCGCGCCCGAGCCCGTGCACGGCCGGGCGAGCCGCATCACGCACGATGGGCTGGGCGTCTTCGCGGGGCTCGAGCAGTCCCTGGAGGCCGGGCGCTACCACTCGCTCTGCGTGAGGGCCGCGAGCCTCCCCGCCACGTGGCTTCCGACGGCCTGGGCTGGCCCGGTCCTGATGGGCATGCGCCATGCGCGCCTGCCCCGCGAGGCGGTGCAGTTTCATCCCGAGTCCGTGCTGACGCCGCTCGGCGGCAGGATGCTGGCCAACTTCCTGCGAGGACGGGGGATGCAGGAGGCCGGGGGGCTCGTCGCGCGTTGACCTTCCCGGCAGCCGGGTGATAGTTTGCTTGAACTTCAGACATCACCATGCGTCGTCCATGCGGGGCGCTTGCGCGCTCCGCGAGGGCCGGAGCTCATGCTGCGAGGCAACCGATGACGCGAGCCGAGCTCGTGGATCGCGTTTACCAGCGCCACGGCGGCGTCTCGCGCCGCGAGGCCCAGGAGCTCGTGGACATCATCCTGGGCGTCATCCGCGATCGCCTGGTGCGCGGAGAGAGCGTGGCCATGGCGGGCTTCGGAACATTCGAGGTCGCCGTGTCGCCGACGCGAGAGGGCCGGCATCCCGTCACCGGTCGCGCGCTGCGGATCCCAGGCCGACGGCATCTCGTCTTTCGACCGTCACGCGCGTTTCGTGATCGGCTCAACGCGGTGGAGTGCGCCGGAGATCGCCCCTGATGGCAGCCAAGTCCGGACGCTCGAGCAAGAAGCTCTTCCACAAGATTGGCGAGGTCTGCGAGCTCACCAGCACCGAGCCGTACGTGCTGCGGTACTGGGAATCGGAGTTCCCGTTCCTGGCGCCCGAGAAGAATCGCGCGGGGCAGCGCATCTACAGCGACGAGGACATCCAGACCGTTCTCGCCATCAAGCGTCTCCTGTACGAGGAGGGCTACACGACGGCGGGGGCGCGCCGGCGGCTCGAGCAGGAGCGCCGGGACGGTGGGGCGAGTCCGGATCCGGGCGCTCCTGGTGAGACCGGCGAACCCGCGGTGGCCGCAGCCACCGGTGGGGCGGCGGCCGTCGCCGCGCCCCCGGACGCCTGGCGCGATGCCCTGAAGCGCGTGCGCGACGAGCTGAAGTCGCTGCGGGCGATGCTCGAACCACGGGACTGATCCGCGTGGTGGCGCCGGCCAGCCCTCCACGGTAGGATTCGCGCTCCTCGGTCGGGACGTGGCGCAGCCTGGTAGCGCACTTGCTTGGGGTGCAAGGGGTCGCTGGTTCGAATCCAGTCGTCCCGACCAGTCCGCTCCCTCACGGCTTCCCGGCGAGCCGATCCGGCCGGATCCCGCCGGGGCCGAGGCCCTCGCCTGGCGTGGGCCCAGGCCCACAAGCCCGGTCGCATCAGTGACTTCGCGTTCCCGGACGGCTGCCTTGACCGGTCCGATACCGCGCCACTATATTCAGGCCATCCTGGGTTGCATCGAACCATCGTTGCCGTCCACGCAGGGCCTTCGGGGAGGCACCGGCGCGGGCAGGCTGCCATCGTCGGGCCTCGGTCCTCGCCACGTGAGTCGGCCGCGCCGAGCGCCCCATCGGTCCTGCATGAGGCCTGCCTTCATCCGCGCGATCATCGCGACGGTGCTCGTCCTTGCCGTCGCCGGGGCGTCACGGGCGCTGCCCGTGGTGCGCAAGACGCCCACGGGGCCGTGGGTGACGCAGTCCGGCCCCGACTTCTTCGTGCCCGCGGGCCAGACGGTGGACTGGCGGATCCGCATCTGCAACGACACGGGCGGGCCAATCACCGGCGGCGTGACCGACTACCTCCACTCGGGCGAGTGCGCCAACCACGACGCGCAGGTCCTTGTCTGCCCGCCCCTCGATCTCGGCGGCGGGACGCTGCTGGCGTGCGACGACGCGGCGAGCCCTCCGATCTCGCAGCCTGCCGTTGACGTGCAGGGCATGCCCATCGCCAACAACGCGTGCGCCGAGGTCGTCTTCAGCACGCGCATCGCCCTCCTGACGCCACCCGGCACGCTCGCCTGCAACGTGGCGGTCTACGCGACCGACGCCGGCACGCCGGACGCCTCGGGTCAGACATCGCCTCCGTCGGGGGCGGGCTGCACGTGCGTCCAGGTCGCGCGCGCCGTGCCCACGGCCATGAACCTCGCGATGAGCGCCGAGGTGGACGTGCTGCCCTTCGTCGCGGGCGACCCCGCCAGCACGGTCGTGTACACGATCGACGGCGAGAACCTGACGCCGCGAGACGCGCAGGGCCGGTTCATCCTTCCCATCCCGACGGGCGTGTCGTACGTGGAAGCGCTGACCTGTCCGCCGGGCGCGACCTGCGGCCTCGCGCCCACCGGCGAGTTCGTGATCGACGGCCTCGTGGTGCCCGAGGGCGGCGCGTTCACGGCTCGGTTGCGCGTCGCTGGCAACTGCGAGTCCGTCGGAGCCACGCGCGTCTGCGCCCAGGGCTGGTTCGAGCCCGCCGAGGATCCGACCGCGCGGCTGCCGACGTGGGATGTCGAGAGCGGCATCGAGGCGCCCAGTTGCTTCAAGCCGGCCTCCACGCAGGTCGTCGTGACGAAGACGTACCGCCTGATCGATCGGGACGCCAGCGGCACGGCCACCGCTGGCGATCGCGTGCGGTTCCTCATCACGGCGTGGAATCGTGGAGGCGTGCCGGCGCGCGACGTGCTGCTCGTGGACAGCATTCCGCTGGGGTTCGATCGCTCCGTGACGGGCCCGCAGGCCGTGACGGTCAGCCCTGAGGGCGTGTTCGCGAGCGGCCAGGCCACCTGGACCTTCGGCGAGGTCGGTCCGGGCACGGCGGTCTCCGTCTGGGTGGAGGTCACCATGCTCGTGGACGCCGTCGCGCCCAACCGCGCCCGGTTGAGCACGCGCGTCCTGCGCGACTGCGGCGGCGCGACGGTCCTGTCGGACGATCCGCTGACGCCGGCGCCGGACGACGCGACCTCCGTGAGGTCCGCGGGGATTCCAGCGCCCTCGGTCGAGAAGCGGTTTTCGTGGGTGGACGCGAACTCGGACGGTAGTCCGACGGTCGGGGAGCGCGCCACCTTCGCGCTCGTCGTGACGAACCGGGGGACCGCCGTGGCGACCGGCGTGACGCTGACCGACGCCCTGCCGGCGTGCCTCGGCGACGCCACGGCGGTGCGGCTCATCGGCGGGGGAGAGGCGACGGACGCGTCCACGCCACGCACGGTGACCATGAACGACGTGGGCGGCGCGGACGGGCTCTTGCCTGACGAGACGGTCGAGATCCGGTTCGACACCACCATCCTGGCCACGGCGGGGTGCTGCAATCAGGCCACGGTCGCCTGGGCCGGCGGCAGCGCCCCGTCGCAGGATCCGCGGGCAGCTGCCGCCGCCGAGCCGACATGTCTCGAGGCGACGCATCGCTTGCTGCGCCTCGCCAAGTCCGTCCAGCTCCTGGATGTCAACGGTGACGGCGCCGCCAATCCTGGCGAGCGGGTGCGTTACCGGCTGGATGTCAGCAACGACGGCGGGCCGGTCACCGACGCCCGGATCACGGACGAGCTTCCGCGCGGCCTCACGCTCGACGTCGCCTCGGTCAGCATCCTGGCTCCGGTGCCTCCGGCGTGGAGCTTCGCGCCGCAGCCGGGCGGGCTCTTCGGCGAGGGGCGCCTGGATTTCGGCCCGATCGAGTTCCTGCCTGGCGAGGCGGCGATCATCACGTTCGAGTGCGTCCTCGAGGCGGCCAGCGTGGGCACCGCCTGCAACGTCGCCTCGCTCCTGACGCAGGGCCAGGCCGCGCCCCAGTCGTCGGCCAGCGCCGGGCGCGGGCCCACCTGCCTGCAGGTTGTCACGGCGCAACCTCCCGGCCTCGTGCCCGATCTCGTCGTCTCCGGACCGCTCACGCAGGCCTGCGCCCTGCCGGGCGAGGAGGCGACGGTTCGCGTGGGCGCTCGCGTGACCGGCGGCCTGACAGCGACGGCGGTGCGCTTGCGGCTCACGGGGCTCGACGGTCTCGTCGTGCTCGACGCCGGCGGGGGCGTGGAGGCGCCGGGGACGATCACGTGGGACTTCGGCGATGTCCAGCCCGTGACGGATCTCGCCGCGACGGCGCTCGTTCTGGTTCCCTGCGACATGACGGGCGTCGTGTCCTTCGGCGCGAGCGCCGAGGCCATGAACGTCCCCCTGGTCGCCCCCGCGAGCGTGAACATCGCGCTGGCCGGTCCGGATGTCCTCGGCACGCTCGCGTTCACGCACGACGATGCCGACGGCGATGGCGTCCTCGGCGCGGGCGAGACGCTGCTCGTGGACTTCAGCCTGGCCGAGATCGCTGGCTGTGATGCCGGTGACGTCTCCGCGAATCTGGCGGTCGATCCGGCGCTGGAGGTTCTGGAGGCGCGGGACGGCGGCGTCGTGGGACCCGGTTCCATCTCCTGGACGCTGCCCACCGCGGCCAGCGGCACGGTGACCGTGCAGGCGGTGCTGGGCCTGCTGGGCGCAGCGCCCGACTGCTCGGAGCCTCTCATCTCGGGATCCGCGTCGTGGACGGCCTCGCCTGGCGCGTGCGTGACGACGCGGCGCTGGGACGGGCCCGTCATCGGCACGCCACCGGGTCCGTGTCGCGCGACGGGGAGCGACCTGCTGAGCGAGGATCGGATCGCGGACCTCGACGGCGCGCTCTCGATCATGTCGACCGTGCTGGACGCGGCGGGCGTGGACGATTCCTGCGTGGACGGCGCCCTCACGCGGGTGGACCCGGCCCAGGTCGTCGTGCTGGACGTGGCCTCCCAGCTCGACCCCGGCGTGATCCTGGTCGGGGAGGCCGCGTGGGTCGGGCCGGCGACGCGCGGGGCGTTCGTCCTGTACGAGGTCAGTCGCTCGTGCAGCGTGATCCACGCGTGCAAGGTGGACGACGACGGCGATCCCGGGAACGGACGGGAGTCCCTGCGGATTGGCGTCCGCCCCTGCGGCCCCTGAGGAGCCCGGACAGCGGACTCGCGTGGAGGCGGCGGCGGGGCTCGGGGCCCCTGGAGCTCGTGGCGCGCGGTTCGGGCAGGCTCCGACGGGGCGCTCCTGCGCTCTCCGGGCCCTCTGAGAGGGGTATCGCCGCGGGCGTAGGGGCGCCGCGCGAACGGCGCGCTGGCGGGCCGATGCGTGCTGGCGATGGCGCGGATCTGACGCCAAATCGGGTCACGCCGAGCTGGGGTTTGACCTGGACGCGTTGCGAAACGTAAATTCGGCCACCTGATCGCAGCCGATCGTCATGCCTGGGGTGGCTCGAGCCGCCCGTCGCCCGGGAGTTCGCCCATGCGCGTGTTTGCTCGCCGTTGGCTCTGCACCGCCGTCCTCGCGTCCCTGGCGGCGCTGCTGTCGAACCCTGCTGGGGCCCAGGGGCCGCCCGCCGTGGTGAAGTATCCGGGAGGGCCGGACGTTCAGAACGTCGGCGGGAACTTCGCGGTGCCGGTCAACGGCGTGATCCGGTGGAGCGTCGTGATCGACAACAGTGGCGGGCTGCCCCTCGCGGGGAGCTACCTCGACCATCTCGGGCTCACCCCCGAGCCGCCCGCGCCCGTCCCGCCCATCCTGGCCTGCGACAACAGCACCACGTGCCTCGGAACCCAGTTCCTCGAGCTCCTCTGCACGGGACCCGACGCGCCCCTGCCGTTCCCGCCCGGCTCCACCTGCGATCCGGCCACGGGCATCCTGAATCTCCAGGGGCTGAACATCCCCGCTGGCGTCCTCTGCCTCGAGTTCTCGACCCGGGTCCGCCCCGGGGCCCTGGCCGCCGGCGTGGTCGCCAACATCGGCTGCCTCGATGTCGGGCCGCCCATCAACCAGAGGGTCGTGACGCGCCCCACGACGTCCACGACGCCCAGCTGCGTCGCGGGCCTCCCGGCCGCCGGCGCGCCGGGCTGCAGCAACGTGCTGGTGGCCAATATCGGCCCGCCAGATTTCAGCGTCACGAAGCCGGTTCCGGCCGGGTTCGATGATCGCGACGGGAACACCGTCCTGAGCCTCGGCGACCGGATCGCGTGGAGCGTTCAGTTCACGAACAACGACACGGCGGATCAGGATGGCTTCATCTTCGACGTGATCCAGGCCGGACAGCGGTTCGTTTCGCTCGATGCCGATCCCGGCGGGTGCGCGTTCAACGCTGGCAACGCCACCATCGAGTGCCCGCTGATCACGTTCGGGCCCAGCGAGACTCGGCTGCTGGAATACACGACCGAGATCACGTGCGGCCTGGCGTCCGATGACGACTCGCTCGATGCCTGTGACCGGGCGCAGATCTGCGGCGACAACGATCCCTCGACCAACGACTGCCTGCTGAGCGATGACGACGGCGCCGTGCCCATCGTCGAGACCTGCATGCCGTTCGAGTTCTCGAACATGCTGGCCTCGACGAAGTCGGCGTCCTTCACGGACACGGACGGCGACGGCGCCCTCGGCTCGGGCGATCGCATGATGTTCTCCATCACCGTCCGCAACGATGGCCGGGGCACCGCCTCGCGCGTCGGCCTCACCGACGTGCTCGACCCCGGCTGCATGGCGGTGGGGACGGTCGATCCCGGCACGGGGACGTTCAACCCCGGCGGGCCGGACATCACGTGGTCCCTCGGGGACATCCGGCCGGGCGGATCCGTCACCGTCTCGTTCACGGTGGACGCCATTGACAACGGCGGCTCGTGCTGCAACCAGGGCAGCATCACGAGCGGGGAGCGCACGGCCTGCGCGATGTCCCCCGTGCTCACCGACAACCCGCAGCTCCCTGGCGGCCCGCGCGATCCCACCTGCCTTCGCTTCGGGCCGCAGGCCGTCCTCGAGGTCGAGAAGGACTTCGCGCTGACGCTCGACCAGGGAGCGCCCGGTCTCGACAACGGCGACACGCTCACGTGGACGATCACGGTGACCAACGCTGGAGGATCCGCCGCGACGACCGTTGACCTCGATGACGCGCTGCTGCCGTGCCAGGTCGGGTTCGACGAGACGTCCGTCGTGATCACGGGCGGGGGCACGAACGCCTCGCAGCCGCCCAACCCGCCGCTGAGCGCGGGCCGCGTCGTGGTCACGGGCCTCGGCGGCGCCGACGGCATGACGCCGGCGGAAACCGTCACGGTGCGGTACGACACGACGTACAACGGCGGTCCGGGCGGATGCTGCAACCAGGCGACCGTGACCTACGCCGAGTCGTTCGATCCCGTGCTGTCGGACGATCCCGTCACGGCCGCGGTGTCCGATCCGACGTGCACGAATCGGACGTCCGGGTCCGTCACGCTGACCGTCGTGAAGACCACGCGCGACGAGGATGGCGACGGCTGCCTCGAGCCAGGCGAGAACGTCGCGACGACCATCACCGTGAGCGCCACGGGTGGCACGGCCGTCAACGTGCGGCTCACCGACGTCATCACGGACCCCGGAAACATCGTCAGCATCAGCGACGCCGGCGGCGGCACCGTGGATCCTGTCCTCGAGCAGATCACGTGGTCGCTCGGCGACATCGCGGACGGGGCAGACAGTTCCGTCACGTGGACGGGGAAGACCACGTGCGATGCGCCGGATGGCGCGAGCTTCGACGACCGGGCGACAGCCACGGCTGACAATCCGGCCACGGCTTCGGGCACGCTGACGACCACGATCTCGGCGCCCGTCCTGGATGTCGTCAAGACCTCCAGCTACACCGACGCGAACACGAATGGCTCGCTGGATCCCGGCGAGACTGTCCGGTTCACCATCACCGTGGCCAACACGGGGTCGTGCGCCTCGGGCATCGTGACCGTCCTGGACCAGCTCGATCCGGATCTGGACTGGACGGCGGTCGTGGCCTCCGATGGCGCGATCGATGATGGAAGCGGCGGCCTGACCTGGGATGACACCACCACGCCGTCGCTGGCGTCGCTCGCGCCCGCCGCGAGCGTCATGCTGACCGTGGACGTCGCCGCCCTCGACCCGGCGTCCAATCCGACCGGGAATGGCACGGTGGACAACCTCGCGAGCGCCTCGGCGCCGCTCGATGTCGTCACCTGCCCCGACATCGCCGACACGGGCAGCGCGCCGCCGCTGACCATCGGGTCGGCGGCCAGCGTCACGCTGCGCAAGTCCGCCGCGGACGCCGACGGCGACGGCTGCTTCGAGCCGGGCGAGGACGTGACGTTCACGCTCACCGTCTCGGTCGCCACGGGGTCGATCACGGGCGTGTCGCTCGAGGACGTGATCACGGATCCGGGAGCGATCCTGGCCTTCGTCAGCGCGTCCGATGGTGGCAGCCACGACCCGGGCACCAGCACGATCACGTGGGCACTCCCCGACATGAACGCGGGCGAGTCGCTGTCCCGGACGTGGGTGGGCACGCTGGCCTGCGACGCGCCGGACGGCGCCAGCGTGGACGATGACGCGACCGTGACGTCGAACGAGGCGTCCGACACCACCGCGCTCACGACCACGGTGGCGGCGGCCGTGCTCGGCGTGGACAAGACCTCTGCTTTCACGGACGCCAACGCCAACGGCGTGCTCGACCCCGGCGAGGGCGTGACGTTCACGATCGCCGTGTCGAACACGGGTTCGTGCGCGGCCGACGGCGTGGGGATTGCCGACACCATTGACGTCGATCTCGACACGGCCATCGTGGCCTCCGACGGCGGGAACGTGGCCGGGCGTGACGTGACGTGGACGCCGCTGACCACGCCGGCCCTGGCCTCGCTGGGGCCGGGCGCCACCGTCACCGTGACGGTGGACGCGCCCGCGCTCGACCCCGCGACCAACACCGATCCGGCGTCGGATGGCGCGGTGGACAACGCCGCGTCGGCCGCGACGACGCCCGCCTTCGGGTGCCCGCCTCTCAGCGCCGCGGATGCGCTCGTGTCGGATCCCGATCCGGCGCGCAACGAGGTGTACGTGATCGGCGGCGGCGGGGGCGGCGTCGAGTTGCTGCGCAACGACGCCGTGGGGTGCCGGGAGACGGCGCGCGCCACGATCGAGGCCGAGACGATCCTGCAGCCGGGCGGCATCAACCCGGCCCATGCGCGGACGTCCACGCAGCCCGTCGGCGCCACGGGCCCGGTGACGCTGCCCGGCGACGCCACGCCGAGACCGGCCGACGCGTGCCCGGAGGCGAGCCCCACGGTGGATGGTCGCGTGATCATCTTCTACCAGCTCGTGGGCACGACCGCGGACATCATGGTCACGAAGGTCGCGGGCGACGTGGTGCTCGACTGGTAGGACAGCGGGGTCCCAGGACACGCAGTCGGGTGGAGGCCGACAGGGCCGGGCCCTGTCGGCTGCCGCAGGGATGCCCGGCCGGCTTCGCCCATGGCTTCCGCCACGATGGGGCGTCACGGCATCCCGCGGAGCCGCGGCGATCCATCGAGGGCATGCCGAATCGGGGCGGTCGAGATAGGATGCCGGCGTGCGCGACATCTGGATGCTCTCCTGCCTGGCGATCGTGGTCACCGTGGCCCCGGCTGCCGCGGATCCCGTCTCGGTTGCATGCGAGCCGGGACCAGGGGGCCTGCGCACGCTCGTGGTGACGGCCGACGCGGCCGCGCTCAGCGCGCGCGAGGCGCCGGGCGCGATCGTCATTGACGTGGCGGACCCCGGTGACGGCCTGTCGGCCCGCTCGCTGACCTGCCCTCCGGCCAGGGGCGTGCAGGTCATCCCGGGCCGCGTCATGGGCCTGCCGCAGACCCGCGTCGTCGTGAGCCTGGGTCGCGAGACGCCGCGCATCGTCCGCGCGGACGGGCGAATCCGGCTGCTGTGGCTGCCCGATCGTGTCGGCGCCGCCCCGAGTGTTGCCGTGCCGGCCCCGACGACAGCGGACGCCCCGAGCCCGCCCGCGGCGGCCCGGCGACCGGAGCGTGCCGCGGAGCGGCCAGAGCGGCGCGCGAAGCCCGCGGAGCGCGCCGAGGAACCGGCCCGCAGGCAGGCCCGCGCCCGTGATGACAGGGGAGAGGAGCGCGCGGCCCGCCGGGCTGCTCCCTCGCCGCCCGCCGAGAGCCCGGCCGAGCCCGCCCGACCGGCCGAGACGTCAGCCGACAGGCGCGCTCCGGAGCCGTCTTCTCACCGGCAGGGATGGCCGGAGCCTCCGGTGGATCGCGCCGCGCTCACGGCGCCCGCAGACCGGCCGCCAGCGGCTGACCGGGCGCCCGAGCCCGCGCCTCCGCCGGTCTCGGCCGACGCCGGCCGACCGGCCGGGCAAGCGGCGGACTTCCTCGCATTCCCGCAGTCCGTGTCGCTCGAAGCGACGGTGGCCACCGACCTGCGATCCGGCGCCGGCCGCCGGTTTCCGTCGCGAGGCGAGGTCCAGCCGGGCACGCGCGTCCTGGTGGACGGCCGGGCAGGCGACTGGTTGCGCACGGTGAGCGGCGCCTGGGTCTTCGGGCCCTACTTCGAGACGCCCGGGGACGCGTTCTCGGCCACCGTCTTCGCGGCGCGCGTCGAGGCCATCAACGCCCCCGTGCATGCTGGCCCGGGGCCGCACCATGAGATCGTCGCCGAGGTTTACCGCGGCGACCAGGTCGTGATCGATGAAGTGAAGGCGGACTGGGCGCACGTGCGCGATGGAGGCTGGGTGAAGCTCGGCCACCTCTCGCGGATCGAAGAAGCCCGTCCCTGAACCCCGCTCGAGGAGACATGAGATGAAGGCTCGGATCCCGCTGCTGCTCCTGGTGCTGGCGTGCCTCGCCCCCCGGCCGGCCTCGGCCCTGACGGACGAGGAGGTCTTCCGCACCTTCCGCTTCAACTTCGTCAATCCCGGCGGCCGGGCGGGCGCCATGGGTGGCGCCTTCATCGGCATCGCGGACGACGCCACGGCGGCCGCGGCCAACCCGGCCGGGCTCACGAACCTGCTCGCTGCCGAGCTGTTCACCGAGCTGCGGCTCGAGAACGCCGACGCGACCTCCATCGCCGGAGAGGTGCGCGATCCGCGGGGAGGGCCGATGGTTCTCGTGACGCGCTCCCAGGGCGACCCCGACGCGATGCTCTTTCCGTCGTTCATCTCCTTCGTCAAGCCGTTCAAGAAGTGGACGCTCGCTTTCTCGCGCCAGGAACTCCTCAATACCGACCTGCGCGCGACGAACCTGTTCACGGACGAGCCGGCGTTCCCGCCGACGGAGATCGTGCGCGCCGACGGCCAGCTCGAAGCCCTGGTGGACCAGTACAACGTCTCGGGCGCCTTCAAGGCCGGCGACAAGTTCGCGTTCGGCGCGACCTTGAGCTACGCGCGCATGAACATCGAGTCGCGCACGGACAATCAGTTCAACTTCGGCACGAAGCTGGATGACGACTACGCCACGGCGATGGACGACGAGGACGAGGACGTGACGATCAGCGCGGGGATCCTCGTGCACCCGCACGAGCGGTTCCACATCGGCGTCGTGTACCGCGCGGGACCGAAGTTCGAGGTCGAGGAGCACATCCTCGACACGCGTCCTCCCGGCAACTACCCGTCAGCGCCGATCCTCGCGGACTTTCTCGGCAACCGGAACCTGTCCGTGGGGGTGGGCCACCCGTTCAACATCAACCCGACGACGTTCGACGATCCCATGTCGTTCACCAACACTTTCAAGCTGCCCGATCAAGCCGGCATCGGCTTCGGCTGGCAGCCCACGGATCGCCTGACCCTGGCGCTGGACTTCACGTGGGTCGAGTTCTCGGATCTCGAGGAAGGCATGGTCGGCAACGTCAACGCGCTGACCTTCCCGGGCGACCCGTTCATCTGCGACTTCGGGGCCCCGAAGGCGGACGGCTCGTTCCCCTGCGAGTACGCGACGCCGGTCGCGAAGTACAAGATCGACGACGAGCTCATCTACCGGCTCGGGATCGAGTACGCCTGGAACATCAAGGAGAAGCTCCCGTTCCTCCTGCGAGGCGGCTTCTACAACGACCCGAACGTGCGCCTTCAGGCTGACTTCGGCCCCGGCGGCGTCTTCATTGCCGACAATCCGACCTTCCCGGATGGTAACGGCGCGACGCACTACACGATCGGCTTCGGCTTCCTCGCGAAGGAGAAGCTGCAGATGGACTTCGCCGCCGACCTCTCGAAGCTGGCCAACACGTACATCGCGTCGGTCATCTACCACTTCTGACGGGGGCGACGATGCTCGGCGCCTGGGCTCGAGCCCGCGGCGGGCTGGGCACGGCGGCCCGGGGCGCCTTGCCGGCGCTCGTCGTCGCGTGGATCGCGGCGGCGCCCGCGAGCGCGGCGCCCTGGCACGTGGAGCTGGACCGCGGCCTGCGCGCGCTCGATCACGGCGATGCTCGCGGGGCCGAGCGCGCGTTCCGGCGCGCCCTCGCGAAGCGCTCCGACTCGGCGTGCGCCGCGCGCACCTACGGCGTCCACTTCAGGCCCTACCTGCCGCACTACCACCTCGGGGTCGCGCTCGCCCTGCAAGGGCGCGAGTCCGAGGCGGCGGTCGAGCTCTCGCGCGAGCTCGCCGCGGGCGTCGTGGAGGCGTGTCCGGGGGCAGAGGACACGGCGAGGGACCTGAGGCTGCGGCTCGCGGCCCTCGCGGTCGAGACCGCCGAGTCCCCGCGCGAGGCGGCGCGATCGGCTCCGGCGGCCCTGGCGGTGGCCGCGCCCGCGCCGTCCGCGGGTGCGGAACGCGCGCTCCAGCCCCCTCCATCCGTCGCCGCGGCACCCGAGCAGGATGTCGCGACGACGCGGCCGATCCTGCCTGGCTCCGTCGTTCCGGCCGCCGATCCGGCGTCGCAGCCCCCCGGTTCCGTGCCGCCCGAGCCACCCGTTCGCGTGCCGCCAGTCGCGCCGCGGGAGACCGCGGCTCCGGGCCCCGCCAGCGTCACGGGCCCGCGCTTCGGCCTCCTTCTGGGGGCGACCTTCAGTCGCGGCTCGGGCGGCAGCACCCATCTGCTGCCGCCGGTGCCCTGATGGCGGAGCGAGGCGGACTCGCGTGCGCGGCTTGCGGCGAGGCGACGCCGGCGGACGCGAGCTTCTGTCCCTGGTGCGGGGCCGCCCGCGACGCCCGCGACGCCACGCGCATCATCGCGGCCCCGGCGCTCGGCGCGCCGCGACGGCGCGCGCGACGCGGCCGGGATGCGTCGTCAGGATCGGCGCCCACGCTGCTGTCGCGATCCGGCATGCGGTCGCGCCGGCGCACGCTGGCCGCGGCCGGCGCGATCGCGGCGGCCGCGGCGGCGCTCCTCCTCGGCGGGCTGTGGTGGGCGTCCGGACCGGAACCGGCGCCGACCGGCGCGGACGTCGCGGGCCCGACCGCGAGCGCGGCGCTGGCCGATCTCGAGCGGCGAGCGCAGGCCGGGGATCGCGCGGCGGCGGACGCGGCCGTGAGGGAGCGCCAGGCCCTGGTGCAGGTCGAGCGTGACGCGCTCGCCTCGCTCCGTGCGCTCGGGGCGCTCCACGCGGGCATGGGGCAGGCGGAGCGCGCGGCCGTGTGGTTCGAGGCGGCCGCAGCCGCCGCGCGGGATCGGCCCGCCGGCGAGCGGGCGGAGCTCCTCTCCGACGCCGCTGCCGCCCAGGCTCTTGCCGGCGCGGAGGCGCGAGCGCGCGAGCTCCTGGACGAGGCCCTGCGCCTCGCGCCCGCCGACGCACGCGCCCGGGCGAATCGCGGCGCGCTGCGCCTCCGCGCGGGCGACGTCACGGGCGCGCTGGCGGACCTGGATCTCGCGGCCACGCTCGAGCCCGGACTCGCGGCCGCGCAGGCAGCTCGCGCGCTGGCGCTGATCGAGGCGGGACGGCTCCCGGATGCGCTCGCCGCCGCCGAGATGGCCCTCCGCGCGGAGCCGGAGTCGCCGCTGGCGCTTCACGCCGCCGCCGCGGCGGCGATCGCGTCCGGACAGCCGGATCGCGCGCGCGAGCTCGCGCTGCGCGCCGAGCGAGCGGCCCCCGGCCGACCGGAGATCGAACGGCTGGTCAACGCGACGGGGGCTCGCTGAGGCGGCCGCCAGCGCGGCCAGGCCCGGGCGTCTCAGTCGAGGCGGCGGTACTCGAGCAACTGGGCGCCGGCCGCCACGCGATCGCCATCGCGCAGGACGCGCGGGGCGGTCAGCAGGATGTAGGTGCGGTTCGTGCTGCCGAGATCGCGCACCGCGTGGCCGGCCGCCGCGCGCACGATCTCGCAGTGCCGGCGCGAGGCGTGATCGTCGTCCAGGCGCAGGTCCGCTGCCTCGTCCTTGCCGACGAGGCAGCGCCGGGATCCCAGCCGCACGCGCCGGCCCTCGGCGCCTCCAGTCATCATCTCGACGATCTCGGCGCGGCCGGCGCGGAGCCGATAGAGCAGGCGCGTCCCGCCCGCGAGCAGCAGGTCGCCGGGCGAGAGGGGCTCCTCGCCACGGATCGACACGAACGTGCCGTTGGTGCTGCCGAGATCCGCGACCTCGCAGCGGCCGCGGCTCACCGTGAACGCGGCGTGCCGGCTGCTGAGCGTGCTGTCCTCGGGGAAGACCATGTCGCCTTCCGTGCGGCCGATCAGCGTCCGGCCGTCACGCAGCGGGCGCGTTGCGGCCGGCCCCGACGGATGCACGCGCGCGAGGCCGTGAGACCCGGGCGCCGAATCGGTCGGCTGGCCGCACGCCTTGCAGAACCTCCAGCCCGCCTCGAGCGGCGCGCCGCACGGTTCGCACCGGACAGCCCGCTCGCGGCGCGGCTCGGGCTCGACCTGGCCGGTTCGCGGCGACAGGAGTGTGCGCCCCGTCTCGTCGTCCACGTAGGCCGCCGAGAGAAGCGTCGGGTCGTTCTCGCCGTCGGCCTCGTCCGGAGCCGGCGCCGCGGACGACGAGGAGGGCGGTTGCAGGCCGAGAGCTAGCCCGCAAGCGGGGCACGCGGCCAGCGCGTCGTCGCACTCCTCACCGCAGCGGCATCGCATCGGCAGGCCCACCGGCCAGCGCCCGCGTTCTGCGGGCGCTGACGGGCATCACGAGTTGCAGTCGAGCGGGTTGATGTCGCACAGGGGCGGGAACAGGCAGTCGCACGACAGGCCGACGCCGTCGCCGTCGCTGTCGGGGTTGAGCGGGCCGGGCGCGCAGTCGGGATCGCAGAGGTCGCCCAGGCCGTCGCCGTCGTCGTCGCACTGGCCGAGGATCCACAGGGGATCCTGGACGCCCGGGCAGAGATCGCAGGCATCGCCGATGAAGTCGCCGTCGCCGTTGTCCTGTGTCGGGTTGAACGTGTTGGGGCAGTTGTCGCAGACGGGCGCGTTCGGGATCGGCGGGTCACCGACGCCGTCGCCGTCGCTGTCGGCCTGACCCGGGTTGGGCGTGCCGGGGCAGTTGTCGCAGGCATCACCCACGCCATCGCCGCCGCCGAGGTCGGTGTCGTCCTGCGTCGGGTTCGGCACCGCCGGGCAGTTGTCGCAGTCGTCGCCGACCATGTCGCCGTCGCCATCGGCCTGGCCGGGATTGAACGTCGCGGGGCAGTTGTCGCAGGCGTCCCCGACGGTGTCCGTGTCGCCGTCCAGCTGATCGAAGTTCGGAGCCGCCGGGCAGTTGTCGCAGGTGTCGCCGACCATGTCGCCGTCGCCGTCATCTTGCGTGCCATTGGGATCGGCGGGGCAGTTGTCGCAGGCGTCGCCGACCAGGTCGCCGTCGCCGTCATCCTGCGTCGCGTTGGGAGCCGCCGGGCAGTTGTCGCAGGCGTCGCCGACCAGGTCGCCGTCGGCGTCGTCCTGGGCCGTGTTCGGCACGCTGACGCAGTTGTCGACGTCGTCGCACACGGCGTCCGCGTCGGTGTCGCCCGAGGCGTTGGCGCCGAAGCAGGCGTCGCACGCGTCGCCGAGGCCGTCGCCATCCGCGTCGTCCTGCGTGCCGTTGGGATCCGCGGGGCAGTTGTCGCAGGTGTCGCCGACCCCGTCGCCGTCGCCGTCATCCTGCGTGCCGTTGGGATCCGCGGGGCAGTTGTCGCAGGCGTCGCCGACCGCGTCGCCGTCGCCGTCATCCTGCGTGCCGTTGGGAGCCGCGGGGCAGTTGTCGCAGGTGTCGCCGACCATGTCGCCGTCGGCGTCATCCTGCGTGCCGTTGGGATCGGCCGGGCAGTTGTCGCAGGCGTCGCCGACCAGGTCGCCGTCGCCGTCGTCCTGCGGCGTGTTGGCGGTGGTCACGCAGTTGTCCACGTCGTCACAGACCGCGTCGGTGTCGGTGTCGCCCGACGCGTTGTCGCCGAAGCAGGCGTCGCAGGCGTCGCCGATCGCGTCGCCATCGGCGTCGGCCTGGCTCGGGTTCGCCGTGTTGGGGCAGTTGTCGAGGCCGTCGCAGATCGTGTCGCCGTCCATGTCCCCCTGGACGGTGTCACAGGCGTCGCCCAGACCATCGCCATCGCAATCGTCCTGGGCGTTGTTGGGCACCGCGGGGCAGTTGTCGGGCGGGCAGGTGTCGGCGGGGCCGGGGTCGCCAAAGCCATCACCGTCGGAGTCGGTGCAGGTGTCGCACGCGTCGCCGAGGCCGTCGCCGTCGGCGTCAGCCTGCCCGGCGTTGGCGGTGGCGGGGCAGTTGTCGCACACGGTGCCCACGCCATCGCCGTCGCCATCCACCTGCGGCGCGTTGGGCACGGTCGGGCAGTTGTCGCAGGCGTCTCCGACGGCGTCGCCATCGCCATCGGCTTGCGTGGCGTTGGCCACCGTGCGGCAGTTGTCGCAGGCGTCGCCCACGCGATCGCCGTCGGCGTCGGCCTGCGCCGGGTTGGGCAGGGTCAGGCAGTTGTCGCACGCGTCGCCGGCGCCGTCGCCGTCCGTGTCGATCTGGTTGGCGTTGGCCGTCGCGGGGCAGTTGTCGCAGGCATCACCGCGCAGGTCGCCATCCTGGTCGAGCTGATTCGCGTTCGCGGCCGCCGGGCAGTTGTCGCAGCCGTCGCCCCGGCCGTCGCCGTCGCCATCGGGCTGGGCGGGCAGGGCGGCGGCGGGGCAGTTGTCGCACGCGTCGCCGAGCGCGTCGCCGTCGCCGTTGGCCTGCGAGGCGTTGGCGACCGTCGGGCAGTTGTCGCAGGCGTCCGCGATCGTGTCGCCGTCGGTGTCGGTGGCGCCAGCCGGGCACGGATCGCACGCGTCTCCGAGGCCGTCGCCATCGAAGTCCACCTGCCCCGCGTTGCTCACGGCCGGGCAGTTGTCACAGAGGTCGCCCCGGCCGTCCCCGTCGCCGTCCGCCTGGGCGGGGTTCGCCACGGCGGGGCAGTTGTCGCAGGCGTCGGCCAGGCCATCGGCGTCCGCGTCCAGGCCGTCAGGACCCAGCGGGCACGCATCGCACGCGTTGCCGATCCCGTCGCCGTCGCCGTCCAGCTGCTGCGCGTTCGACGTGCACGGGCAGTTGTCGCGAGAGAACGCCACGCCGTCGCCGTCGTTGTCGAGGAAGGCCACGGCGGGCTGGAGGATGGTGGTGGTCAGCGCCACGACCTGGCCGCCCGAGTTGTCCACCACGGCGGCGCACACCGACGTGCTCGCGTCCACGTGGCCGTCGGTCACGATCTCGAACGTCAGCAGGCCGGAGGCCGGCATCGTGGCGCTGCCCATCACCACGTACCCGGCGCCGCAGGCGCTCCCGGTCGTGCAGGGCGTTGCCATGGGCACCGGAGCGACGAGGAGCCCGGCGCCTGGCGTGCCGTCCAGCCCGCCGAGCGCGAGCTGGACGCATGCTCCCGTGGGCACGCGCGCGCTGCCGGCGCCGCGGCCGTCCACCGTGACGAGCACGCGGGAGGCGATGGGATCCGGGACGCACCCGGCGGTCGTGACCACCGCGACCGTCGTCGAACCCAGCTGAACCGCCAGCCGCCCGGTCGTGGGGGTGGAGCCCGGGCCGCCGCTGCCGGGGCCCGTGATCGTCACCTCGCGATTGCCGTGGCCACACGACAGCAGCGCGGCCGTGGTGGCCAGGGCGAGGGTGAGGGTGAGGGCGGGGCGCATGAAGCGGTGCATCGGATCCTCCGCGCCGCGGAACGGGCCGGCCTGAGCGCCGGCCCCGCCTCGTGGCGGCTGCATTCGGGGCATCTTACCGGCTGGGGCCCAAAACGGGACCCCTCACGCGCAAGGGCCCCCCGCCGATCGGGCAGGGAGCCGGCCGGGCGGGGGCGCCGTGACGCCGAGCGCACGTCCGAGGGCGAGAGCCCCGGAGGACGACCCTCCGGAGCCGGTCTACCGCCTCGCGAACACCGCCACCAGCCCGATCAGGGGCAGGGGGTGGGCTCGGGGTTGTTGGGATCGACGGGGTCGGGATCGCAGCCGGGGTTGTCGTCCACGCCATCGGCGTCTGCGTCCGTGCCGCTGTTGGGAGCGCCGTTGCAAGTGGCGTCACAGCGATCGCCCACTCCGTCGCCGTCTGCATCCGACTGGTTGGTGTTGCAGTCGTTCGGGCAGTTGTCGGGCGGGCAGGTGTCCGCGGGGCCCGGATCGCCGAAGCCGTCGCCGTCGCTGTCCGTGCAGGTGTCGCAGTCGTCGCCGATGCCGTCTCCGTCCGCGTCGGCCTGACCGGGGTTGGGGACGGCCGGGCAGTTGTCGGGCGGGCAGGTGTCCGCGGGCCCCGGATCGCCGAAGCCATCGCCGTCGCTGTCGGTGCAGGTGTCGCAGTCATCGCCGATGCCGTCTCCGTCCGCGTCGGCCTGGCCGGGGTTGGGGACGGTCGGGCAGTTGTCAGCCGGGCAGGTATCCGCGGGCCCCGGATCGCCGAAGCCGTCGCCGTCGCTGTCCGTGCAAGTGTCGCAGTCGTCGCCGATGCCGTCTCCGTCCGCGTCGGCCTGACCGGGGTTGGGGACGGCCGGGCAGTTGTCGGGCGGGCAGGTGTCCGCGGGCCCCGGATCGCCGAAGCCATCGCCGTCAGTATCCGTGCACGTGTCGCAAACGTCGCCGATGCCATCGCCGTCCGCGTCGTCCTGCGTCGGGTTCGCGTCGAGCGGGCAGTTGTCCGCGCCGTCGAGGACGCCGTCGTTGTCGTCATCCGGATCGCAGACATCGCCCTGGCCGTCGCCGTCGTTGTCGTCCTGCGTCGGGTTCGGATCCGCCGGGCAGTTGTCGGCGGGGCAGGTGTCGGCTGGCCCCGGATCCCCGAAGCCATCGCCGTCGCTGTCCGTGCACGTGTCGCAGACATCGCCGATGCCGTCGCCGTCGGCGTCCGCCTGACCCGGGTTCGGATCGTTCGGGCAGTTGTCGGCGGGGCAGGTGTCCGCCGGGCCCGGATCCCCGAAGCCGTCGCCGTCGGTGTCGGTGCACGTGTCGCAGACATCACCGATGCCGTCGCCATCGGCGTCGGCCTGACCGGGGTTCGGATCGTTCGGGCAGTTGTCGGGCGGACAGGTGTCCGCCGGGCCCGGATCGCCGAAGCCGTCGCCGTCGGTGTCGGTGCACGTGTCGCAGACATCGCCGATGCCGTCGCCATCGGCGTCGGCCTGACCGGGGTTGGGATCGTTCGGGCAGT
>CAZTIW010000013.1:0-28365 GCA_964613915.1 uncultured Thermoanaerobaculia bacterium
GGAGGCGTCTCGCAGGACCTGGTACTCGCGATCGGTCAGCGTCTGGGCCGGCGCGACCGTGATCGAGTCACCCGTGTGCACGCCCATCGCGTCCACGTTCTCGATCGAGCAGATGATGACGACGTTGTCCGCCAGGTCGCGCATCACCTCGAGCTCGAATTCCTTCCAGCCGAGCAGGGACGTCTCGACCAGGACCTCGCCCACCGGACTCCGCTCGATGGCCACGCGCGCGAGCGCGCGCAGCTCGTCCACGTTGTAGGCGATGCCGCCCCCGGCCCCGCCGAGCGTGAACGACGGCCGCAGGATGGCGGGGAATCCCGTGCGCTCGGCGATGGAGAGGGCCTCTTCGATGGAGCCCGCCACGTCCGACTCGGGGACGGCGAGGCCGATGTCGCGCATGGCGTCGCGAAACAGGCGACGGTCCTCGGCCACCTTCAGCGCATCGAGCTTCGCGCCGATCAACTCGATGCCGAGGCGGTCCAGCACGCCCCCCTCGGCCAGCGCGACCGCGACGTTGATGGCGGTCTGCCCGCCCACCGTCGGCAGCACGGCCTGCGGCCGCTCCCGCTCGAGAATCTGCGTGACGAACTCGACGGTCAGGGGCTCGATGTACGTCCGGTCGGCCATCTCGGGGTCCGTCATGATCGTGGCCGGATTCGAGTTGACGAGGACGACCTCGTAGCCCTCGGCCCTCAGAGCCTTGCAGGCTTGCACCCCCGAGTAGTCGAACTCGCAAGCCTGGCCGATGACGATGGGTCCGGAGCCGATGATGAGGACCTTGCGGAGATCCTGGCGCTTGGGCATCGCGGGGCGAACCTGCCTTGGGCGCGCGCGTCCCGGGGACGCAGCGCGGGGTGAACGACCGGGGCATGAGGGGGGTGAGGGCGGGTCGAATGGTAGCACCGTGACGCTGCGACGCGGCCCGGCGCGTGTGCTAGCATCGCCCTGTTCCCCGGGGAGATGCGATGGATCGGCCCGATCAGGAGACCACGCGAGGTCATGTCCGGCGCGCCGGCACCGGCCTGCCGGAGGCGCCCTATCTCCTCGGCATCGCGGGCGAGCACGCCGGCCGCATCTTTCCGCTGGACGGGTTGCGCGAGGTCTTCATCGGCCGCGACCACGACTGCGAGATCGTCTTCAGCGAGGAAAACCGATCCGTCTCGCGGCGCCACGTCGTGCTGACGCTGGACGAGTCGCGGCGCGCCTGGATCAACGACCTCAACAGCCTCAACGGCACGCTCGTGAACGGCGTGATGGTGACGCGCCCCCAGCAGCTCCGGCGGGGCGACCGCATCTTCATCGGCGAGTGGAGCATCTTCAAGATTGACTGGCTCACCGACGACGAGGTCGTCCGCTGGCAGCTTGCCAGCGTGGACGCCCTGACCGGCTGCATGAACCGCGCGAGCTTCCAGTCGCGGCTCGAGGATCTGGTCCAGAACGGCGTCGGGCTCGAGATGCCCATTTCTCTCCTCCTGGCGGACGTGGACCGTTTCAAGGCCATCAACGACAGCCACGGCCACCAGGTCGGCGACTTCGTGCTCGAGCGCATGGGCTCCATCCTCAAGGACACGCTCGCCGCGGCCCCCGGCCAGCCCCCGGCCTACCGCTATGGCGGCGAGGAGTTCGCCGTGCTCCTCCCGGACAGCCCCCCGCCCGTCGCGGTCGCGCTGGCCGAAACGATCCGCGTCCAGGTGGAGAAGCGCGACTTCGCCTACAAGGATCTGCGGCTCTCGGTCACGATCTCCATCGGCGTGGCCACGCACCTCCCCGGCCCGCCGCTCGACACCATGGATCTGATCCGCATGGCCGACGAGCGCCTGTACCGCGCCAAGCACGAGGGCAGGAACCGCGTCATCGCGTGATCCCGCTCACCGCCACCGGCGGGAGGCGCGACGGCCTCGCCGGCCGGCAGGCGGGCATGACAGAATCGCGGCTCCACCCCGGGAGTCCACTCGATGTCTCATGCCGACCTCGTCCAGCGCGTCCGACGCGTGGCCCGCGCGGAGAACGACGCCAGCGGCCGGCGATGGCTCTCCGCCACCGTGTCCATCCTGGCGAACTGGGGCGGCGCGAGCGCCACGTCGATCCTGCGGCAGGCTCTTCCCGGCGAGTGCTTCTCGGGCAAGGGCTCGTCGGGCCGGGGCTGGGAGGCCGCGCTGGCGGGCGCCGCGGGCGACCCCATGACCGCCCTGCTGCACGAGGCCGCTGAACGGGCTGGCCAGCCCGATCCCCGCAACGTCGCCATGACGCTCCTGCCGACCATCGGCATCGTCAAGGAGACGATCGCCGCGGCCAAGGGCCCCGCCGCCGTGGACAGCTTGATCGCCGCGCTCCCCGAGGGGCTGCGCCCGCACCTGCGCGCCATCACCACGACCGCCCCCTGGGCCTACCAGCTGATCCCTCAGAGCTACGCTCGCCCCGAACGCGCCGCTCACTGACGCCTTCACGGCGCGGCGAGCGCCCGGGCGCCCGCTTCAGGCGCGGCCCAGCCCCATGCGCTTCATGACCGCCTGCAGATCCTCCCACGCGCGACGCTTCTCCCCCGGACTGCGCAGCAGGTAGGCCGGATGGAAGGTCGGCATGAGCGGAATCCCCTCGTACTCGTGCCACTTCCCGCGGAGCTGGCTGATGGGCGTCGTGACCTGCAGGAGCGTCTGCACGGCGAACTTGCCCAGGCCCACGATGACCTCGGGGTTCACCAGCGCCACCTGACGCCTGAGGTACGGCGAGCAGGCGGCGACCTCGTCCGGCTCGGGGTTCCGATTCTCGGGCGGCCGGCACTTGACGACATTCGCGATGTACACGTCGCCACGGTTCAGGCCCATGCCCTTCTCGATCATGTCCGTCAGGAGCTGACCCGCGCGTCCGACGAAGGGCTCGCCTTGCAGGTCCTCGTCCCGGCCGGGCGCCTCGCCGACGAACATGAGCCGGGCCGACGGATTGCCCACGCCGAAGACGACCTGCGTGCGACCCTCGCAGAGCTTGCAGCGCGCGCAGTCAGCCAGGAAGGCGCGCAGGCCCGTGAGGTCCAGGTTCAGCCCGTCGCCAGCGGCCGCGGCCACGACCGGGCGCGCAGAGGACGGGGCCTGCGCCTCGGCCGGCGCCTTCCCGGCGGGTTCGGCGACATCTCCGGGCCCGGACGCCGGCCGCGCGGCCGGCCCGCCCAGGACATTCACGCGGGGGAGCCCGTCCACGCCCAGGTCCGCGAGTTCCTGGAGGCGGGCGATCATCTGAGCGCGCAGCGTGTCGCTCATCCGGCGCTTCCGCGGCGCGCCGCCAGCGCGCTGTCGAGGATGGCGTCCGCGATGGCCCGCTTGCTCGCGCGCGGGACGGCGCGTTCGGCTGCGCCCGGCCCGAAGATCACGACCTCGTTGTCCTCGGCGTCGAAGGCGGACGACGGGCCGTCCACCCGGTTGGCCACCAGCAGGTGGCAGCCCTTCCGCGCGAACTTGGCTCGCGCGCTCGCGAGCCAGTCGGGCCCCACCTCGGCGGCCATGCCCACCAGGAGCGCGCCGTGCGCGGCGGCCACCGCCTCCGCGAGCGTGTCGCGCGTGCGCGTCAGCGCGAGATCGAGGCGCTGCGCGTCCTCCCGCCGGAGCTTGCCCGGGCGGGCCTCCGGCCTGTAGTCCGCCACCGCGGCCGCGAAGACCGCGATGTCGGCGCGAGGCAGGCGCTGCCCGACGGCGTCGGCCATCTGCGCCGCCGTCGCGACGCGCGCGACGGAGCAGCCCTCGGGATCGCCCAGCGCCACGGGCCCCGACACGAGGTCCACGCTCGCGCCCCGCGCCCGGGCCGCCTCCGCGATGGCGTGGCCCATGCGCCCGCTGCTGCGGTTGCCCAGGAACCGCACGTCGTCCAGGGGCTCGTGCGTCGGGCCCGACGTGACCAGGACGTGGAGCCCGGCCAGGTCCCCATCCCGCGACGACCCTGCCGACGCGATCAGCGCCATGCCGCGAGCGACGATGCTCGCGGGATCCGCCAGCCGGCCGGCGCCGACCTCGCGGCAGGCGAGGTCTCCCGTCTCGGGCTCGACGATGGTGGCGCCGCGCGCCACGAGCGTCGCGAAGTTGGCCACGACCGAGGGGTGCCGCCACATGCGCGCGTTCATGGCGGGGGCGACGAGCAGCGGCGCCTCGCACGCCAGCGCATGCGTCGTCAGCCAGTCGTCGGCGATGCCGCACGCGAGCTTGGCGATCGTGCTGGCGGTGGCGGGGGCGACGACAAACAGGGCGGCGCCGCGCGTGACCTCGACGTGGGCCATGGACGCGTCGTCCTCGCCCTGCAGGCGCCCGGACGACACGGGATGGCCCGACAGCGCCGCGAACGTCAGCGGCCCCACGAACAGCGCGGCGTTCTCGGTCATGGTCACGCGGACCTCGCAGCCCGCCTTCTGGAATCCGCGCAGCACCTCGGCCGCCTTGTAGGCCGCGATGCCGCCCGACACGGCGAGCACGATCCGGGGCGATCCGCTCATGGCGCCCACGGCGGGCCGTCCCCGAAGGTCTCCAGCACGGACCGGACGATCTCGCGCATGGACTCCGCCGACTGCCGGTAGGACGCCAGGATGGATCGCAGCGCCGCATGCGCCTCGGCGAGATCCTGGTTGACGACCACGTGGTCGTACTCCATCGCCGCCGCGACCTCGCCCGAGGCGTTCAGCAGGCGCCGGGCGATCACGTCCTCCGCGTCGAGGCCGCGGCTGCGCAGGCGGCGCTCGAGCTCCTTGCGCGACGGCGGAAGCACGAAGATGAAGCGCGCGCCCGCGCTCGAAGCGCGCACCTGCCGCGCGCCCTGCACGTCGATCTCGAGCAAGACATCGCGGCCCGCCGCGAGCTCGGCCGCCACGGGACCGCGCAGCGTCCCGTACAGGTTGCCATGAACCTCGGCGTGCTCCAGGAACTCGCCGGCGTCGCGCTTGGCGACGAAGGCCTCGCGCTCCAGGAAGTGGTAGTCGAGGCCATCGCGCTCGCCCGTTCGCGGCGCCCGGGTCGTGGCGGAGACCGACATCACGAGGCGCGGCTCGCTCTCGATGAGCCGGCGCACCAGCGTGCTCTTGCCGGTGCCCGACGGGGCCGAGATCACGACCAGCGTGCCGCGCGGGCTGCCCGTGGCGGAGCTACTCGACATTGGCGGCCATCTCTCTCAGGCGCTCGAGTTCGGACTTCATCTCGATGACCCGCGCGGACAGGTCCTGCGACCGGGACTTCGCGCCCATCGTGTTCACCTCGCGCGACGCCTCCTGGAGCGTGAAGTCCAGGCGCTTCCCCTGCGGTCCTTCGCCCTCCAGGCACTCGGACAGGCGGTCGAGGAAGGCCTCGAGGCGGACCACTTCCTCCGTGACGTCCGCGCGGTCGGCGGCGATCGCCGCCTCCTGCTCGAGCCGACCACGGTCGGCGGGGAGTCCCGCGAGAAGTTCTTCCATGCGCTCGCGCAAGCGCTGCGCCTGAGCGGGCGCCGCCGCGGCGGCAGCCTGTCGCGCCGCGAGCGCGTGGTCCTTCAGCGCCCCGACGCGCGCGGCCATCTCGCGCGCCATGTCGGCGCCTTCCCGCTCGCGCATGGCCACGACGCCGGCCAGGGCGTCGTCCACCGCGGCGAGCACCGCGGCCCGGCCCGCGGCGTCCGTCTCCGGGAAGGCCGGTTCGAGCGCGCGCGCCCAGGGCAGGGCCGCGAGGTGCTCGAGACGCAGGCCGTCGGCCACCCCCAGGTCGCGCGCGACCTGGGACAGGCCGGCCGCCATCGCGTGCATGGTGGCGACATTCACGCGCACCGAGGCCGCGGTGGTGCCGCCCGAGTCCAGCGTCACGCCCACCTCCACGCGGCCGCGCTGGACCCGCGAGCCGACGCGCGCGCGGACCTCGGCCTCCAGGTCGGGCGAGAGCGGGCCCCGGACCTCGCAGTCGAGGAACCGGTGGTTCAGCGTTCGCACGTCGGCCGTCACGCGCAGTCCTCCCCCCTCGGCTTCCCCGCGCCCGTGGCCCGTCATTCCCCGAATCATGGCGTCAGTTTACCCGGGCTGGCGGCTCCCCGGGCTCCGGCGGACGCCGCCGGCCGACTTCCAGCGTGGCCTCCATGAGCTCCCGCACCAGGATGGCGACGCACCGGTCACGGGCGGGGTCCGGCGGCTTGCCGGCGGCCATCGCGTCGGCCGCGAGCAGGGACAGCGCCGCGTGCGCGGCACGGAGCGCGGCCGGCGCGCCCGCCAGCGCCGCGACGTTCCGCTCGAGCGTGCCCGCGTCGGCGCGCGCGACCGGGCCCGTCAGCCCCGCGAGGCCCGGCCGCTCGATGGCGCTCTCCAGGCTCGCCCGCGCCAGCACGGCCAGCGCCCGCTCGGGCTCGGCGACGCCCTGCTCGCGCAGGACCTCGGCCGCCGCGGCATGAAGGACGGTGACCAGGTTCCCGGCGATCGTGGCGGCCGCGTGATACGCGGGCTTGGCTTCGGCCGCCAGTCGCGAGAAGCTCCCGCCGAGGGCCTCGGAGAGCAGCCGCGCCATCTCGACGCCGGCGTCCGTTCCCTCGCCGAAGTACGGAATGCCCGCGGGAGCCGGGCCGCCGCCGGGCGGGAGCGTCGCGAGGGGATGCCAGCTGGCCGTCCCCGCGCCCGCCGCGGCGAGCGGCGCGAGCGCGTCCGAGGCGAGCGCTCCGGACACGTGCAGGGCCACGCGCCCCGTCCACGGCCCCGACGACCCGGCCAGGAGGCGCGCGACGTCCGTGATCGCGCCGTCGCTGACGGCGATGACAACCACGGCCGCGGACCGGAGGCCAGGCTCGGGGGACTCGGGCGATCCGAGGGCCGCGACGCCCAGCCGGCCGGCCGCGGACCGCGCCGCCTCGGCCGTGCGCGCCGCGAGCCCGCTCACCGGCCAGCCCGCGCGCTTCAGCGCGGGCAGCAAGGAGCCGGCCGCCGCGCCAGCGCCCACGAACGCGAGCGAGGGGCGGCTGAGGGAGTCGTGCTTGGCGCCCGTGCGGGCCTCGCTACTCGGCCCCGTCGAGCCGCCGGCGCAGGCGGTTGATCTTCCACTCGAGCTCGCCGATGCGCTCGTCCACGACCTCGCGCTCGCGGCCGGAAGCGTCGCTCCCCGCCTGCGTTCCGCGCAGCCGCTGGAGCTCGGACTCCGCGTCCTGGAGCTCGGCCGCCCACTTGGCCTCGCGCGAGCCGGACGGATGACCGCCCGCCGCCGCGGCGCCGCTCGAACCCATGCCGTCGCGGCGCTTCTGCAGCCGCTTGATCTTCGCCATCGTGCGATCGATCTCGCCGTCGAGATCCGCCACGGTGACCTCGCCGCCCGTCAGCTTGCGCAGGTACTCCTGCTCGGCGGCAATCTCGCCGTCGAGGTCGGCCGCGCGGCCGGCCTCGCGCGCGCTCATCCCGGAGTCACCGCGCGAACCCGAGCCGGTCGAACCGGGAGAGTCCATCCGCCGCTGCGCCTCGTCCATGGCCGATCGCGCCTCGCCCTCGAAGGATCGACCCGCGCGCTCGTTCACGGTGACGCCGCCATCCGTCTCGTAGGTCGAGGCGCGGCGGCGGCCCGGCGAATCGCGATCGAACGACGACATGGTGCCCGGGGCCTCGCGGCGCGCGAGACGCGCCTCCTCGGAGTACTCGTCGTCAATGAGGCGCGTCAGGCGGCTGGACACGATCAGGCGCTCGTCGTTCGGGATCGTGGGGCGGAGCTGCCGGACCTGCGCCTGCACGGCCGACGCGGTGCCCCCCTGATCCATGAGGTGGTTCAGCTCGTTGGTCTTGGCGATGTTGACGTCGTAGATGCGGAGGCTGACGGTCCGGCCGTTCGCCTGGAACAGCACCAGATCTCCCTTGAGCTCTGGCCGGCTGTCCACCTCATAGACGCGATTGTCGCTCGTGACGACGACATAGGCGTCGGCCGCTCGCGGCGCGATGGCCACGGCGAGGACGCAGGCCAGGAGCCTCGCGATGAGACTGCACGGAATGGTGGTGCGCTCCGACATCGGAACCGTCCTTGGCGCCGCGATCCGCCCCCGAAATGCCCCGCGGACGCGGCGACATGCCACGGGGACCGGCCGGTCAGGCTACCAGCACGCGCCCCCGCGAGGCAACGCGCGAGGCGGGCCGGGGGGCAGAGCGCCCCGCAGGGCCGCTGGGGGGCCGTCGCAGGGCCGTCCCGTGGAGAGCCCGGGCGGGCGCCGGGGGCCGCGCGCGGACGGGTGATGGGCCGCAGGGGCCACCGTGAGGCGGCCGCCCTCTCCTCTCTTCGTCCGCCGCTTCCCGCCAGCTTGCGAAGATTCCGGAGGACGAACTCCTCATGCACGCGCGCAGCGCGTGGCGGGAGGGGGCGAGGCGTGCGAAGCACCCGAGAGACGAAACGCGAACGCGTTTCGTCCTCAGCAGAGGGCCGCCCCGACAGCCGAGGGCGAGCGGTGCGCAGCACCCGAGAGACGAAACGCGAACGCGTTTCGTCCGGAAGGGGCTGGTCCCCCCTGCATGAGTTCACTACCCATCATCCTCATGCACGCGCGCAGCGCGTGGCGGGAGGGGGTGAGGCTGGAGGGCCGCCCCGACAGCCGAGGGGGGACCGGCTGGTCCCCCCTGCGTTGATGCGCGGCGGCTCCGACCGAGCATCCCCGTTCGGTTGCGGCCGTGCCGCGCTAGGCGATCGGCGGCGGCTCCTGGCCGCGCGCCGCCCAGAAGGCGCCCCGGTAGTCCGCCAGCCGGCCGGCCTCGATGGCGGCTCGCATCCCCGCCATGAGGTCCAGCACGAAGGTCAGGTTGTGGATCGTGTTCAGGCGGCTGGCGAGGATCTCCCCCGCCATGTAGAGGTGCCTGAGGTACGCCCTCGAGTGCCGCTGGCAGGTCTCGCAGCCACAGTCCTCGGCCACGGGGCGCGGGTCGTCGGCGAACTCGGCTCGCTTGATGTTCATCGAGCCCGACCGCGTGAAGAGGCTCCCGTTGCGGGCATTGCGCGTCGGAAGCACGCAGTCGAACATGTCGATGCCGCGGAACACGGACTCGACCAGGTCCTCCGGCCGCCCCACGCCCATGAGGTACCGCGGCGCGCTCGCGGGAAGCAGGGGCGCCGCGACCGAGACGGTGCGCCACGTGGCTTCCTGGCTCTCCCCCACCGACAGGCCCCCCAGCGCGAAGCCGTGAAACGGCATCGCCGTGATGGCGTCCGCCGATCGGCGCCGCAGGGCCTCGTCCGTGCCGCCCTGCACGATGCCGAACAGCGCGCCATCGCCCGGCGCGCGCTCGACGAGGCACCTCTCGGCCCACAGCGTCGTTCGATCGACGGCCTGGAGGAGGCTCGCGGGATCGGCCGGAAGCGGCGGGCATTCGTCCAGCACCATCATGATGTCCGAGCCCAGCGCCCGCTGGATGCGGATGCTCTCCTCGGGGGTGAGAAGGAGCTTCGATCCGTCGAGATGCGATCGGAACGCGACGCCCTCGTCGGAGATGGTCCGGAGCTCGGACAGGCTCATCGCCTGGAACCCCCCCGAGTCCGTCAGCAGGCATCGCGGCCAGTCCATGAAAGCGTGCAGGCCGCCCAGCCGCGCGATCCGGTCGTGGCCCGGGCGCACCCACAGGTGGTAGGCGTTGCCCAGGATGATCTCGGCGCCCATCGCCTGCAGCTCGCGCGACGTCATGGCCTTCACGGTCGCCTGCGTGCCGACCGGCATGAAGACGGGCGTCTCCACCGTGCCGTGCCGCAGGACCAGCCGGCCACGCCGCGCGCCCGACGCGTCGCGCGCCAGCACCTCGAACGAGAGCGGCTCGCTCATGCGGGCCGCTCGACCAGCGTCGCGTCGCCGTACGAGAACAGGCGATAGCCTCGCGCGACGCCCTGGCGGTGAAGCTCGAGCGCGCGCTCGGTGCCGGCGAACGCGGCGACGAGCGCGAGGAGCGTGGACCGGGGCCGGTGGAAGTTCGTCATGAGCCGGCTCACGACGCGGAACTCCGTGCCCGGATGGCAGAACAGACCCGTGTGCGCGGCGCGCAGCGCGCGGACCCGGCCCGAGGGCGTGGCCGCGGCCTCGACCGCGCGCAGGCTCGTGGTCCCCACCGCGGTGATCCGCGCCCCGCGCGCGCGGGCGGCGTCCAGACGGTCGGCCGCCTCGTCGGGGATGGCCAGCGGCTCCTCGTGCATGCGGTGATCCTCGACGCTGTCGCCTTCGATCGGGCGGAACGTCCCCGGGCCGACACCGAGCGCCACGCGCACGAACGTCGCGCCCGCCCGCTCGATCTCGGCCATGAGCTCGGGCGTGAAGTGAAGTCCGGCGGTGGGGGCAGCGACCGAGGAGCCGGCGCTCCCCCACTCCGAGCTCTCGGTCCGGGCATAGGTCGTCTGGTAGCGCCGCACGTCGTCGGCGTCGGCCTCGCGCCGGATGTACGGCGGGAGCGGCGGCCGGCCATGGGCCGCGAGCGTCGCGGCGAGATCCCCGTCGGTGACGGCCAGCACGAACAGGTCGCCCTCGCGGCCGACGACCCGCACGCGCGCGCCCCCCGGCAGGTCGAGCGTGCGGCCGGCCTTCGGCGCGTGCGACGCGCGCATCATCGCGAGCCAGCGATCCTCTCCTCCCGCCGCGCGGCGCTCGAGGACGAGGATCTCCACCCGGCCGCCGCTGTCCTTGGTGGCATCCACGCGCGCGGGCTGCACGCGCGAGTCGTTCAGCACGAACACGTCGCCTTCACGCACGTGGGCGGCCAGCCGACTCACCCGGTCGTCCTCCATCGCTCCGGACGATCTGAGGACGAGCATCCGGGCGGCATCGCGCTCCCCGGCCGGGCGCTGGGCGCAGGAGGCCTCCGGGCAGTCGTAGTCCAGGTCGTCAGCGCGCACGGGACTCCGGGGCCGGACGGGCGACGGACTGCGGGAGGCGAACGGGAGGAGGGTCAGCCCGCGTCGGGGCCGGAGCGCACGCCCGGGAGCGCCGACAGCATGAGCGACAGCAGGCCCCGGGTGACCAGGAATCCAGCGGCGACGCTGAGCGCCACCGAACCGACGACGAGGAGTGCAGACACGTGCGGGTCCCGTGCTCGAGCAGCCCGCCCCCTAGCGGCGCCCGAGGCGAGCGCGCATCGTGACAGCGGAAACCGGCCCGTTCAAGGCGCGAGCGCGAGTTGCACGAAGTTTTCACGGACGCGCCAGCGGCGACGCGGGCAGCGGGGCGCGGGCGCGTCAGCGGCCCGCGTCCCAGCCCGGGGGCTCATCGTCCAGCGAGACTTCCTCGCAGGAGTTCGCGATGCGCACGTCGAAGAACTGCAGCCGGGCGGACGTGTCCGTCTCGACGTGGGTCTCGGCGATCTGGTTCTCGGCGTTGACCATCCCGAGCACCTGGGGATCCGTCCCCTTGGTCACGTGGTAGTGCTCGCCTGCCACCAGCGCGCGACCGCCGGTCCAGTCCAGCGTCACCTGCTGGCCGAGATGGCTGACGCGCAGTGACCAGCCCAGGAAGTCCGGGAAGCCCGGGTTGTCGATCTCGGTCACCGGTCCGAGGCACAGGGTCGTCGCGGAGACGACGCCGCCGTTGGCGGGACCCGCCGGCCGGCAGGGGCCGGCGAGGCCCGGCGACTCCGCCTGGACCGCGTAGTAGTAGGTCCGCCCGTGCCGCGTGGTGCCGTCCACGAAGCGCGTGGCGGTCAGGCCCGGCGCCGAGATCGGCGGGCGGGTCAGCGCGTCGGCACAGCTCACCTCGGAGCGGTAGACGTTGTAGCTCCCCGGAGCGCCCGGGAACGCCGCGGCATCCCAGGACACCGAAAGCCCCAGGTTGCAGTCGTACGGATCCTCGGCGAGGCCCGTGCCCAGGACCGGGCGGCTCTCGACGCTCACCGTGGCGCTCGCGCTGGCGCTGCAGGCAGGATCCGCCGAGCAGCTCACGGTCACGGTGTAGGTCGTCGTCGTGGCCGGGCTGACCGTGAGCGTGGGCAGCGAGCCAACCAGGGTGCCGGCCCCGTCGCGCCACTCGTACACGGCGCTTCCGGCGCAGTTGACGACGGTCATGCCGGACGCGTCGAGCATGGTCGAGTCGCCCTGGCAGATGCTGGCGTCGCGGGGGCGGCTGACGATCGTCGTCGAGCAGTCGATCGTGACGTCCACGTTCACGGTCTGCGTCGTGACGACCTGATCGCCACAGAGGAGCTCCACGACGAACGAGTACGGTCCCGGCGGCGTTCCCGCGGGCACGCAGAACGTGATGTCGAACTGCGCCATCGTCGGCAGCGTGACGTCCGTGTAGGTCGGCGTCACGAGCGTGACCCAGGACTCGAAGCCCGCCTCGGCCCGCAGGCGCAGTTCGGTGCAGCGCGAGCCCTGCGCGCGGATCAGGTCGGCGACCAGTTCCGCCAGGTCAATGCCCGACGGCACGGTGCCGTTCCCGTTGAGCTGCGAGCCCTGGCCTCCCGTCAGCCGGGACCAGCAGTCCCAGATCTCGTTGAAGGAGAAGCCCCCCTCGCCGGCGGCCGAGTTGGTCAGGTGCAGCAGGACGATCTGGTTGTCCACGAGCCCCTGGACGACATCCAGGATGGCGAGATCGTCGGCCGTGCCGACCGTGTTGTCGCGACCGGGGTCCAGCCCGCGCGAGGACGCCGTTCCGCCCAGGCAGGCCAGGACGTTGCAGTCGTGCGGCATGTCGTCGCCGAACGCCACGAGCAGCCGGCGGCTGTTCGTCCGCCATGCGATGCCCGGATCCGCCGCGGCTTCGTGCAGCATCCGGCTGGAGGACTCCGGCAGGTCGCCGCCGCCGCTCGCGGGCGGCAGCGCGTTCACGGCGTTCTCGATCTGCGTCCGGTCCGTCGTCATGGGCTGGTGCAGGAGGTAGGCGTAGTCGGTGCCGCCGCCATACGCCTGCGAGTAGGAGCATGGAACGGACATCGGGAAGGAGTTCGGATAGTCCTTGTAGGACACCAGACCGAAGGCCACGTCCTGGATGAAGACCTGGACGCGATCGATGATGTCGTTCATGTTCGCCTGGAGTTGGCTGCGGACGCCGGACATCGATCCCGTGAGGTCAATGCCGAACAGGATGTCCGCCTGCACGATCTCGGGCGTCATCCAGGCCGTCTTGCGCTCCGTGAAGCACTCCCCCGCGGCGCCGGTCACGCTCAGCACGGCCGGGTCGAGGCCGAATCCACAGATCGTCGAGAGCGTGAACGTGCCGGACGCGCCGCCCCGCCCGTCCACGACGACGTAGTACGTGCCCGGAGGCAGCTCCTTCGAGATGCTCGTGTCACCGATCTCGACGCAGTCCCCCTCGTTGCAGGTCTCGAGGAGAATGAGATCGAGGCCGGGCTCCGTCGTCGTCAGCACGAACGAGACCGTTTGCTGCACCGGGTTCACGAACTCGTAGACGAGCTCGGGGCCGTCGTACTGCACGGTCGTGCAGCGGTAGAAGTCCGCGCGCGGCGTGACGCCGATGGTCGAGCCGCTGACCGACGCCTGGCAGGCCAGGCTCGCGGCCGGCGGGCTGCACGAGATCTCCGGCTGGCAGCTCAGCGAGATGTTGAACGGGCCGTTGCCGCCCGCCGGGCCATCCACCGCGATGAGGTACGTGCCGGCAGGAGGCCCGAAGAGCACCGTGCCGCCCACGCCGCCGACAAGACAGTTGTTGGCTGCCAGCGGCAGGTTGGGATCGAAGATGAATGCCGCCTGGCCCGTGCCGGAGGCGACCGTGACGTTGAGGTTCCCCGGCGGCACGAAGTTCACCGAGTAGAACTGCTCTGATCCGCCCATGTCGCCCGGGAGGCAGGGGTAGTTGTCGAGGCGCCCTGGCTGCCCGACCGTCGTGTCGGCCAGGGTCTCGCCGCACGCGATGGGATCGGACAGCGGCGTGCACGTGACCGAGAGCGTGAAGGCGCCCTCATCCGCTCGCGCGAGCGCGTCCACCACCACGTAGTACGTGCCCGGCGTCACCGTGAGCGCCGCGAAGTTGGCCGAGCCCCCCGCCAGGCACTCGTACTCGTCGCACCCGCGCAAGAGCCATGCGGCCATGACGCGTGCGCCCGTGCCGGTGACGGCGATGTTCAGGTCGGACAGGTCCGGCACCGTGAGCCGGTAGACGCGCTCCTTGCCGGCCCATGACCCGGTGCCGCATCCGTACTGCAGCACGTTGCTGGTGACGCTTGCGGGCGAGGTGCCCGGCATCGGCGTGTTGCACGAGATCGGCGTGGCCGGCGCGCAGTCGAGGTACTTGGGGCGCTTGATGCAGATGGAGAACGGCGTGGGCGTGCCATAGGTGAGCCCGCCCGAGCTGTTCGCGTCCTTGCGGATCTGGAGGCCATCGCGCTGATCGAACGACTCGATGCCGATCGTCACCGCCGATCCCGTTCCGGGCCGCAGGTACTCGATGCGGATGTCGCCGTTGCGGTAGAGGTAGACCTCGAACTGCAGCGGGCCCGCGCCATCCAGCGGCCGCGCGTAGTTGAACGAGACCTTGAAGTAGCCGTCGTTCAGGAAGCTCTCCCAGTACACGTTGGGCGAGCCGAGCTGCAGGAACCCCCAGTAGGGCGCGATGAAGCCGCCGACCGTGTCGTTCGTCGGGATGTTCTGGTTCGCCGACAGCGGCGCCGTGGGCGGCGCCTGGAAGCAGACGAGCCCTGCCTGGTGAAACCACACCTGCGACACGAGACGGTCGTAGAACGGGAAGCTGAACCCCAGGTTGATCGGGCCGATCACGTTGGTGGCGAAGTTGGCCGGGTTGGCCAGCTGGAAGACGTCGGCCTGGATGGGGCAGCCCCTGGGATCGTTGATGTCGTGCCAGCGGTACCCGAAGGTGTCGGGCCCGCCGCTCCCGGCGCGGCAGGGCGTGGCGAGGGCCAGGGTCGCGAGCAGGCTCGCGGTCATCAGTCGGAAGGCGAACGACATCAGCAGCCATCCTCCCGCGGCGGCCCGCGGACGGGCGGCCGGGAGATGCGTGAACGAGGAGCCCGCGCCGGGTCCAGGCCGTGTCGACGGCAGGGACCCGCGAGCGACGGGCACGGAAGCGCGCTCGAGGGCAGGTTAGGCCGAGCGCGAGGGCGGGTTCAAGCTCGTGTCAATCCTGGTGGAACACCCTCTTGATGTCCAGGCAGCGGGACCTCACCGCCGGGGCGTTCCGCCGCGTCATGTGGCGCGATGCGACCGCTCATCTCGGAACCGCGATAGACTGCACGCCTTCACGCCCGCGAGCCCCTCGTATCGGCCCGCACTCCCCAGAGGTTCCCATGTCCTCGCACGCCGACGTCGCGAACGTCGAGAGTCTCAGCCCCGAACAGCTCGATCTCGAGAAGCTCCGCCACACCGCCGCCCACGTCATGGCGCAGGCGCTGCGCCGCATCTGGCCCGAGACGCAGCTCGCCATCGGACCCACCGTCGACAACGGCTTCTACTACGACGTCGTGGTCCCCGAGACGCTCACGCCCGAGCATCTCGAGCGCATCGAAGCCGAGATGCGGAAGATCTCGAAGGAGAACCTCCCCCTCGTCCGGGCAGAGCTCGGCAAGGCCGAGGCTCTCGAAGCCTTCCGCGGCGCCCCCTTCAAGCTCGAGCTGATCCAGGGCATCCCGGACGGGAGCATCTCGACCTACACGCAGGGCGAGTTCACCGACCTGTGCCAGGGTCCGCACCTCGATCGCACGGGGCAGCTCAAGCACTTCAAGCTGACCACCATCGCGGGTGCCTACTGGCGCGGCGACGAGCGCAACCCTCAACTCACGCGCATCTACGGCACCGCCTGGCCCACGAAGGAAGAGCTCGAGCTGTACCTCAAGCGGCTCGAGGAGGCGAAGGCCCGCGACCACCGCAAGCTCGGCAAGGAGCTGGGGCTGTTCAGCTTCCACCCCGAGTCGCCGGCCATGCCCTTCTTCCATCCGAAGGGCACGATCGTCTTCAACTCGCTCCAGGCGTTCATGCGCGAGCTCTACGGCGAGTACGGCTACCAGGAAGTCATCACGCCGCAGATCTTTGACACGAGCCTCTGGAAGACCTCGGGACACTACGACAACTACCGCGAGAACATGTTCATGCTCGAGGTGGACGAGCGCGAGTTCGGCGCCAAGCCCATGAACTGCCCCGCCCACTGCCTCATGTTCGGCGAGGGCAAGTGGTCGTATCGCGAGCTCCCCGTCCGCTTCGCGGACTTCGGCCGGCTCCACCGTTACGAGCGCTCCGGCGTCACGCAGGGCCTGACCCGCGTCCGCGCGCTCACGCAGGACGACGCGCACATCTTCTGCGCGCCGGCGCAGATCCAGGCCGAGATTGACGGCGTGCTGTCGATGATCCGGCGCGTGTACGAGACGCTCGGGCTCGGTCAGCCGCGCGTGACGCTCTCCACGCGCCCCGAGAAGGCGATCGGCGAGCGCGAGCTCTGGGATCGCGCCGAGGCCGCCCTGCGCGCCGTGCTCGAGGGCTCGGGCATGACGTGGGAGACCGACGAAGGCGGCGGCGCCTTCTACGGCCCGAAGATCGACTTCTTCTTCGAGGACGCCATCGGCCGCTCCTGGCAGCTCTCGACCATCCAGCTCGACTTCAACCTGCCGGAGCGCTTTGACCTCGCGTTCACGACCGCGGCGGACGAGCGCGAGCGTCCGGTGATCATCCACCGGGCGGTGCTCGGCACGTTCGAGCGGTTCCTGGGCGTCTACATCGAGCATCGCGCGGGCTCCTTCCCGCCATGGCTCTGCCCCGTGCAGGCGCGCGTGCTCCCCATCACCGACGACGTCGCGCCGTTCGCGGAAGGCGTCGTGGCCGAGCTCCGTCGCGCGGGCCTGCGCGCGGAGGCTGACCTGCGCTCCGAGAAGATCGGCCGCAAGATCCGCGACGCCCAGATGGAGAAGATCCCCTGGCAGCTGGTGGTCGGCAAGCGCGAGGCCGCCGAGGGCCAGGTCGCGCTGCGCCTGCGGCACGGCGGCGATCAGGGCGCGATGAGCGTGGCCGACTTCGCCGAGCGCGCGGGCGCCGCAGTGCGCTCGCGCGCGACGACCGAATCGTTTTCATGAAGGACGACGCGCCGGCATCGCCTGCCGGCCTGCGGCCCGCCCCGCCGCAGGCCTTCGCGTTCGAGCTCCCTGCCCTGCCGACGTTCAGGCCTGGCGGCATGGGGCATCAGTGCGCCGTGCGCTGCCAGGCTGGCTGCTGCAAGTACTTCAGCCTGCCCATCGACACGCCGCGCAGCGATCTCGACCACGACAACATCCGCTGGTACCTGATGCACGAGGGCGTCCACGTCTTCAAGGCGAAGGGCGTCTGGCACCTGCTCGTCATGAGCCGCTGCAAGAATCTCCTGCCCAACAACCTCTGCGGCGTGTACGAGACCAGGCCGACCATCTGCGCCGAGTATGACCCGACGGACTGCGAGTTCACGGGCGAGGTCCCGTACGACCTCTACTTCGACGGCCACGAGCCGTTCGAGGCCTGGCTCGCGCTCCGGAAGACCAAGCGCCGCGCGGACGCCGCTCTCAGGGCCCGCAAGGCGGCATCGCGGCGGGCGGCCAAGACGGCGCCGGGGGCGCGCAAGCCGAAGCTCGCCGTGAAACGCAAGAAGGCGCCGATCGCCAAGCCGGCCCGCACGCGCGCGACCAGGCGCTCCTGAAACCCCTGCCCGGCGGCGCGGACGCGGGGCCGCGCGACTCAGCCCTCGATCGTCCCCCGGGCGCGCCGTCGTAGCTCGGCCAGCTGGTCAAGCGCCGCGCGCGGCGAGAGACCGTCCACGTCGAGGCGGGCGATCTCCTCGCACAGCTCGCGCAGGCGCGGATCCTCGGCCGGCTCGCCGAACAGGGGCAGTTGCGGCGCTCGCCCGCCCGCGACCCGGGAGGGCCCGGCATGCCGCGCGAGACGCGGCTCGCCCGACGGATCGAGCTCGGCCTTCATGAGATTCTCCAGGACCTCGCGCGCGCGATCGATCACCGGCGCGGGAAGCCCGGCCAGGCGCGCGACCTGGATGCCGTACGAGCGATCGCCCGCGCCCTGCTCCACGCGATGCAGGAAAACGATGTCGCCCTTCCACTCGCGCGTGGCCATGCGCAGGTTGTGCACGCGCGGGTAGAGCGTCGCGAGCTCCGTGAGCTCGTGGTAGTGCGTCGCGAACAGCGTGCGGGCCGCCACGCGAGGCGTCTCGTGAAGGTGCTCGGCCACCGCCCACGCGATGGACAGGCCGTCGAACGTGGACGTGCCGCGGCCAATCTCATCGAGCACGACGAGGCTCGCCGCCGTCGCCTCGTGGAGAATCCGCGCCGTCTCGCTCATCTCGACCATGAACGTGGACTGCCCCGTCGCGAGGCTGTCCGAGGCTCCCACGCGCGTGAAGATGCGATCCACGACGCCAACGCGCGCCTCGGTGGCCGGCACGAACGATCCCGCCTGCGCCATGAGCGTGATGAGCGCGACCTGCCGCAGGTAGGTGCTCTTGCCGCCCATGTTGGGTCCCGTCAGGATGAAGATCTGCCGCTCGTCCCCATCGAGCTCGCAGTCGTTCGGGACGAACCGGCCGTCGCCGAACTCGACCGTCGTGCGCTCGAGCCGCATGCGCTCGACGACCGGATGCCGGCCGCCCCGGATCGCCAGCGCGCGCGAGGAGTCCATGGCGGGACGGCAGTAGTCGTGCGCGAGCGCGACCGAAGCGAACGACGCCAGCGCGTCCACGCGTCCGAGCGCGCGCGCCGTCCCCCGGAGCGACCCGGCGTGCTCCGCGACACGGGCCCGCAGGCGCTCGAACAGGTCGGCCTCGAGGACGAGCGCGCGATCCTGGGCGTGCACGATGCGCTGCTCGAGGTCCTTGAGCTCGGGCGTCGCGAAGCGCTCGGCGTTCGCGAGCGTCTGGCGCCGCTGCCAGCTTTCGGGCACGCGATCGAGGTTGGCCTGGGAGACCTCGAGGTAGTAGCCGAACACCTTGTTGTGCCGGACCTTGAGCGATCCGATGCCCGTGGCCTCGCGCTCGCGCGCCTCGAGCGCCGACAGGTGCACGCGAGCGTCGCGCGCGAGGCTCCGCATCTCGTCGAGCTCGGGGCTCATCCCCTCGCGGATCATGCCCCCGTCGCGCGTGATGGCCGGCGGATCGTCCACGAGGGTCGTCGCGATCGCCTCCCGGATCTCGGGCAGCCCGTCGCACCTCGCGCCTGCCTCGCGCAACAGGCCCGTCCGGCAGGCGGCCAGCGCGCGAACGAGGTCGGGCACGCGGGTCAGGACCGTTCCGATCGCCGCGACATCGCGGGGGCTCGCCGTGCCCATGACCACGCGGGCGATGAGGCGCTCGAGATCGCCGGTGCCCTGCAGGCGCGGCAGGAACCCCGCGCCCTCTTGCTCGAGCGCGATGAGCTCCGCCACCGCGTCGTGGCGCGCCGAGGCCGCGTCCGGCGCGCGGAGCGGCGACAGGAGCCACGCGCGCAGCGTGCGCGCGCCCATGGGCGTGGCCGTGCGATCGAGAACGCCCGCGAGCGTCGTGTCCGAGCCCGTCCCCGCGAGGCTCTCGGTGATCTCGAGGTTGCGCCGCGTGCTCGCGTCGAGGCCGACCGCCTCGCCCGCGTCCCGCAGGCGCGGCTCCTCGAGATGCGAGAGATCCGCGCGCAGCACGTGCTGCAAGTACGCGAGGGCGGCGCCCACGGCCCGCAGCGCCCCCGGCCGCGACTCGAGACCGAACGCGCCGAGCGCGCCGGGCCCCCAGCGCGTGGCGATTCGATCCCGCGCGGGAGCGCGATCGAACTCGGTCGCGTCGAGCGCCGTCACGGCGGCCCGAGCCGTCGCCGGCAGGACCGCGCCGAGCCATCCGGGCGCCTCCTCGCAGACCAGAACCTCGCGCGGGGCGATGGCCGCGAGCTCGCTCGCGATCTCCGAGCGCTCGCTCTCCGGATCGAACTCCGAGAACATGAACTCGCCCGTCGAAACATCCACGTGAGCGAGCCCCACGCGCCCCTTCTCGGCGAGAACCGCTGTCAGGTAGCTCTGCCGCGAGGGCGCGAGCATGCGCTCGTCGGACGTGGTCCCGGGCGTGACGATGCGGACGATCGCGCGCCGGACGGGCCCCTTCGCGAGCTTCGGATCCTCGACCTGATCGCAGATGGCCACCTTGTGGCCCGCGGAGACGAGCCGGGCGACGTGGCCCTCGGCCGCATGATGCGGCACGCCGCACATGGGCACGCCGCCGTCGCCATGCTCGCGGCCGCGCGCGGTCAGCGTGATCTCGAGAAGCTTCGACGCGAGGATCGCGTCGTCATGAAACATCTCGTAGAAGTCCCCGAGCCTGAAGAACAGCACCGCATCGCCCGCCTCCGCCTTGAGGCGACGGTACTGCTGCATCATCGGCGTCGCGTCATGCGCCGGCGCCGCGCTCGCGTCCGAAGGCTGACTCATGAAGCCGCGAGACTACATCAACAGCCGCGTCCTGGCACGGTGGAGCGAGCGAGTCCACGACCCGCCGGCGCGGACTCCCGTCTCCACGCCGCCGTCCTCCACCGGGGAGCGCCGGACCGCGCGGCGCCGGCCGCCGCCGGCCGGGACCCGCGCGACGCCCGGGCCCTTCCGCTCGTGCGATCCCGTGCCGCCTGGAGCATGATCGGCGGCACCATGGACTCGGTCATCGTTCACGAGGTTTTCACGTCGCTCCAGGGCGAGACGACGGAGCAGGGGCGGCCCTGCACGTTCGTGAGGCTCAGCGCCTGCGACCTGCGATGCTCGTGGTGCGACACGCCGCAGGCGTTCACGGGGGGCACGCGGCAGCGCATCGCGGCCATCGTGGACGACGTGAAGGCCCGGGCCGTCCCGTTCGTCACCGTGACCGGCGGCGAGCCGCTGCTCCAGCCAGCCGCGCCGGCGCTGATCGCGGCGCTGCTCGACGCCGGCTTCGAGGTGCAGGTCGAGACCGGCGGGCATCGCGACATCACGGTCGTCGACCGCCGCGCGCGCCTCATCATGGACATCAAGGCGCCCGGATCCGGCGAGGGTGGCTCGCTGCGGCGCGAGAACCTGCCGGCGCTCCTCCCCCACGATCAGGTCAAGCTCGTGCTGGCATCGCGCGCGGACTACGAGTGGGCCCGCGACGTGATTGACCGCGATCTCCGCGACTTCGCGGGCACGGTGCTCCTGCAGCCCGTGACCGGCGTGCTCGATCCGACGAGCCTCGCGAACTGGATCCTCGCCGATGGCCTGGCGCGCGTGCGATTCACGCTGCAGCTCCACGCGCTCCTGTGGCCCGGACGCACGGGCGTCTGAGGCCGCGCCTTCCCGGCGCGGCGACCCGCGGGATCACTCAGCGGCGTCCGCAGCGGACTCGCCCGCCACGTGCTCGAGCTCGGGGATCTCGGCGTTATCCGGACCGACCACCTGGATGCGGTAGCCCTGGCCCTCGTTGAGCTGCGTGTACTCGAAGTGCACGCCCTGCGGCAACATGATGTCGGCGTCGCGCAGGAACTTGAGATCCACCAGTTCTTCGAAGTCCGACGGGTAGGCCTGATCCCCGTTGGCGAGCCGGAACGCCTCGACGGTCCGAACCAGGTGCTCCATGCGCGTGCCCAGGGCCGCGAGCTCGTAGGTCTCGAGGTCGGCGCTCAGAACGGGCAGGGGCGTGATGCCCGCGTTCAGCGGGTTCTTCGGGAACATGACGGCACCGAGGCCAGCGAGGCCGAACACGACAGCCGTCAGGCCCCAGACCAGGGCCGCGCTCGCCTCCGCCGCGAACGCCGGGATGATCTTGGTGCCCGACGAGCCGGTCCCGCCCGACCGCTCGCGAATGAGATCGCGGTTGAGCAGGTCGTAAATCGCCTTGCAGGCGTCGAAGTCCGACAGCCGGGCGGCGTACATGAGGTCCTCGACCGACCGCTTGCCGTCGAGCAGGTTCCAGATCGCGCCCTCGTGTGGCGACAGCTTGATGGCGTCCGGCCGCTCGTCCTTCGGTCCGGAGGCGCCCAGGTCGAAGTCGAAGTCGTCGTCCTCGTCGTCGTCGTCCGACTCTTCCGCCTCGATCTCGATGGGCTGGTTGACGGGGACGCGCTCGAAGACGGCGCTCGTCGAGGGCACGGCCTTCTCGACGATCGGCCACTCGTCGAGAATGCGCATGCCCTCCATGAGCAGGCTCTCGGCGCCGATCGGCTGGAAGTTCTCCTTGTCGTAGTCAACCTGCGCGTCCTGATCGAAGCGGTACTCGGCGTCCTCCCACCGGAAGACGCGATAGACGATCTGCGTCGTCTGGATTTCCAGCGCGCGGCGCAGCTCATCCTGCCTGACGAGCTGGCCGTTGACCAGAATGACGCCGAGCCTCTGGAAGGTCGAGCGCTGCTTCTCCAGCGCATCGTGCAACTGGCCTTCCGTGATGAGCCCCGAGCGCACCAGGCGCGTGCCGAGACGTTCCTCCAGCCGCTTGTTCTTCGAGTCGGCGGAGACCAGCATCCCGTCCTTGAACGCGATCTGGATCTCGTCGGTCTTGTCGTTGAGGTTCAGCACGCCGGTCTTCTTCTGCAAGCCGATGAGCTGGAAGATGTCCGGGAGCGCGAAGTCCTTGAGGGTGCCCTCGAGTGCCATGCTTGCCCCCTGCTAGCCGGAGTGCCGCAGGGACTGCAGCAGCGCGATGATGTAGATGATGACGAGCAGGGCCAGCTCGGCGGCGAACACGACCGCCATGTCGGCCTGGCCGACGCGACCCGGGTCCACGAGCATGTGCGCCGGCAGGAGAAGGAGCGCCAGGGCCCCTCCCCAGAGCAACATCGTGAGAACGCCCGACCCGATGCGGTTCGCGAGGAGGCTCCCCGCGCCCGGCACGACGAGATTGAAGAGCCGGACCGCCACGTTGGTCATGGCCACGTGCCGCTCGACCTCCTTGACCTTCTTCGCGCGGACGACCGGCGAGACGCCGTCCTTCTTCACGTACAGGTGCACGCACTGCGTGCAGTAGGCGGAGCTCTTCGCGGCGGCGTGGCACCGGGAGCAGAACGCGCGGCCGCACTTCTCGCAAGCCGCGGCCTCGATCACGCCGAGGCCGCGGCGCGCGCGCACGAAGGCGTGAATGAACGCGACGGCGGCGCCGATCGAAAGCGGATTGAGGAAGGCGGCAAGGAGCGCCCCCAGATGGAACTCCGGATGCGTCGAGAACACGAGCGCCAGCACCTCGAAGAACGACAGGTCGGCGTCCACCATCTTGTCGGCGCCATGGTCGCGCGCCCACTGCTGGACGCTCCCCCGGTCCAGGCGCTGAGCGCGCTGCACCCACTCCGTCGAGATGTCCGCCTGAAGGTTCTGGGCATGCGCGATGGCGCCATTACGCCAGGCCAGGGCGCTCCGCGGATCGCGATCGACCGCCAGCTTGTAGTCGGAGAGCGCCTGTGCGATGTCGCCGCGCCGGAAGTGGACGTTGGCCCGGTTGACCGTGGCGCGAACATCGCCCGAGGCGCGCGAAGCGACCGTCCCGTACGACTCGACGGCCTCGTCCGCCTTCCCGGCGGCGGCCTGGAGCCGTCCGAGCAGGAACCATGCCGCGGTCGCGTCCGTGGCCTTGGCCGCCGTGGCGACCGCCTGGATGTCGCGTGCCGCGAGATCGCGCGCCTGCAGGCGCGCGTGGGCGCGCAGGATTGGATCCTGCTGGAGCGAGGCCGTCAGCGCGACCGCGTGGAAGCCGATCGGCACCACGATCGCCACGGCGAGCCCCACGATGGCGAGCCGGCGGAGGGCCGGCGTGCCGTATCCCGAGAGCAGCGCGAGCCACCAGAGGACCCACCAGGGCGGCGAGAGCCAGAGCAGCACGGGGAGGAGCACCAGCACCCAGCCGATGACGGCGTCCACGCCCCGCGGCACGCGTTGCGCCACGGCCTCCATGACGCCGTGCCGCAGCAGGCGGCTGTTGCGCAGCAGCAGGACGAAGGCGATGCCCGCGAGCGTGACGCAGATGGCCGTCATGACCAGGAGCATCGCGTTGCTGAGCATGGCCAGGGCGCCGCGGCCGTCGAGCAGGCGCTCGCGCCAGGACTGGACGACCCCGGCGAAGAGACCGAGCCAGCCGCTGACGCCCCCGTCGCGCTGCCGGACGAGCTCGGCGTGGCCGAGGCGCGCGGCGCCGTTGTTCGGATCGATCTCGAGCGCCGCCTTGAACGCGCGCTCGGCCAGGTCCCAGCTGTTCGTGATCGTCCAGTCGTGCCCCATGGCCACGAACGCGCCAACCAGCGTTTCCTTGTCCTTGATGGCGTCGATCTGGAGGAACTCGCGCATCTGGCCGACGACATCCGTCGCGTCGCCGTGGTTCCCTTCCTGGGTGTAGGCCCGCCAGTCCACCAGCATCTCGCGCAGGCGGATGCGCTCGTTGGCGTCGCCTTGAATGGAGATGCGCTGGGCTTCGCTGGATTGCTCCTGCTCGAGCGCAGCCGTCGGGATGGTGATGCGCGTCTGCGCGCCAGCGACGCCAGCCAGCGCGAGCGCGGCGGCGATGAGGATCAGGCGCGCCAGCGACCTCATGCCCCGACCCCCGTGACGCCCCGCGCGACGCGCACGAACGTCATCTGGGCGTCGTCCATGAGCTCCCGGACCGTCGCGGCCTCCTGCGGCGTCAGGTTGCCCGCCGTCTTGTGCTCGAGGATCTTCAGGAACTCGATGGCCTGTCGCGCCTCGGCGAGATCCACGCGCGCGGTTTCCCCGGGGTGCGCCGCGCCGAGCGCGATCATCGCGGACTGATAGAACACGTAGAACACGGCCTCGATCCCCAGATCGAACGCCGGCCCGCGCGCGGCCTCGCCGCCGGAAGGAGCGGCGCCCTCCCCGGCAGCCGGCGGTGCAGCGCCCTCGCCGCCAATGCGCGGCGCGCCGTCGGTTGCCGGTGACGACGACCCGGTCGGTGCCGCTGACGCGGGCGATGCCGGGGGCGCCGGCTGCGACTCCGCGGGCTCGGACGCCCCGGCAGCCTCGTCGCGGATGTCGCCGTCCACCGTGAACCGCCGCTTGTCGGTGACGCGCAACTCCGACGCCGCGTCCTGGTGATCGTCGCTGGGGCGCATGCTGCTTCCGGGTGCTTTCGGGAACTGAAGGCCTCGCTGGCGAGGGTCTCCGCGGCTCTGCGAGCGCGCGCGCGCGATCCGAGCGGATCCCCTGGTCGGCTGGGCCGGAATCGTACCACCCCGGACGGGTGGGCCAAAGGGGGACGCGCGTGGGCTCGCGGGGCCCGGGAACCCGCTCGGAAAGGCCCTGCCGCGCGGGGCGGACCCGGCGGGGTCAGTCCAGCCGGTAGTTGGGCGCTTCCTTCGTGATGATCACGTCGTGGGCATGCGCCTCGCGCTGCCCGGCCGCCGTGACGCGCACCAGCCGCCCGTCGCGTCGCAGGATCTCGATGGTGGGCGCCCCGCAGTAGCCCATGGCCGATCGAAGGCCACCGACGAGCTGGTGGATCAGCTCGCCCACGGGCCCCTTGTACGGGACGCGGCCCTCGATGCCCTCCGGGACCAGCTTCTCGGCGCTCACGCCCTCCTGGAAATACCGGTCCCTGGAGCCCGCCCTCATGGCGCCGATGGCGCCCATGCCGCGGTAGGACTTGAACGTGCGGCCCTGGAAGAGGATGGTCTCGCCCGGGCTCTCCTGCGTCCCGGCAAAGAGAGAGCCCAGCATGACGGCGTCGGCGCCGGCGACGATGGCCTTCGCAATGTCTCCCGAGTACTGGATGCCGCCGTCGGCGATCACCGGCGTGCCCGTGGGCGCAGCGGCCTCGTACACGTCCGCCACGGCCGTGACCTGCGGGACGCCCACCCCCGTCACGATGCGCGTCGTGCAGATGGACCCCGGCCCGACGCCCACCTTGATCGCGTCCGCGCCTCGCGCGATCAGGTCGCGGGCGGCCGCGGCCGTCACGACGTTGCCGGCGATGACGTCCACGTCGAGCTTCTCCTTGAGCGTCGCGACGGTGTCGAGGACACCGCGCGAGTGTCCGTGCGCCGTGTCCACGATCAGGAAGTCCACGTGCGCATCGAGCAGCACGCGGGCGCGCTCGATCGCCGCGGGGCCGACGGACACCGCGGCGCCCACGCGCAAGCGGCCCAGGTGGTCCTTGCAGGCGCTCGGGTAGCGGATGGCCTTCTGGATGTCCTTGACGGTGATGAGGCCCTTGAGGCGGCCCTCGTCGTCCACGACCGGGAGCTTTTCGACGCGGTGCTGTCCCAGGATGACCTTGGCCTGCTCGAGCGTGGTGCCCACGGGCACCGTGACCAGCTTGCCGGCCGTCATGACGTCGCGCACGGCGAGATCGACGCGCGTCTCGAAGCGCAGGTCGCGGTTCGTCAGGATGCCGAGGAGCTTGCCCGTCCCGTCCGTCACGGGCACGCCCGAGATGCGGTACTTCTCCATCATGGCGAGCGCTTCAGCCACGCGCTGATCGGGCCGCACGGTGATCGGGTTGACGATCATGCCGCTCTCGGAGCGCTTGACCTTGTCCACTTCCTCGGCCTGTCGCTCGGGGTCGAGATTCTTGTGGATGACGCCAGCGCCGCCGGTTTGCGCCAGGGCGATCGCGAGGTCGGCCTCGGTCACGGTGTCCATGGCCGCGCTGAGAATCGGAACGTTGAGACGGATGCGCCGCGTGAGCTGCGTCGTCACGTCCACGTTCGCGGGCAGCACGTCCGAAGCCGCCGGAACGATGGAGACATCAGCGAATGTCAGGGCCTCGCGGAGCCCCTGGGAGTCGAGCATCGCGTCATGCCTTTCGGATGAGGCTCACGCCGAGCCCTGGCCACAGCACTTCTTGTACTTCTTGCCGCTGCCGCAGGGGCACGGCTCGTTGCGCCCGGCTGCGGGCGGGGGCGGCGCCGGCCGCGGCACGACGGCCCCCCCGGCGCCGGCGCGTCCGGTACCGCCACCGGCGGCAGCGGCCGCCGCCTGCAACACGGACGGCGGAGGGGACCCCATGCCGGCCGCCTGCGCGACCCGCGCCGCCTGCGCGACGCCGCCGCCGGCCGCCGCGCCCGCGATCTCTTGCATCGTGCGCGCCCGCGCCGCTTCCTTCTGTCGCGCCGCCTCGGCCATCTCGGGCGTCACGGGCTCGTACAGGAAGATGAGGCGCGTCACTTCTTCCTCGAGGCGCCCGCGCATCTGCGAGAACAGCTCGAAGGCTTCCCGCTTGTACTCCTGACGGGGATCGCGCTGACCGTAGCCGCGCAGGCCGATCCCCTCCTTCAGGTGATCGAGGCTGAGCAGGTGGTCCTTCCACTGCGCGTCGAGCACTTGCAGCATGAGGAACTGGCAGTGCTGCTTGAACAGCTCCGGGCCGAGTCGCTCGCGCTTGGCTGCGAGGTGCTCCCGCACCAGGCCGCCGACGCCCTCGCGGATCGACGCCACGCCGAGCGACTTGAGCTGCGACTCGGGCACGTCCAGTCCGAAGTAGAACTTGAGCTGCGACGCCAGCTCGGCGAGGTTCTGCGACGCGCGGGTGCGATCGCCGGCGAACTGATCGCACAGGCTCTCGGCCAGCGCCTCCGCGTACTGGTCCACGAGGTCGAGCGCCTCGCCGCCGTCAAGGATCTCGGTGCGCAACGAGTAGATCTCCTTGCGCTGCTGGTTCATGACGTCGTCGTAGTCGAGCAGGTGCTTGCGAACGCCGTAGTTGTTCCCCTCGACCTTCTCCTGCGCCCCCGCGATCGCCTTGGTCACCCAGCGATGCTCGATGGGCACGCCGTCTTCCATCCCCAGGTTCTTCATCCACTCGGACACGCGATCCGACGCGAAGATCCGCATCAGGTCGTCCTCGAGCGACAGGAAGAACTTGGACGATCCCGGATCCCCCTGGCGCCCGGCGCGGCCGCGCAGCTGGTTGTCAATGCGCCGCGCCTCGTGGCGCTCGGTGCCGATCACCGCCAACCCGCCGGCCGCCACGACCTGCGCGTGCTCCTCGCGGCAGCGGTCGCGGATCTGGACGATGCGCTGGAGGACCTCCTCGGTCAGGCCCTCGTGTCGAGCCGCGATCGCGCGAGCCGTCGCGATGTCGTTGCGCAGGATCTGCCGAAGATACTCCGAGCCCTCGCCCTCGTAGCGGGACAGGCCCGCGGCTTCGATGAGGGGCCCCGCGTGAAACTCGGGATTGCCGCCGAGAAGGATGTCGGTGCCGCGACCGGCCATGTTCGTGGCAACGGTGACCGCACCGAGACGGCCGGCCTGCGCGACGTACTCGGCCTCGCGCTCGTGGAACTTCGCGTTCAGGACGACGTGCTCGACTCCCCGGCGCTTGAGGCGCGAGGAGACCATCTCCGAGTTCTCGATCGAGGTCGTGCCCACCAGGACGGGGCGCCCCGCCTCGTTCATCGCGGCGATCTCGTCCACGATCGCCGCCCACTTCTCGGCAGCGGTCCGGAAGACGACGTCCTCGTGATCCACGCGGCCGATGGGCTTGTTCGTCGGGACGGTGACCACCGCGAGGCCGTAGATCTGGCGGAACTCGTTCTCCTCCGTCGCGGCCGTTCCGGTCATGCCGGCCAGC
>CAZTIW010000013.1:28375-104321 GCA_964613915.1 uncultured Thermoanaerobaculia bacterium
TGCCGTACATGCGGAAGTAGTTCTGGAGCGTGACGGTCGCCAGCGTCTGGTTCTCGCGCTCGATCTTCACGCGTTCCTTGGCCTCCACCGCCTGGTGGAGACCATCGGACCAGCGCCTGCCGGGCATGAGGCGGCCGGTGAACTCGTCCACGATGATGACCTCGCCGTCCTTGACGACGTAGTCCTTGTCGCGCCGGTAGAGGGCGTGGCCGCGCAGGGCCTGCTGCACGCAGTGCAGCATCTCGATGTTGCGCGGGTCGTAGATGTTGTCCACCTTGAGAAGGGCCTCGACGCGCTCGATGCCTTCCTCGTTCAGAGTGACCGCGTGCGCTTCCTCGCTGACCTTGTAGTCAATGTCCTTGCGCAGCTTGCTGATCAAGGCGTCCGCCACGTAGTACTTGTCCGTCGCTTCCTCGGCCGGGCCCGAAATGATGAGCGGCGTGCGGGCCTCGTCGATGAGGATCGAGTCGACCTCGTCCACGATCGCGAAGGCGTGGCCCCGCTGCACGAAGTCGGCCAGCGAGTACTTCATGTTGTCGCGCAGGTAGTCGAAGCCGAACTCGTTGTTCGTGCCGTACGTGATGTCGGCGGCGTAGGCCTTGCGGCGAGCCGCGCCGCCCATGTCGTGCTGGATGATCCCGACGCTCAGCCCCATCCAGTGGTGGAGCCCTCCCATCCACTCGGCGTCGCGCCGGGCGAGGTAGTCGTTGACCGTGATGATGTGGACGCCCTTGCCCGCGATGGCGTTCAGGTAAGCGGGAAGCGTGGCGACGAGGGTCTTGCCCTCGCCCGTCTTCATCTCCGCGATCATCCCGCGGTGGAGCACGACGCCACCGATGATCTGGCAGTCGAAGTGCCGCATGTTGAGCGCGCGGCGGGAGGCCTCGCGCAGCGCCGCGTAGACCTCGGGGAGGAGCGCGTCGAGGCCCTCGCCGTTCTCGTGCCGCCGCCGGAACTCGCCCGTCATGCCCTTGAGCTGGGCGTCGTCCATGGCGGCCATGCGCGCGTCGTGGCGCTTGACGGCCTCGAGGGTGGGGTAGACCTTCTTCAGGGCCCGGTCATTCCGCGACCCGAAGATCTTGTCGAAGACGGCCTGCATGTCCTCAGTTCCGACCGCCGAGCCCGGTCTCGCCGGCGCCTCGACGGGTGCCCTGCACGCCTTGCCTGCCGGCCATCCGCGGCCGGGTGGGGGCAAGGCGCGGAGCGGTCGAAACCAGGATTCCGGGAGCGCGGAAGGCCCGCGCGAGTGAAGCGGGGAGCTTCGCATGCGCCCCCCGCGTCGTCAAGGCGCGCTCCGGCGCCGGGCGCGCTGCCTCGAAGCTCCGCGCGGAGCCGAAGGCGCGCCACGGCGAAGCTCCTCCATGCGCCGACGGGCAGCCGCGTGACGGGGCACGCGCGCGACGACCTGGCGGAGCGCGGCGACCTCGCGCTCGACCTGCACCGGTCGCTTCCGGCAGAGGGCGGCGAGCCGGAGCCAGGGCACGGTCGAATCGGGCAGGAGCACGGCGGCCAGCCGATATCGGCGCTCCGCTTCCTCGGCGTCCCCCTGCCGCGCGCGGTAGTCGCCCCAGTCCACGTGCGTCCAGCCGCTCTCGCCGCGTCCTTCCAGCGCATCGAGATCGCGCGGTCCCGGGCTCGCCTCGCGCGCGATCTCGCGCAGGACGCTGTCCAGCGCCGCCGTCGCGCGCTCGAGCGGGCCCTCGGGGATCAGGCGGATGACGCTGCGATCGTCGTCGAACCAGAAGCTGTCATCGAGGCTCTCTTCCGCCGCCACCTGCGCCCAGCCATCGCCGTGGGGCAGCAGCTCGCGTGACTCGACGTCGCCGTGCGCGGGCCGGAGCGCCCGGAGCGCGCCGCGCACGTCATGCAGCCAGTCCGAGCCGAGGTGGGCGCCGAGCGCCCCGATGCGCAGCGTCACCGTGGGTTCGATCCCGCAGGCTCGCACGCGCCGCGAGGCCTCCGCCAGCAGGTCGGAGCCCGCCGAGACGGCGTCCTCGTCCGTCATGACGAAGCGCACGCGCCGGAGACCGCCCTCGCGAGCGGACCACAGCGCGCTCTCGAGCGCCGGCGCGTCGAAGGCGGCCGCAACGTCCTGTGGCCGAGCGGCCACCTCCCACTCGGAGGCGCACGGGTTCGAGAGCCGGGCACCGAGATCCGCGAGCCACGCCGCATCCAGCAGCCCCGCGCCCGTGACGACGATGTCCGTCAGGCCGAACGTGGCGCGCAGCGAGACGACCTCGTCGGCCACGAGCGCCGCCGCCCGGCGCGCGCCGACGCCCGAGCGAGGGCGCGAGCCGACGACATGCCGGAGGTCGCGCAGCGGCTCGGCGCCGGCCAGCTCGAGGTCCGCGACCGTGTTCCCGTCCCATGGGGTGACCGCAGGCGCGGCCGAGGGCGCCAGGGTTTCGCCTCGCGCGAGCAGGCCGGGACCGCCGGCGGGAAGGCCGTCCGCCAGGCGCCGGCACGCGACCAGCATCGCCTCCTCGCCCTCGCCGAGAGCGATGGCGTCCACCTCGCGCACGCGCCGGAGCAGGGCCTCGGGGAGCGCGGCCGCGTGCGGCCCCCCGAGGATGACGGCGGCGCCGGGGGCCCGACGCTTGACCAGGCGCGCGAGCCGGATGGACGCGCGGCGGTTGAACGTCAGGCAGCTGATGCCGACGCACGCGGGAGCCGTCTCGTCGAGGAAGGCCGTGACCTGCTTCCAGGACAGGCGCGACAGGTTGGCGACGACGGGCTGATGCCCCTCCGCGCGCAGGCGCGCCGCGATGAAGCGCAGGCCCGCCGGCGTGGCGGTCGCGCGATCATCCTCGGCCAGCTCCTCGGCCGCACGGTAGGCCAGCAGCACCTTCATGGGACCGTGAGGCTACAACAGTGCGCCAGCCCTCGCGCCGGGGCGGGGCGTCTCGCCCCTGTCGCCGCCCGCCGGAAGCTCCCCCACGGCCGGCCCGCGGGCGGCTTCCTTGACACCCTCGAACGCCCGTTGCTAGCATGCCCCGGGGCTGCGCAAGTGGTTGAATGGGCTGCGCCTGCAGCCGGAGACGCGCCGCATCGCCGGACGCGCTCCGGCGCCTCGGCGCCAGCCCTCTCCAGGGGATACGTCTTGACCGAAACGCGCCGAGCTCTCCACGTCTCGCTCCGCCTCGCCCGCGGGCCTCTCGTCGCCGGCGTGATCGGCGCGTGCCTGCTCCTTGCTGATGCCGCGGTGGCGCAGGACGGTTCCGTGCTGAACAGCACGTCCTCCGCCCGATACCGGCAGCAGGCCGAGCAGGGCCGCAAGCAGCACGACTTCAGCCCCCGCACGCCACCGCGGTCCGGTCGCTTCATCTACGGGCACTGGACGCCGTACACCCCGCCGGATCCGGCGACCTACCCGCCCCAGGCGCGCACGCACGTCATCCAGCGCGGCGACTCGATGTGGGGCATCGCCAACAAGCACTACGGCGATCCCTACCTGTGGCCGTACGTCTGGGAGGCCAACTCCTGGATCACCTACCCCCACTGGATCTATCCCGGCGACACGCTCCTGGTGCCGCCGCTGATGACGCTGCCGGCCGGGCAGCTCCAGGAGGAGATCCCGAAGTTCCCCGACATCGCCGCGGACTACTTCCCCGCCAGCGGGATCGACGCCATCTACTGCGGCCACTTCATCGCGGACCCGAACGACAAGCCCTTCGGTCGCATCATCGGCGCCGAGGCCGACCCCGAGCCGGAGCTCGCGAGCACGGGCGACATGGTCTACGTGAACCTCGGCAGCAAGGACGATGTCCTGCCGGGCGATGAGTTCGCGATCCTCTACCCCCGCGAGCACCTGGCGCTGAACCCGGCCGAGCTGAAGTTCCAGCGCAACGACGTTCTCCTGCACCCGACAACGGGCGAGAAGCTGGGCATCCCCATGAAGATGTCGGGCCGCCTGCGGATCGTGCTGCTCGGCGATGACGTGTCGACAGCCGTCATCACGCGCGCATGCGACGTCATCGAAGCGGGCGCCGAGCTCATGCCGTTCACCGAGGTTCCGATCCCGCTCGTGCGCCGCAAGGAGCGCGAGCCTCGCGTGCTCAGCCTGCCCCAGGAAGGGCGTGGCTCCATCGTGTGGATCGAGGATCGACGGAGTGCTGGCGGCCAGGGCACGCTGGTGTCCATTGACCTCGGCAGCGATCACGGCGTCATGCCGGGCGATGTCTTCCGGGTGTTCCGCGAGGGCTCGTACTCGCCCTTCGTCGAGGTGGACCATCTCGGCGGCTGGTGGGATCGACACAACGCCAAGCGGCAGGCCAAGCGCCGCCGCCCCATGAAGGACCGCACGATCTACGGCAAGCAGGAGCCCGTCGCCATGACGCCGCCGCGCATCCATGGCGAACTCGTCGTGCTGTACACGCAGCACGGCACGGCGACCGCGCGCGTCATCTCGACCACGCGCGAGGTCTTCGTCGGCGACCGCATCGTCTACGAGCCCGTGGACTCGGGCCTCGCGTCCGTCGCGATCGTCCAGCCGCCCGGTTCGGCCTCGCCCTCGCGCTCGCGCCGGTAGGCCCCCGCCACCCCACCCTCCGCCGCCCCACCCTGCGCGCGGCGCCGACGAGCGCTCTCAGGCCGCGCCGGTCGCGGGCGAGGCGGCGTCGGGCTGCCACTCGAGGATCGACGGATCCACGAACGAACTCCAGTCCGCGGGGAACGGCCTGCGGCGCGCCGCGTCGTGCAGCGGATGCCACCTCGGGCGGCGAGGCGCGCGCAGGAGGCGCATGCCGGCGGCCTCGGGCGACCGGTTGCCCTTGCGGCGGTTGCACGGCACGCACGAGCAGACCACGTTCTCCCACGTCGAGGGGCCGCCCAGCGACAGGGGCACGACGTGGTCCATGTTGAGGTCGCGCGCGGTCTTGGCCACGCCGCAGTACTGGCAGCGGTGGCCGTCGCGCGCGAAGACGTTGCGGCGCGAGAAGCGGACCTCGTGCCGCGGGATCTCGCCGTAGAAGCGCAGCACGATGACGCGAGGGACCAGCAAGCGCAGGAGCCCGGTCCGGACCGCCGGCTCGTCGTCCGATCCCCTGCGGCTCCACGCCGCGAAGTCGAGCGTCGTGTAATCGGGAAGAATCGCGCTCGCCTTGCCTTGGTAGAGTAGGCGGAAGGCGCGCCGCGCCGTCGTGACGCGGATGGGGAGATAGACGCGGTTGAGGACGAGGACTTCTGAATCCAGCATGGCCGCGCACGGGGCCGACGTCCGCGCCAGGGAATCGACGCGGTTTCGGTGATGAACCCGTCGGACGCCACCCCGCCGGAGCCGCCGTGGCCCGGAAATCGTCCACTCCCGGACGGCCCCCGTCAACCGGATCCCGGAGCCTCCCCCCCGCCGGCGCCCGGTAGCGACGCCTCGCCGAGCCCTGCCGACGACGGCCCGGGGGCCGCCCCACCCGTGCCCCGGTCCGCCGCGATCTGCCGCCGCGGCGCGCTTCCCTGGCCCATCGCGCGCGGCATCCTGGTCATCCCCTTCTTCGTGGCCTTGCCCATCCTGGGGATGACCGTGGCGCAGGCGCTGCCCGTGGCGGCGACCGCCGAGCGGCTCCTCCCCGCCGGTGGCGCGCTGGCCCTGCTGGCCACCGGGCTGCTGACCTGCGTGCTCGGCCTGCTCGCGTGGTGGACGTGGGTCGCGGGCGAATCCCAGCGGGCTCTCGGTCATGTCGGGCCCGCGCGGCGCGTGCCGGCGCGCCTGCTCGTCGGCACCCTCGCGGGCATCGCGATCATGACGGCCGTCGTCGGCGGCGGCGTGCTGACCGACGCCTGGGAGATCGGCCTGCCCGACCGCACGCCGTGGACGGGGATCGCCGCGTGGACCGCCGTGCTCGCCCTCGCAGCCTACGTCGAGGAGTTGTTCTTCCGGGGGCAGTTGCTCCAGGAGTTCGGCCGGCGCCACCTCGGGATCGGCGTCGTCGTGTCGTCCGTGATCTTCGCGCTCATCCACCTCGGCAACCCCAACGTGATGAGCGGCGGACCCATCGCGTTCGCGCTGCTCTGCGTGAACATCGTGCTGGCGGGCGTGCTGCTCTCCGCGGCGTTCGTGCTCGCCGGAGACCTGTGGTTTCCGTCGGGGCTGCACCTCGGCTGGAACTGGGCGCAGGCCGTGCTGTTCGGACTCCCCGTGTCCGGCCTGGACCTGCCCTCGATCCTGGATGGCGAGATGCGCGCGGGCGCGCCGGCATGGGCCGGCTCCGCCTTCGGTCCCGAGTCGTCGGCCGTCGCCGCGATCCTGCTCGCCGCGCTGTCGGCTGGCGCCTGGGCGCTCGTGGCGCGCCGTGGCGTGCGCCTCCCCGTGAGCGACCAGGCCGAGAAATCACGCGCGCCGGACGCCCTCCTCCAGGAAGGCGCCGCGATCGAGGAGATCGAGGTCCCCTGACGACTGCGCCCAGTGTCGGGACACTAGAATGTTCCATCCCCGAGGAGGCACCCATGATCCGTCAGACTTCCGTTCGCCCCCTAACCCTGGTCCTGATGCTCGCGCTCGCGCTGGGCGTCGCCCCGGCGTTCGGCGCGGCCACCGCTCCCGACCTGGGCCTGCCCACCCTGTCCGCCGCGCAAGTGAAGCGCTTCCAGGAGGCCGAGGCGGCCGCCTCCAAGGCTCTCCAGAACAAGGACTGGGCGCGCGCTTCTCGCTTCTATCAGCGCGCGCTCGCGGTGCACGGCGCGAACGAGGGCGCCTGGTACAACCTCGCGTGCGCGCAGGCGCTCGCGGGCAAGGCTGACGCCGCCATGGCCTCGCTCGAGGCGGCCCTGTCCGCTGGCTGGACCGATCCAGGCTGGCCGGCCCAGGACTCCGACCTGGCTCCCCTCCACGGCACCGCGGCCTTCGATGACTGGACCAGCCGCGTCGCCGCGGCCGCGAAGGCCGCGCGCGTGGCCGCGCCGCCCCCGGCGGCGACGCTCGCGCTGACGGCCGACGACATCGCGGCGGGCGTCACGGCCGGTCGCGAAGCCATCGCGGCCGTCGCGCCCGCAATGGGAAGCCACGCTCGTCGCGCGGCCTCGCAGCGGCTGGCTCGCTGGCAGGCCGCCTCGTGGGACGCCATCGCGAACGGAGCGGCCGACCCGCAGGCCCGCGCCGAGGCCGCGTGGTCCGCGCTGCGCGCGCTCACGACGAAGGCGCTCGAGCCGTCCGATCCCGCGCTCGCCGCGGAGATCGCGGCCCGTGCGGCGAATTACGCGACCGATCACCCCGACTCGCCTCAGGCCGGCGAAGCCCGCTACGCGCGCGCCGTCGCTCTCTTCGCCGCCGCCGTCGCGAACGCGGAGGACCGCACCGAGGCCCGGGCCACCCTGCGCTCCGACCTGCTTCTCCTCGCGGCGACGGAGCCGCCCGGCGCCGGCCTCGAGAGCGCGCTCGTGCGCCTGATCGCGATGAGCGAGGACGACCTGCCGACGGCGAGCCGCCTGGTCGCCCGGCTCATGGCGTCGGCCACCGACCGCGAGGCGGCGCAGAAGCGCGTGCGCTCGGACGCGCGCAGCGTGCACTACCGCCTCAACGGCCTGCCCGAGTTCACGACGCGCACGCTCGACGGCAAGACCGTCTCGCCCGCGACCATGGTCGGCAGGGTGACGCTCGTGGACTTCTGGGCGACCTGGTGCGGCCCCTGCCGGGAGGAACTCCCGCACCTGAAGAAGGCCTACGCGCAGTTCAAGGATCGCGGATTCGAGATCGTGGGCATCTCGCTCGATCGCAGCAAGGACGGCGACCCGGCCGCGTTCCAGGCGTGGTGCGCCGAGAACGACGTGACGTGGCCGCAGGTCTTCGACGGCAAGCACTGGGACGCGGAGATCGCCCGGCTCTTCGACGTCCGCGGCATCCCGTTCGCCCTGCTCCTCGATCGCGACGGCAAGGTGCGCTTCGTGGACGACGACCTGCGCGGCGAACAGCTCCTCGATCGCGTCGAGAGCCTGCTCGAGGCCCCCGTCGGGATGTGATCCCCGCCGACGGTCCCGCCGGAACCGCCTCGCCCGGCCCGTGACCGCGCGGCCCGTGACCGCGCGGCTCCCGGCCATGTCGGCTGTCCCGCCTCAACTTCCCGCCACGTTGCGGAGAAGTTGAGGCGGCGCCGCCCACACGCGCGCAGCGCGTGGCGGGAGGGGGCGAGGCGTGCGAAGCACCCGAGAGACGAAACGCGAACGCGTTTCGTCCTCAGCAGAGGGCCGCCCCGACCGACGAGGGGGGACCGGCTGGTCCCCCCTGCATGAGTTCACTGACCACCATCCTCATGCACGCGCGCAGCGCGTGGCGGGAAGGGGTGAGGAGGGAGGGCCGCCCCGACCGACGAGGGGGGACCGGCTGGTCCCCCCTGCATGAACGCGCGGCGGCTCCGACCGCGCATTCCCGTTTGGTTGCGGCCATGCCGCGCTAGACTCACGCTCCGCGCTCGCCGGAGTGGCGGAACTGGTAGACGCAGTGGACTCAAAATCCACCGGGGGCAACCCCGTGCGGGTTCGACTCCCGCCTCCGGCACTCTCGCGGGCGGCGCCCGCGCGCCGCCGTCCGGCTTGACACCGGCGGCTCGCCCTGGCATCTCCTTGTCGTGATGACTGCCCACCCCGCCGCTCTCAGCGCCCTGGCCATTCTGCTCGTCATGCTGTTCGCGGGCGACGTCCCGCCGGCCGCGGCGCCGCCGGCGGCAGGCCCCGCGCAGGCCCCCGTCGCCACGACGCGCCCGAAGGATCCCCCCGTGGACTCGAAGATCGAACGCACCGACGAGGAATGGAAGCGGATCCTGACGCCCGAGCAGTACCGGGTCCTTCGAAAGGAAGGCACGGAGCGGGCGTTCACGGGCAAGCTCTGGGATGAGCATCGGCCCGGACGCTTCCTGTGCGCGGGCTGCGGCAACCCTCTCTTCGCGGCCGAGCACAAGTTCGATTCGGGCACCGGCTGGCCGAGCTTCTGGAAGCCCATCGAGGACGGCCGCACGGCCACGCGCGAGGATCGATCGTGGTTCTCCGTGCGCACCGAGGTCCACTGCGATCGCTGCGGCGGCCACCTCGGCCACGTCTTCGACGATGGTCCGAAGCCCACGGGCCAGCGCTACTGCATCAACTCCGCGGCCCTCGCGTTCGAACCGGCCGGCGAGGCGCCCTGAGCCTCACGCGCCCGGCGCTGTCGCCGGCGCCGACTCGGGCGGGGGCGGAGGTGGCGCGTCCGGCGGCGGCTCACCGGCCGGACCGCCGCCCTGGCCGCTCGCGGGGCCGTCGGCCGGATCGTCGGCCATCCGGGCCTGGTACTGCTCGCGATAGATGCCGACGAAGGCAATCAGGAGCCCCAGCACGATCGGCCCGATGAACACGCCCAGCACGCCGTAGACCTTCAGGCCGCCGAGGATCCCGAAGAACAGCAGGAACGTCGGGATCTTCGCGCGCCCGCCGATCAGCAGCGGCTTGAGCAGGTTGTCCACGAGGCTGATGACGCCGACGCCCCAGATCAGCAGGAACCACGGCTGCCAGGTGCCGCCGCTCATGAACAGCCAGAGAACGGACGGCACCCACACGCCCGCGGCGCCCACGAACGGGATGAACGCGAAGAGGAACGTCGTCAGGCCCAGGACCAGCGCGAAGTCCATGCCGACGATGGCGAAACCGATGCCGGCCAGCAGCGCCTGCGTGGCCGCGGACAGGATCGAACCGCGCACCACCGCGCCGAACGTCTCGTTCAGGCGGTGCAGGACCAGGTCCTTGTGCACGGTCTCCATCGGCAGCAGGTCCACGACGGATCGGATCATCCGCGCGCCGTCACGCAGGAAGAAGAACACCGCCAGCACGATCACCACGGCGTTGAAGGCCACGCCCAGCAGATTCCCCAGGGCCTTGCGGCCCATGTCCGCGACGGCGCCCCCCGCGGCGTCCAGGCCCCGGGCGAGGAGCTCGCGCACGTCCACGCCCCACTTGCCCAGGGCCTCGTCCGCCGACCGCACGGCTTGCATGAGCGGCTCGGGAAGGATGCGCTCGATCCGGGGCTCGCCCGTGCGCTGGATCTCGGCCGCCCAGCGCTTCGCCTCGGGCAGCACGCGCACGGCTTCGTTGACCAGGAGCCAGCCCATCAGCAGCACGGGAACGACCACGACGATGATGATCAGCACCGTCGAGACGCCGGCGGCCACGTTCTCGCGCCCGCGCACGAGGCGCAGGATCCGCACGTGAACGGGCTGGACCAGGAGCACCACCGTCGCCGCGCCGGCGAGAGCCGAGACGAACGGCGAGAACAGCAGCAGCATCTGGTAGAGCAGCAGCAGGAACGCCGCGAAGAAGAACGCCCGGAACAGCAGGCGCCGGCCGAAGGTTCCGGGCAACCACGAGGTGTCCATGCGCCATCGTAGCGCGCCCCGCGCCGGTCCAGAAGAGCGGGACCGAAACGGGGGCGCCGTTGCCAGGGCGGTGGCTATACTGCGACGACCGGCAGCCCGGGCCGGCGTCCGCGACGGATGACGAGGAGCAGAGGTGCCCTGATGAACTGCCGCCACTGCGGCGCGACGGTCGAGCACGTGGTGGCGGATCTCGGAGCCGCGCCGCCATCCAACGCGTACCTGGCAGCCGACGCGCTCGGGTCCCCGGAGGCGCACACCCCGCTGCGCGTGCTGGTGTGCGAGACCTGCTGGCTCGTGCAGACCGAGGACCACGCGCTCCCGTCGCAGCTCTTCTCTCCGGCCTACGCCTACTTCAGCGGCGTCTCGGCTTCGTGGGTGCGCCACTGCGAGGCGAACGTCGCGAACCTCGTCCAGCGCTTCTCGATCGATCGCGCGAGCCTCGTCGTCGAGGTCGCCTCCAACGACGGCGCGCTGCTGCAGGCCGTGCAGGCGCGCGGCATCCCGTGCTACGGCATCGAACCGACGGCCAGCACGGCGGCGGCCGCGCGCTCCCGCGGCCTCGAGGTCGTCGAGGAGTTCTTCGGCACGCCGCTCGCGGACGAGCTCGCCACCGCGGGCAGGCAGGCGGATCTCATCTTCGCGAACAACGTGCTCGCGCACGTGCCGGACATCAACGACTTCGTCAGGGCGTTCGCGCGGCTCCTGCGCCCCGCCGGCGTCGCGGCGTTCGAGTTCCCTCACCTGCTGCGCCTGATCGAGGAGACGCAGTTCGACACGATCTACCACGAGCACTTCTCGTACCTGTCGCTCGCGGCCGCGGATCGCATCTTCTCGGCGGGCGGCCTGTCCGTGTTCGACGTCGAGGAAATCCCGACGCACGGCGGGAGCCTGCGCGTGCTCGCGCAGGTCGCGGCCTCCGGCGCCCGCCCCCGCCTGCCCCGCGTGGACGCCTTGCTCGCGCGCGAGCGCGCCGCTGGCCTGACCTCGCTCGAACCGTACCGCGGCTTTCAGGCGCGCGCGGACGCGATCGCGCAGGGCTTCCTGTTCGGCCTGCTCGAGGCGCGGCGCTCCGGCCTGCGCGTGGCCGCGTACGGCGCGGCCGCGAAGGGCAACACGCTGCTGAACTACGCGGGCGTGCGGCCGCACCTCATCCCGTACGTGGTGGATCGCAACCCTCACAAGCAGGGGCTGTTCCTGCCGGGGAGCCGCATCCCCATCGTCTCCGAGGATCGCCTGCGCGCCGACCGGCCCGACCGCGTCGTCATCCTGCCCTGGAACATCGCCGGCGAGGTCGCGTCGGAGTTCGCGTTCGTGCGCGACTGGGGCGGCCGGTTCCTGCTCGCTCCGGGCCTGCGCGAGCACGCGCCCGGCGCCCCGTCATGAGCCAGCCCCCTCCCCGTCCGAAGGAGTCACCGTGAGTCACGCCGACGAGACCGACCCGATCGCCGCCTTCGAGGCCGAGCGCGCCGCGAGCATCGCGCGCTACCGCTCCGACGCCGCCTGGCAGGCGCTCTCGGCGCGCTGGATGGAGGACGCCTTCCGCCAGCGCTACATGTACAACTTCGCCTGGCTGGGCCGGCCGATCATCCAGCTCCCGCAGGACATCGTGGCCATGCAGGAGGCCATCTGGACCGCCCAGCCTGACCTCATCATCGAGACGGGCATCGCCCACGGCGGCTCGCTCGTGGCCAGCGCATCGCTCCTGGCGCTCATCGAGCTCTGCGAGGCCGCCACGGCGGGCCGCGTCGTCGATCCGCGCGCGCCGCGGCGCAAGGTGCTGGGCGTGGACATTGACATCCGGGCGCACAACCGGGCGGCGATCGAGGCTCACCCGCTGTCCCATCGCATCGAGATGATCGAGGGCTCATCCGTGGACGCGCGCGTGATCGCGGCCGTGAAGGCGCGCGCCGCGAAGGCCGAGCGCGTGCTGGTGTGCCTCGACTCGCATCACGGGCACGACCACGTGCTGAGAGAGCTCGAAGCCTACGCGCCGCTGACCTCGGCCGGCAGCTACTGCCTCGTCCTCGATGGCATCATCGAGGACCTTCCCGCGAACACCTTCCCCGATCGCCCGTGGGGCCCCGGCGACAATCCCAAGACCGCCGTGCGCGAGTACCTGCGCCTGCTCGACGCCGAGGGCCGCACGGCGGCCGATGGCCAGCCCCTGCGCCTCGCCGTGGACGAGCACCTGGAGAGCAAGCTCATGCTGACCGTCGCGCCGTCGGGATACCTCAGGAGGACGTAGGCCCGCGACTCAGATGTCGCCGAGCAGGTGTCCCATCTTGTCGCGCTTCGTGCGGAGGTACTTGAGCGTGCGCTCGTGCGGGACGACCTGCAGCGGGACGCGCTCGACGATCTCGAGGCCGTAGCCGCGCACGGCGATGAACTTGTGGGGGTTGTTCGTCAGGTACCGGACCTTGCCGACGCCAATGTCGCGGAGGATCTGCGCGCCGATGCCGTAGTCGCGCTTGTCGGGCAGGTGGCCGAGCTGGCGGTTGGCCTCGACCGTGTCGAGGCCCTCGCGATCCTGCAACTCGTACGCGCGGAGCTTCTCGACGAGGCCGATGCCGCGGCCCTCCTGGCGCAGGTAGACGATGACGCCCTTGCCCTCGGCGCCGATCATCGCCTTGGCCGCTTCGAGCTGGGGACCGCAGTCGCAGCGCACGGAGCCGAAGACGTCGCCCGTCATGCACTCGGAGTGCACGCGCACGAGCACGCTGTCCTCGGGCGAGATGTCGCCCATGACCAGCGCGAGGTGGTTCTTGTCGTCCACGCGCGTCTCGTACACGATGATCCGCCACTCGCCCTCGGCCGTCGGCAGCGACGGCTCGGCGAGGCGCACGACCAGGCGATCATGCGCCATGCGGTAGCGCACGAGATCGGCCACGGTGACGAAGGGCAGGCCGAAGCGCGCCGAGAACGCGTCGAGGTCGGGCCGGCGGGCCATGCTGCCGTCCTCGTTCATGATCTCGCAGATCACGCCCGCCGGCGGCCTCCCGGCGAGCCGCGCGAGATCGACCGCCGCTTCCGTCTGGCCGGTGCGCTGCAAGACGCCGCCCGGCGCCGCGCGCAGCGGGAAGACGTGGCCAGGACGGACCAGGTCCTCGGGGCCCGAGCCGGGATCGCAGAGCGTGCGAATCGTGACCGCGCGGTCCGCCGCCGAGATGCCGGTGGTGACGCCCACCTTGGCCTCGACCGACACCGTGAAGGCCGTGCCGCGCGAGCACTCGTTGCGGACGGACATCGGCGGAAGGTCGAGCTCGTCGCAGCGCTGCGGCGTCAGCGGCACGCAGATGAGGCCCCGGCCGTGGAGCGCCATGAAGTTGACGGCCTCGGCCGTGCAGGCGTCGGCGGCCATGACGAGGTCGCCCTCGTTCTCCCGGTCCTCGTCGTCCGCGACGATGACCATCCGCCCCTGGCGGATGGCCTCGACGGCGCGCTCGACGCGCGCGAAGGCCTGGTCCTGCGGCAGCTCGGGTTCAGCGCTCATGGGCCGATCGTACCCCGCCCGCGGCCCCGCTGCCGGAGAGCGCCGTCACGACAGGCCCAGGCGCCGCCGGGCGGCCTCGGGCAGGCTCACTGCCCCCGAGAGCGCCTGAATGCGCAGCAGGTACTTGCCCGCCAGGTCGTGCTCGACGTTCACGCGGTCGCCCGCGGCCAGGCCCCGCAGCGCCGTGGCGTCCAGCGTGTGCGGGACCAGGGCCACCTCGAACCAGCCGGGCCCGAGCGCCGCGATCGTGAGCGACACGCCGTCCACCGCGATCGAGCCCTTCGGGACCACGAAGCTCTCCGTGCCCTCGGTCAGGCTGAAGCGCAGCCGCCGCCCCGCGCCCTCGGGCGTCGCGGCCAGGAGGCTCTCGACGCCATCCACGTGACCCTGCACGAGGTGGCCGCCGAGGCGATCCGAGAGCCGCATGGCCCGTTCCAGGTTCACGGTCGCCCCCGGCCGCAAGGAGCCCAGCGTCGTGCGCGCGAGGGTCTCGTCCGACAGGTCAGCCGCCAGCAGCGGCGCGTGGCCGGCGAGCTGCGTCAGGCAGCATCCGTTCACGGCGACCGACTCGCCCGTCACGAGGTCCGGGCCGAACGGCACGCGCACGCGGAGCCGCTGCCCCGCGCCGGCGGGCGCGAGCGACTCGACCTGGCCCTTCGCCTCGACGATCCCCGCGAACACCCTCAGGCCTCCAGCCGCTGCTCGAGCGCGAGCAGGTCCTCGATCATCACGGCCAGGCTCCAGCCGAGCTTCGGCCGCAGGTCCATCTCGACGTCCTCCCCCAGCCGCCGCACCGCGTCCACCCGGAAGTCGCGCGCATCGCGGAGGCTCCCGGCGCCGAAGCCTGCGATGCCGGGGCGCGTGCCCGCGTCTCCGAGGAGCCTGGGCGCGACGTGCATCACGAGCCGCTGCGCGTCCGGGCTCGACAGGAACGTGCCGGCCGTGACGCCGCCGCCTTCGACGAGCAGGCCATCCACGCCGCGCGAGGCCAGGGCCTCGGCGATCTCCGGGGCCGCGAGCCAGGCTCCGTCCGTCGTCCAGGATCGCACGCCCAGGATCTCGGCGCCCGCCTCGCGCAGGGCTCGCTCGCGGCCGGATCGCTCGGGATCCGTCGCGAGCGTCGAGGACGTCAGCACGAGGACACCGCGCGCGGCCTCGCCCTCCGCGGGCGGCTTCAGCAGGCGGGCGGCTGGCGGCATGCGCAGGTGGGGGTCCAGCACGCAGCGCCAGGGCCCCGGCGCGGCAGGGGGCGCCTGCCCGTCGTCCGCGCGCAGGGTCAGCGCCGGATCGTCGGCGACCACCGTGGAGACGCCCACGAGGATCGCGTCGCTGAGCCGCCGGAGCTCCTGGACCCGCGCGCGCGCCACCGGGCCCGTGATCCAGCGCGACTCGCCCGAGGCCGCGGCGATGCGGGCGTCCAGGCTCGTGCCCAGCTTGACCGTGACGTGGCTGCGATCGGTGTCCTGGCGATGGAGCCAGCGCTCGTTCAGCGCCGCGGCCTCGTCCCGCAGCAGGCCCACCTGCACGGAGATGCCCGCCTCGCGCAGCGCGCGGAGCCCCGCCGCGGCGTGGCGGGGATCCGGATCCGCGTGACAGGCCACGACGCGCGAGATGCCGGCTTCGATGACGGCGCCGACGCAGGGTGGCGTGCGGCCATGCGAGCTGCACGGTTCGAGCGTCACGACCAGCGTGGCGCCGCGCGCGGCCTCGCCCGCCTCGCGCAGCGCGACGATCTCCGCGTGGTCCTTCTCCGCGAAGACGTGAAAGCCCCGTCCGACGACCCGGCCCTCGCGCACGACGACGGCGCCCACCATGGGGTTGGGCGCGACGCGCCCCGCGCCGCGCGCCGCGAGATCGAGCGCGAGGCGCGCGTGCGCCTCGTCGTCCGCGCTCCACGCGGGCGCGTTCACGCAGGCGCCGGGCCTGCTCCCAGCAGGCCGTCCACGAAGGCCTCCGCGTCGAACGGCAGGAGGTCGTCGAGCGATTCGCCCACGCCCACCGCGACGATGGGCAGCCCGAACTCGCGCGCGATGGCGAACGCCACGCCGCCCTTCGCGGTGCCATCGAGCTTGGTCAGCACGACCCCGGTCAGGCGCACCGCCTTGCCGAACTCGCGCGCCTGCATGAGCCCGTTCTGCCCGGTGGTCGCGTCCAGCACCAGCCACGCGTCGTGCGGCGCCCCCTCGACCAGGCGCCCGGCGACGCGCGACATCTTGGCCATCTCCTCCATGAGGTGCGTCTTGACGTGCAGGCGCCCCGCGGTGTCCACGAGCACGGGGCTCTCGCCCCGCTCGCGGGCGCGCGTGAGCGCGTCGTGCAGGACCGAGGCGGGATCGGCGCCCGGGCCCTGCCGCACCATCGGGACGCCGGCGCGATCGGCCCAGGTCGCGAGCTGCTCGATCGCCGCGGCGCGGAACGTGTCGCAGGCGACCATGACCGGACGCTCGCCCGCGCGCGCGCTGCGCGCCGCGAACTTGGCGATGCTCGTGGTCTTTCCGGTGCCGTTCACCCCCACGAAGAACACGACGCGCGGCACCACGGCGGAGGGCGGCGCGACGGGCACGGCCGCGAGCACGGACAGGAGCTCGCGCCGGAGCAGCGGGAGCGGCGGCCCGTCCTCGCGGCGCCGCGCCTCGCGCACGTTCCGCACGATGCTCGCCGAGAGTTCGCCGCCCAGGTCGGCGCGAACCAGCGCCGTCTCGAGGGCCTGCCAGGTCGCGTCGTCGTCACCGCCGGCGAAGAGCTCGCCCAGCGGCGTCGTGAGGACCTCGCGCGTGCGGCCGAGCGAGCGCTTGAGCCGCGAGAGGATCCCCGAGGCCTCCGTCGCGCCGTCGGGCTTGTCGTCCTTCTTGCCGCCGCCGAAGAGCCCGAACACGCGCCTACCGGAAGTTCATCTGCCGGAGGTACTCGCGCGCGCCCGCGGCCATGTCGGACGAGGGCGCCAGCTCGAGCACGCGCGTGAACCAGGAACGCGCGCACGGGAAGTCGCCCATCTGGAAGCACGTGAAGCCGAGCCGGTAAGCCGGGCCGCTCTCGAGCGGGGAGATCTCCAGCGACTTCGAGTACGAGTTCCGGGCGGCCTCGCGCTGGCCCAGCATCTCCTGGCAGTCGCCCAGCAGGTACCAGGCGCGCCAGAACTGCGGGTTGATCTCGACCGCGCGACGGAAGTGCAGCACGGCCTCGCCGCAGGCCTGCTTCTCCCAGAAGACCTTGCCGATGTTGAAGTGCGCGACCTCGGGCGTCGGAAAGCTCACGTCGGCCTTGACGATCTCGAACTCTCGCAGCGCGCCGTCCAGGTTCCCCATCGCCGCGAGCGCCAGGCCCTTGAGGTTGTGCGCCTCGGTCAGGAACGGGTTGTTGGTCAGCGAGATGTCCGCCTGCGTCAGGGCGCCCCGGTAGTCCTTGAGGTCCAGCAGGATCAGGCCGTAGAGGTAGCTGGCCTCGGGGAACGAGGGCTGCATGGCCAGCGCCTTCTCGACCTCGGCCCGTGCCTGGGCCGTCATGCCTTGCTGGAAGAACTGATTCGCGAACCGAAGGTGCGTCATGGCCTCCGTGGCCCGCATCTCCTCGGGGTCGATCGTCCGCGTCTCGCTCAGGCGCGTCTCCCGCACGTTCCGCGATCGGCGATCCGCCGCCGCGATCGGCGCGGCCACGAGTCCCGTGAAAAGCAGCACGAGGGCCGAGTGCGCGAGCAGGCGTCGAGTCAGTTTCATCCAGGTTCTCCGGCGTCCAGGCAGGCGAATGCTATCACGCTGGCCCCGGCTCCCCCGCGCGTTGCCGGCTCCTACCCCCCGAACCAGCGCCGCCAGGAGCTCTTGCGGGGCGCGGGCTCGGGGGCGGGCGGCGGGGGCGGCGTCGTGTCGCAGGGCCTGCCCGCGAGCAGCGCCCGCGGGCGATCGGACAGGAAGGCGCGGGACCACGGCTCGCCGAAGAGGCGATCGAGTTCGGCGGCCGCTCGCGAGAGATCGGGCGTTCGCCTCACGAGATCGTGCGCGTCTGAGGCCACGACGTGGAGCAACCCCTCGCGCAGCCACTGCTCGGTGACGGCGCGACAGGGCTCGCCGAAGACGCCGGCCACGGACGATCCCGTCGCCTGGCCGATCGCTCCCCGCTCGACGAGGCCGCGCAACTGCTCCGGCTGCCGAAGGAACTGCCCGATGCGCTCGGGATGCGCCAGCACGGGCACGACGCCCGCGACCTGCAGCTCGAACACCAGCTCCTCGATGGCCTTGATCGGGAACATGTCGGGCAACTCGAGCAGCAGGCACGCGCCGCCCGCGAGACGCAAGCGCTCCCCCGCCGCGACCAGCGCGGGCAGGCCCGCATCCAGGTGCACCTCGGCGCCGAGATGCACGGCCGGCAGCGACTCGCCGCTGGCGCGCGCCTCGGCGATGGCCGCTTGCAGCACGTCGTGCGCGCGCCCGAGCGTGGCCGCGTCGTTCGGATACCGCCCCGGATGCTGATGCGGCGTCGCGATGATCTCGGCGGTCCCGGAGGCCGCCGCGAGCCGCAGGAAGTCGAGCGAGGCGGCGAGATCCGGCGCGCCGTCGTCCACGCCGGGAAGGACGTGGCAGTGCACGTCCACGAAGCCGGTCATGGCATCTCGTCGCGCAAGGCGCGCTGCATGAGGTTCGCGACCGCCTCGCGCGGCGTGGTCACGCCGTGCAGGACGTCGTGGACCGCCTGGGCGATCGGGAGCTCGACGCCGCGCACCGTCGCTTCCTCGAGCGCGCGCGCGGTCGTCTCGACGCCCTCCGAGACCTCGCCGATCTCGGCCCGCGCGTCGTCGAGGCTCGTGCCCGTCGCGAGCATCTCGCCCAGCCGCCGGTTGCGCGACAGGCCGCCCGTGCACGTCAGCACGAGATCGCCCAGGCCCGCGAGCCCCGTCATGGTCTCGGGGCGCGCGCCCATCGCGACCGCGAGCGTCGTGATCTCGCGCAGGCCGCGCGTGATGAGCGCGGCGTTCGCGTCATGGCCGAGCCCGAGCCCCGAGCAGAGCCCGGCGCCGATGGCGATGATGTTCTTGAGCGCCCCGCCCATCTCGGCGCCACACGCGTCGCTCGAGGCGTAGACGCGAAACCACGGCCCCGCGAACCGCCGCTGCACGCGGCGGGCCACCTCGATGTCCGTGCAGGCCGCGACGACCGCCGTCGGCTGGCCCTGCGCGACCTCCTTCGCGAACGACGGTCCGGTCAGCGCGCAGGCCGGATGCGACGGGCCGAGCACGCGCTCGACGACCTCGGTCATGCGCAGCCGCGTGCCCGGCTCGAGGCCCTTCGTCGCGGAGACCCACACCGCTCCGGGCGCCAGGTGCGACCGCACGCGGCGCGCGACCTCGGCCGTGGCCGCGGACGGCACGACGCCCGCGACCATGTCCGCCGCGGCGAGGCGCGCGAGATCGCTCGTGACGTGACAGTTCTCCGGCAGCAGCACGCCGGGCAGGTAGCGGACGTTCTCGCGGCGAGCTTGCAGGAGATCGGGCTCGTCTTCCTCGCGTCCCCAGAGCACCACCGTCTCGCCCAGGCGGGCGAGATGCACCGCGAGAGCAGTGCCCCACGAACCGGTTCCCAGCACGGCGGTCGTCACGAGTCCGTCTCCTTCGGCGCCGGGTCGCGGCGCGCGGCCAACATCTTCTCGAAGTTCGACCGGTGGCGCACGATCACGACCAGCGCCGCCACGCCCAGCGCCGCCGCGATGGCGCCTGCCGCAGGGCCGCCCCGCGCTCCGGCGGCGCGCCACGTCGCGAGGGCCGCGACCGCGAGCGCGCCCGAAACGCCCGCGATGGACGAGGTGCGCGTGAGGGCGAACGCGCCGAGCCAGGGGCCGAGGAACGCGAGCAGGCCGGCGGGCCACAGGAGCACGCTCGCCACGCCCGCGAACGTCGCCACGCCCTTGCCGCCGCGGAAGCGCAACCACGGCGTGAAGCAGTGCCCCGCGACCGCCGCGACGCCCGCCAGGGCCCCCGCGGGCGTGGCGCCGCCGAAGGCCAGGCAGGCGAGCACGCCCTTGCCCGCGTCCAGGACGAGCGTCGCGGCGCCGAAGCCCTTGCCTGCCGTCCGCACGACGTTCGTGGCGCCGATGTTGCCCGATCCGACGGTCCGGGGATCGCGCCGGCCGCTCGCGCGCAGCAGCACCAGCCCGAACGGCACGGAGCCCAGGGCGAAGCCGACCAGCGCCGCGAGCGCCATCGCGGTCGCGCTCATGGGGCCTTTCCCGCGCCGGCCAGCTCGCGAATGCGCAGCATGAGGCTTTCCGTGAACGCCAGGTCGGCGGCCCGGATGGCCGCGGGTCCCGCGCCCTCGCCCGGCGCGACGTACGCGATCGGCTCGCCGTAGTGCACGGAGACGCGCACCGGCCGCGGGAGCGCCGCCCCGCGCGGCATCGCGCGATCCGTGCCGCGGATGCCCACGGGAATCACCGGCGCGCCGGAGCGCCGCGCCAGGAGCGCGACGCCGATGAGGGGCGGCTCCGATCCCGGGATGACGCGACCGCCCTCGGGAAAGATGCCGATGACCTCCCCCGATCGAAGCGCCGCGAGGCCCGCCCGGAGGGCCGCGCGAGCCTGCGGGCCGGTCCGGTCCACCGGAATGGAGAGCATCGCCCGGTAGAACCACCGCTGCCCGGGCTTGCGGAAGACGCCGTGATGGATCAGAAAGCGCACGATGCGGGGACAGGTCGAGCCCACCATGCCGGGATCGAGGTACGACACGTGGTTGGCGGCCAGGATCGCGGGTCCCTCGGCGGGGATGACGCGGTGACCGTGCCGGCGCAGGCGGAACAGGATCGCGAACGCCGGCCGCGAGAGGCCCTGGATGACGCGGTAGAAGGCTCCGCGAAACCAGCCGGCCCGCGCCGGCACGCCCGCGTGGTTCAGAACCCGCCGCTCATGAATCGCCACTGGACGATCTTGTCGTTGATCTCGCGCAGGCGCGCGGACAGCAGGCGGCAGAGGATCTGCAGCAGCTCGTGGGCGCCCTCGCCGCGCGCGGCAAGCAGCGCGTCGAGCTCGGCCTTCTCGATCACGAGCACGGTCGTCTCGGCCGCGTGCGCGATCGCGGACGCGGACCGCGGGCCCTCGTCAATGATGGCCATCTCGCCGAAGAAGTCGCCGGGCTCGAGCACCGCGAGGGCTTCCTGGCCGATGCCCGGGATGTGCTTCTCGATGCGGACGCTCCCCTCGAGCACGACGTAGAGCGACCGGCCGGCGTCGCCCTCGCGGAAGATCACGGCCTCGCTCTCGAAGCGGCGCGCGGCGGCGAAATCGGCCACGCGGTCGAGCTCACCGGCGGTCAGCCCCTTGGCTCGAAGCACGTCGGTCTTCTTCCCCGCGGCGAGCTCGGCCCGCGCGCCGTCCGCGATCTGCGCCTTCTTCGGCGTGACGCCCGGCTTGCGGTCCGACTCGGTGAAGAAGGTCTTCATGAGCTCGTTCGCCTCGCGGATCTTGTCCGAGAGCCCGCGCCAGAACTGCTCCATGAACGTCAGCGCGAGGCCCGGGTCCACGGCGAAGATCTCGCGCAGCGCCTCGTGCGAGATGCGCAGGAGGATGGCGTCCTCGGCCGCGACCGCGTCGGCCGACCGGCTCAGCCCGTCCATGAAGTTCATCTCGCCGAAGAGACCGTCGGCGCCGACCGTGGCCAGCACCTGCACGCCGAACGGAGTCTGGCGCTCGATGGTCACGATGCCCGCCTCGACGACGAACAGGTCCACCGAGGGCTGGCCCTCGCGGAACACGGCCTTGCCCTTGCGCACGCGCACGCGCTCGACGGCGCACTCCAGGAGCCTGAGCTCGGCGTCGCCCAGCGAGCCGAACGGCGCGACGTCGCGCAGGACCTCGCGCATCGGCGGATGCTCGCCGCCATCGGGTCCGGGGTCTGTCTCGGCCACAGGCTCCGGGCGCTCGGCGTGCTCCTCCGCCTCGAAGGCGAGTTCCTCGAGCCGCGCCGTGCGTTGCGCGCGCCGATCGCGCAGGGCGGCGTCATCGAGGCCCGCGGCCGCGACGAGGCGCGCGATCGGCTCGTCGTACGACGCGACGCGATCGGGATCCACCGTTCCCGCGACGATCTGCGCGTCCACGAAGCAGTCGAGGGCCTCGTCGTGCTCGCCGCCGGCCTCGAGAACGCGTCCGAGCAGGTCCGCGGCATCCTCGTCGAAGGGATCGATGTCGCGCGCGGTGCGCAAGTGCCCCTCGGCCTCCGCCGCGGAGTCGTCGAGCAGCGCGAGCCGCGCCCGGGCGAGCGCCACGCGCAGCGGATCGAGCCCGCAGGCCTCGCTGAGGTCGAGCACGCGATGGGCCCGCGGCAGGTCGCCGGCGCGCATGCAGAACGTCGCGAGACCGAGCAGGCGCTCGAGCACGTGCGCGTCGCCGTCGTCAGGCCGCGTCACGACGGCTCTCCGGCTCGCGCGAGCGCGAAGGCCGAAACGCCGACCGGGAGCGCGAATCGCGCCAGCCAGGGAGCCTCGGCGGAGAACGTCGCGCGCAACAACGCGTTCCCGAGGCCGGGACCGCCCTGCGGCAGGTCCGAGGCTGGCCTGACGGGCTCTCCCCCGCGAAGCAGCCGCCGGCCGATCTGCACCGCCGCGGCCGCCGGGAACAGCAGCGTGTTGAAGTAGCTCGCGCGCAGGACGTTCAGCCCTGCGCGTCGCAGCAGCGCGAGGAACCCCGGCATGCGATAGCGGCGCACGTGATGCGACAGGACATCGTGCGGACCCCACAGGAAGCCGAAGCACGGCACGGTGGCGAGCACCAGGCCGCCGGGCCGAACGACGCGCGCGAGCTCGCGCGACACGGCGAGGTCATCCTCGTGATGCTCGAGAACGTCGAGGCAGAGCGCGACGTCGAAGCTCGCGTCCACGAACGGCAGTTGCGCGGCCGAGCCCCGCACCACGCGGGTCACTCCCCGGCTGCGGCACGCGCCGAGCGCCGCCGTCTCGATGTCGCACCCGGTGATGGCGTGGCCTGCGGAGAGGTAGGCGGTCGTGCCGCCCGTCCCGCAGCCGACGTCCAGCATGTCGAGGGTCCGCCCGCCGAGCCCGGCGCCCGCGAGGCCCCGGCGCAGCACGCGCGACAGGATGCGCCGGCGGCCGACGTGCCACCAGTCCCAGTCCTCCGACCCGAACGTCTCGCCGTAGAACGCCGACTCCATGGAGTCCCGAGAATACCGCCAAACGGGCGCGCCTGCGGCGGGAAACCCCGGCACGCCCGCTCAGCGGCTCTCCGCCGGGCCGGCGGCGGCCAGCCAGGCCCTCGTGCGCGGCGCTCCGGGCGCATCCGGTCGGCTCAAGGCGCTCGAAAGGCGCCGCAGCCCGTCCTCGTCGTCCACGTCATCCCCGTACGGGCCCGTCGCGACGCGAATGCCCTCGCGACCGAGCGCGTCGCGAGCCTGCGCGAGGACCCGATCCGTTCCCCAGTCCACCCCGCGCAACCCGAGAGGCCCGAGGCGCCGCCGGGCGCCGATCAGGACGAATCCCCCGTCCAGCGCGGGCAGCAGGACGGCGTCCGCGGCGGCCATGGCGCGCAGCGCCGCGGGGAGCAAGGCCACCACCGTCAGGCAGTCCGTGCCGGCGACGAACGCGTGCGAGGCGCCCTCATCCAGGCGGCGCGCCAGCGCCTCGGTGATGCGATCGCCCAGGTCGCCGTCCCCCTGTCGCTCGATGCGGGCGGCGGGCGCCACCTCGAGACAGGCCCGCGTGAACGCGCCCGCGGGCGAGCCGGTGAGCGCGAGCACCGGGCTCGCCACGACGCAGCCCTCGAGGCGGACCCGGGCGAGCGACTCCAGGACATCGAGCGCGAGGGCCGCGCCCAGCGCCGCGGCCGCCTCCGGGCCGCGCGTGCGCGCGAGCCGCGTCTTGCACGCGCCGGGGACGGGCGCGCGCGCGAGCAGGGTGACGGCCACGCGATGCGTCATGCCCGCGATCATCGCAGGTTCGTGTCGCGGAGACTCGCTTCTCCAGGGTCGCAAGCGAATCGGGAGAGGCGATCCCGCCCGCTGCGACATTGCCCCCAGGCCCTCGCTGCGCCATGATGCGACCGCCCCATGCCGGTCCGACCACCCGCGCCACCCGCTTCCGCGATCCTCGTGGCTGTCGCGACCCTCGCCCTCGTCGCGGCGGCCGCGACGACGCTGCCGTCGCCCCCGTTCCAGTTCGTGCTGCCCCTGGCCGCGCACGGCGTCCACTTGCTGGCGGCCTTCGCGGCCGGCCGCGCCGTGCTGCGCTGGGTGGGCGCGGCACCGCGCGAGGCGCTGGACGTCATCGTGTCGTCCATCGCCGCCGGCCTCATCGCGCTCGCGCTCATCACGCTGGCGCTTGCCACGCTGGCACCGGCCGCCTGGTGGCTGCCCTGGGTGTCCGACGCGATCGCGCTGACCATGGGCATCCTCTTCGGACGCCTCCCCGACGCGCGCACGCGCATCACCGAGCCCTGGTCGCGCCGGGATCTCGCGGTGGTCGTGGCCTCGCGCCTGCCGCTCTACGTGGCGCCGGTGCTCGCGGCGCTCTTGCACGTCCTGACGCCCTTCCTCCCGCCGTCCGCCGCGAGCGGCGCCGACGCGCTCGCCCTGCCGTCGGCCGCGCAGCGATGGGAGAGCCTGGCCGCGGCCTGCGCCGCCATGCGCGGGGCCCTTCCCTCGCCGGTGGACGCCTTGCTCCTTCACGGATGGCTCACCGGTGGATCCGTGGGCGCGCTCCTGTTCGGGACGACCGGCCTGAGCCTGCTCGTCGCCGGCGTCTTCATGCACGCGGAGCGTCACCTCGGCGACCGCGCGGCCGCGTGGGCGAGCCTCGTGCTGCTGTCGGCCCCCATCCTCCTTCCCGCGGCTGCCCGGGACCCGGCCCTGTCCCTGCTGCTGGCCTTCGCGTTCCTCGCGTTTCACGAGGCGGCGGACTGGTGTCAGAAGGCGACGGGCGGGAAGATCGCGCTCGCCTCCGTGTATGGCGGCTTCCTCATGGCGCTGTCGGCCCGGGGCCAGGGCGCGTTCCTCGCCACCGTGGCTTTCGTCTTCATCGTGCAGGCGTTCGTGGATCGCAACGGCTTCCTGCGGCAGGTGCCGGGCGTGCTCGGCATGGTCGGCATCGCGGTGATCGGCGCGACGCCGTTTCTCGCGCTCAGCGCCGCCGTCGCCGGCAACGGCTCGGCGCGGGCTCTCCTCTCCGCGCACGTTCCGGCGCCGCTCCGGCCCATGCTCGGGCTGCCGCTCACGGGCTCCGAGTTCGCGGTCCAGCATCCGTTCGAGATTCTCGAGAGGCTCGCCGATCTCGCGCTGCTCCTCGGCCCCATGGCTCTCGGCCTGCTGCTGCTCCTGCCGATGGTGCCGATCAGCGCGGAGGCCGTGCGGCAGGCGGTGCTCGCGGCGCTTCTTCTCGGTGTTGTCGTCGTCGCGCCGGCGCCGCACGGAGGCGCGGGCGCCCTGCTGCTGGCGCCGGTGGCCATCGCCGCCGGTGGCACGGCGGCCGCGCTCACGATGAGGCGGGGCGCCCTCGCGCGCGCGGTCGTCCTGTTCGCGGCGCTCGCCTTCCCCGCTGGTCTCGCGCCCGCCCTGGCCGCCGGGCCGGACATCGGCCTGGGGCTCGGCGTGATCCTCGGACGCACCAGCGCCGCCGACTTCGCGAGCCGGCACGTGCCGGATGCGCCGCTCATCGAGGCCGTGCGCGCCCGGGGGATCCCTCCGGAGCGCAGCCTCCTGCTGGTCGGAACAGTATCTATTGCACAGTATAAGGCTCGCGTGCGGCGCGAGCCCGATCTCACCAGCGAGCGGCTCGAGGCGCTCGCCCGGGGCCCGCATCCGCTCGAGCTCATCGCGGCCGACCTCGCGACCGCCTCGCCCGCGGAGGTCGCCTTCCTCCGGGATCTCGAGGTGCTCGAGACCCTCGACGATCCCAGGTTCGTGCTGCTCTCGCCCGTCCCGCCGCCCGCGCCGCCCCCGGCCGCGCCGCCTCCGGCGGAGGAACCCGCGCCGGCGGTCGAGGCGACGGTCGAGCCGTCCCCCGCGCCCGCACGGCCCACCGCCGCGCCGCCGTCAGCGCCGGCTGCGCCCGCCCGCTCGCCCGCGCCGCGGCCGTCCCGCCCCACCACCGGACGCTAGATCAACCGCCGCGATCCGGAAGCGTCCGCCCCGCTCGCGCTTCAGCCGCCACCCGCGGAGCGCTGGCGCTGCCAGTTCATGCGGCGCCAGGCGCGCACCTCGCGCTCGCCGTCCAGGTTGTAGATGAACGTGTAGGTGATGCGGATGGACTCCTCGTCCGAGTCGGCCGGAATCGGCAGGGGCGGCAGGGGCGACGACATGACCACGAGCGCGTCGTCCACGGCGCGATCCAGGGGCGGAACGCCAGCGCTTTCGAGCTGCTCGTAGTCGGTGATGCGGCCATCGCGCTGGACGCGGAAGCGCACGACCACGACGCCCTGCATGCCCACGCGCGCGGCGACGGGCATGACCGAGTACCAGTTCTCCTTCACGCGCTGCTGCACCAGGCGCGCCCACGGGCCCCAGTCGAGATCCGATCGCGACTCGATCTGCATCGCGCCACCGCCGAACGCGAAGCTGAGGCCCGAGCTGGCCTGGCCCGCGAGGTCGCCCCAGCCGGCATCGCCCGCCTGGCCCCGCCCGCCAATCTGACCGAGCGCGTCGGCGACCCGCCGGCGCTTGTCGAGCGCGCTGTCCTCCTGAACGGAAGGAGCCGGCGCGGACGTGTCGGGCGCAGGATTGGGATCCTCCGGCGGCCGGGGATCCGGTGGAGGCAAGGGCTCGAGCGCGGGCTGGGGCGCGGGCTTGCGGCCGAGCGTCGGATCGGGAAGGTCGGTCGGACCGTGCGGCGTCGGCGGCCCCTCGCCGGGGGAGCGCGCGACGGCGTCAGCCTCGGCAATCACGTTCGTGTCCGGCGGAACGGGCTCGGGGACCCGGACGCGCTGGTCGGTGAAGCGCACCGGCATGGACTCGGGCTCGGCCGGCACCACGTCGACGCTCTGGCGCCAGGGCGCGAGGACGTGCGGCAGGACCACGACGAACAGCAGCACCATGACGATGTGAACCAGCACCGAGAGCACGATCGTGCGACGCCGGCGGCTGACTCGCCGGCCCTCTCGCTCGGAGGGCAGCGCGCGGTACTCCGGAATCTCCGGCGGCGGCGTCGAGGGGGCGCGGTCAGCCACGGAGAGCGTCGGCGGCGACTCTCGCCGCGTCGTGGAAGCGCCGCCTGTCCGCGTGGAACGCTCGCTCGGTGACGACGGGGTGCACGCGGTTGGTCAGCAGCACGTGAATCAGGCCCGGCCCGGGATCGATCAGGACGCTCGTTCCCGTGAACCCCGCGTGACCGAAGGCGCGGTCGGACGCGAGATCTCCCGCTGGCGAGTTGAGCGATCGGGCCAGCTGGAAGCCCCACGTGCGTTGCTCGCCGCCGTCCTCGGCGTGCGGCGCGAGGTCCATCGAGAGCTCGGCCAGCGTCGCGTCGTCGAACTCGTCTGAGGGAGCGAGGAATGGCCGCGCCAGATCCGCCACCGCTCGCGCGGTGCCGAAGAGGCCGGCGTTGCCGGCGCCCCCGATCGTGAAGGCGTTGAGATCGTGGATGTCGCCGCGGATCATGTCGCGACGGAAGACCGCCGGGTCCGGCGCGCGCGCGCCGGCGAGCTCGCGCTCGAAGGCGTTGCCGCGTTCCGTCGGGGCGACGCGCCCTCGCAGGGCCGGAGGCACGGCGCCGAAGACGATGTCGTGACGGCGTCCCAGCACGTGCTCGCGCACGATGTCCGCCAGGCTCGCGCCGTGCAGGCGCTCGAGGAGGAGACCCAGGACCTGGTAGCCGGGGCAGCCGTAGACCGCGCGCCGCCCCGGCTCGTCGCGATGCCGCGCGATCCATCTCGCCCGCTCGGGCAGGCCGCCGGCCGCGCGCGCGTACAGGGGCTCCCATGCCGGCAACCCGCCGGCATGGAGCAGGAGCTCGCCCACGGTGGGCGCGCGGGGCTCGCCCGGGAGCGGAGTCATCTCGGGCACGCGCACGCTGATGGGCTCGTCGAACGACACGCGTCCGGCGGCCCGCGCGCGCAGCAGCAGGCGCGCCGTGGCGAGCGGCTTGGTCACCGACGCGAGATCGTGGAGCGTGTCGGCGGTCGAGGGCTCCGGCGCAGGGTCGGTCGCCCGCAGGCCGAAGGCCCGCTCGAAGAGAACGCCGTCGCGTCCGGCAATGAGCGCGACGCCGCCCGGCACGACGCCTTCGGCGACGAGCCCGTCGAGCACGTCGTTGAGCCGGGCGACGGCCGGAATCACCGGGGGATCAGCGGCACGCACCGCTCAATCATGGCATGCGCCCCCGGGGCCGCCGCGAAGCGGCCAGGGGATGTCACGACAGGCTCGCGCCGGTCCTGCGGGCGTGATCGGCCATCGCGTCGAGCACGCGCAGCGCCGCGTCCAGGGCTCGCCGACCCTCATCCCCCGTGACGCCCGGCGACGGCGTCTCGCCCCGGACGCATGCCAGGAACGCCTCCTGCTCGAGCCTCAGGGGCTCGGGCTTCGGGCCCTCGGCCGGCTCGATCCGCTCGCGACGGATCTCGGGCATCGGCCCGCCCCCGGGAGCGAGCGTCACGACGTCCGCCGACTGCGCCGGCAGGTCCAGCGAGATGTAGGCGTCGCGCTGGAACACGCGGAACTTGCGCGTCATTTCGGCGGACACGCGCGAGGCGGTCAGGTTGGCGGTGCAGCCCGAGCTGAGCGTCACGCGCGCGTTGGCGATGTCCACGCGACCCGTCAGCACCGCGACGCCGACGGCCTGCACGTCCACGACCTCCCCTCCCGCGAGCCAGAGCACGAGATCGAGATCGTGGATCATCAGGTCCAGCACCACGTCCACGTCGAGCGACCGCGCCGGGAAGACGCCGAGGCGGTGAGACTCCACGAACAGCGGCCGCTCGATGCGATCGCGCACGCGGCGCACGCCGGGGTTGAAGCGCTCGGCGTGGCCGACGGCCAGGACCGCACCCCCGCGGCGGGCGGCTTCGATCATGGCGTCCGCATCCTCGCGCGAGGAAGCGATGGGCTTCTCGACGAGGCAGGCGACGCCGCGACGCAGCAGCGGCTCGGCGATGGCCCGGTGCGCCGTCGTCGGCGCCGCGATCACGGCGACGTCGAGATCGCCCGGCAGATCGTCCACGGCCGCGACGGCCTCTCCCCCGTGCGCGTGCTCGGCGGCACGAGCGACGTCCGCGTCGCAGGTCGCGACCAGCCGGACGCCCGGGGTCGAGGCCATGATGCGCGCGTGGTGCTTGCCCATCGCGCCGAGGCCGATGACGGCCCCTCGCAGCTCGCGGGTCACAGGTGGAAGCCCCGGCGGGCTCGCGCCGACGCCAGGAACTCCGCCAGCTCGGCCACTTCCGCGACGCCGCCGGCGGCCTCGCGCATGCGCGCGATGCCCTCTTCCGTGCGACCGCCAGGGCCTCGCAAGATCCGGAATGCCGCGGCGAGGCCCTCGATGACCTCGGGCGCGAAGCCCTTGCGCTCGAGGCCGATGCGGTTGGGGCCGTAGCACGTGACCTCGCCGCGCTGGCCCACGGTCTTCATGAAGGGCAGCACGTCCTGCGTCACGACCGTGAAGCCCCCGAGAAAGGCCTGGCGTCCGATCCGGCAGAACTGATGCACCGCGGTGAAGGCGCCGACCGTGGCGCCATCGCCGACCGTGACGTGGCCTCCCAGGGTCGCGTTGTTGGCGAACACGGTGCGCGATCCGACGTGGCTGTCGTGCGCCACGTGCGCGCCCGTCATGAACAGGTTGTCGTCGCCCACCTCGGTGACGCCACCGCCGCCAGCCGTGCCGCGGTTCACGGTGCAGAACTCGCGAAACAGGTTGCGCGCGCCGACGCGCGCCGCCGTGGGCTCGCCCGCGTACTTGAGATCCTGCGGGGCCGAACCGAGCACGACATGCGACGTGAGCACGCAGCCGGGCCCGACGTGCAGGTCGCCCTCGAGCACGCAGTGCGGTCCGACCTTCGAGCCGTCGCCGACGACGACCCCGGGCCCGATGACGCTCCACGGTCCCACCTCGACGCCCTCGCCGAGGCGCGCGCTCGGATCCACGAGGGCGCGCGCGTCCACGCGGCTCATCGGGCCGCTCCCGTCCGCCCGGGCGCGTCAATCATCATGGACGTGATGTCCGCCTCGGCGACGAGCTTGGACTCGACGAACGCCTCGCCGCGCACGCGCGAGACGGGCCCGCGAATCCTCTGCACCGTCACCTCGAGGCGCAGCAGGTCGCCCGGCACGACGGGCGCCCGGAAGCGCGCGCCGTCACAGCCGGTGAAGTACACGAGCTTGCGCGCGCGCTCGTCGTCCGAGAGGGACGCGAAGAGCATGACGGCGCCCACCTGGGCGAGAGCCTCCACGATCAGCACGCCGGGCATGACGGGATGGCCCGGGAAGTGGCCGGCAAAGAAGGGCTCGCCGATGCTGACGAGCTTCAGCCCGACGCAGCGCGCGCCGGGCTGGTGCTCGACGATCCGGTCCACCAGCAGGAACGGCGGCCGGTGCGGCAGCAGCTCCATGATGCGGTTGATGTCCATGGTCTCTGCGGGCGGGGTCATGTCTCATCCTCGCCGGGTCCGGCAGCCGTGCCGATTCCGGCCTGTCGTTCGAGCCTGGCGAGCCGTCGCGCCATCTCGGGCAGGCGCCCGAACAGCAGCGCCGCGCGCTTCCACCCGGCGAGCGGAACCGCCGGAATCCCGCCGACGGTGGCGCCCGCCGGAACGTCCTGGAGAACGGCCGACTTGGCCGCGATGCGCGCCCCCGCGCCGAGGCTCAGGTGACCGGCAACGCCGGACTGGCCCGCGAGCACGACGCCGTCGCCGAGCGTCGTGGATCCCGAAATGCCGGACTGCGCCACGAGGAGGCAGCCCGCGCCCACGCGCACGTTGTGGCCCACCTGCACGAGATTGTCCACCTTCGTTCCGCGGCCGATGACGGTGTCGCCCATCACGCCGCGATCGAGGCACGTGCCCGCGCCGATCTCGACGTCATCCTCGAGCACCACGCGACCCGCGTGCGGGATCTTCACGTGGCCGTCGGCGCCCGAAGCGTAGCCGAACCCATCCGAGCCGACGACCGCGCGAGCGTGGATGATGACCCGATCGCCGACGACGGTGCGCGGATACAGGACGGCGCCCGGGTGGATCGTGGCGCGAGCGCCCACGACGCAGTCGTCGCCGATGACGACGCCGGCGCCCACGACGGCGCCGTCGCCGACCACGACCCGCGAGCCGATCACCGCGTGAGGCCCGACCGAGCACGGCGCGAGCCGGGCGCTCGCGTCCACGACGGCCGTGGCGTGCACGCCGCCGGCCGGGCGACTCTCCGGGTGAAACGCGGCCATCGCCGTCGCGAACGCCCGGTACGGATCGGCCACGACGATGACGGTGCGGTCCGGAAAGGCGGAGGCGTCGGCGACGAGCAGGCACCCCGCGCGGCTCGCGAGAGCCCGCCGCGCGTAGTCGGCGCGGGCCACGAAAGCGGCGTGCTCGGGCCCCGCAGCGTCCACGGGCGCCATGCCCTCGATGCGCGCGCCAGCATCGCCCAGCGCCGAGCCGCCGACGAGCTTCGCCAGCTCGGCGACCGTCACGACGGCCACGCCGCTACTGAGCGCGTCGAGCGTCCAGGAGCTTGATCAGCTCGTCCGAGACGTCGATGGTGTCGGCGGCGAACGCGCACAGGTCGCGCTGCAGGATGATGGTGAACGCGTTGCGCTTGCCGTAGTCGCCCAGGATGGCGGCGACTTCCTGCTCGATGTTCCGCACGGCCAGCTGCCGGCGGCGGGTCATCTCCGCGTCGGCGTCGCGGGCCGCGCGCTCGAGATCGCGCCGGCGGGTCGCCAGGTCGGCCTCGACATCGTCGCGGCGCTCGGAGGACATGGTCTCCACGCCCGCCTTGTACTGCTGCAGCCGCTTGTCGAAGTCGTCCTGCTGCTTCTTCAGCTCGGCTTCCTTGGTGACGCGGAACTGGTTCAACTCGTCCTGCAGCTTCTGGCCGAGCTTGCTGCTCGACAGGATCTTCGCCGGGTCGAAGACGCCGATGCGGATGGACTGGGCGGACGCCGCCGGGCTGAGGAAGGCGGCGAGCAGGATGAACAGGCTGATGAGTCGCATGGTTCGGCTCGGGGACTTGCCGGCGCTGGTCCGGCGAAGCGGCCTCACTGGAACGTGCGGCCGATGGAGAACTGGAAGTCGCAAGAACCCCGGTCATCGTCGAAGTCGCCGAAGACCTTGCAACCGTAGATGAGCCTCAGGGGCTGCTGCAGAACGGGCGTGTGGAAGCGAAGCTCGACTCCCGCCGTGGCGCGAGCGTCGAAGGGGTCGGAATCGGTCACGACGACGCGATCGCCATCGAGCAGGCCCAGGACATCGCCGAGGTCCACGTGGTTGACCCCGAACGAGTTCCCGACATCCACGAACGCCGTGGCCTCGAAGATACTGGAGAAAGGTATCGAGTATTCAAAGTTCAGCAACCAGTAGACGTCGCCGCCGATCGACACCTCGTCGCGCAGGTCGCGATCGTCGAATCCCGGGCAGTACTGGCCGGGCGACTCGCCGGGATCGGCCACCGCCGGGTTCATCGGATCCACGACGAAGTCGCCGTCCTCGTTGCAGTCCACGAAGATGGAGTGGGCGCGGTATTGCCGGACGCGCGGGCCCACGGAACGGGTCTCCACGCCGCGGATGCTGCGCTCGCCGCCGAGGAAGAAGCGCTCGAACACGGGCAGGTAGGGCGCGTCGATCCCGTCCTCGGGGAGCTGGTCCCGCTTGGTGCCGGAGAAGGGCGTCAACAGGCCGACCTCGCCGTGGATGCCCACGTACTGCTTCTTGCGCGTGCGGAAGTACTGCGTGAAGCCGGCGCCGGGCTTGAGGTAGTTCACGGTGCCCACGTCGTCGAACGGAGGGCCGTAGTCGGGATCCTCGTCCGTCGAGGCGCCCACCTCGAGGTCCACGTTGAACCGCCGGCCGCGCGTCGGTCGCAGCGGATTGTCGCGGTTGTCGAACGTGAACGACGGCGTGAGCGAGTAGGTCGTGTACTCGTCGTCGTTCGTGGTCGTCCGCCGGCCGGTGATCTTGGAGTTCTCGTAGGACGCCGTGCTGCGGAAGTAGCTGAACGTGGATGTCGGATACGACCAGAAGATGGACCCGCCGCGGCCCTTCCGTTCGAAGTCCGTGAAGGTCTGATCGCGCGAGAAGACCGAGCCGCCGAGCGAGCTCTTGGTCCGCATGAAGTACGGCTCGACGTACGACAGCGAGTACCTGGTGGTCTCGCCGCCGAGCTGGCCGGTCACCGACAGGGCCGAGCCCCGGCCCAGGAAGTTCCGCGAGAAGAACGAGAACGTCGCGAAGAAGCCGTCGACGCCCGAGTAGCCGCCGCCGAACTGAATCTCGTTCCGCCCGATCTCCTTGCCCTTGACCCGGATGTCGGCCTCGGTCGTGCCCGGCACGGGCGTGATCGTGGGCTCGCCCTCGAGCTCGAAGAAGCCCAGCTGGGCGATCTTGCGCGACGAGATCAGGAAGTCACGACGCGAGAAGAGCTTGCCCTCGGTGATGCGCATCTCGCGGCGCAGGACCTCGTCGCGCGTTCGCACGTTGCCGTCGAACTCGATCCGCCGGATCGTGTAGGGCGAGCCCTCGGTGATCTGGATGTCCACCGCGGCGACGGCCTGGTCGCCCTGCTTGTCGTAGCGGGGCGCGGAGGACGCGTAGAGATAGCCCTGGTCGCCGTACCGGTTGTCGATCCGGTTGAGGCCCAGCTTGAGGAGCTGGTCGTTGAGGACCTCGCCGGGCGCGAGCGGGATGAGCGGCCGGAGTTCCTCCGCGCCGAAGACGGTGTTGCCCGTGATCGACAGCTTGCCGAGCCGGTACTGCCGGCCCTCCTTCACCGGAACCTCGAGGCGCACGAAGCGGCGCTCTTCCTTGCCGGACTTGCCCGGCCCGGCGTCCCGCAGGACGGGCTCGCCGATCTCGGCGTCGATGTAGCCCTTGCTCCGGTAGAGATCGCGGACGCCCTGGAGATCTTCCTGGAAGCGCGGCCGGTAGAACACGGACTTGCTGGAGAGCTTGCTGAAGAGGCCGCTCTCCTTCGTCCGCTTGAGAGCCTCCTTGAGCTGCTTGTCCGAGAAGATCGAGTTCCCGGTGAAGTCGATCTCGTCGATCTTGATGCGGGCCCCGGGGTCGAGCTTGAAGTCCAGCGCGACGCGCGAGCGCGCGACGCGGCGCTGGTGGACGGTGACCCGGGCGTCGGGGTAGCCCTCGGAGGCCATGAGCTCCTCGAGCAGCCGCTTGGTCTTGCTCACGCGCTCCTGGTCGAAGGTGGTGTTCGGCGTGATCTGCGCGTCGTTGTCCTTGAGGACCTCGTCAATGCGGGTGCGCGAGACGGCCTTCACCTGCTCGAACGTCACCGAGTCGATCCGCGGCTTCTCGCGGACGACGAAGATCACGACATGCCCGCCGCGCGCGCCAGAGGCCTGCTCGATGCGCACGTCCTCGAACAGGCCGGAGTTCCAGACCTTCCAGAACTCGGTCTGCAGCGTCTTCTCGTCGAACGCGTCCCCCGGTTCGAGATCCGTCAGGGCCAGGAAGGCCTCATCCGAGATGAACTCGTTGCCCTCGACCTCGATCTTCTCGATGGAGCCCGCCTGCGCGCGGGCGGCGGCGGGAAGCAACGCGAGCAAGCTCGCCAGCATCGCCAGGAACGCGAGGGCAGGCACCCTTCGCGCGGGGGCATCCAAGCGGCGCTCCGAGGGCAACGGCATTGCGAACTCCTGAGGCGGCACCTCCCCCGCCCCGGTAGCGACCGGGGCTCGAGGAGGGCGAATCTGATGACAGGGCGCGCCAGTCTAAAGGAGGCCCACCGCGCAGTCCAGACTTGCCCCACGAGGCGTTTCGCCGCGGGCCGCGAGGGGGCGAGTCAGGCTGGAGGCAGCAGATGGCCCCCATCTGGCCAGGAGACGTCCCGTGAGCGCTGCCAGGGCCCTCGGGCCGTGAGAAGGGCTTCAGCCCCGGGCGGGCTGGAGGCCGAACGGCGCGAAGAGGGCGTGGATCCGGCGGCGGGCATGCTCGCAGGCGCGCTCCAGGATCTCCCGGTCGCGGCACGTGCGGGCGGGCACGGGGCAGGCAGGGAGGGGGTGAACCGCGTGCACGCGCGCGTCCGCGTCGGCGAGGTGCAACTGCGCGCGCAGGCGCCTGCGCCGGACGGAATAGGCCCGCCTGAATCCTGGCTCGTGGCGCGGAAGGAAGAGAGCCCGCTCCGGCCACGCGACGTCGGACGCGCCGGGGGCCGAGGCACGGGCGCTCCCCTCCGAGGGCCGGGCCGACAGGAGAACCAGCACGTGCGTGCAGCCGTCCGCGAGCGCCTCCCTCACGGGGAGCGCGTTCGACACCATGCCGTCCAGCCAGTCGCGTCCCATCAAGGCCACGGTCCGTCCGTAGTAGAACGGCACGGCGGCGGACGCCTTCAGGAGATCGAGCGGCTCGAGATCCGGCCGACGGGCCGAGACGAGCGCGTTGCGGCCGGTCGCGGCGTCCGTCACCGACACGCGCAGGTCCGTCGCTGCGGCGCGGATCTGATCGGCCGGGATCGGAAACGCCTCGCGGATCACGCGGTCGAACAGGAAGTCGAGGTCGAGGACGCGGTTGATCCGCAGCGGGTTCACGAAGGCGCGGCTCGCGGCGTGGTCCGGGTAGATGCGCGCCGCGCGCTGCGCCTGGCCGATGACGAAGTAGGCGAGGTTGATGGCCCCCGCCGAGGCGCCGTAGGCCACGTCAAACACGCGGGTCAGGCCCAGATCCTCGAGGCCGACGCAGGCCCCGCCGGACACGACGCCCCGCATGGCGCCGCCCTCGGCGACGAGCCCCAGGCGCAGGCCGTCCTCGCGAGGCTCGCCGGCATCCAGCCGCCGCTTGCGATCCACGATGGCCCGCAGCACGTCCTGCGAGCCGGCGATGGCCCGTGGCGGATGGCGGCGCGTGGCGCGACGGACGGCGCGCGTCATGAATCAAGCGATGGGGCCGCCACGCGTCGCGCGAGCGTGCGGGGCAGCCCCCCGCGCGTCACGCGCTGGCGCCGACTTCGCTCTCCTCCTTCTCCTTCTGCTGGCGCTCGACATCGAACTTCAGCTCGTCCTGCTCGACGCGGACGCGCGCGACGACCGTCTCGCCGGCGGTTCCACCCGTCCGGATGATCTCCTCGGACAGCGGATCCTCGATGAACTTCTGCAGGGCGCGACGCAGCGGACGGGCGCCGTACGCGCGATCCGTGCACGCCTGCGTCACGACCAGCGTCGCGACCTCGGGGTCAATCTCCACGCTGACACTGCGTGCCGCGAGCCGCGCGTTCAGGTGCGCCACCAGCAGGTGCACGACGCGCTCGAGGTGCGCCGTCTCCAGCGGGTGGAACAGGAGGATCTCGTCGATCCGGTTGATGAACTCCGGCGAGAGGAGGCGCTTGACCTCGCGCATGACGACCTCGCGCCGCTCGCGCTCGGAGTTCTTGCTCCCGCTGGGCAGCTCGGTGAAGCCGAGCTGCTTGTGCTTGTCCAGCGCGCGGCTCCCGATGTTCGACGTCATGATGATGATCGTGTTCTTGCAGTCCACGCGCTCGCCATGCGAGTCGGTGACGTGCCCCTCGTCGAGGATCTGCAGCAGCACGTTCAGGATGTCAGGGTGGGCCTTCTCGACCTCGTCGAGGAGCAGCACGGAGTACGGCTGCTCGCGGAGGCGCTTCGTGAGCGACCCGCCTTCCTCGTGGCCGACATAGCCGGGAGGCGATCCGATCATCTTGGCGACCGCATGGACCTCCATGTACTCCGACATGTCGAAGCGGATGAGCGCTCCCTCGTCGTTGAAGAGGTACTGCGCCACCGCCTTGGCGACTTCCGTCTTGCCGACGCCCGTGGGCCCGAGGAACAGGAACGATCCGATGGGTCGCCGGGGATCCTTCAGGCCCGAGCGCGAGCGCCGGATGGCGCGCGCCAGGGCCGAGATCGCGTCCTGCTGCCCGATCACCCGCTCGTGGAGCGCGGCCTCGATGTTGAGGAGCTTCTCGGTCTCGTCCACCTTGAGCGATTGGATGGGGACCGAGGTCCAGGTCGAGATCACTTCCTCGACGTCGTCCGAGATCACGAGCGAGGCGTGTTCGGCGTCGTCGCTGCCGATCAGCGCACGCTCCATGCCGTCGAGCACGTCGCCGTCCTCGTCGCCGTAGAGGCGGGACATCTCGACGTCGCGCCGCCCTGCCGGCTCGGCCACGCCCTCGGCGCCCGCGCCGACGCGACGCCCGCGACCGCGCCGCTCGCGAATCGCTGCGGCCCGCCGGAGCTTCACGCGAGCACCGGCCTCGTCCAGCACGTCAATGGCCTTGTCGGGGAGGGCCCTGTCCGTGATGTAGCGGTTGCTCTGCGTGACTGCCGTGGTCAGGGCTTCCTCGGTGTACCGGACGCCGTGGAACTTTTCGTACCGATCCTGGATGCCGCGCACGATGCGCAGGGTCTCGACCTCGTCGGGCGAGGCCACCTTGATCGGCTGGAACCGGCGCACGAGCGCGCGGTCCTTCTCGATGTACCGGTGATACTCGCGGTACGTGGTCGCCCCGATGCACTGGATCTCGCCGCGCGACAGCGCCGGCTTCAAGATGGAGGCCGCGTCGAGCGAGCCCTCCGCCGATCCCGCGCCGATGAGATTGTGGATCTCATCGATGAACACGATGATGTCGGGGTTGTCGGCGAGCTCCTTGAGGATGCCCTTGAGCCGCTCCTCGAACTGGCCGCGATACTTCGTGCCGGCGACGATCAGCGAGAGATCGAGCGCCACCAGCGTCTTCGTCGCCAGCGTGGGCGGCACGTCGCCCTCGTTGATCCGCATCGCCAGCCCCTCGACGATGGCAGTCTTGCCCACGCCCGGATCGCCGAGCAGCACCGGGTTGTTCTTCCGGCGCCTCGAGAGCACCTGCATGATGCGCTGCAGCTCGCGCTCTCGGCCGATGAGCGGATCGAAGGCGCCTTCCGCCGCGATGGCGTTGAGGTTGCGCGAGAACTCCTCGAGGAGCGGGCGCTCCTTCTTCTTGCTCTTGCCCGCGCTCTTCTTCTGCAGGATGGCGACCACGTGCTCGCGGACTTCGTAGAGCTGCATGCCGTGCTCGTGCAGCACGGCGCCCGCGGTCGAGTCCTTGTGGCGGAGCAGGCCGAGCAGCAAGTGCTCGGCGCCCACGTGTCCGTGCAGGAGCTTCTTGGCCTCGTCGAGCGCGAAGTGGAGCGCCTTCTTGCAGCTCTCGTGGAGAGGGATCTCGTCCGACGTGGAGACGCGATCCGTCCGCTGCAGCTGGGCCTCGACCTCGGCCTGCAGTTCGGGAATCGAGACCTTCGAGCGAGCGAAGATCTCGCGCACGACATCCTCGGTCTCCTTGAGGAGGCCCAGGAGCAGGTGCTCGGTGCCGATGTGAGGGCTGCCGGTCTGGCTCGCCTCGTACCTGGCGTAGAACAGGACGCGACGGGCGCTGTCGCTAAACTTCTCGAACACGTGGTGGCCTCTGGCTGCGGCGGCCGCTCGCCCATGGGAGCGGGTCGCCAGGACATTTCATCATGCCGGACCGGGGGGGTTCCAGGCCGGCGTCGCGGGCGGGGACGCCGCCCGATGGGTTGTTTCGGCGCCCGGAGCCGATTCCTGAAGCGGGGACCGAGGCAGGCTGCCCCGCCGCGAACCTAGCCAGGAACCGCGATCTGGCCATCCTGGAGGGACAAGACCCTGTGGCACCGGGCCGCGAGCCGCTCGTCATGCGTCGCGACCAGGGCCACGAAGGCACGGGCGCGCTGGAGTTCGGCGAATTCCTCGAAGACCGCCATCCCGGCGGACCGGTCCAGGTTTCCGGTTGGCTCATCCGCCAGCACGAGCGCGGGCGACCGCACGAGCGCCCGGGCGATGGCCACGCGCTGCGCCTCCCCGCCCGAGAGTTCTCCGGGCCGGTGATCCGCCCGGCCAGCAAGGCCGAGATCGCCGAGCAGGCGCTGCGCCGCCTCCACGGCCGCCGGCTCGGCGTCGCGCGCGATCCACGCCGGCGCGAGCACGTTCTCGATCGCCGTGAGCTCGGAGAGAAGACCGTGATGCTGGAAGACGAAGCCGACATTGCGGTTGCGCCAGGCCGCGCGAGCGCGGGACGAGAGCGTCCAGCAACTCACGTCGCCCAGGCCGACGCTGCCGGCGTCCGGAGCGAGCATGCCCCCGAGCACGTGAAGGAGCGTGGACTTGCCCGAGCCCGAGACGCCCATCACGGCGATCATCTCGCCCGGCTCGGCGGTGAACGACAGGCCGCGCAGCACGCGGACCGGCGAGAGGCCCGCGCGAGCGTGGGTCTTGACGAGGCCGTCCACGCGCAGCCGGGCCGTCATGCGTTGCGCAGCGCCACGACGGGATCCAGCCGCGCCGCCGCGCGCGCGGGCGCGAGCGTCGCGATGAGCGACACGGCGAGCATGCCAGCCGCGACGACGGCCAGATCCGACGGATCGACCGTGAAGGGCACGTGCTCGACCAGGTACACGCTGGCATCGAGGCGGATGAGCTGGCGAGCATCCAGCAGCCTGGCGATCGCCGCGCCGCCGGCCAGCCCCGCCAGCGTGCCGCCTCCGCCCAGCAGCACGCCCATCCACAGGAAGATCCCCGAGATGGACCGCGCGCTCGCGCCCAGCGCCGACAGGATGCCGATGTCGGCGACGCGCGCCGTCACGTTGAGCGTGAGGATGGTGAAGATGTTGAACCCGGCGACCAGCCCGATGAGGCCGACGGCGATCACCATGAGCAGGCGCTCCCACTTGAACGCAGCGAACAGGCGCCCGAAGGTGGTGGTCCACTCGGTCACGTCGTGATCGTCGCCCAGCGCCACGCGGAGTCGCGCGGCGATCAGGGGCGCGTCGAGCGCCTCGTCGAGCGCCAGCGCCACGCCCTCGGCGCCGCCCTCGCTCGCCGGCGAGAGGCGCCGGAGATCGACCACGCCCCAGCTCTCGTCGTACTCGTGCAGGCCCGTGCGCAGGAGTCCGCCGACGACGAAGGCGCGGCTGCGCTGCGAGGGACCGAGCGCGCTCATCTCGGCGCGCGATGACAGGAGCCTCACGACGTCCCCCGGAACGACGCCGAGCTGCCGCGCCAGCCCCTCCCCCAGGAGCACGGCGGGAGGCGCTGGCGCCGCCAAGTCCTCGTCCGTCAGCGGATCGTCGCCGCCGTCCTCCGCCCGGTCGCCGGGCGCCGGGACCACGGCGCGACCCGGCGCCGGCTGACCGTCCGCGAGGAGCCTCTGCCATCCGAGCCGCGTGGCCTGCTGCGACAGGCCGGTCACGCGGTCCTCGGCCTCCGGAATGATGCCCTTGAGCTGCACGGGCACGCCGCCGGGGACCATGTCGCTGCGGAGGAGCCCCCACTCGGTCGTGAACGGCGCCGCCGCGACGACGCCGGGCTGCTCGAGCGCGCGCCGCGTGATGCTCTCGACAGCGGCCGCGTCGTGGCGCACGCCGACCCTCGCGGGGCGCACGACGACGTGAGGGTTGCTCGACAGCAAGCGAGCCCGGATGTCCCCGTGCAGGCCGTCCATCAGCGCCAGCGCGAGCACGAGCGCGGCCACGCCGACGGTGACGCCCACCGTGCAGAGCAAGGTGACCGCCGCCACGGGGCCCTCCCGCCGGCGCGTCACGAGGTACCGCAGCGCCATGCGAAGCTCGAACGGCAGTCGGGGCGCCGCAGCCGATCGCGTCATGGCCAGATGATGTCCGTCCCGCCCCTCCCCCCGCAAGGCCGGCGCGCCCGGGGCGCGAGCATGGGTACAATGCCGCCTCCCCGGAGGTTCCATGCCCCAGCGCATCACGATCATCGCCGTCCTGGCCCTCGCGGCAACCCTTCTGGGCTGCTCGTCCAGCAACAACTCGATCGCCTTCACGGTGCTCGACGCCGACTGCGACGGCATCGAGGACAGCATCGATCCCGTGCTGGATGACGCCGACGGCGACGGCCGCGGCGATCTCTGCGACAACTGCGTGCTCGTGCCGAATCCGGACCAGCGCAACAGCGATGGCGCCGCCGACGGCGGCGACGCCTGCGACACGGACGACGACAACGACGGCGTGCTCGACGCCGCCGACAACTGCCCGCGGCTCGCGACCACCGACAGGACGGACGGCGACGGCGACGGCGTCGGCACCGCATGCGACAACTGTCCCGTTCTCGCCAACCCGTCGCAGGCCGACGCCGATTCGGACGGGCGAGGCGACGGGTGCGACAACTGCCCGTTCGTGTCCAACCCGAACCAGGCGGACGCGGACGGCGACGGTCGCGGTGATGCGTGCGACACGGGCGCCGGCGGATGAGGCGCCCGTCCGATCCGCGGCGCGCGCGGCTGGCCCCATCCTGGCTCGCGTGGCTCGCCGCGGCCGGCCTCGCGACGCTCCTCGCCGCGTGCTCCGGCGACGACAGCACGTCGTTCGAGCTCGAGGACGCCGACAACGACGGCATCGCGGACATCGTGGATCCCGACGACGACAACGACGGCATCCTCGATGACGGCGCCGGCGACGGGCACGCGACCTACACGCCCTGCAACGACGCGACGGTGGCGTGCGACGACAACTGCCGGCGCGTCGCGAACGCGAACCAGGCCGACCAGGACGACGACGGCATCGGGGATGCCTGCGACGGGTGCCCCGCGCTCGCTGACTCGCACGCGACGCCCACGGACTGCAACGGCGACGGCGACACGACCGATCCGGGCGAGGAGGCCCACGGCCAGTGCGACCGCGACGGGGACCTCATCGGGGACGCCTGCGACAACTGCCCCACCGTCCCGAACTTCCGCCAGACGGACACCGATGGCGATGGCGCGGGCGACTTCTGCGACGACTCCGACGGCGACGGCGCCGTGGATGGCGTGGATCTCTGCCCGGCGGTCCCCAGCACGCACGCCGTGGCCACGGACTGCAACGGCGACGGCGACACCTCCGACACGGTGCTCGGCGAGGCTGCCGGCGGCCAGTGCGATCAGGATCGCGACCTCGTCGGCGATCAGTGCGACAACTGCCCGACCGCCGCCAATCCCGGCCAGGAGGACACCGACGGCGACGGCGTCGGCGACGCCTGCCAGGCGGATGATGACGGCGATGGCATCCTCGACGACGGCGACGGCACGTCCGCCTACGTGCCCTGCAACGACGCGACCGTCAACTGCGACGACAACTGCCGCACGGTCGTGAACCCGCTCCAGGAGGACGCCGACGACGACGGGTACGGCGACGCGTGCGACACGTGTCCCCTCATCCCGAACACCAACGCCACCGCCACGGACTGCAACGGCAACGGCACGATCGGACCCGAGGATCTCGGCGGCGGAGCGGGCCAGCAGTGCGACCTCGATCAGGACGGGATCGGCGACGCCTGCGACAACTGCAAGCTGGACGCCAATCCGGCCCAGGCCGACGCAGACGGCGACGGCATCGGCGACGCGTGCGACAACTGCCCCGCCGTCGTCAATGCCAGCCAGGCAGACCAGGACCTCGACTTCGCTGGCGACGCCTGCGACAACTGCCCGTCGGTCGCCAACGCGCCGCACCTGACGCCGGTGGACTGCAACGGCGACGGCGACACCACGGACCCCGGCGAGGGAGTGGACGAACAGTGCGACTCGGACGCCGACGGCCTCGGCGACAGCTGCGACCCCGACGCGGACGGCGACGGCGTGCTCGACACGACCGACAATTGCCCGGGCATTCCGAACCCGACGCAGGCCGACGCGGATGGCGATGGCTGCGGCGACGCGTGCGACACCGCACCGGCGGATCCCCTTTCGTGCTGATGCGTCCATCTCCCCCGGGCGTCGCGCCCTGGCTCGCGGCGCTCCTCTCCGTGACGCTGGCCGCCCTGCTCGCCGCGTGCTCGTCGTCGTCGCCGGAACTCGCGGCGGGCACGGATCGCGACTGCGACACGATCGAGGACGACGCCGATCCGGACGACGACAACGACGGCGTTCCCGACACGGCGGACAACTGCCCGCACGGCCCGAACGCCTGCTCGGGGGCCGATCCGTCGCAGGCCGACACGGACGGCGATGGCGTGGGCGATCCGTGCGACAACTGCCCCGGCATCGCGAACACCACGCAACTCGACGCGGACGACGACCTCGTCGGCGACGTCTGCGACAACTGCCCTTCGCTCTGGAACGCCCGTCCGCAGACGGACACCGACGCGGATGGCCTGGGCGACACCTGCGACCCGGACGATGACAACGATGGCGTCCTCGACGCCGCCGACAACTGCCCGCGCGCCGCCAACGCCGATCAGGCGGACGCCGACGCGGACGGCTGCGGCGACGCGTGCGACGCCGTGGTCGGCCCGGGCTGCTGAGCCCGCGGCCGCGGTCTCAGCGCGGCGGAGCCGCACCCCAAGCACTGCCCGGTCGCGTTGCCGCGCGACCCGCATGGGGGGACCCGCTGGTCCCCCCGTCCTCGGTCGGGGCGGCCCTCTGCTGAGGACGAAACGCGTTCGCGTTTCGTCTCTCGGGTGCTTCGCACGCCTCGCCCCCTCCCGCCACGCGGCCTTGCCGCGTGCATGCGGAGACCTTCAAGAATCGTCGCGGGGCGCGACGACCCTTGAAGGTGGTCGATCAGCGGCCGGCTTCTCCCCCGTCGCCCCCCACGTCTGACGCCTCGCCCGCGGGAACCGGCGTCGCGCGACGGCGCGCCTGCCAGGTGCCGGCCTCCGGCCGGCCCCGGCCGAACTCCGCGGCCAGCCACGTTCCATGAACCGCGTCGCCCTCGACGACGCCGTCCAGCGACGCGTCCTTTCCGAGGGCGGCGTTCACGCGATCGAGCCGCAGGCGTCCGCCCGCGAACGTGCCCGTGACGCTCCCCGACTCGCCGTTCGCGAGCGCGTACTCGCCCGCCACCATCGTCCCCGTCTGGACGAGCGTCCACATCCCGGTGCCGCCCGGCGAGAAGACGAGGTCCCACTCGCCGTCGAGGGGCCGCGATCGACCGCGCGCCATGAGCGCGACGAGCGCGGCTTCGAGGGCCTGCACGCGCAGCGCCTGGTCCTGATGCCGCGCCAGCTCGATGCGAGCCGCGTCGGACGCCACGCCCAGCTGGCCAGAGGCCTCGCGCAGGCGCTGCCCGGCGACCTCGGGAGGCAGCCGGGCAGGCGCGTCGGTCGGCGCGCGCGCGGCCGCCGCCCTGGCGGGAGCGAGCGCTGTCAGCATGTCGGTCGCGGCGCGCTCGAGAGCCGCGGCGGCGTCGCGCTCGGCGGTCACGGCAGCGCTCGCCCGCCGCAGGGCCGCGTCGAGGAGCCCGCGCTCGATGTCGAGCTGCAGCGCGATGGCACGGCGCTCGGCGTCGGACGCGCGCGCGTTCCCGGCAGCGCCCACTACGAGCGCGAGCGCCAGCCCCACGAGGGCCAGACCGCGAGGCGTCCGCAGGCCCAGCGAGCGTCGGAGGCGGCCCGGCGCGTTCACTCGCCGGAGTTCCGGATGAGGCTCACCGCCGTGCCGACCGCGCCCTGGGCGAGCGAGTCCGCCACGGCCCAGGTCCAGGTGCCCGCGCCATCGGGCGTGATGCGTCCCACGATGGCGGTTTCTCCGGCCACCGCGCCCGCGGGCGATGCGTCGGCGTCGTCCAGCCGCAGCTCGAGGCGCGCCTCCTGTTCGAGCGCGCGCCGCATCGCCCCGGCCTCAGCGTCCGTGCGGAACGCGACGCCGACGCCGTGGAACAAGCCGGGCTGGAGCACGAGGACGGCCACCGGCCCGGCGAGCGCCGCAACCTCGCGGCGGATGCGCGTCTCGGACGAGGCGCCGCCAGTGCCCGGCGACGTGACGTCGTGAACCGCCTGGCGCCCGAAGACCTCGACGGGCAGCGGCGAGAAGTTGAGCAGGGCCACCGTCTGCGCGTGAAGCTCGGTGACCGCCGCCTTGCTGAGCTCGCTCGCCGGCTCGCAGACGACCGCGGCGCCCGGGGACGCCGCGCCGGCGCGGCGGGCCGCGCGCTCGAGCATCGCGACGAGCGAGCTCGACGCGCACGGGCTCGCGAAGATCCCGTGGCCGAGGCGGCTGATGCCGCCAGGGGCGGTGGACTCGACGGGCTGGCCGTCGAGGCTTCCGGCGAGATCCAGCACGGTGGCGGATGACGCTGCCGCGCGCACGCGTGCCGCCGTCGTCTCGTCCAGCCTCCCGCAGCAGAGGACGAGGTCGGCGCCATCCAGCGACTCCTCCAGCCCGGCGCCGGCCACCACCCACTCGCCCGCGACGGGACGCGCCGTCACGGCGTCCGCGTCCGGGTCCACGAGAGCGAGGCTTCCGAGCCGGGAACGCTCGCGACCGAGACGCTCGAGCAGGTCGGTCCCGTAGAGAGTCCAGGCGCCCAGGAGCGCCGTGCGCCCGATCGTCATGGCGCGTCCTCTTCCGCCGAGCCCGCGCCCGATCGCGACGCGATCGCGGGCCTCACCACGCGCAGCACCAGGCCGTGCAGGCCGTAGCCGAACGCCAGCACCGGGAGCGCCACCTCGGGCACGGCCACGAGCGCGGCCAGCACGAGCACGAACACGAGCGCGATGACCATTCGCCACTGCTTGCCAACGCCGACGTCCTTGAAGGCGCGGTACCGGAGGCGCGAAACCATGAGAAGGCCCGCGCCCACGAGCACGGCCGCCAGTCCCCAGGCGGCGCCGCCGGAGCGCGCGTGGCCGTTCCAGCCGAACATCAGCGCATGCGACAGCACGACCGTGATGGGGATGCCAGCGGCCATCGGGATCGGCAGCCCGACGAACCATCGCTTGTCCGTCGCGGGAGCCAGCACGTTGAAGCGCGCGAGCCGCAGGGCGCCGCACGCGGTGAACAGGAAGGCGGCGGCGACGCCGACGCGGCCGAGGTCGCCCACGCCCCAGGACACCGCGATCATCGCGGGAGCAACGCCGAAGGACACCACGTCGGCCAGCGAGTCGAGCTCGCGGCCGAAGTCGGTGTCGGCGGCGACGGCCCGAGCGACGAAGCCATCGAGCGCGTCGAGGATTCCCGCCATCACGACGAGCGCCGCCGCGTCGGCCGTGCGGCCCTCGAAGGCGCGGATGACCGCGAGCCAGCCCAGGCACAGGTTGAGGAGCGTCAGCAGCGTCGGCACGACAGCCGTCATGCGGCGTGGCGAATCGGTCATGCTGGCGGCGCTCACGAGCGACCCGCGGCGGGCGCGTGACGGTCAGGGGTGTGCGTCATGTCCTCTTCCCCCTCGTGACGGGCAGGCCACGCGAGCGTCGCGAGGAAGCGTCTCGATGCCGGGTGAGCCGCGATCATCTCATGCGCGGGGCGGCCGCGGCGGCGGGAGCGGCACGGCGAGGCTCCGCCGGAGGATGCGGGCGTCCTCGCCGTCGGCGTAGTAGGCGCGGCGAAGGCCGACCGGCTCGAAGAACTCCGACGCGTACAGCGCGAGCGCCGGCGCGTTCGTTGGACGAACCTCGAGGAACGCCTCGCGCGCGCCGGCCGCGGCTGCCATCGCGAGCGCCGCGCGCAGCAGCGATCGTCCCAGGCCGAGACGGCGGCTGGCCGGCTCGACGGCGACCTGGAGGATCTCGACCTCGTCGGCGGCCGACCGCAAGAGCACGGCGGCGAGGAGTCCCGACGGGCCGTCGAGGACCAGCGCGCGAGCGCCGTGTCGCAGGCTCTCGGCGATCGTCGCGGCCGACCACGGATCGCGCACGCACGCGGCCAGCAGGGCCGCCAGCGCCGGCGCGTCCGCGTCGGTCGCCTCGCGCGCCCGGGGTGGCTCTGTCACGCCGATGGCCCCGAGCGAATTGCCGGCGCGCGGCCATACGCGGCGAGCAGGGAGTCGGCCGCGGCCGGCCCGCGGGCCAGGCGTGCCGCGGCCTCGGCGAGCGGCGAGACGTCGTGCCGGACGCCTATCGCCAGCAGCTCGGCCGCGCACGGCGCGTCGCCGCGATGCAGCACGAGCCCCCGCGGGGCCGCCGCGAGGCGCGCGAGGCTCTCGGCGACGGTGATGTCGGAGGGGCCATCCACGATGCCGCAGTCCTCAGCGGTCACCAGGCACGCGGTCCATGAGAGCCGTCCCTGCCCCGCATCGAGCAGGACCGTGACCGCGCCAGCCGCGTGCGCGGCGAAGGCCGCCACGCGCGGCGTGTCGAGCCCCACCGCCGGCACGCCCGAGGCCAGGGAGAGCCCCATGGCGGTCGCGAGGCCCACGCGGATGCCCGTGAAGCTGCCAGGACCGCGCACGACGGCGATCCGCTCCAGATCACGCGCGTGGCACCCGGCGCGCCGGAGGGCCTCGTGCGCCAGGGAGTGCAGCACGGTCCCGGCCCGCTGGCCGGCCTCGGCGACCTCGAGCAGCGCCGTCCCGTCAGCCATGAGGACGCATGCCGAGGCCGTCGCCTCGCTCGCGTCCAGGGCCAGCACCGGCCTCGCACCGACTCCGGCCATGGGCCAGATCATGCCACGGGCCCCGCAAGCTCTTCTTCTGCCGACACTTCGCGGGATCGCCCCGTGTCTTGATTCTCGCGCCGGATCGCCGTAAACATCTGCAGGTTGTCATGTGCCTGGGCCGCGCCGGGGAGCGGGGTTGCCAGGGTTCTCAGGGGACGCGCGCGTCCCCACCCTCGCCAGCCGTGCCAGCGGGTGCGGCCAGGAACCTGCCGTCGTGGTCCGACCCTTCGGGATTTCCGCTCTGTCGCTTGCCCTGGCGCTCCTGGCCTCCCCGGACGCCGGGGCGGCTCGCGCCACGCCCGCGGACTTGCTGGACCCCCATCTCGTCTCGCCTCCCTCGGTGCGCCTCGATGGCGAAGCCTCCGTGCAGGTCCGCCTGCCCGTCGCTGTCTGGACCGAGTCCGGGCGCCACGAGTCGGCCCGCGTCGGACCGGGCTTCATCGAGCTGCTTCCGGCGCCCGCGGATGACTTCTCCGGCGGGGCCGATCCGCGCCGCTTCAGCCTCGTGCGCGTGGACGCGCTGCCGGTTCCCCTGAGCGAGACGGCGAATTCGCGGATTCTCGTGGACTGGTCGGCGTCGCGTCAGGCGGTCATCGTCCGGTGGCTGTCCTATGCCCGCGGCGATACCGGCCTGCCAGCCACGTTCGAGATCTGGATCGCGCCGCACGGCGCGATGCGCCTTCAGTACTTCATGCTCGGCGGCCCGCTCGGCGACGCGCGGCCGGCGATCACGACCGAGGGCGGCACGCTGCGCCTGCCTGCCCCGGCAGACGGCGGCGCCATCGAGTGGCGCGATCATCTCCCCGCCGATCCCCCCGGCCCTCACCTGCCCCCGTCCGAGTGCACGTCGTGCCCCGCGGAGCTGACCTGGACCCAGGAGACCGGCGTCAACCAGAACCCCGCCTCGGACAATCCCCGGGGATCCTGCATTCCGTGGTGGGACGGCACGTACTCGAGCACGGGCGGCTGCAACGGCGCCGTCACGCCGCCCACGTGCCCGCTCCCGCTCGGCAGGCAAGGCGGCACGCTGACCGCTCGCCCCACGACGACGGTCGCGACGCTCTGGGATCTGGACGACGGCTCGTACTGCTCGCACTGCCGCTACGTGTTCTACGTGCTGCTCGAGTGCGGCCGCGAGGTGCACCTGCCTCTCAACGACATGGAGGGCGCCAGCGTGCGCGTGACCGAGGTGCTGACCGGCACGCCGGTTCCCGTCCGCTGCCGCAACGCCGCGGCCAAGAGTCCCCCGCTCGTGTTCATCTCGAGCTGCGACTCGGGTTCGGGCCCCACGCAGTACACGCTTCCCGAGTTCGACCGCGAGGAGGACACCGTCGCGTGGGGGTTCGCGAACAACTGCTTCAACTTGCAGAACGTGGACACCAACGGCAACGGCGCCATCAGCTGCTCGGAGCTCGACGCGGTCGCGCCGCGCAACCCGAACGGCTACTCGACGCTCCCCGTGTCGCCCGGCGAGGCGCAGCTCATGGACTGCACGCTGCGGGCGGACGAAGGGCTCTGCGGCGTCTTCCGCGTCGAGGTCGAGAGCGGCGGCTTCTTCTGGAAGCTCCTCGCCAACTGCGACGGCTCGCTCAACCCGCGCTTCCAGATCTTCGACCGCTGCCGCGACGCGTGCGCCGCGTTCAACCCCCTGCCGGAACTCGCCGTGGACTCCCCCACGGCGACGGCCTGCCCGAACGTGCAGATCTGCTTCCGGTACTCCAACATCGGCTGCGCCGACGCCGGAGCCACGGAGCTCGAGTTGACCACCGATCAGGGCGAGCGCGCCCTGTACGTTCTCGGCCCCATCGCGGCCAACACCTCGCGCACCGAGTGCGTCTCGTTCTCTCCCTCGGTGCCCGGCAGCATCGCGACGCTGCGCGTGGACGCCGGGAACGTCGTCGCGGAGTGCGACGAGTCCGGGAGCGCGGCCGCATGCGATCTGATCGCCGGCAGCCAGCAGGTCTCGCTGTCGCTCTGCGACTGCGCCGTGGCGGCGTTCGCGCAGGTCGCGGCGCCCGCCAGCGTGTGCGAGAACACCTCCGCGCGGCTCGACGCCTCGGCGTCGGTGCTCGACCCGTGCGCGGCCGCGGATCGCGAGTACCGCTTCGTCTCCACGAACACGCTCCCGCCTCAGGACACCGGCTGGCAGTCGATCGCGACGCACGACACGCCGCTCCTGGCGCCGGGGCTCTACGACTACATGGTCTCCGTGCGGTGCGCGACCGAGCTGACCTGCGCGAACTCGCGGCGCGTGGAGATCCGGTCGCGCACGACGCCGACCGTCGCCATCACGGCGACGCCGACGCCGCCGTCGTGCGTGGGAAGGCCGACAACCCTCGATTGCGGCTTCTACGGCAGCGGCACGACCTACGCCTGGCGACAGGTCCCCGATGACCCGGGGTTCGCCCCCACCACGCGCACCGTCCTCGTCGAGCCCGGCAGCGACACGACCTACGTCTGCGACGTGAATGCCGGCGGCTGCCTCGCCCAGAGTTCGATCCTCGTCACGGTGGACCCGGCCGACGCCGACGGCGACGGGATCGGCGACCGCTGCGACAACTGCCCGACCACGGGCAACGCCACGCAGGACGATGCCGACGGCGATGGCGCTGGCGACGCGTGCGACAACTGCCCGACCTTGCCCAACGACCAGACCAACTCCGACCTCGACTCGCTCGGCGACGCCTGCGACAACTGTCCCGCGGTCACGAACGAGGATCAGGCGGACCTCGACCTTCCGCTGACGCTTCGCAGGGACGGCGTGGGCGACGCCTGCGACAACTGCCCGGGCGTGCTGAACCCTGCCCAGGAAGACACCGACGGGGATGGGCTGGGGGATCCCTGCGACCCGTCCACCTGCGCGCCCGGCGAGATCACGGGCGTGAGGGTGACGCGACTCGGCGACGACGTGCGCGTCACGTGGGATCCGCGCGTCGGCCCCAGCACGCACGTGAACGTGCACCGCGGGGAGTTCGCCTTCCTCGGCGACTTCTACGGCCACGATCCCGGCCCCCAGGGCTGCACCGTCTCCGCGATGCCGTTCGTGGACGCCGGGACGGTCGGGGATCTCGCCAGCTACTACTACCTGGTGGTGGAAGCCTGCGCCGTGACCGGAGCTCCCGACATCGAAGGCACGTACGGGACGGACTCGCTCGGGCGCCCCCGTCCCACGACCCTCCAGCTCGGCAACATCGAGTGCCCCTGACGCGCTCGGGCCGACGGAGAGAGCCTCAGCGCAAGGCGTCGTCCGCAAGCTCCGCGGGGAGCTTCAGGAGCGAGCGCTCGTAGTCGCTCAGGTCCGTCCGCTCCAGCGCGGCGAGGTCGGCGCGGAGCGCCGCGCGCTCGACGCTGGCCAGATCGGGACGCTGCATCTCCTCCAGCGCCATGACCAGGAACGCCCGCGCGATCGCGAGGTGCGGCTCGATCGCGAGCGCCTGGCGCGCGACGTGCGCGGCGCGCTCCGGCAAGCCGGCACGCCCCGCCGCGGCCGCGTGCTCGGCGCGCAGCCACGCGTCCGCGGGCGCGAGCGCCGCCGCATGCTCGAAGGCCATGTCCACGCGCCCGAAGCTCGCCTCCGGGACCACCCGTCGGCGCGCGCGCTCCATCCACCGCGCGAGTTCCGCCGCCGCGGCCGCGTCGCGCGGCGCCCTGCGCACGGCCTCCTGCAAGACAACGCCCGCGCGCAAGGCGTGGCGGTCTGCGCCTGGCCACGCCTCGAGCGCGACCGCCATGGCCAGCAGACCGTCGATGTCGCCCGGCGAGTACGCCATCGCCGTCGCGAGCCCGGCGCCGCGGTCATCTCCCGTCGCGCGGCGACCCCGCTCGGCCAGCTGGAGCCGGACGCTCGCGCCCACGAGCAGCGCGAGCGCCACCCCCGCGGCGAGCCGCCGGCGCGCCCCGGCCGCCGCAGCGGAGGCGCGTGCGATGCCCGGCGCGGCGAGCGCCACCGCGGGCACGCAGCAGGCGGCCAGCCAGGCGGCGTACGCGGGCGCGTGAAACGCGTCGTGCACGATCGTCGGGATCGCTCCGGCGAGGGGCGTGAGCAGCCAGAGCCTCGATCCACGCGCCCGCCGGACGAGGGCCCAGCCGACGCCCCCGAGCGCCAGCACTCCGGCAAGCCCCAGCTCGATGGGCAGCCGCAGCCACTCGCCGTGCGGCGTCGTGGCGCGCTTGGCGTGGAGCCCGAAGCCGCGCGGCACGGCGCGCTGAAACCGCGGCCACTCGGACTGAAAGCCGGCGGGACCGAGGCCGAGCACGGGTCGCTCGATCGCAGCCGGCAGCGCGCCGGCCCAGATCAACGGCCGCGCCCACGCGTCGGCCTCGCCGCGCCGGCCGTGCGCGATGAGGATCGCGGCGGCCGTGGCCAGCGCGAGCGAGACAGCCGCTGCGGCCGCCAGGCGCCGGCGGCCCGCCCTGCCCAGGGCGCGATGCCGGCGCCAGGCCTCCACGAGGAGCACGGCGCCCACCGCCAGCAGGGCCGCGCGCGACTGCGTCAGCAGCGCGAGGAGAAGCGTCACGCCGCCCAGCGCGCCGCAAGCGGCGCCGACGCCCGTCGTGCTGGCGAGCGCGAGCATGACGGCGCCCGCGAGGACGATCGTGCAGGCCATCTGGTTCGGATCCATGAACGTGCCCAGCGGCCGCCACGAGTCGCCCGCCCCCGCGCGACCCCAGGGCGCGAGCCCCGCCTGCCCCAGGACCTGGATCGCCACGAGCGCTCCGCCCGCCAGCACGAAGACCCATGCGAGCGCGTGCCGCATGCGCGGCGCCCAGGCCTCCCCGGATGTCGCCACGGCGTCGCGGACGTGCGCCCTCAGGCCCGCGGCCAGCGCGATCGCGGGCGCCACGGCGAGGATCCACGCGAGGCCCTGCCGCCAGGACGCCTCGGATCGGTCGGCCTGCATCGCCGAGAGGCCGATCACCAGGGCTGCCAGCGCGAGCGCCACCCGCAGCCAGGCGGCCTCCCGCTCGCGCGGCAGCAGCGCCGCGAGGCCCAGCGCCAGCCCCGCCGTGATCTGCCACGCCACCGCCACGCCGGGATCGCGCCCCCCGCCGCCCAGGCTGATGAGCGCGAGCGTGACGCAGGCCATCGCGATCGCCGCGCGCGCGATCACGGGGCCTCCGTCATGAACGGCGCGAGGGCGCGCGCGTTGTCCTCGGCCCATGCCGTCGCGTGCGGCGCCAGCTGATGCGACCGCAGCGCCGCCAGCGCCGCTCCCACGGGATCCCCGCGCTCGAGGAGAACCCGCGCGAGCAGCGCGTGCCGCGCGGCCTTGTTCGGCGACAGGCGCACGGCCTGACGCGCGAGGGTCTCGGCCTCCTCGAGGCGAGCGCTCCGGTCGGTCGGATCGGCCGCTCGCGCGAGCGCCGCGCTCGCCCCGTCAGCCGCCCACCGGTCATTCCAGGGTTCGCACGCTCGCGCCCGTCCCAGGCGGACGGCCGCCGCCGCGTGCTGGCCGCGCGCCGCGAGGTCCAGCGCCGCCTCGCCGTGACGATCGGCGCACGCGGCCAGCCCATCGCGCGCGAGGAGGCCAGCAACGCCGAGAGCGATCGCCAGGGCGATCAGCCGCCGGCGCGGGGCCGGCAGGGGAGCTAGCTCGAGCGCCGGGCCGCGCCAGCACGCGCCCACGACCAGAGCCGCAGGGATCCCCCACTCGGCGACCGCCCAGCCGAAATCCATGGCCGCGTGCCCGATGGCGGCGGCGGCGGCGGCCGCGAAGCCGGCCTCGACCACCGCCGCCGACCGGCTCGCGGCCGCACGCACGCGGCGCGCGGCGCGCGCCGCCGTGGCCGCGACGAACAGCGCCAGCAGCGGGAGCATCGCGAGGCCACTCTCGGCGGCCACCTCGAGGAACTGCGAGTGCGCGTGGCGCGCATCGTTCCCGTCCGCGGTCCGGAGCCGCGCGTGGCCGGTCGCGAAGCTCCCCGGTCCCGATCCCAGGACCGGCGCCTCCCGCATCATCGCGCCCGCGACAGCCCAGTTGAGCGCGCGCGCGGACCACGGTCCTTCCCTCGCGATCTCGCGATCACGCCGCGCGGCCGCCATGGCGATGGCGGCAGCCAGCGCGACGCCCGCGGCCACGGTCGCGATCAGGCGCCAGCGCGCCCGCAGGGCCGTCCACGACACGATCGCCGCCGCGAGGGCCGCCAGAAGGAAGGCGCCGAACGACGAGGCCAGGAGGAGACCCGCGACGCAAGCGGCCGCGAGCAGGCCGCACCCGATGCGCTGGCGCCGGGACGCGTCCGTCGCCAGCGCGAGCGCCATCGCCGCCGCGAGCGCCATCGCGAGGAACGCCCCGAGGTGGGCGGGCAGGATGAACACCGACGTCGCCCGCCCGTCCGCGAGCCGCGCGATGGCCAGGGGAGGAAGGTCCGGCTGCCCCGCCAGGACGCGGGGGAAGAGCCAGAGAACTTGCGCCGCGCCGTGCGCCGCGGCCGCGGCGCCGGACAGCGCCAGCACCGCCAGCAGGCGCCGCGTGGATGACGGCTCGAAGCTGGAGGCGAGCGCGAACGCCAGCACGAGGCGCGCGACGTGCGCCAGCGAGGTGACCGCCGCGTGGCGATCCTCGGCGACGAGGGCCGACGCGCACGCGATCGCCGCGGCCACGACGGCCAGGGATCCGAACGCGTCGGTGCGGCGTCCGGTGGCGAAGGCGAGGAGGCAGCCCAGTCCGAGCGCCGCGTCCACGGCAACGAGTCCCGCGGGGCCGCGCGCGGCGGGCCCTCCGAGCGCGAGGCCAACCAGCGCGAGTCCCGCGAGCGCTTCGGGCGCGCGCGACCACCGCGGCGACGGCAGGAGGGACGACGATGTCACGCCGCGATGGTGCGGCGCGGGGCGCGCGCCTGTAAAGGCCCTTGGCCATGCCGGCTCGGCCGGGCTCGCGGCTCAGTACTGCGTGCCCGCCGGATACTGCACGAAGCTCCCCGCCGCGAAGATGATGTCGTTCGAGAAGCTCGTGGTCTCGCCGAACGCGGACACCGCGCCGCCGCCGCCCGGAGCGCCGTCCCTCCCGTAAGAGGTGAGCGTGTACTGGTCGGCGTTCCCGACGAAGCGATAGTCGCGTCCCCAGGCGTCCCGCCGGGGAACCGACTGGATGTACGTCGGCTCGAGGCTGGGCGCGATCACATCCACGATCGTCTCGCTGGTCTGGATGACGTAGCCATTCTCGTCCATGGCGTACGTCTCGTTGGCGGTCGCCAGCGAGCGCATGTCCGACATGGTCCGCTTCTGCTTGCCGCGTTGCACGGCGTTCAGCAGGTTGGGGATCGCGATCGCCGCGATGATCCCGATGATCGCCACGACGATCAGCAGTTCGATGAGCGTGAACCCCCGCGCGCGCGCTGCCAGCATGGTGCCTCCTCCTGCCCGTTCCCCGAGACGCCGACCTTCCCCCTGACGTGACGCGAGGCGGGGGCCCGCATGGACCGCCCGCCTCGAGCGCCCCGGCCGCGTGGCGGCCGGGGTCTAGACCGGATCAGCGCTGCGTGCCGTCCGGGTACTGCACGAAGGAGCCCGTCGAGAAGATGATGTCGTTGTCGAACGACGTCGTCTGCCCGTTGGTCCCGACCGTGCCACCGCCGCCAGCAGAACGGTTCTTGCCGAAGGACGTGACCGTGTACTCCGTGCTGTCGGAGACGTACTGGAGGTCAGAGTTCCAGCCATCCTTCTGCGGAAGCTTCTTGACGTACGTCGGCTCGAGCAGCGAGCTGATGGCCGATGTCGCGCCGGCAGCCGCCGTGACGTACGCGTTGTTGTCAATGGAGTAGGACTCGTTCGCCGTGGCGACGGTCCGCATGTCCGACATGGTCCGCTTCTGCTTGCCGCGCTGGATCGCGTTGAGCAGGTTCGGAATGGCGATGGCCGCGATGATCCCGATGATCGCCACGACGATCAGCAGCTCGATGAGCGTGAAGCCCTTGTGATTCTTGTTGAGCATCTTCTGAAGCACCTCCTCGATGCGCCCCGTCCGGGGCCGCTCGATGGAAAGTTCGACCCGGACTGTCCGGGGCGAATGTGCCGGCCGGCCGCCTCACGCCCCCGGGCGTGCCGGTGGCTACCCGTGAACTCGAGGCGACGGTCCCCAGCGCCCGATGCGCTGGTTCCGGCAGCCTCACGGCTCGACCAACACCCATCGCAGAGCAAGGCGCGTGCCGGGAGGTCCGGGGCCTCAGATTGCCCCTGGGAGGCACGCCAGGCCGTGCTCCCCGTCCGCACATGACGCGCTTCGTCAGGTCGACTGACGCGGAGCGGCAGGGGCGAGTCGCCCCGAAACGACGCGAGGCGGCAAGCCTCATGGCCTGCCGCCTCGCTGCACCCGAGCCGCCGCGGGGGCGGCTGGGGGTTGCGTCAGCGCTGGGTGCCGTCCGGGTACTGAACGAAGGAGCCCGTCGCGAAGATGATGTCGTTGTCGAACGACGTCGTCTGCCCGTTCGTGCCCACGGTGCCGCCGCCGCCGGCGGCCCGGTCCTTGCCGAACGACGTGCAGGTGTACTCGGTCGAGTCGGACACGTACTGGAGGTCCTGATTCCATCCGTCCTTGACCGGCGTCTTCTTGATGTACGTCGGCTCGAGGCTCGCGGTGATCGTGGAGACCGCGCCGGCGGCCGCCGTGATGTACGCGTTGTTGTCGATGGAATACGACTCGTTCGCCGTCGCGACGCTCCGCATGTCGCTCATCGTGCGCTTCTGCTTGCCGCGCTGGATGGCGTTCAGCAGGTTCGGGATGGCGATCGCCGCGATGATCCCGATGATCGCCACGACGATGAGCAGCTCGATGAGGGTGAAGCCTCGTGCGTTCCTGTGATTCATGCTCTTGTCTCCTGCTCCCGCTCGCGGGAGAACTCGCGCGACGACCGGAAGGCGCGGCACGCTGCCTGACCGCCGCGGGTCAACAGCGCTCGACTCGCCGGCGCGCATCGCCGCCGAGGCCAAGCCTCGACTAGTCATGTTCGGCACGCGCCGGCAGGACTTGAGCGGCCATGGCCCATCCCTGCCCCATGTGGCATCCCTCGACCCCGCTCGCGGCGTGGCCGACATCCTCTACGATGGGCTGCATGGGCAGGACGCGACCGTTCCCTCTCGCCGGCACGCTCACCTGCGTGGCGGCGGTGGCGATCGCGATCGCTCTCGTGCCCTCGGCGCTCCGGTGGGAAGAAGTCCTCTTCCGGCGCGATCTCCTGGATTTTTTCCTGCCGATGAAGGCCGCATACGCCGGGAGTCTCCTCTCCGGCGAGGCTCCGTTCTGGGATCCGTGGACGCTCGGGGGACAACCCTTCTTCGCGACGCTGCAGTCGCAGGTCCTGTACCCGCCGAACCTGGTCTTTCTCGCGTTGCCGCTGGCCCCCGCCCTGTCGCTCTTCGTCGCCTTCCATCTCGCCTGGGGCGGCATCGGGGCGGCGGCCCTGGCTCGGGGTCTCGGCGCCGGTCCGCGCGCCGCGCTGATCGCGCTCGTCGGTTTCGAGACGGGTGGCTTCCTCGTGTCGGTCGTGGATCTCAACAACCAGATGTGCGCGCTCGCCTGGATGCCGTGGACCTGCCTCGCCGCGTGGCGATTCGGCTCGACGGGTTCGCGCCGTGCCCTTGCCGCCTGGACGGCCTGCCACGCGCTGACGTTCCTCGCGGGCGAGCCCCAGTACGCCGCCATCGGGGGCGTGGCGTCCGCGGCGGTCGCGATCGCCGCCACCAGGCAGGCTCTGCCCGTCGGTCGCCGCCTGCGCCGCGTGGCGGCGGGATTCGGCGCGGCGGTGCTGCTCTCCCTCGTCGCATGCAGCGTGCAGCTCATCCCGCTCGCGGAACTGGCCCTGCGCTCCGAGCGCACGGTGGGCGCGAGCTTCCACGCCGGCGGCCGCCACGCGCTGGAGCCGTCGGCGCTGGCAGCGCTCGTGACGGCGCCCACCGGCGCCTGGGGGGGGCCGGCCGGCGTCTACGTGCCGTCGCTCCAGGTGGGCTGGATCGTGATGGTCCTCGCGGGCATGGCGCTCGCCGGGCGCGGACCTGCCCGGCGCACGCTGGCGGCGTGCGTGGCCCTCTCCCTGCTGGCCTCCATGGGAAGCAGCATCCCCGGGGCCCACGTCCTCCATGAGGACGCCCTGCCCTTCCTCCGTTATCCCATCAAGTACGCCTGCCTCGCGGCGCTCCTCCTGCCAGTGCTGGCCGCGCTCGGCGCGCAGGACCTGCAACGCCGGGCCGAGGGGCCGCGCCAGGGGCGGGCCGCGTGGATCCCGCTCGCCCTGGCCGCCACGATGGCGGTGACGCTGATCGGGCCCCAGCGCCGCCTGCTCCCGACGTTGCCGGCGGCGCCCCTCCTCGCGGTAACGCCCGAGATCGAGTTCCTGTCGCGCGCCACCCGGCCGGATGGCCCGCGCGTGCACGCGCCCCCGCTCACGCAGGAGCGCTTGGTCCGGCGCGCGCTCCACGTGGGCACGGATCCCGCGCGTGCGATGCGCGAGCGCGTCGAGCTGCTGGAGGGCGCGCTCCCGATGCTGTATCGCGTGCACGCCACCTGGGGCGCCAGCGCGCTCGCGCCCGCGGCACAGGCGGCCCTTCTCGACCGGGGCGACGGGCCGCTGACGCCGGAGCTCCAGCGGCAGCTCCGCGCGGGCTGGGTGCTGGCCGAAGCCACCACGCACATCCCGCTTCCCACCGAGATGCCCGTCACGGGCGTCGCGGCCCTGCATCGGCTTCCGGCGCTCGGCGAGCCGCTCGCCCCGAGCGGCATGACGTGGCCATCGCCCAACGTGCGCGTGGGTCCTCCGGGATTGCCGCCGCCGTCCGCGTGGCCGGGCTGGCGGGAGGAGCCCCCGGGCACGTGGACGTTCCGGCCGACCGGCTTTCGCTGGCTGGCCCCCCTCTCCGCGCTCGGGTGGTTGATCCTGGCGGGCCTGGCGCTGCCGACGGGCGTCCGGGAACGCGCCCGGTCACGCGACGAGGCGGCCGGCGACGACCGCGATGCCTGACCGCCTGCTCTCGCGAGAGGTCGCCATGGCCGGCGCGACTCATGTAAACTCTGCGGCTTCCGTGGCGGTGTAGCTCAGCTGGCCAGAGCAGGCGATTCATACTCGCCGAGTCCGGGGTTCGAATCCCTGCACCGCTACCACGTCTCCCCAGCCGGGGGATCCGCCCGCCCGCGGGGCCTCTCGAAAAGCCCATCCCTGAACCTGTCGCCTCTTGCCCGGCGCGCCGCCGCCTCGGGCACCCTGCCCGAGGACGCGCGCGTGCTCGCCGCCTGCAGCGGCGGGGCGGACTCCGTCGCGCTCGTGCTCGCGCTGGCGGAGCTCGCGAGGGCCGGCCGCCTCTCCGTCGTCGTGGCCCACGTGCATCATGGCCTCCGGGGCGCCGAGGCGGACAGCGACCGCGACCGCGTCGCCGGCCTCGCGGAGGCGCTCGACCTGCCGTTCACGTGCCTCGTGGCCGACGCGCGCGCCGCCGCGGCCACCCGGCGCCGTGGCATGGAGGAAGCCGCGCGCCACGTCCGGCGCGCGGCGCTCGAGGAGGCGCGGCGGGCCGCGGGCGCCGGGTGGATCGCCCTCGCGCACACCGCCGACGATCAGGCCGAGACGATCCTGATGCGCCTGCTTCGCGGCGCGGGAGCGCGAGGACTGGCCGGCATGGCGGAACGCTCGGGCGTGCTCGTCCGGCCGTTCCTGGCCGTGCGGCGCGATGAACTGCGCGCCCACCTTCATGCCGCGGGCGTGCCCTGGGCCTCGGACGCCAGCAACTGGACGCCCCGCAACGCGCGCTCCCTCGTGCGCGAGGTGCTGGCGCGCCTCGAGACCTCGCTCGACGAACGCGTCGTGGAACGCCTGTGCCAGAGCGCGCGACACCTCGGAGAGGACGACGCGTGCCTCACCGAACAGGCGGCCGCGCTGCTGGCGGAGCGCTGCCCCGCCCCTCGTGGCGCGAGCTTCCGCGTGCGCGACGCGAACGCCATCGGCGACGCGCCCCCCGCGATCGGTCGCCGCGCCGTGCGCCTCCTTCTCGAGGGCGCGCATCCCGATGGATCTCCGGCCACCGCCGACGCGCTGGCCCGAGCGCTGCGCCTCTTCCAGCGCGGCAGCCGGCCCTCCTCCGTGCGCGTGGCCGGCCTCACGCTCCACCGCGACGGCCCGGACGTCGTGTCGGGCGTGACGCGCGTCTCCGTCCCGGCCGCGCCGACGCCGCTCCCCGAAGGCGCATCCGTCAGGTGGGCTCACGGGCGAATCGAGGCGCAGCGCGGCGCGCCCGAGACATCGCCCGCGCGCGGATCGCGAGTCGTGGTGGACATCGCGACGCTCCCGGGCGGTCTGGCCGTTCGCGCCCGGACGCCCGGGGATCGCCTCGGAGCGGCCTCGGGCCGCAGCGTCACGCGCATCCTCCAGCGTGGCGGCGTGCCGCTCGGACGGCGCGCGCAGCACCCCGTCGTGTGCCTGGCCGGAGACCCGGCTACCATTGTGTGGATCGCAGGGTTCCACGCGGACCCGACCTACCTGGCCACGCCGAACAGCACCGACGCCCTCGAACTCCGCTGGGAACCAGCGGCGCTCGACACGGGAGCCCCCGAGTGAATCCGCTCACCAAGTCCCTCTTCGCCTGGATCGCGATCGTCTCGCTCGTCGGGCTCGTCGCCTTCATGCTCGTCGAGGTCACGAACCGCGGGGAGAAGATTCCCTACTCGGATCTGCTCGATCGCGTCGAGTCTGGCCAGGTGGCCGAGTTGCTGGTCCGCGGCAATGACATCCAGGGCGTCATGAAGGCGCCCGAGCAGCCCGTCGGCGTCACGCCCGCGCGGCCCGCTCGCTTCACCACGTTCGCGCCCCAGGATCAGGGCGTCGTGGACTCGCTGGTCACGCTCGCCCGCCAGCAGGGCGTGAAGATCACGTCGCAGCGCGAGCGGGGCTCGCTCCTCGGCCAGCTTCTCTGGCTCCTGCCGGCCGCGATCCTGATCGGCCTGATGATCGTGCTGATGCGGCAGATGCAGGGCACCGGCGCGAAGGCCATGTCGTTCGGCAAGAGCCGCGCGCGCCTCCTGTCCGCCAACCAGAAGAAGGTCACGTTCCGGGACGTCGCTGGCTGCGACGAGGCCAAGGACGAGTTGCAGGAGATCATCGACTTCCTGCGCGATCCCCAGAAGTTCGTGCGCCTGGGCGGCAAGATCCCGAAGGGCGTGCTCCTCGTGGGCCACCCGGGCACGGGCAAGACGCTCCTGGCCCGAGCCGTCGCGGGCGAGGCCAACGTGCCGTTCTTCTCGCTGTCGGGCTCGGACTTCGTCGAGATGTTCGTCGGCGTCGGCGCCTCGCGCGTGCGCGACCTGTTCGAGCAGGGCAAGAAGAACGCCCCGTGCATCATCTTCATTGACGAGATCGACGCGGTGGGACGGCACCGGGGCGCGGGGCTTGGCGGCGGCCACGACGAGCGCGAGCAGACGCTCAACGCGCTGCTCGTGGAGATGGACGGGTTCGAGACGAATGAGGGCGTGATCATCATCGCCGCGACCAACCGGCCCGACGTGCTGGATCCGGCGCTCCAGCGGCCGGGCCGCTTCGATCGCCGCGTCGTCGTGGGACTGCCCGACGTCCGGGGCCGCCAGGAGATCCTCAAGGTTCACGTGCGCAAGGTGCCGCTCGACGGCGCCATCAACCTGGATGTCGTCGCGCGTGGCACGCCGGGCTTCTCGGGCGCGGACCTCGCCAATCTCGTGAACGAGGCGGCGCTCATGGCGGCCCGCGCCAACAAGGCCGCGGTCAGCCAGGCCGATTTCGAGACGGCTCGCGACAAGATCGTGATGGGCGCCGCGCGGCGCTCGCTGATCCTGTCGGACCGCGAGAAGAAGGTCACCGCCTACCACGAGGCGGGCCACGCCCTCACGGCCGCCCTCCTGCCCGCGGCGACTCCGCTCCACAAGGTCACGATCATTCCTCACGCGATGGCGCTCGGCGTGACGCAGTTCCTGCCGGCCGAGGACCGCCACACCTACACGTCGCGCGAGCTCAAGGCGCAACTGGCCGTCTCGATGGGCGGGCGCGCCGCCGAGCACATCGTGTTCGACGAACTCACGACGGGCGCGGCGGACGACATCAAGAAGGCCACGGACATCGCCCGGCGCATGGTTTCGCAGTGGGGCATGTCCGAACGGATCGGCCCCCTGGGATTCGCCGAGCGCGAGGGCGAGGTCTTCCTGGGTCGCGACATCACGCGCGCGTCCGAATACTCGGACCGGACGGCGCAGGAGATCGATGGCGAGGTCCGGCGCCTCGTGCAGGACGCCTGGGAAGAGGCCGTGGCCCTGCTGACCGCGAACCGCGCCACGCTCGAACGCATCGCCCTCTCCCTCCTCGAACGCGAGACCCTGACCGCGGAGGAGTTCACGCTGTGCGTGGAGGACAAGCCGCTGCCGGAGCCGGCCGGCCGGGAAGACGCCGCGCCGCCTTCCGAGCCCCTGTCCTCCGGAACCGAAGGGGCGGGCACCGCCATTCCCGTCTCGGACGCGCCCCAGCCGGCGGCCATGCCGCGTCTCAAGCCGCTGGCGGACTCGCGCTCGCCCGGCGCTAGCTGATCGCGCGCGGCCGTCATGCCTTCCGCGCGCCGCCGGTTCCCGGCCGGACCGGCCGTCGTCGGGATCCTGAACCTCACCCCCGACTCGTTCTCGGACGGCGGCCAGCTGCCGGATGCCGGGGCAGCGCGCGATCGCGCGCTGGCGTTGCTGAGCGACGGCGCCTGCGCGCTCGATCTCGGCGCGGAGTCCACGCGTCCCGGCGCTGCCGAAGTGCCGCCGGCCGAGGAGCGATCGCGACTCCTTCCGGCGCTGCGCGCCATCCGCGCGGCGACCGAGGCGCCACTGTCGGTGGACACGCGCCACGCCGAGGTGGCGCGCGCCGCCCTCGACGAGGGCGCGGACATCATCAACGACGTGTCCGCGCTGCGCTTCGACCCGGCGATGGCCGCCATCGTCGCCGGATCAGGCGCCGGCCTCGTGCTCATGCACTCGCGGGGCACGCCCGCGACCATGCAGGACCGACCGCGCTACGCTCGCGTCATGGCCGAGGTGCGCCTCGAGCTCGACGCGGCGGTGGCGCGCGCCCTCGACGCTGGCTGCGACGCCTCCGCGATCGTGCTGGATCCCGGATTCGGCTTCGCCAAGACGGCCGACCACAACCTCGAGCTGCTGCGCGCGATGCCGCTCCTGCGAGGGGCCGGCTTCCCCATCATGGCCGGCCTCTCGCGCAAGGGACTGGTCGGCGCGCTGCTGACGCGTGACGGCGTCACCCCGCCGCCGGCGCTGCGCGCGGCCGGCTCCGTGGGCCTCGCGCTGGCCGCGATCACGTGCGGCGCGAGCCTGGTGCGCGTTCATGACGTGCGCGAAACCGTGGAGGCGCTGGCATGCTATCGGGCGGTGCTCCCGCCCGGAGCACCGCGTGGAGAGGCTCCGTGGCGCGCTGGCTGAGTCCCATCTTCGACGTCGAGTCGTTCGGCTGGCGGGACGGCCTCGACATCCTGCTCGTGGCCGTGCTCGTGTACGTGGCCCTCGCGCTACTGCGGCGGACGCGCGGCGCCCCGGTCGCGCTCGGCATCCTGGCGTTCGTCGTGCTGTGGCGTGTCGTGGTCGCGCTCGAGCTCCAGACGCTGGGCACCATCCTCGACGTCGCGGCGACGGTCCTGCCGCTCGTCGTCGTGATCATGTTCCAGAACCACATCCGCCGGGCGCTGATCCTCCTGGGCCGGCTGCCGCTGCTGCGGTTCCTGGTGCGCCCGGATGAGGACCGGACGATCGAGGCCGTGGCGCTGGCCGCGGTGTCGCTCGCATCCCAGGGCCGCGGCGCGCTGATCGTCTTCGAACGCGCCGTGGGCCTGCGCACGTGGCTCGTGTCCGGCATCGCGCTCGACGCGCGCCCGTCGTACGAGCTGCTGCTGGCCCTGTTCCACCCGCGCAGCCCCCTCCATGACGGCGCCGTGATCATCGCCCAGGGCCGCCTGGCGGCCGCCTCATGCATGCTGCCGCTCACGACCCGACCGGCGTCAGCCGCGCGGTTCGGGTCGCGCCACCGCGCGGCGCTCGGCATCTCCGAGGAGACGGACGCGTTCGTCGTCGTCGTGTCCGAGGAGCGCGGCACCATCTCGGTGGCCGAGGATGGCGAGCTGCGCACCGTCGAACCCGGGCGCCTGCGCGACGTGCTCGCGGCCGGCCTCGCCACGCGACCGCCGGAGGCGCCTTCGCGCGAGCCCGCCGCGGCACGCGCCTGAACGCTCGCGCCGGATCGGGTACGATGCCGCGTGGTGCCTCGAGGGCGACTCGACCCCGTGCCGGACATCACGCCGAGTTGCCGCGGCACCGCGCGAACGCCGCGACCGCCCCCGGAGACATGACGTGAGGATAGCCAGGAGAGCCGGCCCCATCCTGGGATCCCTGGGCCTCGCCGTGCTTCTCTGGCTCCTGGTCCGGAATCTCGACCGTTCGCCGGCCCGGTTCACCGTGCCCGTGACGTACGAGTACCCGGAACAGTCGGTCGTGCTCGTGGAGCGCGTCACGGAGGTCGAGGTCCATGTCCGCGCCACCAAGCCCAAGCTCCGGACGCTCCAGGCCGCCGAGTTCGTGGTCAAGGTCCGCAACCCCGATGGATCGGCCGGGCGTGAGTTCGTCGTGCTGGACGCGTCGGATGTCGAGGCGCCGTTCGGCGTCGAGGTCGAGCGCGTCTCGCCCGCGCAGTTCGTCGTGCGCTACGAGCGGCGGGCCTCGCGGCGCGCCACCGTCCAGCCCGAGGTGGTCGGCAAGCCGGCGCCGGGCTACTCGGTGGACACGGCCAGCATCCGCGTGCGCCCGGCCCAGGTCGTCGTCGCGGGCCCGGCGAGCCAGCTCGACGAGTCCGTGGTCGTCCGGACCGCGCGCGTGGACGTCACCGGCCGCACGCAGGATCTCAAGGCTCGCGGCGTGTCCATCCTGCCGCCAGGAAACCAGCTCGTCATCGAGGGCGCCTCGTCCGCCGAGGTGGATGTCCCCATCAAGGTCGTGATGTCGCGTCGCAGCTTCGACGGCGTTCCCGTCGAGGCCATCGCCGCCGAGGACGCTCGCGCGTCGCTCGCGCCCCGCCGGCTGCGGGTGACGGTCGAGGGACCCCAGGCGCAGGTGGACGCCATGACGACCTCGGCAATCCGCGCGACCCTGGACGTCACCGGGCTCGCGCCACGGGCCCAGGAGTACCACCTCGAGCCGGACATCGTCGTTGACAAGGACGCGTGCGCGTCGTGCCGGGTCGTGGGAACGAGCCAGACCCGCGTCGCCGTCACCATCCGCGCGGGCAAGGGCCGGGGGTGATGACGCTCTTCGGCACCGATGGAATCCGCGGCGAGGCGGGCCGGCCGCCGCTGGACGAGGCGAGCGTTCGCGCGATCGGGCGAGCGCTGGGCGTCGTTCTCGGCGCCGCCCTCGATCGGCCGCCCCGCGTCGCGATGGGCCGCGACACGCGAGAGAGCGGCCCGGATCTCGTCCGCTGGCTCGCGGACGGCCTCGCGCGCTCCGGCGCGACGGCGCGATCCGCGGGGGTCGTCCCGACACCAGCGGTCGCCCACCTCGCGCGCCAGCCCGAGTTCGACGCGGGCATCATGGTCTCGGCGTCGCACAATCCGTGGCGCGACAACGGCATCAAGATCTTCTCGCACGGCGGCGTGAAGCTCGATGACGCGCTCGAGCGCGCGACGGAAGCGGCGCTTCGCGAGCTGGCCCCGCTGCCTCCGAGCGAGGCCGCGAGCGCCCCTGACGACGAACCCGTCCTGCGGGACCGGCACGCGGCGTGGCTCGTCGACCGCTTCCGCCCGACCGGCGGCCTCGGCGGCCTGTCGGTCGTGGTGGATTCCGCCCACGGCGCCGCCGCCGGCCTGGCAGCCGACGTGCTCGGCTCGCTCGGTGCGCGCGTGACGGCCATGGGTGACGCTCCGGATGGCCGCAACATCAACGAGGGGTGCGGCTCGGTGCATCCCGAGAAGATGGCCGCCCTGGTCGCCGAGGTGGGCGCCGACGCGGGCGTGGCGCTCGACGGAGACGCGGACCGCTGCATTCTGTCGGACGCGACCGGGCGCATCGCTGATGGCGACAACGTGCTGCTCGCGTGCGCCGACGCGCTCGCGGCGTCCGGCCGTCTCGCGGGCGGTGGCGTGGTCGGAACGGTCATGTCCAACCTGGGTCTCGAGCGCGCCCTCAAGGCGCGCGGGCTCACCCTCGTGCGCGAGCGCGTCGGCGATCGCAGCGTGCTCGAGCGGATGCGGCGCGACGGGTTCAACCTGGGCGGCGAGCCGAGCGGCCACCTGATCTTCCTCGATGACGCGCCCGCCGGCGATGGCCTGCTCACGGCCCTTCACGTCCTGACGCTCGTGGCCCGCGGGCGGAGCCTGGCGGAGCTCGCGGATCTCCTGCCGCGCACGCCGCAGGTGCTGCGCAACGTCCGGGTCGCTCGGCGGCTTCCGCTCGATCAGGTGGACGGACACGCGGCGCTCATCAACTCCTGGATGGGCCGCCTCGGCGATGAGGGTCGCGTCCTCGTCCGCTGGTCGGGCACCGAGCCGCTCGTGCGGGTCATGGTCGAGGGCACGGACCCCGCGGTGATCGCGGCCTGCGCCGGCGAGATCGCCGAACACCTTCTCGAGAGACTGGGAGGCGCCTGATGGCTGGACTGATCGTGGGACTCGACGCCGTGGCGATGCTGCGCGAGGCTCGCCGCGCGACGGAACCGGACCCGGCCGCCGCCGCGATGATCGCGGAACTCGCTGGCGCCGAAGGCGTGTGCCTCGGCCTGCGAACGGACCGGCGCACGGGCCAGGAGCGTGACGCGAAGGTGCTGCGCGCCACGGCGCGCACGCGCCTGTTCGTCCGCATCGCGCCAACACCGGACGCCATCAAGATCGTCGCGCCCATCCGGCCCGACCTGGTGCTCCTGGCGCCCGAACGAGCCGACTCGCTGGCGACGGACGGGCACGACCTCACGCTGTCCGCTGGCGCCCTGGCCGAGGCCGTCGCCACGCTCAAGGAGGCCGGCTGCGAGACGCTGGTCACGGTCGAGCCCGATGTCGAGCACGTCAAGGCGGTGCACCGGATGGGCGCCGCTGGCGCGTGCGTCGCGGGCGCCCGCCTCGGGGCCGCGCGCATGCCCGACACCGAGCAGCGCGAGCTCGAAGCCATCGACCGCTGCGTGCGGCTCGCGGCCCGCCTCGGGCTGCTCACCATGGTGGCTGGCGGCCTCAGCCTCCGCTCGCTGGCCCTCTTGCGAGGCCTCGAGGGCCTGCGCTGGGCCGAGGCCGGCCACGCGATCGCGGCTCGGGCCGTCCTGCTGGGCATGGACCGGGCCGTGCGTGATGCGCGTCTCGCGCTCGGTGGCTGAGCGACGCGGGCCATTCCGCCGCAGGCGAAGGACCGCGTGCGCGGCTTGACACTGCCCGGGGCCGCTGGCATCCTCTCGCCTCTTCCGGGGGCGGTTAGCTCAGTCGGAAGAGCGCTTGCTTTACACGCAAGGGGTCACTGGTTCGAGCCCAGTACCGCCCACCACGCGGACTGCGGACCGTGATGCGAGCGCTCTCGAATCTCGTCCCCGGCGCCTCGCGGCGCCTCATGGCGAGATGGCTGCGGGGCATGGACCCGTGGTCAAGGAGAGAAGGCCGGGATTCACGCCCGGCCGACGGGGAAGCCGGCGGGCTTCCCCGATCAGCAGCGGGCTCGTAGTTCAGTTGGTTAGAACGCCGGCCTGTCACGCCGGAGGTCGCGAGTTCGAGTCTCGTCGGGCCCGCCATTCGCTGCTTCGTCCATCCCTCTCCTCCCCCGCTCGGCCCCGCCTGGACCCGGCTGCCGGCCCCTGCCCGCGCGCCGATCTCCGGTCTCGCGAGGCCCCGCGCGGCCGAAATCGCGGTCTGGCATGGCACGAGGACGGCGCGCGCCGGATGATCTGTCGATGACGGATCTGACTGACGCCGGATGCCGGCCGCGCATCGTGAGCCGGACCAGCGAGTGGAGCCGGCAGCGCCCGCTTCACGCGTTCGGTGGCCGTCCCCTGCTCGAGGCCCCTCTCCCGACCAGCGCGCGCTGCGGACGCCCGTTCCACCTCGCCTTTGACTTCGACCTCGCCGACCCGCGCCTCCGCGGGCTCGGCATCAGCTCGGTTCAGCGCCTCGCGGTCCTCGCGTGCTACCACGTGGACTACCAGCCCGGCCGCCCGCTGCTGGTCCGACACCACGACGGCGGACGCCGCCTCGAGATCCTGCGCGAGCCTCCGGGCAAGACGGTGGAGCGTGTCATCGAGGAACTCCCGCAGCTCCCGGTCGAACTCGATCCGCTCAACGAGGCCGAGGCGGCCGTGGAGTTCGCGGACGAGCTGCCCGACGGAGCGCCACCGTTGCACCGCATCGGTGGCCATCCGATCTGGCTGCGGGATCCGCTGACCCCGCCGGCCTGTCCGGTCACCGGCGCGGCGATGCGCTTCATCGGCATGCTGGACAGCATCCGGCGGTTCCCGCTGGCAGACGCCGAGACCTCGCTGCTGATCGGCGATGGCGGCGTGGCCTACATCTTCTGGTCGGATGAGGCCGCGGTGAGCGCCGCGGTCGTGTCGCGCCGCTGAACCGGCGCGAAGGCCGCGTGGGCGACGCATCCCCTGCCTGCCTGCTTGGCCTCGAGAGCGAGATCATCGGCCATCGCGATCGCGCGTTCGGGCGTGAGGCCACCGGAGGACAGCGTCACGACGCCGATGGAGAGATCCGTCGGCCAGCCCGACTCCCGCATCCGGGCGCGCGTCGCGGCGCGGATCCGCTCGACGACGCCCGCCGCCGACTCGGCGTCAGCCTCGAGGATCAGCACGGCGAACTCGTCGCCGCCGAGCCGGGCCACGACGTCGCCCTGCCTCGCGGCATCCCGTGCAGCCGAAGCGACCGCCTGCAGCACGCGATCACCCTCGGCGTGACCGAAGCGATCGTTGACGCCCTTGAAGCCATCGAGATCGAAGTAGGCCAGCGAGAGCTGCCGGTTCGTGCGCTGCTGGCGGCGCAGCTCGTGCGCCAGCACCTCGGTGAACGCGCGGCGATTGGGAAGGCTCGTCAGCGCGTCGGTGCGTGCCAGGGCATCGAGCTGCGCGAAGGCCGCGCGCAGTTCGGACAGCATGTGCGATGTCAGCGCGAAGAAGCCGAACCGGATGCCCGCGTTCCACACGTGCATCGGTCCAGGGAGGACGTGGCCGCTGAGGCGATCCAGCACCCCCCAGACCACGGCGGCCGCCACCGAGGCGACCAGCCCCATGCGCGCGCCGCCGAACCAGGCGGCGAGGGCGATCGGCGCGAGGTAGAAGAGGGAGAAGCCGAGTTCGTACCCGGTGACGTAGTCGAGCGCGGCGATGACCGCGGTCAGCGCCACCGCGAGCGCCGCGATGCCCGACGGCGTCGCGCCGCCGAGCAGGCGTTGAAGGCCCCTCCCGAGTCGCTTCCAACCCTGCATCTCTAGTGTTCCATTCTTGAAGTAGGAGCAACATGATCGGCGATGGATCGGCGGTCCTGGCAAGGCCCGAGGAGCGAGAAAACCGGAGCGTAGTTGAACCCTACGTGAGGATTTCCGAGCGACGAGAACGCCGCCAGGGACGCCGAGGCGCGCCGAGCATGGCGGCTACTTCGGGAATGGAACACTAGCCCCCGGTCACCGGCCGGGCATCGTACTTGCGGTAGAGGCGCGTGTGCCGATCCTCCAGGGCGAGCTCGGCGCCGCGCACGAACACGCGCTCGACGCGCGACCGGATCTCGAGTGGCGGGCCGCTCCAGACCACGACGTGGCCGTCCTTGCCGGGCTCGAGGGACCCGACGCGCGACTCCACGCCCAGGATTTGCGCTGGCCACAGCGTGATGGCGCTGAGCGCGTCCTCGGCCGAGAGCCCGAACGCGATGCCCATGGCGGCCTCGTCGGGGAGGTTTCTCACGTGCGCGGCATCCGCCACCGTGAAGGCGATGCGCACGCCAGCCTCCACGAGCTTGCCGGGCTGGGCGAATGGCGCGTCGTACGGATCGTGGTCATGCGCCGGCAGGCTCCGCACGTCGCCGATGATGACGGGCACGTTCGCCGCGGCGATCTCGCCGGCGATGCGCCACGCGTCGCGGCCGCCGGCGAGCACGAGGCGAAGGCCCCGTCGCGTGGCCCAGGCGAGGGCGGCCCGCATCTGCGGGATGGTGTCGGCCTCCACGACGACGGGGATCTCGCGATCCAGCACCGGCTCGAGCGCCCGCAACCGCAGGTCCTCCGTGCGCGCCGACGGCGCCGGCCCGGCCGCGCGGGCCGCTCGGTCGGCCTCGGCCCGATCGAAGAGGTCGTCGAGGGCTTCCAGGCGAGCCTTCAGGGCGCGCTCTTGCTCCGCCACGGGAGGCTTGGCCTCCGGCGCGCGGTTGATCGCCATGGACGGCCACGCGACGTGAAGCGCCGACGGACGTCGCACGGCCATGTCGGCGGCCGTCCAGCCCGACAGGAGCATCACGGCCCCGCGGCCGGGCACCATGCCCCCTCTCGGCGCAACGCTCGCGATCAGGACGCCGTTCGCGATCGCGACGCCGAGAAGCTCGGAGTCCGGGTGGAACGCCGTGGCCGCCTCGACGTGCGGATTCAGGTCGCCCACCTCGCTCGCATCGCGCGTGGCCCGGACCGCGCCGATCTCCACCAGGCCCAGCGTGGTGTGCGCGGCCATGAGCCCGGGCGTCACGTGTCGGCCGGTGCAGTCCACGACCTCCGCGTCGGACGGTGGCTGGCCCCCGCCCACCGACTCGACGCGGCCATCCCGGAGCACGACCGTCGCGCCGGGCAGCACCCGGCCGTCCCCGACGTGCACGGTCCCTCCGGTCAGCGCGAAGGTGCCGGTGCGCGGCACGGACATGGGAGCGGCCAGGGGACTCGAGCTCGCGAGGCAAGCGGCGAGGGCGAACGCGGCGAGCGCGCGTGCGGTCATCATGGGTGGCTCCCGCGAGCCACGCCCGCGACGTGCATGCAGTCTTCGGCCTCTTGCAGGTACGACGGCGACCAGGCCTCGCCCCCGCTCGACTCCCCGCGCGCCTTTCGCGCCAGTTCGATCAGGCGCTCGCGCTCGGCAGCGCGGCCCGGGCGCGCCGCCAGGTCGATCTCGCGGTCAAAGTACTTCACGCCCTGGATCCACGTGCTCTCGCAGCGGCTCGCGGGCGACAGCGGATCCCCGCTCCAGATCGCGAAATCGGCGTCCTTGCCCGGCTCGATGGACCCGACCATCGCGTCCACGCCGAGCTGGCGGGCGGCATTGATGGTCACGAACTTCAGCGCCTCGGTCTCGGGCACGCCTCCCCACTTGACGGCCTTGGCGGCCTCGAGCTGCATGCGCCGCGCCAGTTCCGTCGAGTCGGAATTCACCGTCGTCAGCACGCCCCGCTTCCACATGAGCGCCGGGTTGTGAGGGATGGCGTCGTACACCTCGAACTTGTAGGCCCACCAGTCCGTGAAGCTCGAAGCGCCCGCGCCGTGCCGCGCGATCTCGTCCGCGACCTTGTAGCCCTCGAGCACGTGCTGGAACGTCCCCACCCGGAAGCCGAAGTCCTCGGCGACGTGGATCAGGCCCAGGATCTCGTCCTGGCGGTACGAGTGACAGTGCACCTTGCGCTCGCCCCTCAGGATCTCGGCGAGGCACTCGAGCTGCAGGTCGCGGCGCGGCGGCGCCTTCCCGCGCTCCGGTTTCGCGCGGAAGTGCTCATCCCAGTCGCGGGCCTCCTGGAATTTCTCTCGCATGAACTGCTCGACGCCCATCCGCGACTGCGGGTAGCGGGTCGTGAACTCGTCGCCCCAGTTGGATTGCTTGACGTTCTCGCCCAGCGCGAACTTGATCATGGGCCACGCGCCGCGGAACTTGAGTCCCTGCGGGGGCTCGCCCCACTTCAGCCGGATGACCTGACTCTGCCCGCCCATGCAGTTGGCCGAGCCGTGCAGGAGATTGGCCGCCGTGAGGCCGCCGGCGAGCTGGCGGTAGATGTCCACCGTCTCGCTGTTGAGGACGTCGCCGATCCGCACCTGCGCCGTGCAGGACTCCGTGCCCTCGTTGACGCCGCCGACGATGGCCGAGTGATTGTGCGCGTCGATGAGGCCGGGCGTGACATGGCGGCCGGAGAGGTCCACGACCGCGACGCCGCGGGGCTGGGCGAGCTGGGCGCCGACCGCGGCGATGCGGCCATCACGGACGAGGATGTCCGCGCCCGTGAGGACGCCCGGCTCCGCGGACGTCCAGACGGTCGCGCCGCGCAGCAGGACATCGCCCGCGCTCAGCGGCCCGCCGACGGGCGCCGGCGCCGGCTCCGGCGCGGGCGGCGTCTCGCCAGGCTTCTTGTCCGCCGTCTTGGGCTTGCGCTTGCCGGCCGCCACCAGGATCGGCGCCGCGTTCACCTCGATGGCGTCGCCGACGACGCGCGCCGTCGCGGCGAAGGCGGCGTCGCGCTCGAAGGGCTTGCCGCCGATCTCGAAGCGCGCCGTCGCGCCCTCCCGGCGCACGGCCGTGATGGCGGCCTTGCGCGAGGCCGGGTCGTCGGAACCCGGCCCGCCCGCGTCGGCCTCCCAGGACAGCGAGCCCTCTTCGGCCGACAGGTCCAGCGTCGCCTCGAAGCGACGGGCTCCCGCGGTGACGGCGACGCGCCAGGCGCCGGTGGGCCCGTCCGGCGCGCGCGAGACGACGTGCCGCGTGCCATCCACCCAGACCTCGCGGATCTCGGTGCCCTCCTCGAACGGCCGCCCCGTCGCCACGACGAGGTGCGCGAGGCGCCCGGGCTCGACGCTGCCGAGACGATCCTGCAGGCCGAGCTGCCGGGCCGGCTCCGTCGTGACCATCGCGAGCGCATCGGCCGCCGGCAGGCCGCGCGCGATCGACCGCCGCACCCGCTCGGTGAAATCCCCGACGTCCTTCAAGCCGTCGGTGGTGAGGCTCACGGATGCGCCCGCCTCCTTCAGCCAGCGCGGGTTGTCGGGCGCGCGGTGCCAGTGCCGGAGCGTCTCGTCCGAGACATCGAGCCACTCGGTCTCGTGCTCGACGCGAGGCACCGGCGGGAACGTGACGGGCACGGCGAGCGGCATCCGGCCGGCGACCACCTCCGCGAGCCGGCGGTACTCGTCACCCGCCGCGCGCACGCGCAGCCGCGCTCCCGCCTCGTCGGCCAGCTCGCGGGCTCTCAGCACGTCGAGAACGTCCTCGCACGCGAAGGCCAGCCGAAGCGGCGCGGTCCCGCCCCGGCGCTCCGGCACGACCTGGCCCAGAGCCTCCAGCGACGCGTCCTCGTCCACGCGGGCCGGACCCGAGCGCGTCGCCTTGCGGGCGCGCCGGTACCAGTCGGCATCGAGCAGGGCCTGCCGGATGAGCGCCGTGGCCCCCATGACGGAGCCGGGGTAGCTTCGAGAGCGCCAGCCGCCGGCCTCGAACGCCGCGTGGATCGCGTCGCCGTCGGCCAGCACGCTCGCGCCAGGCGCGGCGCTTCCCAGGGAGATCACGACGTCGCGGCCGCGGACGATCCCGGCATCCGGCACGACGCACGCCGCGGCGAACCCCTGCGCGCGGAGCGCCTCCACGGCCTTGGTGTCCGGCGCGAGCCAGTCAACGGCGCGCACCTCGCCCAGGACCCTGTCGTGGCCGGACCCGGCCGCGCTCCCCATCGGCCCCGCGGCAGGAGGCGGCGGCGGCGCGGCATCATCGTCCGGCGCGGCAGCGGCGGGCTTCTCCTTGCCGTTGAGGCGCGACAGGCCGAGCCAGGGATCGATGAACCCGGCATGAATCACCATGCCCGACACGTCGCGCACGCGAGCGCCGGGCGGAACGCGCACGGTCTCGCCGACGGCCACGATGACGCCGTCACGCACGAGCACCGTCGCGCTCGCCAGCTCGACGCCGGGGCGGACGATGACGCGGGCGCCGACCAGGGCGTCCTCGACGACGGTGGGGGTGGGCGCGGGCCGCGCGCCGGCGAGGGTCGGCGCGAGAACGGCGAACGCGGCCAGGGAGCAAAGCAGGCGGGACGGGTTCACGGGCGGATTCCGATGCGAGGTCTGGAGCGACTCAGCGCGCGCCGCGGCGCTGCATCCACTCCATGGTGAGCGTGGTGACGTCTTCCTCGAGCGTCGTGGGGACCACGACGTCGTCGCGAAGGGCGGCCTTCAGCTCCTCGGGCCCAAAGGCTTCCTTCAGGCGCTGCCTCACGCGCTGAAGGGGCCCGGCGAGGTCCGGCGTCTCGCCGGAGTCCACCGAGGCCTTGACGCGGTTCAAGCGCTCCACGAGCTCGCGAACCTTCATCGCCAAGCGGAACCTCCAGTCGGACGGCCTGCGGGGAGCCCCCATCATGGCAGAAGCCCTTCCGCGCCCCAAGCCGCCGCGCGCCAGTGCCTCCCGCCCCGGGGTCCCCCCGGCCCCGCGTTCCGGGGCGTTGTGGACGGCGGACGCACCGGAAGGCATGCTCACGGCGTTCGCGGGCCGTTAGCTCAGTCGGTAGAGCACTGGCCTTTTAAGCCATGGGTCGCAGGTTCGATTCCTGCACGGCCCACTCGACCCGCGCCGCTCCCCAGCGCCATGCTCTCACGCCGCCCCGCGTCCGCACCCGCCGGCATCCGCCGGACCCCCGCGTCCCGCGACGCGCGCGGGCGCACGCCGTGAGCGACACGGGCCGGGGGCCGCGCGCGATCGCGTCGGGCAGCCCGGACGAAGCGCAACTCGTGCTCGGCCTCGTGCGCCGGGCCGCGGACGGCGACGACGACGCCTTCGCGGAGCTGTTCCGGCGATTCCGCGACAAGGTCTATCGAACGTGCTACCGGTTCACCCGCGATCATGACGAGACGATGGATCTCGTGCAGACGACGTTCATCAAGGCTCATCGGGCGCTCGCGTCCTACCGGGAGGAGTCGTCGTTCGCCACGTGGATCTCGCGCATCGCGACGAATGCCGCCATCGACGCCTCGCGGGCGCGCAAGCGCGAGGGCCGCGCCGAGCTGAACGAGGATCTCGACGCCGAGGTCGCCACGGGGGCGGAGGGCCTCGCCCCGTCTCCCGGGCTCCCGCCCCGCGCCGCGGCGCTCAACGCCGAGCTGGGCGCGGCCATCCAGGACGCCGTCGAGCAGCTCTCGGACAAGCACAGGACCGTCTTCACGCTGCACTGCGTGGACGGCATGCCCTACCAGCAGATCGCGGACACGCTCGAGATCTCGATCGGCACCGTCATGTCCCGCCTGTTCCACGCGCGCCGCTACCTCAGGCGATCGCTGGCGCCCTACCTCGGCGAGACCCGCGTGCGGACCCTGCTCAAGGGCCAGGAGGCCGAGCAGGAAGACGCCCTGCGCGGCGAGAGGCCGCGACCATGACGCCCGCCCGGCCCCGCGAGCCCGCCCTGGCGATGAATGCCGCGCCGGGCTGGCTCGTCTTGCGCACGGGTGGCGCGGCACCCCAGCATCGAGGTGAACCATGATCCAGCAGGATGACGCCGGTTTCGGCTGCTCGGCCTTCGGGCATCTGGCCAGCGCCTGCGTGGACGGCGAGCTGCCGGCGACGGAGCTCGAGGCCTTCGCGACGCACCTGCCGGGCTGCCTTCCGTGCCAGCGGCTGTCGGCCGAGTACCGGGCCCTCGACGCGGCGGCCCAGCCGCCGTACCCGAAGCCGCAGGCGGCCGAGTGGGAATCCGCCTGGGCCGGGATCCTGAAGGCCGTGGAGGCCGATCGCGAGGCCGCCGCGGCGTCCCCGGCGGCGGCCTTCTCGCGCCGCGCCAACGCCCTGTCGTCGCGCGCCCCCTGGCTGAAGCCTGCCCTCGCCGCCGCGGCCGTCATCGCGGTGCTGGGGCTCTCGCTCGCCCTGCGCTCGGCCTGGGCCCCGGGCGGTCGGCCCGAGGGGGTCGCCCGCCACCAGCCGGCCGCCGCGTCGCCCGCGACGCCGGCCACGGCGGTCGCGTCCGCCGCGCGCGCCCGCGTGCTCGACGTGACGTGCCAGCCCGGATGGGAAGCTGTCGTGTGGACGCTCGGCGGTGAAGCCGACGCGATGGTCGTTCAGTGCCGCCCCGTCGAGATCTAGGAGTTACCGTGTCCCCATTCCTCCGTTCCCTGGCCGTCACCGTCCTGGTCGCCACGCTCGCGCTGGCGCCCGCCCCGCTCGCCTCGGCCGAGGCCGCCGCGGCACCCGCGACCACGCGGATCCGACTGCAGGTCACCGCCGTGAAGGCGGGTCCCGCCGTCCCCGGGCAGCCTCAGGTCGCGCCCGAACTCGAGAAGGTAGCGGCCAAGCTCAAGCGCCTGCCCTTCGGCCACTACGAGCCCGCGGGCGTCACGACGAAGCAGGTCGCTGCCGGCGAGTCCGTCACGATTCCGTTCGGCGGAACGGGCCGGTGGACCGTCGTGCCGCGCGCGATGCCCGCTGGCGTCGTGCAGGTCGAGATCCAAGTGTTCGGCCCCGGAGCCGACGAGCCGTGCCTCGTGACCACCGCGACGGTCGAGCCCGGCATGGCGAACATCACGTTCTGCGACGGCGTGCCCGATCCCGCGGCCACGCTCATCTTCATCGCGCTGGCAGACATCTCGAAGCCCTGACGCCAGCCCCGCGAGCCGCGCCGTCGGCTCTTCCGCCTCAACTTCCCATCATTCTGCGGTCACGTTGAAGGCGGCGCCGCATGCACGCGCGCAGCGCGTGGCGGGAAGGGGCGAGGCGTGCGAAGCACCCGAGAGACGAAACGCGAACGCGTTTCGTCCTCA
>CAZTIW010000014.1:0-101984 GCA_964613915.1 uncultured Thermoanaerobaculia bacterium
CATACTGCAGGCCATTCTTCATGCATAGCTATTTCTGTTACGGGACACTAGTGCGACCACCCTCGACCTCGAAGACATCCCCCCGCCGCCGCGCGCGCCGGTGGCTCGTGGCTGGTCTCGGCCTGGGTCTCGTCGTTCTCGTGCTGGCCCGGCCCGTGGGCGATCGCCTGACATCGCTCTACTTCGCCCCGCTGGCCGGTCCCGCCACGCCCCCGGACGACGCGCTGCCGTGCGAGCAACTGGTCTTCGGGACGTCCGGTGGCGAGAACCTCGAGGGCTGGTGGTTTCCCTCGCGCGTCGAGAGCGAGGCTCCGCTGGGCGTCGTCCTGTTCGCGCACGGCAACTACGGTCACCTCGAGAAGCAGTGGCAGGGGCCGGCTCGGCTCGCCTCGCGCGGGTTCCACGTTCTGGCCTTCGATTACCGCGGCTTCGGCGACTCGGAGGGCCGGGTCACGCGACGGCATGCGCGCGAGGATCTGCTCGCCGCCCTTGCGGTGGCGCGCGGGCGCGCGGCGGCCGAGGGGCTCGGCGTCGCGGTCGTCGGCCAGTCCATGGGCGCGGCGCTCGCGCTGGAGGCGCTGACCGCCCGGACGGACATCGCGGCGCTCGTCGTGGACTGTCCGTTCTCCTCGTGGAGCGGCATCGCGGCCCTCCACCTGGTCGCGCGCAAGCCGGCGCGCGCCGCCGTGCGATGGGCCCTGCGCGCGATGCTCGTCGCGACCGGCAGGGAGCCGATCGATGCCGCCGGCGCCATGAGAGTGCCGCTGCTCGTCATCGCGGGCACGCTGGACGACGTCACGCCGGCGGAGATGGCCCGCGCGATCGCCGACCGGGCCGGGGCGCGCCTGCTCCTGCTCGAGGGCGAGCCGCATGCCGGGCGGCGCTCATCCGCGGCCGAGCAACGCGTGGCCGATGCCCAGGGAGAGTTCCTGCGGGCCGCCCTCGCGGCGAGCCCCGCGCTGGCGGCGACGCCCGCCGGCCGCTGAGTCCGCACCCTCTCGCGCGCCCGGGCGCGCGCCATCTCTCTAGATGAGCCGCCACGATCATGGATCATGGTGGCGTCCTCATGCACGCCGAAGGCGTGGCGGGAAGGGGAGGCGAGGTCCGGCTTTGCCGGCCGAAGCCGGGGGAACCGGCTGGTTCCCCCTCCAGCCACGAAAGGAGGCGGTAGCGAAGCGGACGACTCCGAATCGTGGCGGTTGATTCAGGGCGGCTGGACGGAGCGGATGGCTTCCGAGAGGTCGGCGGCGGAGAAGGGCTTGCGCAGCAGCGGCGCATCGAGGGCAGCGGCGCCGCCATCCGCGCCCTGGAACTCGGCGTGGCCCGTCATGAACACGACGCCGACGTGCGGGCGCAGGGCCGTGATGCGGGCGGCGAGCTCGAGGCCGTTCATGCCAGGCATGACGAGATCCGTCAGCAGGACGTCCACGCGTTCGCGGCGCCGCTGGGCGATCTCGAGCGCGTCCGCGGGGAGCGCCGCCTCGAGGACCTCGTGTCCCGCGGCCTCCAGCATGCGGCGGACGGCGCGCCGAACGGCCTCGTCGTCCTCGGCCAGGAGGACCGCGCCGGTCGACCGCGGCAGCTCACCGACCTCTCTCGCGCCGCCATTGTTCCGCGCCTCCTCGTCCGCCGCGGGGAAGATGACGCGGAACGTGGCGCCTTCACCTGGAGGCGAGGCGACTTCGATGTCGCCTCCGGCTTCGGCCACGATGCCCTGAACGGTCGCGAGCCCCAGTCCGGTGCCGTGCCCGGTGGTCTTCGTCGTGAAGAAGGGTTCGAAGAGATGCGCGCGCACGTCGTCCGGGATCCCCTCGCCGGCGTCCGCGACGGAGAGACCCACGCGTTCAGGGGGGCCGGGCTCATGCCAGATCGTCACGTGGATCGTGCCGCCCCCGGGCATCGCATCCCGCGCGTTGAGCACGAGGTTGAGGATGACCTGCTCCATCTGGACCGAGTCCGCCACGATCGCGCACGGCGTCGAGGGGCCGCTGATCACCAGCCGGATGCTCTCCGGCAGGAGGCGGGTGAGCATCGGCTCGAGACGCCGCATCGTCGCCATCAGGTCAACGAGCTGGGGGCGTCGCACCTGCAAGCGCGCGAAGGCGAGGAGCTGCCGCGTCACCTGCGCGGCGCGGTCGCCCGCCTCGCGGATCTCGCTGACCAGGCCGGCATCGGGCGAACCCGCGGGGAGGCGCTCCGCCAGGACGTCGGCCGCGCCGAGGATGGCCGTCAGCAGGTTGTTGAAGTCGTGAGCGACGCCGCCCGCGAGGCGACCGATCGCCTGGAGCTTCTCGGCCTGGGCGACGCGCTGCTCCAGCCGCCGGCGCTCGGTCACGTCCGCGACCATCGCGATCGCGCCGAGAAACGTCCCGTCGTCGTGCAGGGGGCTCATGGACACCACGGCATCGAGCACGGAGCCATCCGCTCGACGGAAGCGCACGTCATGGTGCGCGGCCACGGCCTGCCACGAGCGCTCGCGCGCGAGCGGCGAGGTCGCGCGGCTCGTCTCGTCCATGAAGTCCACCAGCGCGCGGCCGGCCATCGCTTCCGGTTGCAGGCCCAGCATTTCGGCCATCCGCTTGTTGACGAACGTCGTGCCGCCGTCCGCGCCGACGGTCCACACGCCCTCGCGCGTCGTGTCCACGATCCGGCGGTAGCGCCGATCCGCGGCGTCCGCCTGGCTCCTCCGGCGCACGGCCGTGCGCGCGAACAGGGAGAGCGCCGCGACGAGCAGGAGGCCGGCGACCAGCAGCGCGTTGGCCCACCAGCCGGACGTCGCGCCACCCTCGGCGCCGAGCGGCCACACCGTCACGCGCCATGGCCGGTCGAGCACGGTGAGATCGTGCGAGGCTCCGGCGCCCGGCGGCTTGCCGCTCCGGGGCATGTCGTGCTCGAGCACGGTGACGCCGCTGGCGACGTCCACGAAGCGGCAGGTCACGGCGGGGGGCGCGGCGCGCTGGAGGCAGCTCTGCACCACGGAATCCACGCGGAACACGCCGTTGACCCAGCCCGCGTGGCGATCGCCGTCGCGAAGGGGGAAGTAAGTCGCGAAGCCCCAGCCGCCCTGGATCAGCTCGAGGGGCGGCGAGACGAACGGCTCGCCCGTTTCCGCGGAGCGCGCGAGCGCCGCGCCGACGACCCGGTGCCTCAGGAGGTTGGCGCCGAGAGCGGGCTCGTTCCCTCGTTCCGGGACCACCCACTCGATGACGCCGTCAGCACGGACGTGATTGATCGCCTGGATGCCGTCGAAGTTGGCGAGCACGCTGCTGGTGAAGGCCATCCACTGCTCGCGCGTGCGCACCGGGGCGGTCTGCCAGTGGCTCGCGACGTAACTCACGACCTGGGCGCGCGTCGCCAGGAACTCCTCGAGGCGGGAGGCGACCTCGCTGGCCGTGGCGGCGAGCCGCGCGTCGGCCTCGCGCTGCCTCACCCCCGCGGCGATGCCCCAGAGCGCGAGGCACGCGGCCCATCCGGCGATGAGCAGCGCCAGCGGCAAGTAGTGGAGCGCGCGTGTCCGTCGTGCCATGCCTCTCCCCCGACCAGAGAACGGCGCCAGCATGGCACGGACCAGAGCCGGACGGCAGGCCCCTGCCCCCCCTCAGATGGGCCGAGGGCGATGAGCCAGGGCCTTCGTCAGACGCGGCGCCGCTTCCGCCATCACCTCTGGAGACGAGAGAAGGCTGATCACGAGGCTCGGCATCGGGAGATCGAACAGCCAGCCGGGATGCACGAAGACCCGGTGCGTCGCGAGCAGGTCCGAGACCAGCGCGTCCTCGCCGGGCGCCCCATCCGGGAAGGCCAGCACCGCGCTCCAGCCGCCGTCGCCGGGCAACAGGCGCGCGCCGCACTCCGCGGCCACCTGCTCGAGCACGGCGAGATTGCTGGCCAGCCGGGGCCGCGCGCGCGCGCGGAAGGCATCGCCGAGCTCGAGCAGGCGGGGGAGGCCGCGCTGCACGGGCGTGCTGACCGAAAGATAGGTGTCGGCAATCAGATCGAGGCGGGCGGCGGCTTCGGCGACGAGCCCGTCGTCGCCTCCGAGAACCAACCAGCCCAGCTTGAGCTGGGGAAGGCCGCACGCCTTGGACAGTCCCGAGAGCACGAACGCGAGCGCGCCTTCCGAGGCCGCGGCCGCGAGAACGTCCGCTCCGGTCGTGGCTCCCCAGGCGTAGTCGGCGAAGACCTCGTCGGAAACGATCGCGGCGCCGTGATCGCGCGCGAAGCGAGCGAGCCCGCGGGCTTCCTCCGCCAGCAGGAAGGCGCCCGTCGGGTTGCCCGGCGAGACCGTCACGACCGCCCGCAGGCGCTCGGGGGCGACCGCCGACATGGCGTCCAGGTCGAGGCGCCACCGGTCGGACAGGCGAAGGGTGTAAGGATGCGCCGTGACCTCTTCGAGCTGCGCGAGGTGCTCGAAGAGCGGGTAGCCCGGCGAGGGCGTCAGGATCGCGTCGCCGGCATCGCAGCAGAGCTTGAAGAGATGCGCGTACGCCTCGCTCGTGCTGGTGGTCAGGAAGATGCGATCCGGCGAGACCGGGCGCCCCCGCGCGGCGAGCCAGCGCGCCAGCGCCTCGCGCGCGGAAGGCAGGCCGCGTGGATCGGGCTCGTAACGGGCGTTGCCCGGGTCCGCCAGCGCCGCCGCGATGTCGCGATCGCTCGCGGCCAGGCCCGTGCGCGTCGGGTTGCTCTCGGTCAGGTCCAGCACGTCGGCTGGCCGCCGTTCGAGCAAGTGCGCGATCGTGTTCGGAGACCGATCCCACGCCGTGCGGCGCGAGAACCTCAAGCGCCCAGCTCCGTCATGGACGACGGGCCGGGGCGGCCGGCCAGGCGGCCGAGGCCATCATACGCGGCGTACTTGTACGTGTCGGAGAGCGTGGGGTAGTTGAACACCATGTCGAGGAAGACGTCGATCGTGCCGCGCGCATGAAGCACCGCCGACGCGATGTGGATCAGCTCGGCCGCGTTCTCGCCCAGAACGTGGGCGCCGAGGAGCGTCCTGTCCGCGCGCGCGAAGACCAGCTTCACCATGCCGGCGGTCTCGCCGATGATCTGTCCGCGCGGATTCTGCGCGAACGACGCGCGCCCGGTTTCGGCGTCGAGGCCCTTCTCGCGGGCGGACTCCTCCGTCTCGCCGATGGAGGAGACCTCCGGGATCGTGTAGATGCCGTACGGGAGGAGCCCCGCCACGCGCTGCTTGTAGCCGAGGTCGAAGGCGTGCGTGGCGGCGACGCGCGCCTGCTCCATGGAGACGCTGGCGAGGGCCGGGAAGCCCACGATGTCGCCAGCGGCGTACACGTGGGGCACGCTGGTCCTGTAGTGCTCGTCCACCTGCAAGTTCCCGCGCTTGTCGGGGCTCAGGCCGACCTGGTCGAGGCCGAGGTCGAACGTGTTGCCCGTGCGGCCGGCGGCGACCAGCAGGCGAGCGGCCCGGATCTCCTCGCCGCCTCGGAGCGTGACGGTGACGCCCGTGTCATCGGCCACGACGCTCTCCTGCCTGCCGCCCAGCCGGAGCGCTATCCCGAGCTTGCCTTCCATGATGCCGCGCAGGCGCCCGGCGAGCTCGCGATCGAGGAAGGGCAGGAGATCTTCTCGCCCGTCAATGAGCGTGACGTGCGTGCCGATCGCCGAGAACATCGTGGCGTACTCGCATCCGATCACGCCGGCGCCGATCACGATGAGCGAGGGCGGAATGGTGTCGAGGTGCAGGAACTCGTCGGAGTCGTCAACGAGGGGGTGCTCGAACGCGATCCCGTCGGGGCGATGCGGCGTCGAGCCCGTGGCCAGCAGGAACTTCTCGCCGCGAAGGCGCTGCGGGCCGCTCTCGGCTGCGACCTCGATCTCGTTGGGGCCCACGAACCGCGCGGCGCCGTGGAAGATGGTGACCCCGTGCCGTCGCAGGTTGTCGTCCATGCGCGTGCGCTCGGAGACCGAGACCTCGCGGGCGCGCCGCATGAGCTGCTCGACCGTGACGTCGTTCACGCCGTGCGGCGTCGCCGCCGCGATGCCGCGCCGCTTGAAGCCCGCCAGGTGCAGGCAGGTCTCGCGCAATGTCTTGCTCGGGAGCGTTCCCGTGTTGACGGCCGCGCCGCCCATCCAGGGCTGCCGCTCGACCAGCGCCACGCGCTTGCCGAAGTAAGCCGCCTGCGCGGCGCCCTTCTCGCCGGCGGGTCCGCCGCCGATGACCACCCAGTCGAAGCTCGGGAGACTCATGGCCCGATCATGCCATCGCCCCGTCTGGCATGCTGGAAGCTCGTCGCCCCGTCGGGCGGGGCGACAGGCCGCGGCAGGCCGGCGCCACGGGCGCCGGCCGTCGCACGGGTGAGAGCGTGTTGGATCGCCGAGAACACGAACGGGCCGCCTGGGGCAAGACGCCCTGCCATCCGGACGAGCGCGAGTTTCTCGAGGGACCGGTCGGTCGAGGCTTCGAGCTGCTGCGCATCGGGCGCATCGCGATGGAGTTCCTGCGCGGCTTTCGCGCGCTCCACTTCGTGGGGCCGTGCGTCACCGTGTTCGGATCAGCGCGGTTCGGCGAGGATCACCGGTACTACGCCATGGCCCGGCAGCTCGGGAGCGAGCTCTCGCGCGCGGGCTTCACGGTCATGACGGGCGGAGGCCCCGGCATCATGGAGGCGGCCAACCGCGGCGCGCGCGACGCGGGCGGGCCCTCGCTCGGCTGCAACATCGTGCTGCCGGAGGAGCAGGCCGAGAACCCGTACCTCGACCGGTTCGTGACGTTCCGCTACTTCTTCGTGCGCAAGGTCATGCTCGTGAAGTACTCGTATGCGTTCGTCGCGCTCCCCGGGGGCTTCGGCACGATGGACGAGATCTTCGAGACGTCCACGCTCGTGCAGACCGGCAAGATCCAGAACTTCCCGATCGTGCTCATGGGCCGCGAGTACTGGGCCCCGCTCCTGAGCTTCCTGCGCGACACCATGGCCGCGCAGGGCTGCATCGATCCCGCGGACGTCGCGCGCTTCGTCGTGACGGACGACCCGGCCGAAGCCGCAGCCCACATCCGCGACGTCGCGATCTCCAGGCTCGGCCTGAGCGTTCGAGAGGCCCCGCGCGCGCGCCCGAAGTGGTGGCTCGGCGAGCGCGCCTGAGGGATCGCGCGCGCCGGCCTGGCATGCGACACTCGGCGCATGGACAACGCCGTCTCGCTCGTTCAGGCGTACCTGCGCGTCAACGGATACTTCACGGTCACGGAGTATCCCGTCGTGGAGGCCGCGCGCTCGGGTGGATTCCAGAGCGCGACGGACCTCGACATCCTGGCGTTTCGATTCGGCCGGCCGGAGGTTCTCGGCAAGGCGGGCGGGCGGCCGAACGCCGGCGCGAGCGGCGCGCGATTCCGCGTGGATCCCGCGCTCGACCTGAGGCCGGATCTGCCCGACATGATCATCGGCGAGGTGAAGGAAGGCCGGGCCCTTCTCAACCGCGGGGCGAAGGACGAGCGGGTCCTCGCCGCAGCGGTCGCGCGCTTCGGCTGCTGCGACGAGGAGTCGGCCGAGGAGATCGTCACGAAGCTCATGCGCAAGGGGCGGGCGCGAACGCCGCACGGCCATCGCGTCCGGCTCGTGGCGTTCGGCTCGTTCCCCCCCGAGCGCAAGGGCCACCACGACACGATCCTCCTGGGCCCGATTCTCGACTACCTGCGCGACCACGTGGCACGCCACTGGCCCGTCATGGAAGTCTCCGAGACCAAGGATCCCGTGATGGGCCTGCTCAAGCTTCAGGAGAAGGCGCGCCGCGCCGCGAAGGAAGCCGGGGACGACGGCGCGTGAATGCTCCGGGCTCTACCCGGGCGTCGACGTGCCGTCGGGGGAGACGGTCCAGCTGCGGCCGCGGGTCATGAGGTCCTTGAGGGTGCGCTTCTTCCCGGACGCCCTGGCGGCCTGCATCTGCTCGGTGACGAGCTGCTCGTAGACCGGACGCACGACGGAGCGGATCACGCCGAACGGGGCGGGGAAGGACGGCCAGTCGAGCTTGCAGAGAATGGACGCGATCGTGTCCGACGTCTCGTCGTGCACGAGGAGGCGGTCCTCGCCGTGCGTCGCGACGTCCACGACCAGCGGCCGGCCGGACTCGTCGATCGCGATGCCCTTCGAGCCGTCGGCGCCGAAGCGCATCGGCTTGCCATGCTCGAGCATGAGGTTGGCGTCGATCTTCGAGGACTTGTCCGTGAACTGCTCGAAGGCGCCGTTGTTGAAGATGTTGCAGTTCTGCAGGACGACGACGAGTGCCGTGCCCTCGTGCGCGTTGGCGCGCTGCAACACCGCTTGCAGGCCCTTCGGATCCGTCGCCACGGCCTGCGCGATGAACGTCGCGCCGCACCCGACGGCGTACTGGAGCGGGTTCGCCGGCGCGTCCACCGAGCCGGCGGGCGTGGACTTCGTCTTCTTGCCGAGCTCGGACGTGGGGCTCGCCTGGCCCTTCGTGAGGCCGTAGATGTGGTTGTCGATCAGCATGATCTTCAGCCCCACGTTCCGGCGCAGGGCATGGAACAGGTGGTTGCCGCCGATCGCGAGCATGTCGCCGTCGCCGCCCACGACCCACACGGCCAGCTCGGGGTTCGCGAGCTTCAGGCCCGTCGCGATCGCCGGCGCGCGCCCGTGGATCGTGTGCATGCCGTACGTGTTCACGTAGTAGGGGAAGCGGGCAGCGCACCCGATGCCGCTCACGAACACGTAGTTCTCGCGCGGGATCCCGAGCGTGGGCAGCGTTCGCTGCACCTGCGCCAGGATCGAGTAGTCGGCGCAGCCAGGGCACCAGCGGACCTCCTGGTCCGTCTCGAAGTCCTTGCGCGTCAGCGTGGAGGGATCGGTGTGCTGGATCTCGACGGGTGTGCTCATGGTGTCAGCCCAGCGCCTGCTCGATGGCGTGGATGATTTCGGATTCCTTGAACGGGCGGCCCTGCACCTTCGTGATCGGGCGCGCGTCCACCAGGTACTTGGCGCGGACCAGCATCGCGAGCTGGCCCAGGTTCATCTCGGGAACGATCACGCGCCGGTAACGGGCGAGGACCTCGCCGAGATCGTCCGGCAGGGGATGCACGTATCTCAGGTGCACGTGGCCGATCTTCTTGCCCTGCCGCCGCATCGCCATGACGCCCGCCCGGGCGGAGCCGAGCGTCGAGCCCCACGTCAGCACGCAGAGATCGCCCTCGGCGTCGCCGTAGGGTTCCGTCGCGGGATAGCTCCGCGCGATCCGGTTGACCTTCTCCTCGCGCAGCTTGACCATGGCTTCGTGATTGGACGGGTCGTAGGACACGTTGCCCGTGCCTGCCGCCTTCTCGAGCCCGCCGATGCGATGCTCGAGCCCGGGCGTGCCGGGCCGCACCCACGGCCGCGCGAGCACGTCGTCGCGCATGTAGGGCTGGAAGCCCTCCTTCTCCGTGCGGAACCGGACGTCAATGGGCGGGATGGAGTCGAAGTCCGGCACGGCGAACGGTTCGCTGCCGTTGGCCAGGTACCCGTCCGAGAGCACGATCACGGGGGTCATGTGCCGCAGCGCGATCCGCACGGCCTCGAGCGCCGTCCAGAAGCAGTCGCCGGGCGAACTCGCGGCGATCACGGGAATCGGCGCCTGGCCGTGACGGCCGTGGATCGCGAGCAGCAGGTCGGCTTGCTCGGTCTTGGTCGGAAGGCCCGTGCTGGGTCCGCCTCGCTGGATGTCGAAGATGACCACCGGCAGCTCGAACATCATCGCGAGGCTCATGCCCTCGCTCTTGAGCGCGAAGCCGGGGCCGCTCGTCGCCGTGACGGCAATCGAGCCCGCGTAGGCGGCGCCGATGGCGGAGGCCATGGCCGCGATCTCGTCCTCGGCCTGGAACGTCTTGACGCCGAAGGACTTCTGCGCCGACAGCATGTGCAGGATGTCCGAGGCGGGCGTGATGGGGTACGAGCCCAGGAAGAGGTCGAGACCGGCCTTCTCGGACGCGCACAGGAGGCCGTAGACCAGCGCTTCGTTGCCCGAGATCTGCGTGTAGAGGCCGGGCGCGATGGGCGCCGGCGGGACCTCGTACCGGTGCGTGAACATCTCCGTCGTCTCGCCGAAGGCGTGTCCCGCCTTGAGCGCGCGGAGGTTGGCCTCGGCCACGGCCGGATCGCGCTTCGTGTACTTCTGGTCGATCCAGTCCATCGTGTGCTGCATCTCCCGCTGGAAGAGCCAGTACACGAGGCCGAGCGCGTAGAAGTTCTTGCAGCGCTCGGCAGCCTGATGCGTGATGCCGAGCCCCTCGACCGCCAGGATGGTCTGCGCGGTGATCGCGACCGGGAACAGGCGGTAGCCGCCCAGCGAGCCGTCCTCGAGCGGATTCGCGGCGTAGCCGGCCTTCACGAGCCCCTTGGCGTCGAAGTTGTCCGTGTTGACGATGAGCAAGCCGTCGCGGCGCAGGTCCGACAGGTTCATCTTGAGCGCGGCCGGATTCATGGCCACCAGGACGTCCACCATGTCGCCGGGCGTGTGGATGTCGCTGCTCGAGAAGCGGAGCTGGAAGCCCGAGACGCCCGCGAGCGTGCCGGTGGGCGCCCGGATCTCCGCGGGGAAGTCGGGAAAGCTGACCAGATCGTTGCCGGCCAGGGCCGTGGTCTCGGAAAGCTGGTTTCCGCTGACCTGCATGCCGTCGCCGGAATCGCCAACCAGCCGGACGACGACGGAGTCGAGGGTCTCGACCGTCTTGGTGCTCACGGGGGCTTCCTTCGAGGGCTCTTTCGGGTGGGGGTGCGAGCGCCTCAGAAAACGGTGAAGGCTACTCCTTCGTGACGTTCCTGCCCATGGTGGCGTGTTCTCGCGGCATCGAATGCGTCGCTGCGGCCCGAGGGGGCCCCATGCCGGCGGGGTGGTCGCGCGCCCCTGGCGGAGGGCATGATGCGCCGACCCCGGCTGAGGCAGGGAGGCCGGGACCGCGAAAGGGGCGACCATGCTGGGATTCGGCGCGCTGTGGCTGCAGGTGTTGCTCGTGACCGTGGCGACGTTCGCCGCGTCGGCCATCTTCTGGACCGTGATGCCCTGGCACAAGGGCGAGTTCAAGGCCCTCCCGGACGAGGACGCCGTGCGGAAGGCCCTTCACGCCCAGGGCGTCACGGAAGGGCAGTGGCGCATCCCGTTCTCGGAGAACGAGGCGGACTGTCGCCAGCCCGAGTTCATGGAGAGGTTCGTCAAGGGGCCGGTCGGGATCATCCAGCTCGAGAAGCCCGGCCCGTTCTCGCTGGGGCCGCGGCTGCTGAAGACGTTCGCGCTGTACCTCGTGGCCGCCTTTCTGACGGCCTACCTGCTGCGCCACTGCTTCGCGCCCGGCACCGAGTACCTCATCGTCTTCCGGGTGGCGGGCGCGTTCGCGTTCGGACTGCACGCGTTCGGCCAGGCGCAGGACGCCATCTGGTTCAGCAAGTCGTGGAAGCGCGTGGGGCTCCAGGCGATGGACTCGGTGATCTACGCGATGCTGACGGCCGGCATCTTCGCGAGCATGTGGCCCGACGCGGGCTGAGGGGCCAGCCGCTTCAGGACCGGAGCGTCTTCTCGACGAACTGCCGGATCGCCTGCTGCGTGGCCGGCGAGCACCACTGATCCACGATCGCGCGGTCGCCATCGGCGGCGGCCGCGCGCCACGCCGCGAGCGCCGGCTCGCGAAGCTTGCGCTTGGTCGTCGCCCACGCGGCGGGCGCGAGCGCGCCGAGACGGCTCGCGGTCGCGCACGCGGCGCCGATCAGCGCGTCCGCCGCGACGACGTCATCCACCAGACCCGCCGCCCGGGCGGGGGCTGCCTCGAGCGTCGCGCCGCACAGCAACATCTCCTGGAGGCGCGGCGGCGGGAGCGCGGTTCGAAGCACCTCGATGACGAGCGTCGGGAAGGGCACGCCGACTTGCAGCTCCGGAAGGCCGAGCCGGCCCGGCCCGTCCGCCGCGATCCGGCGATCGCAGGCGCAAGCGATCACGAAGCCGCCGGCGATGGCGTGGCCGTTGATGGCGGCGACCAGCGGCTTGCCGAGCGTGAATGCCGCGAGGAGCGCTCGCTCGAGCGCGGGCAGGAACACGCGGACGTAGTCCGGGCCACCGTCCAAGACGCGCTTGAGATCCACGCCCGCGCTGAACATCCTGCCGGCGCCGGTGAGCACTCCCGCGCGGACATCGTCGCGGTCCAGCGCTTCGAGCTCGCTGGCGAGGGCGCCGAGCATCTCGAGGTCCATCGCGTTCGCCTTGCCATGCGCGAGGCGCAGAATCCGAACGCCGTCGAGGTCTTCGCGTTCAATCACGGGCCCTCTCCTTCCGTCAGGGGCAGCTCGAGGGCGCCGCGCCGCCCGCCCACGCGGCCGCGGCGCAGGCATTCCGGGCGCGAGTCAGGTACCAGAAGCCGTCAGAAGACGCCGCGGCGCGCCGGGGATCCACCGCGGGGCCCGTGCCGGACAGGCCGGTCGCGAGGCACGATGCGCGCGCGAGCCCCGCGTCGGCAAGCATCTCGGTGATGACGCCGGTCGCGACATCGGCCACCGTGCCGCCGCCGGCCGCCGCGCGCGGGTCGGCCCACGTGATGACGGCATCCGTCGAGCCGCCGGCAGGCTTCGCGACGCGCAGATCGGTGACGTCGCCCGGCGGCACGCGCGTGCCGGGATCCGCGGGAGCGCAGTCGGTGCAGTCCGGCTCGCCGTCGCCGTCGCCGTCGGCGACCGCGCATTCGGGATCGGCGCAGTCCGCGAGCGTGTCGCCGTCGTCGTCCACGCCGTTGCCGCAGACTTCGCTCACGCTCGCGGATTGCTTGATGATCGTGAACGTGTCCCGCACGACGTTGGCGTCGTCGAGGAACGTCCCGTCGAGGCGATCGCCCGACACGTCCACGATGAACGAGCCCAGCACCTCGAGCGAGATGAACATCGCGGGGTGGTTGAACGGTCCCGTGTCGAGCTTGCCCGAGGAGCCCGCGACCACGCAGACCTCGCCCAGGTGCGGCGTGAGGCCCGGGCGCGCCTTGAAGTACGCGCCGTCCGATCCGATGCGGCCGTCGCCACCATCGAGAATGTTCGCGGGCACGAGGGTCGTCGAGTCGCCGTAGTGGCCATCAATCAGGAACGATCGCTCGTAGCTGTGGCTGTGGCCTGACAGGATCAGGTCCACGCCGAAGTCCTCGAGGATGGGCAGGATCTGCTGCCGCATGTCGATGTGGCGGCTCTCGACGTCCGAGTCATGCGAGCCCTTCGTGTAGGGCGGATGGTGGAAGTACGCGATGATCCACTCGCGCGTGGTCGCGGCGAGATCGCGGCGGAGCCAGTCGGCCTGGGCGCCCGTCGCGCTGCGCGAGCTGTCCTGCGAGTCGAGGCACGCGAAGTGCACGTTCGCCCAGTCGAACGAGTAGTAGGCCTCGGTGCCCGAGGGCACGCCGCCAGCCTGGGCCGCCGCCGGCAGGGTGAAGGCGTCGAAGTAGACGCCCGACTGGGTCGTGCCGTCCGCGCTGAGCGCGTCGTGGTTGCCGAACGTCGGCCAGACGCACGACTGCCGGAGCTGCTCGGGATACGTCTCGAAGACGGCGCGCTGATACTCGGGATCGGTGCCCGAGTCGTAGGCGTTGTCGCCCAGCATGAGCCAGAAGTCCGGCGCGCGGCCGCCATCGCGGGCAACGAAGGCATCGCGCACGCGGCGCGCGGCGGCGTTCGCGGTGCCCGAGTCGCCGACGACCCAGGCGCGCAGGGGCGCGCGCACGCCGGGCAGCGGCGGTGTCGTGAACGCGTGGCCGGCGTCGTCGCCTGCGAGCGTCGCGCCGGTCATGCCAACCGAGTAGTGGTAGCGCGTCGCGGGCTGGAGGCCGGTGATGCGCACTTCATGCTCGGTGCGCGCGCCGGGCCGGGTGATCGCACTGAGGAGGTTGCCGGGCGCGTCCCCCCACCGCACGACCGAGTCCGTCGCGGTGGTGGTGCGCCAGCGGATGGTCATCGCGTCGGGCGTGGCCATCTGCAAGTACGGCCCGCGCGTCACCGTCGGCTCCGGGTTCGCGACGAGGTGCGGCACGAGCACGAGATCACTGGAGGGCAGATCCGCGTTCCAGACGGCGATGGCCAGGACGTTCACGCCCGCTCGGAGCGCGGGGATGCCCGCGGCCGAGATGTCCACGAGGGGCGTGAAGACGGGCGCCGCCGCGTTGCTGCTCTCGTGCTGGCGGGGGTTCGTGTTCCAGGCTGGCGCGCCGGCCGGCATTTCGGGCGATCGCCAGACCTCGACGCCGTTGATCCAGGCGATGACGCCGTCGTCGTAGTCGCATCCGAGGAGAAGCCCGCGCACGGCGGTCGGATCCGGCACGGTGAAGCGCGTGCGCGTGTACAGGGAGACCGTGCTCGTCGGGACGGTCGTCTGGATCAGCGCGAGCGCCCCGGTGCCCGTTTCGTAGCCCATGCCGTACGTCCCCACGGCCCAGGTGGTGTCGTCGAAGGTCTCGGCGGTCCACGTCATGGCGATGCCGGGATCCGTCGCGTTCGCGCGATGAGTCGCGGTCGAGCCGGCGGTCACGAGGACGTCCGCGCGCGCGGGCGAAGGCGCGGCCGCAAGGCTCGCGATCGCGAGGGCGGCGGCGAGGGCCGCGCGCGAGGTCATGGCGTCCCGTCCGTCAGGCCCGCCTGCGCGCGGAGCGAGAGCTCTCGTGCGTGGCGCGTGCCTTGCGCGCGCTCCGGCATCGCGGCGACGGCCGCGATCGCGCGCGAGAACGCGGCGCGGGCTTCGTCATGCGCGCCCGCGGCGGCGAGAGCTTCGGCTTCGAGAAGCACCCACTCGGCGTCGGCAAGGTCCCTCTCTCGGGCGGCCGCCGCGGCCTCTCGCGCGCGAAGGGCCGCCCGGTCATGCAGGCCCGCCGCGCGCTCGGCGGCGATGGCCGCGGCGACGAGCGTCGGCACGGCGGGATGCCGCGACAGCGCGCGATCGAGGATCGCGACGGCGCGCGAGGGGTGCGCCTCGCTCGCGCGAGCCGCCTCGAGATAGTGCTCGGGCTGCGCGCCGCGTGCGGCCTCGGCGGCGTCGAGCGCGGCCAGCCACGCGGCGCTCGTGTCGGTCTCGTGGCACGCGATCTGCGCGAGCGCGCGTGCCTTGATGACGAGCGCCGTGGCGCTGGCGGGCGCGCGCGAGAGGAAGGCCTCCGCGGCCGCGAGCGCGTGGGCCGGCCGGCCGGCCGCGAGCTCGAGCCGCGCGAGCGCGACGTGGACCACCGGCAGGTCGGGATCGATCTGACGAGCCGCGCCGAGATCCGCGCGCGCCGCGTCGAAGGCGCCCCGGTCCAGGTGGAGATCCGCCCGGCGCAGGCGAAGGGTCGCGTCGTGCGGGGAGGTCTCGATGCGGGCGCTGAGATCGCGCAGCTGCGTGTCCACGGCAGGATGCGCCGGCGCCACCGTCGGCACGAGCGCGAGGAGCGCCCATGCCACCCCGGTCATCGCGCCGTCGAGCCGCCGTTTCCACGCGTGCATGCCGACATCGTAGATGAACTCCCGGAACCTGGATCATGGCAAGCCGCCCCCACGCGGCACGGCCGGGCGGGGGGAGGGGGCGGCGAGACCGGCGTGGCCAGCCGCCGGCGGGCGCGCCCGCCGGGGCTTCCCTGACCACGACGGGGAGCGAAGGTTGACGCCGCCACGCGCGTGGACGAATGTCTGGTGCCGCGCGACATCGCGGCGACATCGTCCGGAAAAGCCTGAAAATGAGGGGTTGAATGCACATCCGATGCACGCGCGCGCTGGGCCTTCTGGTGGCCTGCGCACTCCTGGCGAACCGCGCTGACGCGCAGGGCTGGTCGCGGACGGTGGACTCGGGCACCGCCTGGGACGACTTGACGTGGGCGGGGCCCGCGCCGGGCGGCGGCTTCGTGATCCTGGGCTCCACCGATGTCCTGCCGAACCGCGCAGGCGACGGCGTCGTCATCCGCCTGGATGCGGGCGGCGACATCGCGAGCGCCCGGGCCTACGGGACGTTCGATCGCGAGGATGTCGAGGGCGCCACGCCCACGTCGGATGGCGGCGCCATCCTGGTCGGCGCCACGACCACGCGCTTCGACTTCCGCACGGGCTTCGTGACGCGCGTCGCGCCCGATGGCTCGGTCGCGTGGTCGCGCACGCTGCTCGCCCCCGGCGCGTTTCAGGTCACGACCGCGTTCGGCGCCACGATGATGGACGATGGCGCCATCGCCGTCGTCGGGTCGTACTCCGAGTTCGACTTCCCGCCACGTTACGGCTTCGTCATCGTTCTCGAACCCACGGGCGTCGCGCGCTGGCAGCGCTTCTTCTCCGCGGACTCATTCGAGCAGGCGCAGGCCGTCGCGCGGTCCGACTCGGGCGGCCTTCTCGTCGCCGGGCACTCGGCGCCGCCTGGCGGGCCCGGCGACACGGACGCTTGGGTCATGGAGCTCACCGCCGACGGCGACGTCCTGTGGAGCACGACGATCGGCACGCCGGGCGGCGACGAGGCCACCGCGATCACGGCGGTTCCTGGCGGAGGCGCGCACGTGGCCGGCATCAACCGGGGTTCGACCAGCAGCGGCTACGCTCCGTGGGTCTTGCGCCTCGCCGGGGACGGCTCGCTCGTCGAGCATCGCGTCTTCGGCGACGCCGAGTGGGGGGATGCGCGCGGCATCCTGCGCATGCCCGACGGCAGCGTCGTGCTCACGGGCCGGCTCGACATCCCCGGCTCCACGTCCATCGATCTCTGGGTCGCGAGCCTCGATGACACCGGCACGCGCTGGCAGCGCGCGTTCGACTCGGGACAGGGCGACTGGGGCATCGCGACGTCGAAGGCGGCGGACGGCGGCCTCGTCCTCGCGGCCAACTCCGCGTGGGGTTTCGCCGAGCAGGATCACTGGCTCTTGCGGACGGACGCCTCGGGGCAGATCTCGTGCCGTCAGGCGCGGGACGTGTCGGTGGCTTCCAGCTCGCCGCCCGTCACGGTGCTCTCGCCATTGCTCTCGACCATCGCCGTGGCGTTCACGCTGCCGGACGCCGGGTGGGATGTCCTGGACCTTCCGGTCACGCTGGACGTGCCCTGCGACGCGTGTGCCGACGCGGGCGGGGCGCCGCCGCGCGAGCCCTCCGTGCCAGGCGCCGGATGGGTTCCGCTTCGGGTGAGCAAGCATCCCGCGCCGCGCGTGACGCTCGAGGACATCCCGGAAGCCACCGCGTACGACCTGCATGTCGATCGCATCGGTTCGTGGTACGCGCCGACCGCCGCGACCGGCACGCGCTGCCGGGAGACGTCATGGATCATCGATCGCGGCGGGACCATCAGCATGGCTCGCGACCTTCCGGCCAACTCGTGGATCGTCGCGGCGGCGAGCAACGCCTGCGGATCGTCCAGCTCCGGTCGTGATTCGTTCGCCGTGGAGCGTCGCTCGATCGGCACGTGGGAGGCCTGCCCGCCCGGTCCCTGAGGCGCGGGCCAGGCGTCACCTCGCCGTCACGGCGCGCGCTTCCTGGTCAGCAGGGTCAGCACCGCCGTGAACAGGGCGCCGCCCGCGATCGACCACACGATCGGAAAGACGTGGCCACCGAGCACGAGGTTGAACGGATCGGGGATGCCCGTCTTGCGCGAGGCCCAGGATCCGAGCAGCGCGCCGATGAAGCCGACCGCGGTCGTCGCGAGGCAGCCGATGCGGCCGCTCCCGCCCAGCTTCGCGCCGATGGCGCCGCAGCACGCGGCGATCACGAGGAGCACGAGCAAGCTCATCATGGGGCGGTCACTCCTTGCCCGTCAGCTCGGCCACGGCGGCGATCACGTCCGCGGGAGCGGCGCGCTGCTTGTAGTCCCAGCTGGCGGACGCCCAGCGGACGACGCCCTCGCGATCGATGACGAACGTGCCGGGCGCGGGGAGCTCCCAGGTGCCCGAGGCGTTGGCCGCGCCCACGTCAATGCCGTACTCGCCGTACTTGACGCGCGTGGCGTCGTCCACGGTGAAGTGGACCCGGAAGGCCTTCGCGGCCGCGTGCGCCGTGTCCGAGAGGATCGTGAACGTGGCCTCCGCCTTCGCGGTGGTCGCCTCGACCTGCGAGGGCTTCTCGGGCGAAACGGCGACGAGCCTGCCGCCAGCGGCCTCGAGCGCGCCCAGGTGTTCCTGCCAGCCAGCCAGCGCGCGGTTGCAGTACGGGCACCAGCCCCCGCGATAGAAGACGAGCACTATCGGACCGTCGGCGACGAGCGACGCGAGCGTGACGGCGCTACCGTCGGCGGTCGCGAGGGTCACGTCGGGGGCGCGCTCGCCGATGGCGAGACCGGGCGAGGCCGGCGTGTCGGTCGTCATCGGGGCTTTCTCGGTGGGCGCGGCCGGAGCGGCGGGCGCGGCTGGAGCGGCGCCGGCCGTCTCGTGCGCGCGGGCTCCGAAGGCCACGAGCAGGACAAGGGGAACGGCGGCGAGGGGCAGGCGCGTGCGGGGGTGTCGGGTCATGTGGGTCTCCATGAGATGCTGGCCGGAGCCGCTGATTTCAGCGCGCGGGCTTGACGATCGCCGCGATGACCAGCCCCATGAAGGCAAGGCCCAGCACGGCGTCGAGGATCAACGCGTGCGAATGGCTACCAGGAAAACCCCACCAGTTCCAGTTCTGCACGACGCGGAAGCCGGCCACGAGACCCGGCAGCGTCACCAAGAGCATCTCGCGGGCGACAGGCGGGCCACCGGGCGCAGTCCATGACAGCCGAGACTGAAAGCGGGGGGAGGCCCCGGTGGACGGGCGCGGCCGCATCCGACATCATCCGCGGATGACCACGCACGCTGTCCTTCGCCCGATCTCGCTGGCTGGCGCCGTCCTGGCGATCCTGCCGTCTCTCCTTTCGACGCCGCCGGCCTCGGCTGGCGCGACCCCCGCGCATGCGCCTGCCGCGCCCGCGCCCGCCGCGCCGGAGCCGACCCTTCAGGCGCTGCCCGTCGCCGGCAACATCCATGTCCTGATCGGCCGTGGAGGCAACATCGGCGTGTCGGCCGGCGAGGACGGGATTCTCATCGTGGACGATCAGTTTGCCCCCGCGGCCCCGGAGATCCGCGCGGCGCTCGCGCGCATCGCGCCCGGCAAGCTCGCGTTCGTGCTGAACACGCATCACCACGGCGATCACGTCGGGGGCAATGAGATCTTCGGCGCGGAGGCGACGATCATCGCGCATGACAACGTGCGCAAGCGGCTGGTCGCGGGCGGGAAGCCCGCCGTGGCGCTCCCGATCGTGACCTTCAACGACGCCCTCTCGCTGCACTTCAACGGCGAGGAGATTCGCGCGATCCACGCCGCGTCGGGCCACACCGATGGCGACAGCGTCATCTGGTTCACCGGCTCCAACGTCGTGCACATGGGCGATCACTTCTTCAACGGCAAGTTCCCGTTCGTTGACCTCGCCTCGGGAGGCTCGGTGGACGGCTACATCGCGAACGTCGCGGCGGCGCTCGCGAAGATCCCGGCCGACGCCAGGATCATCCCGGGTCACGGGCCGCTCGCCACGCGCGAGGAGCTACGCGTCTTCCACGCGATGCTGACCGAGACCACCGCGTTCGTGCGCAAGCGGGCCGAAGCGGGGCTCGACGCGGCCGCGATCAAGGCCCTGGGTCTGGACGAGAAGTGGGCGTCCTGGGACGGCGGCTTCATCTCCGCGGGCCGGTGGATCGACACGATCCTCGACAGCCCGGCGCGGGAGTGAATCGCTTGCCACGCGCTCCGCGCGTGCATGAGGATCGCCAGGATGATGGCGGCTCGCCTGGGCTGTAGCGGTCTCAGCGCATCTCGCGCTCCATGGAGCGGGCGGCCTTGGTGACGAGCTCGCGCTTGGCGGAGGGGCCGCTGAAGGTGAGGCCGGACGCCCAGCCGTTCTGCCACAGGACGGCGCCGCGCTCGACGTCCATCACGCGGAACTCCATGCGAAAGCCCCAGTCGTACCACTTGCCCTCGGCGACGAGGAACGCGTCGGCGCCTCGCGCCGCGGCTTCTTCCCTCAGGTAGGCGAGAAGCTCTCGCGGCGAGAACGGCTCGCCGTCGGGCGTCGTGATCGGCAGCTCGTAGGGATCGACGAGGCGCGTGAACAGGTTGCGATCCTGCGCTGCCTTCGTGAAGAGGGTCGTGCAGAACGTGTCCACGTTGCCGCCGGAGGTGAACGGGTAGACGGCCAGCGTCCTGACGTCGCGCAGGTCGCGGATGGCGGGGCGCGCCGTGGCGGGCGCGACGGCGATCGGCGCGGGTGCGGCGGAAGGGCCGAGCGTCTTCATCGCGAGGTCGGGCCTGTCCGTGATGATGCCGTCCACGCCCCAGGCTGCGAACTGGCGCATCGCGTCGGCATCGTTGACGACCCAGGGGATGACGCGCGCGCCGAGCGCCCGGGCGCGCTCGACCCGGCCGCGCGTCAGGCCGTCCACGGAAGGCGAGAGGATGTCGGCGCCGGAGCGCTCGAGCAGGGCCTCGATGTCGTCACCCTCGCGCGTCAGGATCGCCGTCGGCACGTCGGCGCGGATCTCGCGGACGGCGCGCAGGGCGTCCACGTTGAACGACTGCACGATCGCGCGCCCGGCCATCTCGTGGCGATCGAGAGCCTCGAGCACGAGACGGGCTGCCTCGCTGACGTTCACGCGACCGGCGCGCTGCGCCTTGATCTCGATGCTCACGCGGGGCTCGCCCGGGGCCGCCGCCACGAGCGCGAGCACGTCGTCCAGCGTCGGAGCGCCGGGCTCGAAGTCGGCGTCGTGCGCGACGAAGAGCTGGCCGTCGCGCAGCTGGACATCCATCTCCAGCGTGGGCACGCCGAAGGCGAGGGCGCGCCGGAACGTCGGCAGGGCATTGTCCGGTCCGAGAGACCGCCCGCCGCGGTGCGCCTGGATGTCCAGGTCGCGGCCCGAAGCGCCCGTGACCGGCGGGGTCGCGTCCCGCGCGGATGGCGCCGCGGTGATCGCGGTCGGGGCGAGCGTCGCCAGCATGACGAGGACGGCAAGAGTGACGGGGTCGGGGCTCGCGGGACGGCGGACGTTCATGGGGTTCTCCTTGGTCCCCGCAGGGAGCAAGGGCCGTGCCCGGCCGAGCCTGCCGGGAGGACGCCCCCCGTGGCGAGATGCCGCGCAGTGGCCTGCGCGGCGCGCGCGCCGGTGCGCGCGGTTCGCCGATCAGTCCGCGGCCGGGGGCGCCGAGGCCGCGCAGGTTCCGCCGGTCGCCGGGGGCGCCGAGGCCGCGCACGTTCCGCCCGCCGCCGGAGGCAGGTTGGCCGCGCACGAGCCGCCAGCCGCCATGCCGCCACTCGCCGTGATCGCGCGCGCGTTCCACGGCATCTTCGCGAGCACGAGCGCCATGCCGCAGCGATCGGTGAGGCCCGCGAAGACGAGCCCCGCGCCGACGAAGCCGGGGATGATCAGGAACGCGGGATGCAAGAGCGCGAGGAGGGTGCCCGCGAGCCCCATCGCGCCCGCGGCCACCCGGACCTGGCGCTCGAGCGACATGACCTGACTCGTGCGCCGCAGCTCGCCGCCGGCCGCGCGCCACGCCTCGAGGCCGCCCTCGATGACCTGCAGCCCCGTCACGCCGGCGCGTTCGAGCGCTTCGCGCGCGCGCTCGGCGCGCGGGCCCGTGCGGCAGAGAAGAAGGCGGGGCGCCGCGGTCGCGCGGATCTCGTCGGCTCGCGCGAGGATGTCGTCGAGCGGCACGTGGCGCGATCCCGGGATGCTCTCGGCCGCCGCCTCGAGCGCCGTGCGGACATCCACGATGCTCCCGGCGCCGCCGGCGGCGGCCAGGGCGATGGCGCGCTGCGCGGTCACGCGTGCCGGCAGGTTCACGCCGTTCTTGTTGAGCTCGAGTAGATCGTCCATGTTCGCGGGGCGCGGCGGGGGATTCGCGGTCAGCGCCTGCACGAAGGCCGCGCGGTCCTTCATCCGGAGCCACGGGTTGTCGCGCTTCTCCTGCCCGATCGTGCTGCTGACGCGCCCCTCGTAGTCGTGCCCCGGGAAGAGCACGGTCTCGTCGGGGAGCGTCGAGAGAAGGTCGCGTAGCGTGTCGAAGAGCTGGCCCGCGTCGCCGCCGAGGAAGTCCGTGCGCGCGACGCCGCCGATGAGGAGCGTGTCGCCCGCGAAGATCGCTCCCTCGGCGAGCAGCACGATGTGATCTGGCGTGTGTCCCGGCGCGTGCCGCACGGTGATGCGCGTGTCGCCGAGATGCAACTCGTCGCCATCGGCGGGATGCCGCGTCACGCCGGCGTGCCCCGCCTTCGGATGCGCGATCCGGGTCGAGGAGAACTGCGCGGCGAGCGCGGCGGATCCCGACGGGTGATCGGCGTGCGTGTGCGTGTCCACGACATGCGGGAGCGTCAGGCCCTCGGCCCGCACGACCTGCGCGATCGCGGCGACGGAATCGAGGTGGGGATCGATGGCCATGGCCTGGCGCGTCGCGGGATCGGCCACGAGATAGCTGCGGCAGCCCTGCGGATGGGGAAAGGGCGTGACGACGAGGGTCCCGACGGTGCGGGATGCGGGGGCGGTCAGCGTGGGCGTGCTCATGGGAACTCCTGATCGGTCCGGGCTGGTTCTTGCGGGCGGCGGACCGGATTCGATGTTGCTTGACTATATGACCAAATAATCATATTGTCAACCCGTGAAACCGACCCCCCGTCACGCCGTCCTGCCCCCCGCGGTCCTCTCGGCCGTGGCGGCCCGCTTCCGCCTGCTGGGAGCCGAGAGCCGCCTGGCCATCCTCAACGCGATCATGGACGGTCCGCTGTCCATGTCCGCGCTGGAGGAGGCGACCGGACTCGAGCAATCGAACCTCTCGCGCCGCGTCGCCGAGCTCGAGCAGGGCGGCTGCGTCCGCCGGCGCCGGCAGGGCCGGCAGGTCGTCGTCGAGCTGGCCGATCCCACGCTCGAGAAGCTGTGCCGGCTGGTCTGCGGCGCGCTCGAGGCACAGGCCGAGCGCGATCGAGACACCTTCCGCGCGGCGCGCCGGCGGTAGCCACGCTGCTCGCCAGGCTCGCTCACCTCGCGGTGGCGGTCTCGAGAGGCTCCGGAACGTCACGCAGGATGCTCGGCGGCTGGGCCGGGGTCGTGGCGAAGAACTCGGGCGGATGCCACGCGTTCACGGCCAGGACGCCGACGCGCACGGGCTCGCCCGGGGGCTGACCCTCGGCGGTGGTGGCGTGCATGCGGGGAAGGACGAGATCGCCCACGCGCTGGAAGTCCGAGTACGCGCGCGTCAGGTGGGTGAGGAAGCCGCCCGGCCCCTCGCCCCGGTACGTCGCCTGGAGGGCGCGACCCGTCGCGAGGTCGAGCGCGAGCGTCACCGTCACTCCCCGCACCGCGATCGCCACGCGCTCGCAGGCGACCTCGCCGATCGACACCGGCCCGGCGGACGACGCGCGGAACCCCGGATCATCGCGCAGCCGCAGGAGGGCGAGCGGCGAGCGCAGCGCGCGGCGCGCCAGTCCGCGTCGCTGGCCATCGTGCAGGGCGAAGCTCTCGCCGTTGTCGTGCCCGGCGCTCTCGGCGCCAGCCAGCAACCACGACGAGTGCCACGGACCCCAGCGGCTGTCGAGACGGACGCGATCCGGGAAGGCGTGGGTCATCACGCGCGCGACCTCGACGGCCTTGCCCTCATGGTCTGCCGAGGAGACGGTGCCCTCCTGATACGTGCGCACGGCGTCCACCGCCGCCGCGCCGCCGAGGCCGGCGAGCGCGAGCGCGACGAGCTGGCGGCCCCGCGCGAGCTGTTCTTCCGTCGCCGCGGGGACGGGGTCATCGCTCTCGAGGAGATCATGCGGCCGCGACAGGAACGTCTTGCGGCAGCCCTCGGACGCGAAGATGTAGAGCTTGCCGTCGTGCACGGCGTGGATGTCGGTCGTGCCCATGCCGGAGAACGGCCCCATGCGCCCGCACGCGCCGCCCACCTGGATCTCGTAGCGCTCGGGATGCGCGACGAACATGGCGCGGCTGGCGTCGGACGCGAACAGGTACACGTGCCGGCCGTGGCGGATCGCGCGCGCGGGATCCCCCGGAACCTCGCGACCCGCGGCGAGCTCGACCGCGTCGAGCGCCAGCGTGCGGTTGGGGTTCGGCGTGCCGGCGTGCGCGGCCGGAACGAGGGCAAGGAGGGCGGCGACGAGCGGGGCGAAGCGGTGGACGGCCATGCGTCAGGATCGCCCAGTCCTGGCGACCCAGCAACCGGGGCGGCAGCCCCGGCGGCGCCGACGGCGCATCCCCGTGTGCTTGCGGCCATGCCGCGCTAGACTGCGCAGCTTGCGCGGGCGGCACGGGGTGGACCCGGCGCTTCGGACCGCGCGATGGATGCACGCCGTGAGGACCATCGCCGAACTGGCTCGTGAACTCGGGGTCGCCGACGACCTCGTCCTTCCCTACGGTCGCGACAAGGCGAAGATCCTGCGTGACGTCCTCGACCGGCCGCGACCGAAGGAGCGCATGCCGCAGGGCAAGCTCATCCTCGTCTCGGCCATCACGCCCACGCCCGCGGGCGAGGGCAAGACGACGACGACCATCGGCTTGAGCGACGGCCTTCGCAAGCTCGGCCAGAACGTCTGCGCGGCGCTGCGCGAGCCCTCGCTCGGCCCCTGCTTCGGCGTGAAGGGCGGAGGCACCGGCGGCGGGCGCGCGCAGCTCGTGCCGTCCGACGACATCAACCTGCACTTCAACGGCGACTTCCACGCCATCACGTCGGCCAACAACCTGCTCGCGGCCACGGTGGACAACCACCTGCACTTCGACAAGGAGCCGAGGCTCGATCCGCGCCGCATCGTGTGGCGCCGGGTCATGGACATGAACGACCGCACGCTGCGCGAGATCGTCGCGGGGCTCGGCGGCACGGGCAACGGCATCCCGCGGCAGGACGGCTTCGACATCACGGCGGCGTCCGAGGTCATGGCCATCCTGTGCCTCGCGACCGACCTCGCGGACCTGCGCGCGCGACTCGAGCGCATCCTCGTGGGCTCGACGCGCGACGGCCAGCCGGTCTTCGCCGGACAGCTCCACGTCGTCGGCGCGATGATGGCGCTGCTGCGTGACGCCTTCCACCCGAATCTCGTCCAGACGCAGGAGGGGACGCCCGCGCTCGTGCACGGCGGCCCGTTCGCGAACATCGCGCATGGCTGCAACTCGGTCGTCGCGACGCGCACGGCGCTCCACCTGGCGGACTGGGTCGTCACCGAGGCCGGCTTCGGCGTGGACCTGGGCGCGGAGAAGTTCTTCGACATCAAGTGCCGCGTGGCTGGCCTGGACCCGGCCGCGGTCGTCGTCGTCGGCACGCTGCGCGCCCTCAAGATGCACGCCGGCGTGCCGCTCGAGGAGATTGACAAGACGAACGTCTCGGCAGTCGAGAAGGGCCTGCCGAATCTCGAGAAGCAGTGCGACAACATCCGCACGTTCGGCAAGCCGCCCATCGTGTGCCTGAACCGCTACGCCACGGACGCCGAGGAAGAGTTCGCGGTCGTGCGAGCCTTCTGCGAGAAGAACGGCATCGGTTACGCGCTCGGCGAGCACTTCCTCAAGGGAGCGGAGGGCGCGGTGGATCTCGCGAAGACGGTCATGAAGGCGTGCGAGACGCCGGCGCCGAAGTTCAAGCCGCTCTACGAGCTGGAGGCCAAGCCCGCCGACAAGATCCGCGCGGTCGCGCGGGCCATGTACGGCGCGCGCGATGTCGTCTTCGCGAAGTCAGCGCAGTCGGACCTGAAGGAGATCGAGAAGATGGGCTTCTCGCATCTTCCGGTCTGCATGGCCAAGACGCAGAACTCGCTCTCGGACGACGCCAAGCTCCGCGGTCGCCCGACGAACTTCGACATCACCGTGCGCAACGTCACCGCGTCGGCCGGCGCCGGCTTCCTGGTCGTGCTGACGGGCGAGATGATGCGCATGCCGGGCCTGCCCAAGCGCCCGCAGAGCGAGGTCATCGATCTCGTGGACGGCGAGATCACGGGCCTCCGGTAGACGCGCGCCCGGCGGGGGAGGGCCCCCGGTCGATCAGCCGCCGGCGCTCGCGCTGGCGGCGGGGGTGGCGGGCGTTGCCGGCGTTGCGGGTGTTGCCGGCGGCGGTGGCGGGAGCGCCTTCACCGGGACGCCGAGCGCCTGGAACGCGAAGGCCAGTTGCTCGGCCCTCTCGCGGAACTTGCGGAAGCGTCCGGACTTGCCGCCGTGCCCCGAGTCCATGTTCGTGCGGAGCACGAGCGGACGGTCGTCCGTCTTGTTCGCCCGCAGGCGCGCGACCCACTTGGCGGGCTCGAAGTACTGGACCTGGCTGTCCCAGAGGCCGGTCGAGACGAACATCGCCGGATACGCCTGCGCCTTGATGTTGTCGTACGGCGAGTACGCCAGCATCGTGGCGTAGGACTCGGGCTCTTGCGGGTTGCCCCATTCGTCGAACTCGTTCGTCGTCAGCGGAATCGTCTCGTCCAGCATCGTCGTGACGACATCCACGAACGGCACGGCCGCGAGAACGACGCGGTAGAGCTCGGGTCCCATGTTCGCGACGGCGCCCATGAGCATGCCTCCCGCGCTCCCGCCCTCCGCGGCGACGCGTCCGGGCGCGCACCAGCCCTCGCTGGCCAGGTACCGCGTCACGTCCATGAAGTCCGTGAACGTGTTCATCTTCGCGCCCATCTTGCCGGCCTCGTACCAGGCACGCCCCATCTCCTGGCCGCCCCGCACGTGCGCGATCGCGAAGACCACCCCGCGGTCCACGATGGGCAGGCGCGACGCCGAGAACTCCGGATCCGTCGAGCTGCCGTAGCTGCCGTAGCCGTACTGCCAGAGCGCCGCGGTGCCGTCCCTCGCGACGCCCTTGCGGTAGAGGACCGTGACGGGGATGCGCGTGACGCCGTCGCGGGCGGGCGCCCAGAGTCGCTCCGTCACGTAGTGCTCCGGGTCGAAGCCGCCGAGCACCGGCTCGCGCTTGAGGAGGCGCCGCTCGCCCGTCGCCATGTTGATGTCGTAGGTGCTTCGCGGCGTGCGGAGCGACGTGTAGGTCACGCGCACCGTGTCGAGACCGGGCTCGTGGTTGCTCGCCAGGCCGGCCGTGAACGCGGACTCGTCCGTGGCCATGGTCGCGTCCGTCTTGCCGTCCCGCGAGATCCAGCGCGCGCGGAGGAGGCCACCCGAGCGCTCGCCGATGGCGAGCCACCGATCGAACACGGCGATCTCGTCCACGAACGCGTCGTCACGATGCGGGAGGACTTCCACCCAGCGGGAGCGGTCGCCGATCGCGTTCTCGGCGACCTCCATCACGCGGAAGTTCGGAGCGTTCCAGTTCGTGCGGATCACGAAGCGGCCGGCGGCGTGGTCCGCGGAGTACTCGATCCCGCGCTCGCGCGGCGCGATGACCGTGAACGTGCCGGGGTCCGTCGAGGACGCGACGCGCACCTCGGTCGTGAGCGTCGAGTCGGACGTGATCCGGATGAAGTCGTCGGACGCCGTGCGGGACACGTCCAGGTAGTAGGTGTCGTCCAGCTCCTCGTAGACCACGGGATCCTGCGAGACGGGCGTCCCGAGCACGTGCTTCTTGACGCGCTTGGTCAGGAGCGTGACGGGGTCGTTCTCGACGTAGAAGACGGTCCGGTTGTCGCGAGCCCAGACGGCGTCATCGGAGAGGCCGGGGATCTCGTCGGGGAGGATCTCGCCGGTTTCGAGGTTCTTGAACCGCAGCACGAACTGCCGCCTGCCGACGGTGTCCTCGAGGAAGGCCAGCAAGCGCCCGTCGAAGCTGACGTCGCGATCGGCGACGGCGTAGAAATCGTGGCCCGCGGCGCGCTCGTTGCAGTCGAGGAGGACTTCCTCGGGCGCGTCGGGACCGCCGCGGCGCACGACGTGGATCGGATACTCCTTGCCTTGCTCGAAGCGCTGCGAGTACCAGAGCCCTCGATCGGGCGCCGGCACCGTCGAGTCATCCTGCTGGATGCGCCCGATGATCTCGTCGTAGAGGATGCCCTGCGCCTCGCGCGTGGGCGCGAGCACGGCGTCGGCGAACGTGTTCTCGGCTGCCAGGTACGCGAGGACCTCGGGGTTCTGCCGCGAGTCGTCGCGCAGCCAGTAGTACTCGTCCTGGCGCGTGCCGGCGGGCGCGACGACGGCATGCGGCTTCTTCGCCGCCACGGGCGCCTTCGCCGCGGAAACGGCCTTGACGGCCGCGGCGCTCCCCGGCTTCGGCGTCGGCGCGAGCGCCGGCCCGCACGCACACGCCATCCCCGCGATCATTCCGACCACCGCCACGCTCAGCGTCCGCTTCATGAGTCACGCTCCAGTTGAAGGACAGCATCCTAGCGCGGCACGGCCGCAACCGAACAGGAATGCTCCGTCCGAGCCGCCGCGCATCAACGCAGGGGGGACCAGCCCCTCCGGACGAAACGCGTTCGCGTTTCGTCTCTCGGGTGCTGCGCACCGCTCGCCCTCGGCTGTCGGGGCGGCCCTCCAGCCTCACCCCCTCCCGCCACGCGCTTCGCGCGTGCATGAGGAGTTCGTCCTCCGACATCTTCGCAAGCTGGCGGGAAGTGGAGGACGAAAAGGCTATCTCGCTGTTCCGCAACCTGCGCGCTCCGGGCTGCATGCGTCCGGCGGCCGGACGCCGCGAGCTCAGAGCCCCTGCGTCAGGTCGCGGAACGTGCGGACGGGCAGGCCGGGGAAGCCGCCGCGATGGGCGTGACCGTCCTGGAAGACCTCGACGAGCGCTCCCGCATCGAGCAAGGCGGGGTTCTCGAGCACGTCGCCACGACAGGCGAGGAGGTCCGCGCGCTGGCCGGTCTCGATCGTGCCCGCGTCGAGCTGGCCGATCTCGCGCGCCGCGAGGCCCGTCATGCCGTGCCAGGCCTGCAGCGGCGTGCAGCCCACGCGCATGAGGTGCGTCAGCTCCATGAAGTTGCGTCCGTGCATGCGCGGCAGCACGGGATCCGTGCCGGCCAGCACCGGCACGCCGGCCGCCAGCGCGTGACCGATGGCCGCCGCGTGGGCGGCGCCCACCTTGCCCGCCTTCTCGCGCACGAAGGCGTCGAGGCCCTCCACGCGCAGCAGCTCGTCGATCACCCACGCCGTCGCCGTCACGACGGCGCCGCGCCGGCTCGCGAGCGCGGCCAGGTCCTCGGTGAGGAACGATCCGTGCTGGATGTCGTGCACGCCGTTCTCCAGCGCCATGCGGATGCCGTGCTCGCCGTGCGCGTGCGCGATGACCCGGAGCCCTCGCGCCTCGGCCTCCGTGACGATCGCGCGGATTTCCTCCTCGGAGAAGTCCTGATGCTCCAGGTGATCCGTCGGGGACGCCACGCCAGGGCTCGCGCAGATCTTGATGACGTCGGCGCCGCATGCCGCGAGCTCGCGCACCCGCTTGCGACACTCCCACGGTCCGTCGCACAGCCCGGACGGCCGCCCCGGCGCCGGCGGAAACAGCTTGCTGACCGCGTCGTGGCAGCGGTCGCGTCCGCGAAAGTCGCCGTGACCGCCGGTCGTGGACAGCATCTGGATGGCGACGCGCAGGCGCGGACCGATGACGGCGCCGCAGGCGACCAGTTCCTTGATGGCGTGCGTCGCGCCGCCGACGTCGCGCGCGGTCGTCACGCCACCCTCGACCAGCATCGCGTGCAGGATCTTCTCGACCTCGAGGATGCCCGCCGGCGCGTTCATGCGGTCGAGGTCGCGCTCCGAGATGCCGTGCACGACGACGTGCGCGTGGCAGTCCACCAGGCCCGGCGTCACCGTCAGGCCCGCGCAGTCCACGACGCGCGCGCCCTCCGGGGCCTCGGCGGCGTGCGGGCGCACGGCGTGAATGCGGCCTCGCGACACCAGGACGTCCACGTCGGCGTGGACGGAGGCCGGATCGGCCGAGCGGCCGTCGTAGAGGCGCGCGATGCGGGAGAGGATCAGCACGCCGCGACACTATCCGCACGCCGTCCGGGATGACAAGATGCGCGCGGAGGATTCGCGTTGAACGCTGCGCCGCCCCGAACCCCGCTCGCCGACCCGGAGGACGCCAGCCGCCAGCACGCGCTGCGCGACGACCGACTGCGCGTGACGCTGCTGATCGTCGGGACGATCGCCCTGATCCTCTCCGGCGTGTCCCCGCATGACCGGCCGACGTGGCTTCTCGAGGTCGCGCCCATCTTGATCGTGGCGCCGATCCTGATCGCGACCCGCCGGCGCTTCCCGCTGACGCCTCTCACCTGCGTGCTGATCTTCGTGCACGCGATCATCCTCATGGTCGGCGCCCACTACACCTATGCGCGGGTGCCCGCCGGCGACTGGGTGAGGGACGCGTTCGGGCTCGCGCGCAACCACTACGATCGGCTCGGGCACTTCGCGCAGGGTTTCGTCCCCGCGATCGCCGCGCGCGAGGTTCTCCTGCGCGTCGCGGGCGTGCGGCGCGGCGGATGGTTGTTCTTCCTCGTGACGGCGACATGTCTCGCGGCCAGCGCGTTCTACGAGATGCTCGAGTGGTGGACGGCGGTCATCGCCGCGGACGGGGCCGTGGCGTTCCTCGGCGCTCAGGGCGATCCGTGGGACGCGCAGTGGGACATGTTCCTGTGCCTGGTCGGCGCGATGGCAGCGTTGATCCTCCTGGGCCGGTGGCACGACCGCCAGCTCGCTCGCCTGTAACCCGCCGCTGTCCTGCAACCGGCCGTCGGGGCGGGTGCGCGGGCCCGGATCCGGGCAGGACGCCAGCCGGGCGCAAGCGAGCGGCGACCGAGCGGCCCGTCCATGCGCGTCTCGGCCCGGCACGCGTCCTGCAAGGCCCGACGCCTGCGAGCCCGCACGCCTGGCGGGCTCCTGGAGGACGCCATGATCCAGCCCATTCCCATGTTGAGCGCGCTGCTTCTGACCGGCCTGATGGCCGCGTCATCCGTCGTGGCGGCCGAGCCGCTCGCGCGCGAGGGTCGGCGCGCTCCCGTGCGTCACCTTCCGCCGCAGGCGCCCGAACCCGCGCCGACGCCGCTGGACATGCGGCAGGGCGCTCTCGAGACCGTCCGCATCCGGCTCGTGTCCGTCGAGCCCATGGACGGCAGCAGGGTCCTGGCGCTGATCGAGGTGACGCCTCGCGTTCTTCGCATGGACTCCTTCGAGATCGTGGGCGACCTGGACGGCGACATCATGGCCCGTCACGTGATCGGCCCGATGGGGAAGGCCGTCGTCGGGATCGAGATCAAGAGGGATGGTCTCGTGCATGCCGCCTGCGTCGTGGTCGAGCGGATGCCCGTCGACGCGGCGCCCGTGCCTGCCGCGGACGCCTGCTTCCGCATCGTCGCGCCCTAGTCCGGAGAGCGTCCGCGGCGCCGGTTCGTCGGCTGGCCTTTCTGGCGGCCATGACCGCGCCCGGGCGAGGCGGAACCGCGGCGGGCGCCGCGAGGGCTCTGGCATGATGCGCGCTCCACGCCAGGAGTCCCCATGCGTCACCTCGCCGCTCCGCGCCTCCGCGTCGCCGCCCCCGCGCTGTTCGCGCTGCTCGCGCTCGCTCTCGACGTCGCGATCGCGACGGCGTCCGGCCAGGCTCCCAAGAACTTCGGTCGCGACCGCTCGGTGGACATCGTTCACGCGCGCATCCAGCTCGCGCTGGACATCCCGTCGGAGACCATTCGTGGCGCGACCGAGCTGACGGTGCGCGGCATCGCCGGCTCGACCGCCGAGGCGGTCTTCGACGCCGTGCGCTTCGATGTCACGAGCGTCACCGCGGGTGACGCGCCGGCCGCGCATGACAACGACGGGCAGACGCTGCGCGTGACGCTCGCGCCGCCGCTCGCCGAGGGGGAGGATCGCGTCATCCGCATCTCCTACTCGGCCCGCCCGCGCAACGGGCTGTACTTCGTTCACGGACCGGGCGCGCGGCGCGACCTCGACCAGTGCTGGTCGCAGGGCGAGACCATGGAGAACCGTCACTGGTTCCCGGTTCACGACGATCCGTCCGAGCGCATGACGTCGGAGACGGTCATCACCGTGCCCGAGCCGCTGGCCGTCGTCTCCAACGGCCCGCTGCTCTCGGTGACGCCAGCCGGACCGGGCCTGCGCACGTTCCACCACCGCATGGACTTCCCGCACGTTCCGTATCTGGTGTCGATCGCCGTGGGCGACTGGGCGACGCGGTCGGAGACCTGGGAGGGCAAGGAACTCACGTACCACGTGCCGCGCGATCGCGAGGCCGACATGGACCGGTCGTTCGCGAACACCGCCAGAATCCTGAGCTTCCTGTCGAAGGAGACGGGCGTCCCCTACCCGTACCCCGTGTACCGGCAGACCTGCGTCTCCGACTACACGTTCGGCGGCATGGAGAACATCGCCGCGACCACGCTGACGGACAGGACGCTGCACGACGAGCGCGCGCATTCGGACTGGACCTCGGACAGTCTCGTTGCTCACGAGGCGGCGCATCAGTGGTTCGGCGACTACGTGACCTGCCGCGACTGGAGCGACATCTGGCTGAACGAGGGCTTCGCCACGTACTACGCCGCGCTCTCGATGGGGGAGCTGCTCGGTCCCGACCAGCTCGTCGTCGAGCTCGATGGCATGCGGCAGAACGCGATCGACGCCGACCGGGGGGACAAGCGCCGGCCCGTCGTCACGAACCGCTGGCATGACGAGATGGAGCTCTTCGACGGCCATGCCTACGCGAAGGGCGGGATGATCCTGCACGCGCTGCGGCGCGAGCTCGGCGATGACGGGTACCGTCGCAGCGTGACCGCCTGGCTGAAGCGGTTCGCCGGGTCGTCCGCGAACACGCACGACTTCATCTCGGTGATCGAGGAGCAGACGGGCCGCGACGTGTCGCGCTTCTTCGACCAGTGGATCTTCGGCAGCGGTCAGCCCGACCTTGCCGTCTCGTGGACGTGGAAGGACGGTTCGTGCGCCGTCACGATCGTGCAGGGCCAGGCGGCGGACGACCCCGACCGTCTCTTCAACGTCCCGCTCGACCTGCAAGTGCTCGGCGAAGGGCTCGCGACGGATCGCTCGGTCCGGCTCAGCCGGCGCGAGGAGACGTTCCACGTTCCCTGCGAGACGCGCCCCGAGGCGGTCGTGGTGGATCCGCAGGGCTGGCTCCTGCGCACGATCAAGATGGACCGGCCCGATCGCGAGGCCGCGTGGGTCCTGCGCCACGCCCCGCACCTGCTGGCGCGCCTGGAGGCCGCGCGCGAGCTGAAGGAGTCTGCCGGGCTCGCCGGGGCGCACGAGGCGCTGGTGGACGCGGCGCGGTCGGCGCCGGCATGGGCGTTGCGTCGCGCGGCCTGCGAGTCGCTCGAGCGCTCGGGCCCGGGCGGCGCGGCCGTGCTCATCGGCGTGCTCGAGAGCGACGCGGACACGCGCGTGCGCACGGCGGCGGCGGCGGCGCTGGCCTCGCATCGAACGCCCGCGGCGCAAGCGGCGCTGACGCGCGCCCTGGCCGGCGCGCCGTCCTACGCGGTTCGCGGGGCGGCGGCGCGCTCGCTCGGACGCTTCGACGATCCCGCTCTCGATCGCGTTCTCGAGGCAGCGGCCTCGCAGCGCTCGCATCGCGAAGAGGTCCTCGGTGGCTGTCTCGACGCCCTCGCCCAGCGGCACTCGCCGAGGCTCCTCGCGCTCGCGCAGCGCCTCGCCTCGGCCCGCCAGCCGTACGAAGTGCGGGCACGAGCGATCGGCGCGCTCGGCCGCCTCGCGAAGAACGCGGTGGACGCCGGCGAGCGGCGCCGCGTGGTCGCGGATCTGATCGAGTGGCTGGACGAGCCTCATTATCGCGTGCGGCTCGCGGCCTCGGAGGCGCTCGTGACGGCGGCGGACGAGGCGGGACTGCCGGCGCTCCGCCGCATCGCGGCCTCGCATCCCCACGAGCTCACGCGCGCGCGCGTGGCCCAGCACGCCAAGCAGCTCGAGGCGGCCGTCGTCGCGAGCGCGAGCGTCGCCGAGGTCCGCCGGTCGCTCGAGGAAGAGCGACGGAAGCGCGAGGCGCTCGAGGAGCGCGTGCGCAAGCTCGAGGCGCGCCTCCCGCCGGCGGACGAGTCGAAGTGAGTCGTCGCGAGCGCTGGCGCATCATCGAGACGCGCTGGGTCGAGCGAGTCGCCTCGCGGGAACGGCACGCCCCGCTCCGCCTGTTGATGCTCATCGCGACCCGCCTCGCGGACGGCTGGGGACTCGCGATCCTGATTCCCGCGGCCTTGCTGATCGGCGGCCGGAGCGAGGGCGTGGCGGCGGTCGGACTCGGGACGATCTCCGCCATCGCGATTGCGCTCATCGTGCATGGGACGAAGGCGATCGTGCGCCGTCGCCGGCCCATCGGCGTCCGTGTCGGGCGGCCCATCGGCGCCCCGGATCTGCACGCGTTTCCTTCCGGGCACACGGCGCATGCGTTCGGCATGGTCATCGTCACCGCCTGGCTCTCGCCGACGTTCGCGGCGATCACGCTCGGCGTGGCCTGCCTCGTGGGCATGTCGCGCGTGTTCTTCTGCCTGCACTACCCGACCGACGTTCTCGCCGGCGCGGCGTTCGGCCTCGCCATCGCCTGGCTGAGCCTCCTGGTCACGCGCGCGTCGGGCCTGCTCGACTGGATGGCGCGCCTGGCGGGGTGAGGCGGGAGGCGGCGCGCCACGCGCTGCCTCACCGCTCGCGGAGCACGGCCTCAGCCCTTCCTCGCCCTGACCGCCTCCCGCAGCCCCGGAACGTCGCGCGACCAGGCCTCCGCGTCGCCGTAGGCGACGAACTCCGCGTAGCGCGAGTGAGGGCCGAGCACGCGACGGGCGTGCTTGATGGGGCACCAGTACTGCTCCGTGCGGGCGGCGACCTCGCGGGCGAAGGCGAGCACGCCGTTGGCGTAGCTGCAGTAGTCGCAGTTCAGCTTCTCGATCCAGTTGAGATAGTCGAGCCGGTGCCGGTCGATCGCCACGTAGCGCGATCGGTCCACGCGGGCGATGCCGTAGATGCGAAAGCACGTCGCCTGGAACATGATCGTCGTGAGATCGAGCAGCACGAGCGGGACGAGCATGAAGTAGATGATCGGAGCCGACAGGACGGTGCGCAGGCTGCTGTTGAGCAGGAACCGCGCGACGCTCTGACGCGCCTTGAGATGAAGCGCGCTGGTCTCCGCCTCGAAGCGCACGCGACCGCGCTCGATCCGGTACCGGAACACGTCGGCCGCCTGCTGCAGATCCTGCTTGAGTTCCTCCTCGAGCTCGGATTCCAGCGCCCGGATCCTCGCGACGAGATCAGCGACCTTGGTGCTCACGGGACAAGCCAGACGCCGCCATCGCCTCCGGGAGGGGGAACCGTGGCGGAAGCGACTCCCGCCGAGACCGTGTCACGACCGCGAGCGCCGCGCCAGTCACCGACAGGGGCGCGACGCGACGCGCCGGGAGGCGGCGCGACTGCATGCGTCGGAAACAGCGGCAGCCGCGCTTGACAGGCTTCGGGACGTGGCGCAGGCTCTCTGCATTGGTCCGGTCCGATAGTGGAACTGGACTAGTCCACTTGAGCCATGCCAGCACCCGCATCCCTCAGCATCCAGCTCGACCGCGACTCCGCGATCCCGCTCGTGGAGCAGCTCGCGACCAGCATTCGCCACGGCATCGAGTCGGGCGTGCTCGTGCCGGGCACGCGGCTGCCGTCCACGCGGACGCTCGCCGCGCGCCTCGGCCTGCACCGGCAGACGATCGTGGACGCGTACCGGCGGATCGAGAGCGACGGCATGCTCGAGCAGCGCCGCGGCTCGGGCGCCTTCATCACGGCGCCATCGCCCGGCGGCGCCTGCGTTCCGGGCGATGCCGCGCGCGCGGGCGAGCGGGTCTCGCAAGCGCTGCTGTCCTACGAGCGGCGCGCGGGCCGGCCGCCCCTTCCGGCGTCGAGCCGGGACGCGCTGGACCTGGCCGGCCTCGTCCCTCACGAGCGTGACTACCCGTCGGAGGCCTTTCAGGAGAGCATGCGGAGCGCCCTGGCGCGCCGCGGCGGCAAGGTCCTCGGCTATGGTCCCGCCGCGGGCGATCCCGAACTGCGCGAGGTTCTCGCGAAGCGCCTGAGAGCGCGCGGCATGAAGGTGGACGCCGCGGGCTTGCTGATCGTGGGCGGCGCGCAGCAAGGGCTCGACCTGCTGTTTCGCGCGATGCTCGATCCCGGCGATGCGGTGCTGACCGAGGCGCCGACGTACCACATGTGCCTGGATCTCCTGGCGTTTCACCGCTGCCGCGTCGCGCCCGTGCCCGTGCTGCCGCGAGAGGAATCCGGCCTGTCCTCGCTCGACGCGGCGGCGCTCGCGGAGGCGCTCGACCGCCATCGGCCCGTGCTCGCCTACGTCATGCCGACGTTCCAGAACCCGACCGGCCTCACGCTCGATCTCGCCGCCCGTCGCACGCTGGCGCGCACCCTCGCGGACGCGAAGGTCGTGCTCGTGGAGGACGACTACGAGGCGGACATGAGGCATGGCGGCGAGGCCCTGCCCGCCGTCTCGTCGCTGTCCGAGAGCGGCGACTCGGCGTACATCGGCACGCTCAGCAAGGCGCTGTTCCCGGGCCTGCGCGTCGGCTGGATCGCGGGGAGCCCGGACGTGCTGGCGCGCGTCGCGAAGGTCAAGCGCGTCTCGGATCTCTCGGGGCCCGTCGTGCTGCAGGCCGTGGCCGCGGACCTGCTCGAGAGCGGCGCCTACGACCGTCACGTGACGAACACCGTCGCGGAGGCAGCCGATCGCATGCGCGCGCTGCGCGCGGCTCTCGAGGCGCAGATGCCGGAGGGCTGCCGCATCACGCGGCCGCTGGGCGGGCACGTGGCCTGGCTCGAGGCGCCCGCGCTCTCCGGGCGGGCCATCGCCGAGAAGGCGGCGGCGCGCGGCGTGCTCGTGACGCCGGGCGAGGACTTCTTCGCCGGGCCGGCGGCCAGCCCCGCCGTGCGCGTGTCCATCGCGCGCATCGCCCCCGGGGACGTGGAGCGGGCGGCCGAGCGGCTGGCGCGAGGCGTGGCGGATGCGGTGCAGGAGGCGCGGGGGCGCGCGGCGCGGCGCGGTCGCGACGTGGATTCCCCCGTGGCGGTGTGAGGCGAAGCGCCGGAGTCCCGGCGCGTCGGGATCGGAACATGAGATGAGGTACACGACATGAGTTCTGCTGCGAACGAACTGCCGAGGCTCAAGACGGGACTGGCCGAGATGCTCAAGGGTGGCGTCATCATGGACGTCACGGACGCCACGCAGGCGCGCATCGCCGAGGACGCGGGCGCGTGCGCCGTCATGGCGCTCGAGCGCGTGCCGTCCGACATCCGCAAGGAAGGCGGCGTCGCGCGCATGTCGCCCGTCGAGAAGGTCGAGGAGATCATGAAGACGGTCTCCATCCCCGTCATGGCCAAGTGCCGCATCGGCCACTTCGTCGAGGCGCTCATGCTCCAGGAGATGGGCGTGGACTTCATTGACGAGTCCGAGGTCCTGACGCCCGCGGACGAGCAGCATCACGTGGACAAGCACGCGTTCAAGACGCCGTTCGTGTGCGGCGCGCGGAACCTGGGCGAGGCGCTGCGCCGCATTTCCGAGGGCGCCGCGATGATGCGCACGAAGGGCGAGGCAGGCACGGGCAACATCGTCGAGGCCGTGCGTCACATGCGCGCGGTCACGGGCGAGATCCGGCGGCTCGGCGCCCTGCGCGACGACGAGCTCATGGACGCCGCGAAGGAGCTGCGCGCGCCGTACGAGCTCGTGCGCCGCGTGGCCCGCGAGGGGTGCCTGCCCGTGCCGAACTTCGCGGCGGGCGGCGTCGCGACCCCTGCGGACGCGGCCCTCATGATGCACCTGGGCGCCGAGTCGGTCTTCGTGGGATCGGGCATCTTCAAGTCGTCGGATCCCTCGCAGCGCGCCAAGGCCATCGTCCAGGCCGTCACGCACTGGAAGGACGCCAGCGTCCTGGTGGATGTCAGCCGCGGCCTCAAGGAGGCGATGCTCGGCATCGAGATCAGCACGATCCCGCCGGGCGAGCGGCTGGCCGAGCGCGGATGGTGAGCGAGGCGCCACTCCGGGTCGGCGTCCTCGCGCTCCAGGGAGACTTCGCGGCGCATGCCGGCGCGCTCGAGCGCGCGGCGACCGCCGCCGGGCTCGCGTGCGATGTCCGCGAGGTGCGGCGTCTGCCGGATCTCGCCGGGATCGAGGCGCTGGTCCTGCCGGGCGGCGAGAGCACGACGCTGCTGAAGCTCCTGTCCATCGAGGATCTGGGTCTGGCGATCCGGCGCTTCGTGACGGAGCAGGGGGGCGCGGTCTTCGGCACGTGCGCCGGGGCCATCCTCGTGAGCCGCCACGTCCGCAGTCCCGACCAGGCGTCGCTCGAACTGCTGGACGCGACGATCGAGCGGAACGCGTATGGCCGGCAGGTGGATTCCTTCATCACGACGATCGAGCCGCAGCCGGGCAGCGGACTCGGCTCGCGGCCGATCGAGGCCGTCTTCATCCGTGCGCCGCGGTTTCTGGCGACCGGACCCGGCGTGGACGTGCTCGCGCGCCACGGCGGCGAGCCCGTGCTGGTGAGAGAAGGGCGCGTCCTGGCGGCGACGTTCCACCCGGAGATGACCCCCGATGACCGCATCCACGCGACGTTCCTGCGCGGGGTTCGGGCGGCGGCCGTCACTCCTGTCGCGAGCCCTCGTCGCTGACCCTCGCGAACTCCAGGAGAAGCGCCGAGATCGCCGTGCCCACGTCCTCCGGGCCCGAGACCGGACCGGGCAGGAACGCGAAGGATCCGTGACGCCACGTCAGCAGCGTGCTGAGAGCCTGCATCGAGTCGGGCGCCCCCTCGAGCTCGGCGCGCATGACGCGACCCCCGCTGACGAAGATCTTCCCGACGACGGACTCGCGCGCGAGCACCAGCGAACCGGGCTTCTTCTCGTACTCCAGTAGCGAGAGCACCGTCGGCACGCCGATGTCGTCGAGGACGCCGCGCAGCGACACGTGGCGGCCCGCGCGGCCCTCGCGCGGCCCGACGCGGCGCAGGCGGATCATGAGCTCCTCGTCCGTGAACGGCTTCGGAATGAAGTCGCGCACGCCGCGGCGGAAGGCCTGCGCGCGCAGCGTCGCGTCGGCGTCCTCGCCCATCAGCACGACCGCCACGTCGGAGAGCGATGGCTCGCTGGAGAGGAGCTTCAGGACGAGCAGGGGATTCGAGCCCTGGGCTTGCGTGTCCGCCAGGAGAATGTCGGGCACGCGATCGCGGCAGGCCTTGACGGCGGCGGCGAGGCTCTCCTCGGCGCGGGCGTCGAAGCCGGCCGTGTTGAGATTGTTGACGAGCCGCTCGCGCAGGGGCTCGCTGCGATCCAGGATCACGATGGCCAGCGGTTCGTCCTCGATGGGGCCGGACATGCCCTGCTCGAGCGAAGCGACGAAGTCCAGCCACCCCGCCGGCGGCGCGCCGTCCATCTCGAGGCCGATGCCGGGCGAGCGGCCGACCATGCGGGCCGTCGGCTCGTCGAGGACATGGGCGACGTGCGCCGAGAACGACACCTGGGATCGGTTCGGGAGCGTGACGGTGACGGCGGCCTTCGTGCCCGCGCCGACGGCCTCGGCAGTCGGCACGTACAGGCCGTGGCGCGTGACATCGGTCGTGGTCGCCGAGAGCACGCCGCTTGCATGACGCACCTCGACGGGGCAGGTGGCGGCCAGCCTCTTGTCGCGGTCGTTCTTCATCGTCGGTCCGGGCTCCGCGAGGTCTCCGGGGGCGCGGCGGGCGGCCGGGCCGGCCGGAGGTCGAGCCCGAAGAATACAGGGCCGGGCAGCGGATTGGGCGTGTAGGGAGGGATCTGGCGGAAGCCGAGGGACTCGTAGAGGGCGATCGCGCCCGACATGTGCGCCAGCGTGTCGAGGACCATCTCGTCGTGGCCCGCGACTCGCGCGGCATCCAGCACGGCGACCGCCAGCGCGCGTCCGAGGCCGCGGCGCCGGAACGCGGGCCGCACGTACATGCGCTTCATCTCGCAGCGTCCGGCCGTGGTATCGAGGGGGCGAAGCGCGACGCATCCCGCGAGGCCGTCGGGCTCGCGCGCCAGCAGGATGACGCCGAGCGGGGGCGCGTAGCGGCCCGGCAGCGAGGCCAGTTCGGCGTCGAACCCCTGAAAGCAGAGGTCGAAGCCGAGGTCGGTTGCGTATTCGAGAAAGAGTTCGCGCGTCGAGGCGAGATCGGCGGCACTCCTGGCCGGCGCGATCATCGCGTGCCCCAGCCACGACTCGACGGCGGCAGCGGCTGCTTCCCGTTGCTGCCGACGCGGGCGATCGGATCGGCGCCGGACGGATCAGCCGTCGCGGGCCCTGCCCCGCCGGCGCCGCTGCGGGCCATCGTGTTCAGGAGCCAGCCTCCGAAGGCCAGGGCGCCCAGCCACGTGGCGAAGGCCAGCACGCGCAGGAATCCCGCCAGCGCGTCGTCGGCGGCGAGCAGGCCCAGCGAGTCGAGGAGGTAGTTCCAGTCGTGAATGGGCTCATCGGTCATGCCGATGAGCGCGAGCGCCTGGTCGTCGGCGTCATCCACGTACGTCGCGAGGTTCCACATCGAGAACGACAGCCACGCGAGCGCGACCGAGGCGCCGAACCAGTCGCGCTGCGGCTCGCCGTCCTTGCGGTAGAGCAACAGCACGGCGCCTGCGGCGATGGGCGCGAGGATTTGCGACAGGCTCCCCCCCGCGATCGACATCCACTGACCGAGGGGCGCGAAGAGCACGTGGCCGAGTTCGTGGATGCCGAACGTCACGCCCCCGAACAGGAGGCTCGCGTGCTCGGGATCCCGCAGGTGGCGCACGCCGACGACGGCGAGGTACAGCAGGAGCGGGGCGCGCACGATCCACCAGCGGCCGCGAGCCCAGGCGCGGGCGTCATCCGCGATCGCGGCCGCGATCTCGCGCGCGGTCACGCGAGCGCCGGCGCGGGCCCGGGCGTCGCGTCGCCGGGAGGCGCGCCGCCGCCGAACGCGGCACGCGCGGACTCGAACGCGAGGAGCGCGGCGAGCGCGAGGAGGGCGATGGCCGTCACGCGCACGAGCATGTCGGACGCGACGCGCGCCTGGATGACGAGCGACCAGATGGTCACGGCGAGCACGAAGAGCATGGGCAGCGCCACGAACCAGGACGGGCGGCGCCGGCGGCGCAGCCACGTCGCGATCGCCATGAGCGTGAGCGCCGCGAGCAACTGGTTGGCCGTGCCGAACAGCGACCAGAAGCGCATGTACGGCGGGGGAGAGCCCGGCACGGCCGGCAGGATCACCAGCACGGCGAGCGGGGGCAGGAGCGTCAGCACGGTGGCGCCGAGAGCCGCCGCGCGACCCGTCCACCCGACGAGTTCCTGCACGATGTACCGGCCCAGGCGCGTCGCGACGTCAATCGTGTCGAACACGAAGGTCGAGAACGCCATCGCGCCGAACGTGGCGGCGAACAGCAGGTGCTGCTCGCCGACGAGCGCGGCGATGTACTGGCCCAGGCCGTCACCGTAGATGCGGCCCGGCGATCGCCCCGCGATGTCTCCGGGCGCCAGGATCATGATGGTCGAGAGCGCGATGATCGCGACGAAGCTCTCGAGCAGCATGCCGCCATAGCCGACGGATCGGCAGTCGCTCTCGCGCGACACCTGCTTGCTGGTCGTGCCCGAGCAGACCAGGCCGTGGAAGCCCGAGCACGCCCCGCACGCGATCGTCACGAAGAGGAAGGGAAACAGCGCGCCCATCGGGTTCGGCGCGCCCGAGGCTGTCGTCGCGGTGAACCCCGTGAAGGCCGGTTGCGCGATGCCGAGGCCCGAGAACAGGATGCCGACGACACCCGCGCCGAGCGCGAGGTAGAGCACGAAGCCGCCAAGATACCCGCGCGGCTGCAGCAGCAGCCACATCGGCAGCAGGGCCGCGACGGCGCAGTAGACCAGGATGATGAGATCCCAGTGCCGCGCGCTCATGAGCAAGAGCGTCGAGCCGCGCGTGCCGAGCCACACCGCGGCGAGCGTCGCGGGAACGAAGATCACCGTCATGAGCCAGAGCGGCGGAGACAGGAGCTTCTGGATGACGCCCATCACGAGCGCGAGCGACAGGTACAGCGCGCTCGCGAGGGCCACGGCCCCGCCGGCGTTGAAGCTGACGCCCGGCGCGATGTCGGACGTGACGCCGACGAAGGTCTTGGCGGTGATGTCGGTGAACGCGACGAGCACGTAGACCAGCGCGAGCCAGATGAAGAGGAGCATCGCCAGCCGCGCGCGCGAGCCCGAGTTGGCCTTCACGACCTCCGCGATGGACTGGCCGCCATGGCGGACCGAGGCGATGAGCGACGAGAAGTCGTGGACCGCGCCGATCAGGATGCCACCCAGGACGATCCAGAGGATGCAGGGCACCCAGCCGAACATCTGGCACGCGAGGATCGGCCCGGCGATGGGGCCGGCGGCGGCGATCGCGGAGAAGTGCTGGCCCAGCAGGTAGAAGCGGCGGGTCGGCACGAAGTCCTTGCCGTCCTGCTTCGTGACCGCGGGCGTCGGCCGGCTGTCATCCAGCCGCCAGGAGCGGGCGATGAAGCGTCCCCAGGTCAGGTACCCGGCGACGAGCGCGGCCAGCGACAGGAGCGTGATGCCGATCATCCCGCCGATGATCGCATCCCTCGCGGCGTGGCGAAATCACGACTTTCGAGGCCATGCGGGCCCGGCGGGGAGCGGCCCGGCGGGGCTTGCAGCCGTCCGTCCGACCGTGGGGAAACCGCCGCACCCTGGCATGATCGGGGGATGAGCGGGACCCAGTCCATCCGTGCGTGCCGGGAGAGCGACGTTGCCGAGCGGGCCCTCGTGTACGTCGAGGAGGGCGGGAAGAACTTCCTCGTCACGCGTTTCGGCGGGGAACTGCGCGCGTACCGGAACCTCTGCAAGCACCAGTACCTCGTGATGGAGGGCTGTGACGTGGACGAGGACTCGTTCATGTGCCCGTACCACACGGTGCGCTACTTTCTCGCGACCGGCGAGGTCAAGGACGACTCCGGGTTCATGGGCATCGAGGCGCTCACGCGGTATCCCGTCCGCGTCGTGGACGGCTGGGTGCACCTCGAGGTCCCGACGAACGAGCGCTGGTGACGGACGACGCGCCCGGTCCCGTCGAGCACCACCCGCGCGCGCTCTCGCGCGAGCGGCGCTCGCCGACGGCGGACGCGTTCGACCCGGCGGTGCTCAAGGCCGAATGGACGCTCCCGGCGGCCACGCCCCTGCCGGCGCTGCTCGCCGAGCTGCGCGAGCGCGTGGGCGACGACGCGGCGTTCGAGCGCCTGATGCGCCATGGCGGCATCCATCTGGACCGCCGGCGTCTCTCGGACTTCGCCGAGCCCCCGGCGACGCTGCCGGCGGGCACGGCCGTCATCGCGTACTGGTTCACGCGCGAGCCCGAGCCGCTGGTCTTGCCCGACGAGCTGGTGCTGTTGGACGAGGGGGGGCTCGTGGCGGTCAGCAAGCCTCCCTGGTGGACGACCCAGGGCACGCGCGCGAGCCGGTTCGCGTCGCTCGAGCGCGCCCTGCGCGAGCGTCTCGCATGTCCCGCGCTCACGCCGATTCACCGGCTCGATCGCGAGACGACGGGCGTGCTGCTCTTCGCGCGCGACTCGCGCGCGGCCTCCGAGGCCGGCAAGCAGTTCATCGCGAGGAGCATTCGCAAGGAGTACCTGTGCGTGACGCCCGACTTGCCCGGCGGACCGAGCGCCTGGGAGGTCAAGGGCCGCATGGCGCGCATCGAACATCCGAGCCACTCGCTCTTCGCGCTCGATCCCGGCGTGTCGGGGCAGGGCGACGCCGGCGGGCCCGGCGTCTGGAGCGCCACGCGGTTCGAGATCGCCTGGCGTGATGGTGCGCGCGGCCTCGCGGTCGTTCGCGCCCAGCCGCTGACGGGACGCACGCATCAGCTCCGCGTTCATCTGGCCGCCAGCGATCGGCCGATCATCGGCGACTCGCTCTACGGCGAGGGGCACGTGCCGGACGCGCCGTTCGTCACGGAGCGCATGCTCCTGCACGCCCGCGCGCTGACGCTGCGCGCGGGCGGCGTCGAGAGGACCATCGAGGCTCCGGTCCCCGGCGATTTTCCGCCACCTCCGAGCGATGCGGTCGCGGTTCCCTCGGCGGCGGCCCTTCCGGCATGATGCGGCGCATGCTCGAACCCGCCCACCGCCAGATGCTCATGACCGCCCGGATCATCACGATGGCCTTCTGCATGGCATGCGTGCTTTACGCCGTCGTGGCCATGTTCACGCTGGGGCAGCGCGAGCCGCGTGCCGGCTCGAGCGGCGTGCTCGTTCCCGCGCTGCTCGCCGTCGCCGGCATGGGGATCCTCGCGGCGCAGGCCGTCTACCCCGTCATGGTTTCGCGCGGCGCCGCCGCCGGTCCGTCTGGCTGGTTCGTGACGATGGTGATCGCCCAGGCCGTGCGCGAGGGCGCGGCCGTCATCGGCCTGGTGCTGACGGTGCTCACGGGCCAGATGGCGTACGTCATCGGCTGCGGGATCCTCGCCATCGGCGCGATGCTCGCGGCCTTCCCGCGCGAGACGCATCTCGAGGAGCACCTCAAGTCCACGCGCACGTGAGTCGCGGGCGCCCGCGCCGTCGCGCCGCATGAGCGACGCGCCCGCTTCCGACCGGACGCGCTCCGTCGCGCGCGCGCTCCGTCTCGAGGTCCTCACGGTCGGATGGAACGTCATCGAGGCGGTCGTGGCCATCACGGCCGCGCGCGCCTCGGGCTCGGTGGCGCTGCTGGGCTTCGGCCTCGATAGCTGCGTGGAGACGGCGTCGGCCGTCATCTTGATCTGGCGGCTGCGGGCTGACGCGCGCCTGGGCTGCGGCGCGGCGCGCGATCGCGCGGATCGCCTGGCCAGCCGCCTCGTCGCCGCGAGCCTCGTCCTGCTCGCGCTGTGGGTGGCCGGCGACGCGACGGCGTCGTTGATCGCCGCCCGGGGGCCGGAGGCCAGCCCCGTCGGCATCGGGCTGACGGCCGTCTCGCTCGTGGTCATGACCTGGCTCGCGCGCGCCAAGCGGGCCGAGGCGCGCGTGCTCGGGAGCGGCGCGCTCGAGGCCGACGCGTTCCAGACGACGGCCTGCGCCTGGCTGTCCGCCGTCACGCTGGGCGGGCTCGTCGTGCACGCGGCCACCGGGTGGTGGTGGGTGGATCCCGTCGCGGCCCTGGGCATCGCGGGCCTGATCGCCGTGGAGGCCCGAGATCACTGGCGGGGCAAGGCGTGCTGCGCGTGAGCACGGCGCTCGTGACGGCCCCCGCTTGCGATCGCCCGCCCGCTTGGTAGGCTGCCCGGCACCCTTCCAGGAGAGCCCCGCGTGTCCTCACTCAAGCTCGCATCCAACGTGTCCCAGGCGGCGTCGCGCAAGGACCTCGTTCTCATCGCGGGTTCCGCTGCCGCGCTTCGCAAGCACGCGCCATGGACGAAGCTCTGGAAGGGCCGCTGGACCGGGGCGCTGGCCGACATGGCGCGGGCCACGTCGCCGGGCGACTTCGGCAAGAACGCCGTGACGTGGCCCGGCGTCGAGGGGGCGCCCGAGCGCGTCGTGCTCGCGGTGCTGCCCGATTCCGTCTCGCGTCACGTGTCCCCGAGCCGCGCCCACGCCGTCCAGGACTGCTGCTCGAAGAGCGATCTGGGGGGGGCCGGTCGCGCGGGCGTCGTGCTCGTGCTCGAGGATCCCGCCCACTGGATTCCGGCGGCGGTGGCGGTGGCGCGAGCCCTGCCGACTTACTCGCGCAAGACGGGCAAGCGGCGGCTGGCCGAAGTCGTCGTCGCGGCCGTGGACGTCAAGGGCAAGTCCATTCCGCCTCCGCCTCACGCGCTCGAGATTGCCGAAGCCGCGCGCTGGGCCGCAGCGATGGTGGACCGGCCGACCTGCGAGATCGACACCGCCAGCTTCGTGGAGGAGGCCAAGTCCCTGCTCAAGGGACTCAAGCACGTCTCCATCTCCGTGATCGTGGGCGATGACCTCATCAAGCACGGGCTGGGCGGCATCCACGCCGTGGGTCGCGCGGCGGCCGTCGCGCCGCGCCTGCTCGTGCTCGATCACGCGCCGAAGATCCCGCGGCGCACGGTGGCTCTCGTCGGCAAGGGCGTGGTCTACGACACCGGCGGGCTCGCGCTCAAGCCGCGGGACGGCATGACGGGGATGAAGGGCGACATGGGCGGCGGAGCCGCGGTCGTCGGAGCGTTTCGCGCGCTCGTGGCGTCGGGCGGCCAGGACCGCGTCATCGCGCTCGTGCCGCTGGCCGAGAACGCGATCGGTCCGAACAGCTATCGCAACGACGACATCATCGGCATGCACTCGGGCAAGACGGTCGAGGTCAACAACACCGACGCCGAGGGCCGCATCTTGCTGGCCGACGCGGCCTCCTACGCGGTCACGAACTTCAAGCCCGATGTTCTCGTGGACGCGGCAACCCTGACGGGCGCGCAGGTCGTCGCGACGGGGCGCCGCCATGCCGCCATCGTCTCGAATCGCGAGGGGCTCGAGCGCCGGGCGGTGCTGGCCGGGCGCACGTCGGGCGACCTCGTGCATCCGCTGCCCTTCGCTCCCGAGTTCTACCAGCGCGAGTTCCGGAGCGACGTCGCCGACATGAAGAACTCGGTCAAGGACCGCGCGAATGCCCAGAGCAGTTGCGCCGCCCAGTTCGTGTGGGGGCACATCGCGAGTTCGGGCGTGCCCTGGCTCCACGTGGACCTCGCCGGACCCGCGCACGTGGACGGCAAGGGCACGGGGTTCGGCGTCGCGCTCCTGACCGAGATCGTGACCTCGGTCGAGGACGCCGACCTGCGCGACTGAGCGCGCCGCGCCCCGGCCCCACGCGGCCGGGGCGAACCGAAGCGGCGCCCGCGTGTGCCTGGCTTGACGGCGCCGCACGAGGTGATCGACCGGAATTGATGCCTTCCGGCGCTTGCTGGACGCGGCGGGGTGGCCGCCTTACCTTGCCTCCTACAGCGACAGTCTCGAGCGTGCGGGGAGTGGACGGGGGCGGGCCGGGGTCGGCCGGCCCACGGCCGGGCCCGTGCTGGCGCGCGCGAGGAGGGCCGGACGCGGCCTGCGGTGAGTTCTCGGATCCCCGGCGTGACGCGCCGCCGCCGACAGCGAGGCCTTCATGACACTTCTTCGCTCGATGACGCTCGTCCTGCTCGCCGTCGCGCCGGCGCTCGGCGCCGCCGCGGCGCGCCTCGAGATCGCTCCCGCCGGCCGGCGCGCCACGCCTGCCGGCGCGTGGGCGCTCCCGTCCGCGGGCGAGGCGACCGCGCCGGGGCACGAACTCGCCGCGCGCGTCACGCTCGGCCCTGGCGCGGTGCTCGAGGTCATGCTCGCGGACGGCTCGACGGCGCGCTTCGTGCCCCTGTCGATCGCCGCGCGCGGAGTTCCGTCCGCGGTTCCGGCCGCGCTCCCCGCCGCGAAGGCGCGCCTGCACGTCGGCGAGGCCGGTGGCATCCATCTTCGCGACGAGATCCTGTTCGTCGCGGAGACGTTCGCGGGCGTGGACGAGGTCTTCACGCTCGGCAGCGGCGAGGTCAAGCACGACCTGCTCGTGCACGGGGCGGCGCTGCGCGCGCTCGGCGGCGGCGACATCGTCGCGAGCTGGGCGCTCGAGCTGGCGCCGGGCGTGGTCGCGGTGGAGGGCGTGGCGGGGGAGTTCGAGTTCCGTGACGGGGCGTCCGGGTTCCTGGGGAAACTCCCCGCGCCGCTCGTGGCCGACGCGGACGACACGCACTGGTCCGCGGGCGTGGCGCGCCTCGAGATCACGGGAGCGCCCGGCCAGCAAGTCCTGGCGCTGGTCGTGCCGCAGGCGTGGGCGTTCGACCCCGCGCGCGCGCTGCCGCTGCGGCTCGATCCGACGGTGTCGATCCAGCCAGCGAGCAGCGCCGAGACGGGCTGGGTGGACGAGACGGGCACGCGGCTCACGGGCGCCATCAACTCGGGTTCCCTGAGCCTCGTGGGCTTCGGCTCCGACGTTCGTGGTTACTCCGAGTTCGACACGTCGGGCATCCCCGACGCCGCCACGATCACCGACGTGCGCCTGCAGGTCTGGCTCTCGAACCACGACAACCCCGGCGACATCGCGGTGCCGCTGCGCACCGAGGTCAAGCACGTCGCCGCGCGCGCGAGCGCCACGCCGGCCGCGCTCCACGCGGCCATCGGTCCGCTGTTCGGCGGGCGGCTCTACCTCTTCGAGAACGTCCCGAACACGGGGCCGGACTTCTGCCCGGCGTCCTACGTGTTCCGGGACTACGATCTCGGTCCGCTCGCGGACGCCGATCTCGCGGCGCAGCTCCCGCAGGACTTCTTCACGGTGGGCTTCACGAGCCAGATCGTCACGGATCCGCTCTTCGACCACATTGACTACATCGGCTTCCCCGAGGTCGTGAACAACCCGTTCGGGTGTCCGACGACCGACTTCCCCGGCACGCGGATCACGCTGGTCGTGTCGTACGTGACGAACACCCCGCCCGTCTGCGATGCCGGCGGCCCGTACGCGCCCGAGTGTCCGCGGGGTCCGGTCACGATCGATGGCAGCGGGTCGTCGGATGCGGATGGCGACGTGCTGACGTTCGCCTGGTCCACGGATTGTCCTGGGTCCCTCGCGGACGCCACGGCCGCGATCACGACGCTGGATCTCGACGGTGGTTGCGCCGTGGACTGCACCGTCACGCTCGCGGTCAGCGACGGCGTGTCCACGGTCTCGTGCAGCCGGCCCGTGTCGGCGCGCGACGTCACGCCCCCGGTCATCGTGAGCTCGAACCTGGCGGCCCTCTGCCTCTGGCCCCCGCGCCACGACATGTTCTGCCTGGGGCTTCCGTCCGATCACGTCGTCGCGCGCGATGCCTGCCAGCCGGACGTCATCATGCGCTGGACGGGCTGCGTCTCGGACCAGCCCGACGAGGCGCGCGAGCCTGGCCGCCCCGAGAACGGTGACGGCCACTTCGCGCGCGACTGCCAGCTCAACCCGGACGGCACGCTCTGCGTTCGCGTGGAGCGCGCGGGCTCCGACCCGGTCGCCGGCCGCAACACGTTCGACGGCCGTCGCTACGGCGTGAGCATCGAGGTGGACGACGGCTGCGGCAACATCGTGACCACGAGCGGCACGCTGCACGTCCCCCATGATCGGCGCGGCGGTTCCGGTGGCCAGGACGATCCCTGCCAGCGCGGGAACAAGCAGAAGTAGCGCCGCGGCTTCGCCGGCTCGCGGCCGCGCTTCACTCCGGGAGCGAGAGCGTCTCGCAGGCGTTCGCGACGCGCAGGTCGAAGAACTGCAGCCAGGCGGAGGTGTCCACTTCGGTGAACGTCGTGGTCGCCTGGCCCTCCGGGTTGATCGGGCGGAAGTAGTCCGTCGGATCGAGCCATGCCTTGTTCAGGTGGAAGTGCTCGTCCGCGCCGAGGGCGCGAACGCCGCTCCAGTTCAGCGTCACGGCATCGCCGACATGGCTGGCGAAGAGGACGGCGCCCACGCCCGCGGGCGGGCCGGTCTCGGTGATGTCCGTGACCGCAGTCGCGCACAGGATGGTCGCGGCGCCGCCGCCGACGGGCCCGCGCGGGCGGCATGTCGTGGCCGCGTTCATGTCCTCCGCTTCCACGACGTAGAAGTACGTCCGGCCGGGCTCGGCCTTGTCGTCGTGGAAGCCCAGCCCGGTCAGTCCTCTCGCGATGGGCGCGCCGAGCACGGCGTCCGCACAGGACACCTCGCTGCGGTACACGTTGTAGAAGCCGGTGCCGCTCGCGTCGTGGAAGGTGGCCGGGTTCCAGGAGATCCAGATGCCGCCGTTGCACCTGTCGGGATCGGCCGCCACCGGAGGCTGGAAGTCCGGCGGGGCGTCCACGGTCACCGTGAGGCTCAGGTCCACCCGGCACGCCGGGTCGGTCGAGCAGGTCACCGCGAGATCGTAGGTCGTGTCCTGCGCGGGCGAGACCGTAGCGACCGGCCCGGGCCACGTCGTCGTGCCATCGGTCCACGAGGCGTCCACGGCGCCCGTGCAGTCGGTCAGCGCGACCCCGCTGCCGTCGAGCGTGGTGGAGTCGCCCACGCAGATGGCGCGATCGGCCGGGGGAGCCGTGATGGAGGACGCGCAGCCGGGCGTGAAGCTGCCGCAGTCCACGTTGTCCACCGACGAGAAGATCACGACGGTGTGACGGGCGGTCCCGCCTGGCGGGATGATGTCCGCATCCACCGGGAGGTAGCCCGCGAACCAGAGCACCGCGGAGTCCGAGTCCGGGCAGCAAGCGCCCTCGATGGGAGCGTAGTTCCACGGCGACGCGCGGAGCGGACTCCAGCGGCCGTAGATGAGCCGATCGGGCCGGCCGGTGTCGGGGATGCCCGCGATGGTCGTCGTGCTCGTGAGGTTGCTGAAGATGGGCGTGCCGGCGTTGTTCTGGATGCGGTAGAAGTCGAGGATCTCGGCCGGGAGCATCTCGTGCTCGAGGTCCCAGGTTCTCTGCACGGTGGGGGGGTTGCACGTGACGTTCGCGTAAAGCGGGCCGTCATCCGTCGCGTTCTGGTAGTCGATCTGCCAGCGCACCCCGACCGAGACATCCTGCGACGAGGACGCCATGTTCGTCGTGGACAGCGTCAGGCGCACGCCGGCGTTGGACTCGACCGTGCCGAACGCGACGATCTCCTGGCGGAGCGTGCACGTGATGCCCGGCGCGGGCGAGACGGTCCACTCCTGTTCGAGGCCGATGCTGTTCGGCTCCATGGCCGTGTCGGGCGGATCGAAGACGCAGGCCTGCCCGCCTGTCGGGCTGTTGTACGTGATCGCCTGATCGTGGAAGCGCCATGAGATGTCCGACGTGCCCGGGGAAGCGCCGGCGCCGCCGAAGATGACGTTCTGCGGTGCGCCCGTGAGCGCGGTGACCGAGTGGCTCGCGCCGGTTCGCGCGGTGAACGCGCCGTTCGCGCAGGACAGGTACACGTCGTAGAAGGGATGCGTCTGCCCCAGCGTGCCGGTCGCGCACGGCGCGGCGCAGCCCAGAGCGTTCGGGTGATCCGGCAGCACGAGACCCGGCACGTCCCGCTCGTCGAACGAGGAGGGGGCCTCGACGGCGTGGAGCTTGCCGGGCGGGAGCGGCAACGAAGATGGCGCCGCGACGACGGCGCGCTCGCGGGCATCCTGGGCGAGGGCGCCGGACGCGACGGCGAGGCAGGCGAATCCCATCAGGAGGCGCCTCCTGATCGGACGTGATGGCGTATTCATGGCACCCCTTCCCCGAGGGCCGACCCTGCATCTCGTGGAGCGAGCGCAGGCTGACTCGGCCGAATGTACTCCCATGACCGCGGGGCGGCCAACGCGGCGCGACGACCGAAGCGTCGCATGCGCGTGGCTCCGCCCGCGACTTGCGCTGGCGGCGCGCATCCGGTAGCTTCGTGACAACGATTTCGACGCACGGAGGCACGCGATGCGCGCTTGGATTCCTGTTGCCCTCACCGCCCTGAGCCTCACCCTTGCCGCGCCGGCTGACGCCGAGACGGCGGCTCAGCCCGCGACGCCAGCGGCTCCCTCATCGTCCGCGAGCCCGGCGCCCCCCGTCGCGGTGACGATCGTCGCGCCGGCGCAGGCCCCGCAAGCTGAGGGCAGCGCCATGGCGGAGGCCATGGCGCGACGGATCAACGAGGCCATCGCGTCGGCGCCCATCGCCATCGGGCCGCTCGCCGAAGCCGCGGTGCGCGAGGGTGTCGGACGCATGGTCGCGCGCGAAATGTTGGACGGACGCCTCTCGCAGGTGCCCGTCGTGGCGGATGAAGCGGCGACCTCGACCGAGTTCCTGGCCTGGCGCGACTACCTGCGCGAGAAGTTCGATCGCCGCATGCCGCGCAACGAGGAGATCGGCGGGCGCGCCGCCCTCGGCGTCCGGCTCGGAAGCCCCGGTCAGCTCGACGAAGAGGTCGTTCCGGCCGCCGTCCTGCAGTCGCTCTCGACGTGGAATCAGGAGGGCGCGCTCGTGACCTCGATCGTGCCCGGTTCGCCGGCGGAACAGGCGGGCATGCTCGCTGGCGACGTCGTCGTGCAGTTCGCCGGCATCTGGGTGGATTCGTCCGCGCTCCTCGTGCGCCTCGCGTCCCGCGCTCAGGTCGATCGCGAGGTCGAGGTCTGGGTGCTGCGCGGCGGCGAGATCGAGCGCCTGTTCGTGACGCCCGCCGATCGCTCCGTCCTCGGCAACTGAAGCGCTGCCGTCGCCGGCGCGGGGCTCCGCGTCCGGGCGGCTCCTGGCGTCAGCACCGTGAACACGTACTCCGTGTTGCGCACGTGGCTCACCGTTCCCACCTTGCGTCCGCTCGGGTCGTGGATGCCGATCTGCGCGCCCACGTAGCGGCGGAAGCCGTGCTCCTGCACGCTCACCTCGCCCCGCTCGGTCAGCATCGCCATGATCTCGTCGCGCGTGAGAAACCCCTCGTCGCTGAATGAGACGACGAGCGCGCGCACGCGCAGGCTCGCGATGACCTCGCGCAGCGCCGCCGCGCACGCCCGCTTCGAGTTGAAGTCGCTGCGCCGCTCGCGGCAGTCCACGCGCTTGCAGGCCGTCCCGTACGCCTCGGGTTCGTCGCCGCGCACCAGCGTTTCCCAGACGTGGTAGTTGCCCAGGTACGAGTGCTGGTTGTACGGCGGATCGAGGTACGCCACGTCGGCTTCGAGCGCGCGCGCCGCCTCGCGCGCGTCGAGGCCGTGCGCCGCGCCCTTGCCGGCCCTGGCGCGCGGCAGCACGTCGGGCACGCGCAGCTCGAGCGGGCGCCCGGCGCGCGTCGCCCACTTCTTGAGGTACGCCATCTGCACGCCCGTCGTGGAGTCCACGCGGTCGGCGGCCTCCATGAGCGAGACCAGCATGACGGCCTCGAGCTCGGGCGGCAGCGCCTTGCGCGCGAGGGCGCGCCGGATCGCGTCCATGCGCTCGCCGTTCTTCGGGTGGAAGAACCGCGAGCGGACGCAGAACATCTCGGTCAGGTACCCCGGCGCGCCCGGAAGCGCGTTCATCTCGGTCACGAGCGCCGCGGCGTCGCGCGCGACGTCCTCGCGATCCGCCTGCACGTAGCAGCGGGCAAGCGTCTCGGCGTAGGCGTTGTGATCGTTGGCGAGCACGCGCAGGCCGCGCGCCTTCAGTGCATGACCGACGCGCGACGTGCCCGAGAAGAGATCGATGACGCTGCTGACCTCCGGCACCGACTCGATCGCCTGCACCAGGCTGGGCAGCAGGCGGCGCTTGGAGCCGAGGTACTTGATCATCCCGGCGGGCGGCGCCGGACGGACGCGCGCGCGACGCTCACCCGTAGCTCTCGACCTTGAGATCGAAGCTCCCGTCCTCGCGACGGTTGCGACGCGACACGAAGCCGCGCGGCTCCAGGACGGTCTGGGCGGCCTTCACGGTGCCCTCGTAGCCACACGCGTGGCAGAAGTACGCGGAGGCCACGATGTCGTCATCGAGGAGCGTCTCGATCCGGCTGCGGCCACCGCCCTCCGGCGGCGTGAGCAACTGCTCGGCGCGGCCCGTCAGTCCCGTCCAGCCCGCGTTCTGCGGATCCGCGGGGCGGCTGATGGTGGGGAAGTAGCGCAGCGAGAACGCGTTCGGTCCGGCGTCGCGCGTCGAGGCCTCGATCTCGCGAAGGAGCGCGTCGTAGCCGAGCTCATGAACGTGGCTCGCGCCGTGAACCACGATCATGCGGCGCGGCACCGCGCGGTGGCGCAACTCGAGCGCGTAGGCGATGAATGGCGCGACGCCCGTGCCGCCGCCGATGCACAGGAGCGCGCGCAGGTCCGGGGAGCCGTCGGGGCGCTTCTCCTCGATCGTGAAGGGCCCCGTGATGCCCCGGTGCGGGATGACGCCGCCGACGGGCGTCGTCCAGAGGTGCGACGTGAACGCGCCGGGCACCGGTGACATGGGACGGCGAATGTAGAGCTCGAGCCAGCGCTTCTCGGACGGCGGCGAGGCGATCGAGTACGCGCGCCAGACCATCTTCTCGTTCTCGCCGACGGGCGCGCCGAGCGTGACGAAGTGCCCGGGCTGGTAGTCGGGGATGCCACTCTCGAGCTCGAAGCGGAAGAGCGCGAGCGTGTCGTTCAGATCCTGACGCCAGATGAGCGTCGCGCTCTCGATGGCCTTGCCCATGGGGATGCGGTCTCCGGGCGCATGGCGCGGAGATCTCCCGCGGATGCCCGGCGCATCATCCGTGATGCGGAGCGGTCAGGGCAAGCGCCGCGCGGGAGAGCGGGGGTTCCCTCAGTGATCGCCGAGCGCCTCGCGCACGGCCTTGCGCACGCGGCGCGGCGCGCTCTTCGCCTCGCCACGGGCGCGCGCGGGCGCGACGATCCGCCGCTCGACATCCGCGCGGGACGCCGGTTCGAGGGCGGCCAGGGCGACCGCGAGGCGCGCGAGGTCGGAGTCGTCGCCTGCGCGGGCGTAGAGCTTCGGCTCGTCCATGGCGCGATCCAGCTCGGCCATGAGGCGGGCGCCGAGCGCGCCGAGGGCGGCGTGGCGGGCGGGCGACGCCGCCGGCAGGCGGCAGGCGAGCGCGATCGCCGCGTCGTAGGCGGTCTCCGCCGTCCATGCCTTGCGCATCCACGTCTCGGTGCCGCTGCGCAGCTCCACGTCGCCGGTCGCGCGCGACGCGAGGCTCGCCGGATCGACCGGCACGATCAGCTCGGGCTCGGCGATCGCGGACGGCCGGACCACGCCGAGTTCGACCCGCGCGTCGCCCGCGATCACGGCGAGTGCGCGATCCGCCGGCTGCGTCGCCTGGCTGATGGCGCGGGGCCGCACGCTGGCGACGAGGGCGCCGTCGCGCACGGCGAAGTCCGCGGCCACGGTGTCGATCACGACCGGGCGGCTCACCGGCGCGATCACCGGGCGCACGTCCCCGTTGAGGCCCCGCACCGTGACCTCGACGGTCGCGCCGAAGGGCGCGCCCGGCTGCACGGGACCGAGTTCGATGCGCTCCGTGCGGCGCGCGCGCGACGCGACGGGGCGGCCGATGCTGCCGCGCCCGGCGACGGCGCGCACGCCCTCCCACGTGGCGGCGTCCACCGCCGCGTCCTCCTCGCCGGCGTTCGCGACGACGATCTCGAGCGTGATCGATTCGCCGGGCTCGACGACGCCGTCCCCGGTCGCGTCGAGGAGCACGGCGTGCTCGACGCGGACGACGGGGTTGCGCAGGTGCACGGCCTCGGACTCCGCCCAGCCCTCGGCGAAGCCGCGCGAGAAGCCCTGCTCGAAGCCCTGCCGGAAGCCGTGCGCGAACCCGGCGGCGAAGTCCTCGCACGCGCGGCGCCGCGCGCCCTCGATCCGGCCGGCCGCGAGGCCATCGGTCTCCCATGTTCGCACGAGGCTCGCCGAGACCGTGTCGCGCTGATGCAGGAAGGCCTGGTGCCACTCTTCCCGGAAACCGTCCTTGTAGCCGCGGATCCAGGCGTTCATCGCGTCGCCTTCATGCCCGTCGAGGCTCGCGCGGTTGCGAAGCGTGGTCTTGTCCGGATAGTCCGGCGCGGGCACGTCCCAGCCCAGGGGCGACTCCCGGCGCTCCGCGTCCGCAGGTCGCACGCTGACGCGCCGGCCGGCGGGGAGCCGCAGGGCGATCTCGTCCGGCTCGTTGCAGGCGGCGTGGGTCGGTGGGGGCGGTGGCGCCGGGGCGGATGGCGGCTCGGGCGCGACGTAGACGGGGCGGCCGAGAAGCCGCGCGAACCCGGCGTCGCACGCCGCCTTCCCGCGATCGCGTCCGGCGTCGTGTCCGCTCGCGCGGCCCGGCCGCTCGCCCGCGACGATGCCGTCATCCCAGGCGCCTTGCTGCTGCCAGCTGCGCTCGCGGTCGAGGCCGCGCCTGAAGCCGACGAGCCACGCGTCGAGCGTGGCCTGGGCGCGGCCGATGTCCGCGCCCGCGCTGATGCCTGCGCGTCGCCCGTCCACGCGGCCTTCGATCTGACCCTGGGCCTCGGGGCCGGGCTCGGTGGTGCCGATGCCGTCGGCTTGCGCCCGCGTGTCCATCGCGGGAGCGGCCGCGACGAGACTCAGGACGGCCGTGAGCCACCATCGTCCGCGATGAGAGCCTGGCGTGCGCGCTGTCATGAGAGCCCTCCGCCTGCATGGCGTCCAGCACACCGGACGCGCGCCGCCAGCCGAGCATTCAGGCCGGGTGGCCGCTCGGGTTCGCGATCAGGCGGCGGCCGCGGGTCCGGCGCCGAGGTGCTGGCGGAGCGTGCGCAGCAGGGAATGCGCGCGGTAGTAGAGCACGCGGACGGGCTCGTGCGCACCGTTGCGGCGTTGGACGATGGCGCTCAGGGCCGCCTTGATCGCGAGAACCGCGGCGGCGTTCGTGCCGAGCGGCCTGGGCATCGAGAGGTTACGGCGTGCTGACATGGGGGCTACCTCGTCGCGTGGCGCCTTGCAGCGCATCATCTGCTGCCCCACGACGAGCAAGCGGCATGCCATGTTAGCGCCGCCCGGGTGGTTCCGGCGCTCCCGAGGGCGGAGAGCCCGATTCTGGCCGCTCACGGCCGGGGGCGGATGCGATACGCCCCCTCACTGGGAAGCGGGCTTCCCACCGGTGCGCAGCCAAGTGGGCAGCATCTGCCCTGCCAATCAGGCGCGTGCATGACAGGCGGGGCACGGGGCGTCGCGGCGCGTCAGGCGGGTGCCGCGGCGAGGCAGCCGGTCCGGCGCCGCCGCTAGCTACTTCCCGAACCGCCAGGAGGCCGTGGCCGTCAGCGCGAGGGCGAAGGAGTCGTAGCTGGACTCGAACTCGTTGCCCGTGCCCTTCGTGTCCAGGGGCTCGAAGCGCACCGCCTGCAGGCCCACGTCGATCATGAGCCGGCGCGTCTGCCGCGTCACGCCCGCCGACAGCAACACGCGGTCCGAGTCGGGGAGGAGCGGATCGGCCGTGCGCTTCGGGACGGGCGACGCGTCGAAGCCGAGGCCCGCCGCGAGCCACCACCGATCGTTCATCTTGCGGCGCGCGCCCGCGCGCAGGGCCCAGGCGTCGTGCCAGGTCGGCGTGAGGAACTCGTTGATGACGAGCTCGTAGCCGCCCGCTTCGATGGTCTCGAGATCCACGATGACCTCGTCCATCACGGACCAGTTCGTCCAGGTGGCGGCGACCTCGAAGCTCCACCGCGCGCCGACGTGGCCCACGCCGGCCCAGGCGGTCGCGGGCAGGGTGAGCGCCGTGCTGGCCGGCCCGTCCTGGAAGAGCGTCTCGATGGCCTGGTCGAGCGAGAAGGCGCCGAGCGGCACGATGGTGTAGTCCACGTCCCCCGCGAACGTCAGCTCGGTCTGGCCGTGAAACGCGAGGCCGAACCGCCAGCCGGACGCGCCCTGCCATCGCGCGCCGAGGCGGTAGCCCCACGCCGAGCCATCGCCCCTCAGGTCGGCCTCGGCCGAGTGACCGCGGCGGAAGATCGACAGGTCCACGTCCCGCACGAGGTTCACCTTGCCCGTCGTCCACGTCGGGCCGAAGCCCAGCGACCAGCCGCGCGGCAGGCGGACGGCCGCGAGCGCGGCCGCCTGCACGGTCTGCAGGTCGGCGACGCGCGAGATGAACCGGCCCTCGTAGTCCGCGGGCCACTCGGTGGCGAGCCCGAACGGCGCGTTGATGGACAGGCCGAAGGCCCACCGGCCGGGGCTGCCGTCGGCGCGCGTCGCGAGACCGCGCGACACGTACAGGTGCGGCACGTCGAACGCGTCGCGCGCGCTCTCGACCTCGAGGCCCGTGGCGAGCGGCGTCGAGGCAACATCGAGCGACAGGTGCGTGACGCCCGCGCTGAGCGACCAACCGCTCAGCGTGGTCATGCCGGCGGGGTTGTAGAAGAGCGTTTCGGGGCTGTCGAGGGTCGCGACGGCCGCGAGGCCCTGCGCGAGCGCGCGCGCGCCGTGGTCGTTGATGGCGTAGCCAGAGGCGCGCACGGTGGCGGGCGCGCCGACGCACACCAGCGCGAGCGCGAGCGCCAGCGCCGCGGCCCGCGTCGTGAGGCTGGCGACTCGTCGCGTGCTCACGGGCAGGCCGCGGGCAGGGTGGTCTCGGGCACGCCGAACGAGTCCGCTCCGACGGGCCCGGCGCCGTCGGCGTTGACCGCCGAGACGAGGAAGAACCACGACGAGGAGTCATCGGGCGGCATGGTCTCGATCCACTCGAGCGCGGGCGCGGCGATGCAGCCTCCAGCGACCCCGGGCTCGCACCGGGCGCCGTCCCAGTCGCCGATGAAGCCGCGCCACACGCGATAGGTCTCGGCGAGCGGCTCCTCCGACCAGCTGACCGCGATCCCGGCGGCCTTGCGAACCAGGAGCGGGCCAGCGCTTCCGGGGCCGGACACCTCGTCGGGGGGCGTGCCGCTCGACGACGACTGGCCGTAGACCCAGAGCCACGCGCCGTCCCACTCGACCTGCGCGGCGTCGGGCGTGCCGACGGCGGTGACGGCGAGACGGACCTTGGCGGCCGCGATGTCCGCCGCGGTGGGCGTGGGCCACGCATGGCGTCCGGTGATGCGGCCGTCATCCGTCGCGTTGAGCGTCATCATCGCGGTGACGGAACGATAGGCCGGGACGCCGGGGAGCGCGTTGACGACCGAGGGCGTCCCGATGTTGCCGGCCGTGCCCGAGCCGCCCACGATGGGCGTGACGGTGTCCCATCCCGTGAAGGTCCACTGGGGAGGCGCGAAGTCCACGAAGGAGGCGTCGAACCGGTGCGTGTCGTCGGCGAAGGCCGCGCTGGTCTTGTAGCGCACGCCGACGATGACGCGGGCGGGCGTGATGCCGGCGGGGAGCGTGAAGCCAGACAGCTCGAGCACGCCGCCGGGCCCCACGCTCGCGGGGGCGCCGTCGAGGAGGACCGCGGCGCCGGGCGTCGTGATGGCGCTCGCGCCCGCCACGACGCGCGCGGTCGTCGGGCTCAGGACGGCGACGAGCGGGAGGACGCCGATGTCGAGGCCGGACACGCCGGACGCGGCCACGTTGACGCGTCCGAGGGACTCCATCACGGCGTGCTGGATGATGTCGGCGCCCAGGTCGGTGGGGTGAATGTTGTCGAATGCGCAGATGCGGCCCGTGGCTCCGCAGCACGAGCCGCGGAGGACATCCTGGTGCGCGAACTCGGGCTCGACCTCCCCGACCAGCGCGGGACGGACCTGGCCCCAGGCGAGGTGCCTGAGCATCTGGTTCCACATGGGCGGCGCCGCGGCGTGAAAGTCGGTCGTCGCGCACGCGGGAGCGAGGTTGTCGTACACCGAGTTGATTTCGATGTCAGCGCCTGGAAGCTGCGTCGTCAGCACGGAGAGGATCTCCTGCGTCGTGCGACGCGTGTGGATCAGCTCCTGGAGCGAGCGCTGGAGGTCGGCCGCGACGAACGGGTAGCGCTGGCCCGCGGCGTTGGGCTCCGTGTTGAGGAAGTCATTGCCGCCGATCGAGAGGGTCACGAGGTCGGGATCGGCGGCGACGACGCGCGGGATGTACTGGTTGTTGACCGAGGCTCCGTCCATGGGCGTCAGGAGATCCTCGGAGTGCCAGCCGCCGACGGCGCGGTTGCTGCGCGTGACCGTGCCGGGGCCGAGGCAGTCGAGCTCGGCGGCCACCTCGGGCGAGTAGTCGGTGTCGAGGAAGATGCAGACCGACACGCCGGCCGCGATGGAGTCGCCGAGCTGGATGTAGAGGTAGCTGGGATCCTGCATGCGCGCGCGCAGGTTGCGCGCGAGCCCCATGCGCAAGCGCCCGACCGGATCGCTGCCCGCCGCGGGGCACGTGATCGAGTCGGCCTCGACGCGACGGAGGGCGCCCGACGTCAGGCCGGTGGCCGGATCGGGTTCGACGGGGAGGCCGAGGTCGAGCGCGCGGCAGCCGGTCGTGGTGGTGAGGGCGAACGCGCCGTCCAGGGCCGTCACGCCGCTGACCTCGCCGGTGGGCCCGAAGAGCCTGGCCGGGATGCCGGCGACGGCGCTCTCGGTGGCCCCCCGGATGCCGTTGGCGTCGAGGTCCACGAAGACCTGCCCGGAGACGACCTGGGAACGGGCGCACGGGGAGGCAGCCAGGGCGACGAGGCCAACGGCGAGCACGGCGAGTGGGCGCATGGCCCATCATCCTGCCGATCGCCTCCCGTGCGCCACGGTCAACCCTCCCCCTGGCCGGCCGGTGCGCGTGACGCCCCCCGCCGGCTCATCTAGGCTTGGAGGCATGCCGACGTTGCACGTGTCCGAGGAACTCGTGGCCGAGATGCGGGCGCTCGCGGAGCGGGCGTATCCGGCGGAGGCCTGCGGCCTGCTGCTGGGACAGAGCCTGCCGCGCGAGGGGAAGGGGCCGAAGATCGTCGCCAGCCGCCTGCACGGCGCGCGCAACGTGGCCAGGCCCGACGGCCAGCGCTTCCAGATTGACCCGGACGCGTTCCTGTCGGCGCACGAGGCCGCCGACGCCGCCGGCCTCGCGGTCCTCGGCGCGTGGCACTCGCATCCGGACAGGCCAGCCGAACCGTCGCCCGATGACATCGCGTCCGCCCAGCCCGGCTGGTGGACCGTGATCGTGGCGGTCGAGGACGGCCGCTCCGGCGGATGGGCCGCATTCCTTGCCGAGGGCGCCGAGCTCAAGGAGCAACGCACATGCATCTGCTGAGGCGACACGCGATGGCATCCAGGACGGCGTCATGGCCACGGTGAACGACCTGCTCGAGCGAGCGCGCTCCCGCGTCCCCGAGATCACCCCCGCGCAGGCGCACGCCGAGGCGCAGGCGGCGGCACCGGCCGGACGCCCGCCACTCGTTCTCGACGTTCGCGAGCCCGACGAGCGCGCGCAGGCCCGGATCGCTGGCTCCGCGCACGTGCCGCGCGGCCTGCTCGAGATGCGGATGGACGCCCTCGAGCCCGACCGGTCGCGCCGCATCCTCGTCACTTGCGCCGGTGGCAACCGATCGCTGCTCGCCGCCGAGTCGCTGCTCGATCTCGGCTACGCCGATGTCGCGTCCATCGCGGGGGGCATGCGCGGCTGGAAGGAGGCCGGCCTTCCCGTGGACGCGTCGGCCGGCATGAGCGACGCCGATCAGCGTCGCTACGCGCGCCATCTCGTCATCCCCGAGGTGGGGGAGGAGGGCCAGGCCAAGCTCCTGGCCTCGAAGGTCGCGCTCATCGGCGCCGGCGGCCTCGGCTCGCCCGCGGCGTTCTACCTGGCCGCTGCCGGCGTCGGCACGCTCACGATCATCGATGACGACGTCGTGGACGAGACGAACCTGCAGCGGCAGATCCTGCACGACACGCGCCGCCTCGGCCGCCCGAAGGCCGACAGCGCGCGCGAGACGTTGCTCGCGCTCAACCCCGGCATCACGGTGAACGCGGTGCGCGAGCGGCTGGTCGCGGCGAGCGCGGAACGGCTCCTCGCTGGGCACGACGTCGTTCTCGACGGCTGCGACAACTTCTCGACGCGCTATCTCGTGAACGACGCGACGCTGAGGCTCGGCATCCCGAACGTCCACGGCAGCGTCTTCCGGTTCGAGGGGCAGGCGACGGTCTTCTGGTCGGCGCGCGGCGGCCCCTGCTACCGCTGCCTCTACCCGCAGCCCCCGCCTCCGGGCCTGTCCCCGTCATGCGCCGAGGCCGGCGTGCTCGGCGTGCTGCCGGGCGTCGTGGGGCTGCTCGAGGCCGTGGAGACGATCAAGATCCTGCTCGATCGCGGGAGCCTCCTGATCGGCCGGCTTCTCGTCTATGACGCGCTCGAGGCCACCTTCACCGAGTTGCAGCTGCGACGCGACCCCGCCTGCGCGTGGTGTTCGGGCCCGACGCCGCCCGAGCTGACTGATCTCGAGGTGACGTGCGCCGCGCCTCCCGCGTCGTGAGCCCGCTCAAGCGCGATCCCGGGCGCGCCGATGGATCTCCCGGACCTGTCCCGGGCGCGCTCGCGCGTTCTCCCTTGCGCTTGCGGCCGCCCGCCACGGATCATCACGGGGCCCGGCCGAATCGTCGGCGGCCCAACCCCGAGACCCTGCTGCGATGAATCCCCAGACATCCTCCGCGAAAGCACTGCCGCTCGCGATCGTCGCGACGCTCTCCGCCGCGTGCATCGCGGTCGCCCTGTTCGCCACGCGCGTGGGCTTCTTCCGCGAGAGCGACCCGGACGGGACGTGGCACGTGAGGCTCTGGGACGCGTCGGCCGTGGCCGTGCCGCTGACGTTCCTGCTGTTCGCGCTGGGGGTTCAGTGGGCCATGCGCCAGCGCGCCGCGCTGGCCGTGCTGGCGATGCTTCCGCTGGTCGCGTGGATCGCCTGCGTGCGCTTCTTCGAGAACGTTCTCGCCAACGACGTCTGGGTCGCGCTCATCACGCTGCAGCTTCAGGGCCTGAACCCGTTCGGGGTCTCGTGATGCGGGGCCGGTCCCTGCGGCGCCTCGCGGTGATCGCGGCGGCGGTCGCGTGCGTCGGCTGCAAGCCGCGCCCGGCGACCGATCCGCAGCCGACCGGCGCCACCGCGGCGTCCTCGGGCGCCGACGCGCCGGTGTCAGGATGGACGCAGGCCGGCGGCGGACCGGCGCGCACCGGCATGACGACCGAACCGGGACCGCGCGCGATGCCGGGCATCCGCTGGACGAATCCGCTCGAGCGCGACGTCGTGACCGAGCCCGTGCTCGGACGGGTCGGCGGAAAGCCCGTCGTGCTCATGGGTTCCGGCAACGAGGTCCTGGCCTTCGATCTGGAGACCGGCAAGACCGCGTGGTCGCATCGCACCGAGTCCATCATCAACGCATGCCCGGCACAGGTCGGGGACTCCGTGTGGACCGTGTTCATGGACGGCTTCGTGCTGCGCCTGTCCGCGGCCGACGGCCAGCTCGCGCAGGAACTGGAGTTCGACTTCACGCTCGAGGCGTCACCCCTGCTGCTACCCGGTCTCATGGTCTTCGAGGAGACGTCGTATTCGGCCAATGTCCAGGAGAACCGCCTGCACGCGATTGACCCGGCGACGGGGACCGGCAAGTGGGCGACGGACTTCGCGTCGGCCACGGGCCGCTCCGCTTCCAGCGACGGCCAGCGGATCTTCGTCGGCGCCAGCGACGCCATCCTCGCCTTCGACGCCGCGACCGGAAAGCCCGCGTGGACGCACGCGTTCCCCGTCGTGACGCGGGTGTACACGCCCATGGTCAGCGGCGGACGCGTGCTGGTGGCCAGGGGCAGCTACGGCCCGGGGACGATCGAGGCCCTCGACGCGGCGACGGGCAAGCCCGCGTGGACCCGGCAGCTCGCCGGCCGCATCGCGACGCAGCCCGTGGCGACCGATACCGAGATCTTGCTGCCCATGATGGACGGCAAGATCGAGCGCGTGCTGATCGCCGACGGCACGACCGCGGGGCTGCTCGATCCGGGCGGCCGCTGCGATGCGCGACCGGTGCTCTCGCCCGAGCGCCTCTACGTTCCCGTCGAGCACGCGATCGTCGCCTTCGACCGCGCGACGTGGCAGCGCGCATGGACCGTGGAGCTCGAGAGCCAGGCGCCGCCCGGCACCGGCATCCTGCACCTGGCCGTGATGGGCACGCGTCTCGTCGCCGTGCGGCTCGACGGCTTCATGCACGTCCTCGAGGCGCCGGACGGCACGTGAGAGGCTCGCGGGCGATTCGTCGCGCGCCCCGCCGCGCGCCCGGCGTTCTCGCGGCGCTGCTCGCGGTGGCGGCGGTCGCCGGGCTCTGTTCCTGCGGCCCTCGCGCCGAGCCGCGCGCGCCGGACGTCATCCTCATCACGTTCGAGCGCCTGCGCTGGGAGGACCTGTCGCCGTGGGGCGGCGCCGTGCAGGCTCCCGGGTTCGGGCGCCTGGCCGAGCGCTCGGCGCGCTTCACCCGCGCCGTTACGTGCGCGCCCGGTGGCGCGCCCGCGGCGCTGACCGTGCTGACCGGCGCCATGCCCCTCGTGCATGGCGTCCGCGGCCGCGACGACGGCAGGCTCAGCGCGCAGGCCCGGAGCCTCGCGAGTCGCATGCGCGCGCGCAATTACGCGACCGGGGCCTTCCTTCAGAGCGACGACGTGACGGCCTTCATGCGCGCGGATCGCGACTTCCAGGCGTGGGACGGGCCCGTGGCCGGCTTTCCCACGGGTCACCCCGGCGCGAGCGCGCGACGGGGCGTGGACGAGACGGTCGCGGCGGGGCTCGCGTGGCTCATGGACCAGCCCGCCGATCGCGCCGGCTTTCTCTGGCTCAGCCTCGCGGAGCCCGCGACCCCCGAGCTGACGGCGGTCGAGCGTGCGTCGCGGCTGGGCGACGTCGATCGCGTCGTCGCCGCGGTGCTCGATCGCGCGCGCGCGCGTGGCGCGTCGCGCGGCGTGGCCCCCGTGCTCGTCGCGTGCAACCTGTCATCGCACGGGCCCGACCCGAGTCGCGCCGCGGACGAGGCCTTCCGCCTGGAAGCCGCCGCGCTGCGCGTGCGCGTGCTGGTCGAAGCCGAGGGCATGCCCGCCGGCGATGTCGCGGGCCTCGCGGGCCTCGATGAAGTCGCGGACCTCGTCGAGAGCCTGGTGGGCGGCCTGCCCTCGCGCTTGCGCGACTTGGCGTCGGGCAGCGGCCGCCCGCGCGAGGCGGTTCTCGCCGGGTCGATCCAGCCGGCGATCTGCTGTGGCGCCGAGCCGATTCGCGTGGCGATGGGGCCCGAGGGCGAGCCCGTGGCCGATCATCCGCTCGTCGCGCAATCCATCGCGTCCGACGCGGGCTGGCCCGGGGGCCATGGCGGGCCGACCGCCGCGGACGTCACGTCCGGCTACCTGGCGGCCGATGCCGCCTACAGCCTCGCGCGACAGGGGCGCGTCGAGGACGCGATCGCGGCGTTTCGCGCGATGGATGCGTCAGCGGCCGCGTTCCCCGTGTCGCGCGTGGGCCTCGGGCTCGCGCTCATGGCCGCGGGCGATCCGGCCGCCGCGGGCGAGACGTTCGCGGCGATGGCGGGGCAGACGCGTCCCGGCACGTTCGCGTGGGGGCAGGCGCGTCTGGGCCTCGCGCGCGCGGCGCGGCGCGCGGGCGAGCTCGCGAAGGCGGTCGCCGTGATCGACGAGATCGTGGCGGCGAGCCCGGACGACCTGCGTGCCCTGAGCTGGCGCGCCGAGATGTCCGAGGCCGCGGGCGACCGGCAGGGCGCCGTGGCGAGCGTCCTCGCCCTCGTCGAGCACGATCCCGAGAACCCGCAGGCGCAAGCCGAACTCGGGAGGCTCCTGCTCATGATCGGGCGGCCGCGCGAGGCTGCCCGCGCCCTGGACGCCGCTTCCCGGCGGCGCCCCACGGATCCCGTGCTGCTGCTGGCATCGGCGGACGCGTTCGCGGCATCGGGGGACTGGTGGTCCGCGCTCGACAAGATCGATCGCCGCATCCGGCTCTACGGGAGCGGGCCCGACACGGACTTCGCGACGGCGCGCTGCTGGCGCGACACGCATCGGTGGACGCTCGCCGCCGAGTACTTCGCTCGTTACGTCGAGGCGCGTCCCGACGAGGCGCGCGGGCGGCTCGGCCTCGCGGAGGCGCTGCTCTACGCGGGCGACGAGCGCGGCCTCGCGGAGTGGCGCCGCGCCCGCGATCTCGCGCCCGCGGATCCCACGCCGTGCGGCGTGCTGCGTCGCTGGGTCGCGCAGGGTGGCGGCCTCGCGCCGGCGGATCTCGCCGCGGAGTGTCCGGGCAGCGGATGATCCGGCTCGCGGCCCTCACGCTCGCCATGGCGCTCGGCATCGCGCTGATGCCCGCGGCGTGCCGGCGGCAGGTCGTGCAGTCCGCCGGCGGCGCGGAGACCGGCGCGGGCACGCGCGCGCCCGCAGACCTGCGCTTGCCCGTCATGGAGCTCGCGGCGCCGCTGGATCCCGACGCCAAGATCGACGGCCAGTTTCGACGCGAGCTCCTGCCGCAGGTGCGTCGCGACACGCCGCTGCGCCTGGTGGTGGACCTGACGGCGCAGCCCGATCTCGTCGCGCTCGGCCGTCGCCTCGACGCGCGCGATCGGACGCGGCGCGAGCGCGTGCTGGCCGCGGGCGCCGCGCTCGCGCAACGCGTGCCCGCGGCCACCGCGCTGGCCGACGAGCTGCGCGCGATGCCCGCCGTGACCGACGTGGTCGAGGCGACGTGCATGGCGCGCGTGAGCTTCACGGGGCCCGCGCGTCTCGCGACCGAGCTGGCGGCGCGTCCCGGCGTGCTGGCGGTGTGGGGGAGAGCCACGACAGGGCCGCCGCCGCCCGCAACCACGCGGCCCGGGGGAGCCGTGCCGCCCCTCGCGCGCCCGGCGGCCTCGTGGGCGATCGAGGCGATGCGCGTCGCGCCCGCGTGGGAGCGCGGGCTCCGGGGCGCGGGCGCGCACGCGTGCATCATGGACTCGCTGCCGGCGGCCGAGCATCCGGCGCTCGCGGGCCGCTTCGCTCGCACGGACGTCGCGCCGCCAGGAGCGGCGCTGCCGGACGACGGCGCGGGCCACGGTCTGGCCGTGCTCGGCGCGGCGGTGGCCGCGGATGGCCTGGGCGTGGCGCCCGAGGCCACGTGGTCGGGCGTGAACGCGATCGGCCAGTCAGGGCTCGATCCCGAGGCCATCGCGGCCGCGGTGGATTGGATCCTGCTGCACGCGCGGCCCGACGTCGTGCTGGTGCCCTGGGACGTGCCGGACCAGATCCCCGCGCACGCGCTCGCGCTTCCGTTCGGCGCGCTGCGCACGGCGGGCATGGGCGTCGTGTTTCCCGCTGGCAACACGGGGCCCTCGCGCGGCGCGAACCGGCCGCCCGCGAACCTGCTGGCCCTCGCGCCGGATGGCGCCGCGGCGTTCTCCATCGGGGGCGTGGACCGCGCGATGGGGGCGTACGACCTGTCGAATCGCGGGCCCAACGCGCGCGACGGTTCGCAGTTCCCCCTGGCCGCTGCGCCCGGCGCGGATGTCGTCCTGCCCGATCCGGCCGGTGGCGTGCGGATCGCGCACGGCACGTCGCAGGCCTGCGGGTTCGCCGCGGGCGCCATGGCGATCGTGCTCGCCGCGCATCCGCGCATGACGGGTCCGCAGGCCGAGGCGCTCTTGCAGGCGACCGCGCGCGATCTCGGCGAGCCCGGCCCCGACACGACATTCGGTCACGGCATTCTCGATGTCGCCGCGGCGGTCGAGGCCGCGGCGACCCCGTCACGCTGACGTCACGGAAGCTCCGGGAGCGGTCGCGCGATCGCGCCCGCCAGCCGCATGGCCGCGTACACCGCCACGATCGCGAATAGCGTCGCGGCCATCACGCGCAGGCGCCAACGCGTCTTCGCGAGCGCTTCATGCTCGAGCAGCCCCGCCGCGCGCTCGAACGCGACATCGAGCCTGCCCGTGATCTCGGCGTCAGCCACGAGCGCCATCTCCACGGGCCGCAAGACCTGCGCGCGTCGCAGCGCGTCCGCGAGCCCCGCCCCGCGCTCGAGGTTGTCCGCGGCGCGGCGCAGGGCTCCGGTGAGCCCTTGGTGCGCGGCGGCATCGGCGGCATCGCGCAGCGTCGCGGGCATCGGGATCCCGGCGCCAGATAGCAGCGCGATCGTGCGGCACGCCCGCGCCGCCGCGTGAAGGCGCATCACCTCCGCGAGACCCGGCGGCGCGAAGCCGCTCGCGGCGGATCGGCGCAGGATCGCGACGACGATCGGGGGAACGAGGGCGATGGGCAGCGCCGCGCGAAGATACGGCCCGACGCCAGACGTCACGAGCACGGCGAGGGGCAGGATGAAGGCGATGACGAGCCATGCGACGATCGGCTCGATGGCGAGATGCCACATCTCCGCGAGAACGCGCGCTCGCGCCTCGCACGCTTCCGCGAGCCGGTCGAGCACGAGGTCGAGGCGTCCCGTGGTCTCGCCGGCCCGGACAACGGCGACGTGCGCGGGAGGGAGTCCCGCGCCGCGGAGCGCCTCCGACGGCAGGGCGCTGGTGGCGAACGCGCCGGCCAGCGCGGCCGCCGCGCGACGGGCCCCGGAGCCCGCGGCATCCGCTCGCAGGGCGGCGGCCATCTGGATGGGCGGGATGCCCGCCGAGTGCAAGCGCGCCGTCACGCGATAGAGCGCCGCGAGATCGCGCGAGGGGCCCGGCAACTCCAGCATCTCAAGCGCCCGCCACGCGGCGCTGCCGCGTGCACGAGAAGTGCCGTGATCCGAGACCGTTGCGGACCATCTAGCTCGACGGCGGCGCGGGATCCGGCGCGTCGGGTGCGGCCTCGGTGGCGTCCGCGACGACGAGCGTCGGCGGAGCCGCCGAGGCGGGGTCGGCCAGCGCGGCGGCGGCCGGGCGCGGGCGCGTGACGAAGGCCGCGATCGCGAGCAGGAGCGCCGCGAGGAGGCACGCGATCGCGAGAGCATCGCCGATGCGCGCGTACACGGTGGGCGCGCGGGCGTCGAGGATGACCTGCGGGTAGAACACGCCCGCCTCGTTGATGGGCGAGCCCGTGTAGCGTCCGCGAAGGATCTCGCGCGGCCGTCCGTTGGGATCGATGAGCGCGGAGATGCCGTCGTTCGTCGCGCGGACGACGCTCGTGCGCCCCTCGATCGCGCGGAAGCCCGAGACCGCGATCGTCATCTCGTGGATCGAGTCGCCCAGCCGTCCCTCGCTCGTCTGGTTGACGAGGAAGTCCACGCCGAGCCGGTGCCAGCGGTTCACGATGCGCGCCGTCGCGATCTCGAAGCAGATCGGCGCGCCGAACGTCCAGGTCTTGCCCTGGCGATCCGTGAACGTGAACGGCCGCATCTCGTCCACGGGGCCCGCCACGCCCTCGGGCACGACGCCGACGAATCGCTTGATGAAGCCCTCCCACGCCCGGCGCGTTCCGTCGCCGAACCGGCCTGCCAGCGCGCGTCCGGGGACGACCTCGGTCCACGGCAGCAGGCGCACCTTGTCGTAGAACTGCACGCTGCCGTCCGGCAGGACGAGCACGGACGTGTGGACGTCGCCGCCGAGATCGGGCGCGTGGCGCCATCCATCCGCGAGAATCGGTTGCTGGAGGCCCGCCGCGATGCGCGCGAGGTCGCCGATGAAGTGGGCGTCGGTGTCCCCGCCCCGCGTGCCGAACGGGATCGAGATGGAGTTCTCGGGCCAGAGGATCGCGTCGGAGTCCTGACGGGCCGTGGAGAGCGTCTGCAAGACCTGCAGGTCGAACAGGTTTCGCGCTTCCTTTTCCACGGGGGAACGAGCCGTGTTCGACTGCAGGACGTGCAGGCGTGGCCCAGCGCTGAAGTGGGCCTCCGTATCGCGGTGCGTGCCGTAGGCGAACACGCCGGCGAGGAGCAGCGCCACGCCAGCGCCCTGAAGCATGAGCGATCGCCGCGCGCGCGCGAGGCCCCCGGGCGTCGTCGCGGCGATGGCGGTCTCGGCCAGAAAGCCGTGCAGCGCCGCCAGCCAGAACGTGACGGCGGCGACCCCGGCGAGGTCGGCCACCTGCACCATGCGCGTGAGCACGATTTGCGAGTATCCGAGCACGCACAGCGCGAGTTCGCCCGGCGACAGGCGCAGGCGCAGCCACTCGGTGCCCGTGAAGGTGATGGCCCACAGGAGCGCCAGCGGAAAGGCCGGCCAGCGGCTCCGCACCGAGCGGACCAGAAACCACGCGGGCAGCACGAGCGGCCAGTAGAACCAAGGCGCGAGCAGCCACGTCGCCGTGCCCTGGCCCCGCAGCCACTCGATGCCGATGAGCGCCATCAGCCACAGGCCAGCGCAGAAGGCGAGCAGGTTCCATCGCCCGGCGAGGCGCGGGTGGACGGCCACGATCAACCACGGAACGGTGGACCACCAGGCGTGCAGCGCCATCGCCGTGTCCCGCACGTGAACGCCGTACACGATGCCGCCACCGAGCGAAAGGATGACGACGAGCGCGAGCCGCACGGGATTCCGGAGGGGAGCCGGGCCGGCGGATTCGGGGGGTCTGGTCGGCTCGGGAGGGGAGGGCTCGGCGTCCATGCGTCTCGTGATCGGCGGCCGTGCCGCGGGGCTTGAGCACGGCGCGCTTCACGAATGAGGCGTCGCGTGGCTATGCTGCGTGCCGAGACGGTCCGCATTCACGGCCGTCCGGGAGTTCCAGCGTGGACGATAGCAGCCCTGGCGAGACCCCTGGCAAGCTTCCCATCGCGCCGGCCTACCTCGTGGTGCTGGCTGTCGGGGCGCTCGCGGGCGTCTGGCTCATGGCGAGCGCGGCCGGAGCCTGGCACGCCGCGAGCGCGGCCGAGTCGTTCCCGCCCGAAACGCGCCGCCGCCTCGCGTTCGCCGTCGTGTTCAACGCGGGCCTCGCGGGCGCGATCGCGCTGGCCGCGGCCGGCGAGGTCGTCGCGACCGCCGTGCGCCTCGTGCGCCGCCGTCCGCCGGTGCACGTGGCCGGCCGCCTCGGCTTCGCCCTGCTGCCCATGCTCGTGCTGGCGGCCGGGCATCACTTCGTCAACCCCTGGCTCGGCGACCTGCTCCGCGCCGTCCGGGGCGTGGCCGCCGGCGGGTAGTTTCCGCCGCGGCGGCCGGGCAGGCCGCACGGGCCGCTTCGCGTCTCGCGGGCGCCCCGGCCCCTCCGCATGCCCTGCAAGTCTTGTGGATGGGCGGATTTGCGTGCCAGAATGCCGCACCGGTCGGGGTCGGCGTGTCCTGGGGCACCTGGGCCAGCTGAGCCACGGGGCCGCTCGCAGGCACGAAGGCGTCACGGGGGCGGGCCGAAGCGCGGCCCGGCAGGCCCGAGTTCGGGCTCCAGCCCGCGCCGTCTCCGCTGCGGGCGGACCGCCGCCATGACCGGGGCGCGGGGCCGGAAGGTCCGGCGCGTTCCCCTGCAGGTCGGCGCCGGCAGCTCGCGGGCCGTCGCCCCGCCCGCCCCATCCCTCACGGGAGCCCTCGATGACCCTGCAACGCCATCTGTTCGGGATTCTCCTCGCCGTCTCGGTTGCCCTCGTGCCGTCATCGGCCCTCGCCGCTGACTCCGATGGCGACGGCGTGGACGACGCCTTCGACAACTGCGTCGCGACGCCGAACCCGGGCCAGGCCGACGCCGACGGCGACGGTCGCGGTGACGCCTGCGACAACTGCCCGCTCGCGGCGAACCCCCTGCAGGTGGACGCGGACTTCGACGGATTCGGCAACGTCTGCGATGTCTGCCCGACCGTGGCCGATCCGGGCCAGGCGGACGGGGACGGCGACGGCGTGGGCGACGCGTGCGACAACTGCCCGGCGGACTTCAACCCCGGCCAGTCGGACATGGATGGCGACCTGCTCGGCGATCCGTGCGATCCCGATGCCGACGGCGACTTCCTTCCGGACGGCTTCGACAACTGCCCGCTGGTCCCGAATCCGCTGCAGGAGAACGCCGACTTCGACCCCTTCGGCGACGCCTGCGACAACTGCCCGACGATCCCCTCGGCCTCGCAAGCGGACAATGACGGCGACGGCGTGGGCGACGTCTGCGACAACTGCCCGGCAACCCTCAACGCCTCGCAGGCAGACGCCGACGGCGACAACGTGGGCGATGCCTGCGACAACTGCCCGTCCGCGAACAACGCCCTGCAGTCCGACAGCGACGGCGACGGCATCGGCGACGCGTGCGACATCTGCCCGGCCGTGTTCGACCCCGCGCAGCCCAACTCCGACGGCGATGCCTTCGGCGACGGCTGCGACAACTGCCCCACCGTGACGAACGCGCTGCAGTCCGACCAGGACGCGGACGGCGTGGGCGACGCGTGCGACGACTGCCCGTTCGCGGCCGATCCCGGCCAGACGGACGCGGACGGCGACCTGGTGGGTGACGCCTGCGACAACTGCCCCTCGATCGTCAACAACACGCAGGCTGACCAGGACGGGGACGGCGTGGGCGATCCGTGCGACAACTGTCCGTCCACCGCCAACGCGGGCCAGGCCGACGCGGACGGCGACGGGCGCGGCGATGCGTGCGACAACTGTCCCGGCAACGCCAACCCGGGCCAGGCTGACGATGACGGGGACGGCCTCGGCAACCCTTGCGACAACTGCCGCTTCATGCCGAACCCGCTCCAGGAGAACGCCGACGGCGACTCGCGCGGCGACGCGTGCGACAACTGCGTCAACGTCCCGAACGGCGGTCAGGCCAACACCGATGGCGACGCCTTCGGCAACGCGTGCGACAACTGCCCGACGGTGGCCTCGCTCGATCAGGCGGATGGCGACGGCGACGGCATCGGCGATGTCTGCGACAACTGCCCGACCGTGAGCAACGCCTCGCAGGCCGACGCCGACACGGATGGCGTCGGCGACGCCTGCGACCAGTGTCCGGCCATCCCCGACACGGATCGCGACGGCGCGTGCGACTTCCGGGACAACTGCCCGCTCACGTTCAACCCGGATCAGGCGGATTCGGACATTGACGGCGAGGGCGACGCGTGCGACGGCTGTCCGTGCGATCCCGCGAACGTGAACTCGGACGGCGACGCCATCTGTGACTGCGTGGACAACTGCCCGGGCACGACCAACCCCGATCAGCTCGACACGGATCTCGACCGTCGCGGCAACGCCTGCGACAACTGCCCGCTCGTCGCGAACCCGTCGCAGCTGGACACGGACGGCGACGGCCGTGGAGACGCCTGCGACAACTGCCCGACGCGCGTGAACCTGTCGCAGCTCGACGCCGACGGCGATGGCTTCGGCAACTCGTGCGACAACTGCGTGTTCATCCCGAACCCCACGCAGCTCGACTCGGACGGCGACGGCTGGGGCGACGTCTGCGACAACTGCCCCGTGGCGAACCCCACGCAGGCGGACGCCGACGGCGACGGCATCGGCGATGCCTGCGACAACTGCCGGAGCGCGGCCAACGCGACGCAGATCGATGGCGACGGCGACGGCGTGGGTGACGCCTGCGACAACTGCCCGGCGGTCGCCAACGCGACGCAGGCCAACACCGATGGCGACGGCGCCGGCAACGCCTGCGACAACTGCCCGACGGTCGCGTCCGCCACGCAGCTGGACTCGGATGGCGACCTGGTGGGCGACGCCTGCGACAACTGCCCGGGCATCGCGAACGCGACGCAGGCCAATCGCGACGGCGACGCGCTCGGCGACGCCTGCGACAACTGTCCGACGGTGGCGGGCGCCAGCACGGCCGACAGCGACGGCGACGGTGTCGGCGACGCGTGCGACAACTGCCCGTCCTTCCCGAACACGCTCCAGAACGACGTGGACCGCGACGGGACGGGCGACTCGTGCGACAACTGTCCCAGCGTCGCGAACCCCCTGCAGCAGGATGGCGACGGCGACGGCGTCGGCGACATCTGCGACACCTGTCCCGCGACCGGCGACAACGATCGGGATCTGGATGGCCGTTGCGGCGACGTGGACAACTGCCCGTTCGTCGGCAACCCCGGCCAGGAGGACGCCGACGGCGACGGCCTCGGCGATGTCTGCGACGCTTGCCCGCGTGACGCCGCGAACGACGCGGACGGCGACGGCATCTGCGCGAACTCGGACAACTGCCCGACGGTCTTCAACCCGAACCAGGCCGACGCCGACAGCGACCGGATCGGCGACGCCTGCGATCCGTTCCCGGGCGACACGCTGAACGACGCCGATGGCGACGGCATCCCGGGCACGATCGACAACTGTCCGAACGTCAGCAACGCGCTGCAGCTCGACGGCGACGGGGACGGGCGCGGGGATGCCTGCGACAACTGTCTCGCGTTCCAGAACGCCGGCCAGGAAGACCTGAACGTCAATGGCCGGGGCGATGCCTGCGAGGTCCGCTACGGCGACGTCGCTCCCGCGGGCATGCCTGACGGGGTGCTCAACGTCGGCGATGTCGTGCGCGCGCTCCGCTTCGCGGTCGGCCTCGAGGTGCCGACGCGGTCCGAGCGCGACCGGTGCAACGTCGCGCCGGCGCTGCTGGCGGGCGCCAACCCCCAGATCGCCACCCCGACGCAGGCGGCCCCGCGGCAGATCGATGTCTCCGATGTCGTGCTGATGCTGCGGGGCTCGGTCGGCCTGCTCGTCTTCACCGATCCGGTCTGATCAAGTTTCGGACGCTGCCTCGGCGCTCGGGCAGAGGGGCGCGAGTTCGCACTGGCCGCAGCGGGGCTTGCGAGACGTGCACGTCTCGCGGCCATGCAGCACCAGCGAGTGGCTGGTGACGGTCCACTTGTCGCGCGGCAGCACGTCCATGAGATCACGCTCGATGCGGACGGGATCCTCGTGCCGCGTCCATCCGAGGCGGCGCGCCAGGCGCGAGCAGTGCGTGTCCACGATGATCGCGGGCTGGGAGAACAGCGTGCCGCGCAGGACGTTCGCGGTCTTGCGGCCGACGCCAGGCAGCGCCGTCAGGGCGTCGAGATCCGTCGGCACCTCGCCGCCATGCCGCTCGCAGAGGGCCATCGCCATGCCGATGAGGTTCTTCGCCTTGCTGCGAAAGAACCCCGTCGAGTGGACGATGCTCTCGACGTCCGCCGGGTCCGCCTGCGCGAGACGAGCGGCTGTCGGATAGCGCGCGAAGAGCGCTGGCGTGACCATGTTGACGCGGGCATCCGTGCACTGCGCCGACAGGATCGTCGCCGCCAGGAGCTGGAACGGCGTGTCGTGGTGAAGCGCCGTCGTCGCCGAAGCATGCAGGCGCTCGAGGATGGCGATGATCGCCGCGACGCGGGCCGGGTGCGTCGCGCCGCGCGATCGCGCGAGCGTCGGCACGAAGCGCACGCGGCGCCGGGGGCGAGCCTTCACGCGCGGTCCCGCGTGAGGGCGCTGGCATCGCGCGTGTTCAGGACGTGCTCCGGCCCGAGTCTCGCCTTGCGAGCGATGTCCACGCCGTGGCGCAGGAAGTCGAGCTCGCTCACGCGGTGGGCGTCGGGGTTGATGCAGGCGAGGACGCCGGCGTCGGGGAGCCGGCGCGCCTGCCGCCAGTCCATGTCCAGCCTGTTGGGCCAGGCGTTGATCTCGATGGCCACGTCGTTCTCGCGGCAGGCGCGCAGCACGGCGTCCAGATCGAATCCGAACCCCTCGCGCTTCAGGAGGAGCCGTCCCGTGAGATGGCCGATCACGCGCGTGCGGGGATCGGAGGCGGCGCGCACGAGCCGGCGCGTCATCTCGGCTTCCGTCATGCGGAACTGCGAATGGACCGACGCGATGACGAAGTCGAAGGCGTCGAGGACCTCGTCCGGGTAGTCCAGCGAGCCGTCGGCCAGGATGTCGGACTCGACGCCGCGGAGGATCCGGATGGTGAACCGCGATCGCAGCGCGTCGAGTTCCTCGGCCTGCGCGGCGACGCGCTCGATGCTCATGCCGTTCGCGTAGGCCGCCGTGCGCGAGTGATCCGAGATGCCGACGTACTCGTGGCCGCGTTCCTGGGCGCCGGCGATCATGTCGGCCAGCGTGTCGCGGCCGTCGCTCCACGTCGAGTGGACGTGCAGGATCCCGCGCAGGTCGGCGAGCTCGACCAGGCGCGCCGTCTTCGCGGGCGCGTCGTCCACGTCCGAGGGCTCCTCGCGGATCTCGGGCGGCAGGTACGGCAGGCCCAGCTCGCCGAGAATGGCCGCCTCGTCATCGCTTCGGATCAGGCGCTCCGCCGCGCCCGACCCGTCGTCGCCGAAGAGGCCGAACTCGTTGAGCTTCATGCCGCGGCTGCGCGCGCGCGCCCGCAGGGCCTGGTTGAATTCCTTGCTGCCCGTGAAGTGCAGCAGGGCCGCGCCGCGCTGCGCCGGCGACACGACGATGAGATCCGCCTGCACGCCCGCGTCGAGCCGCACGCTGCAGCGGTCCTCCCCGGACGACACGACGGAGGTCACGCCGGGCAGCCGCGTGAACGCCGCGACCACGGCGCCGGGGTTGTCCGACGTCGCGAGCAGGTCCACGTCGCCGATCGTCTCGCGGCGGCGGCGCAGCGAGCCCGCCACGTCGGCCGTCTCCACGCCGGGAAGGCCGCGCAGGGCCGCGATCAGGTCGGCGGCGATGGACTCGGCTTGCGGGATCAGGCGGCGCGAACGGTTGCGCCTCGCGAACTCGATCCCCTCGAGGATCGTGGCTTCGGATCTGGCGCCGAAGCCGGTCAGCTCGCGCACGCGGCCCTGCCGGCACGCGTCTTCGAGCTCATCGAGGCTCGCCACGCCCAGGTCCCTGCAGAGCGCCATCGCCTTGCGCGGACCCAGGCCGGGGATCGTCTCGATCTCGGAGAGACCCGGCGGGAGCCGCGCGCGCAGCTCGTCGAGGTATCGCAGGCCGCCGGTGCGCCAGAGCTCGGTGGCCTTCTCGACCAGCGCCTTGCCGAAGCCCTTCTGGGCCGCGAGCTCGCCCGAGGCGATCATCTCGCCGAGATCGCCCTCCATCGTTTCGAGGGCGCGCGCGCCGTTGACGTAGGCGCGCGCCTTGAACGGGTTCTCGCCGAGGGCCTCGAGCATCTCGGCGATCGTCCGGAACGCGTCGGCGACATCCTGTCGATCCAGCGGGGGAGGCGCGCCGGTGGAGGCCTCCATGGGCTCAGGGCGACGGGGCGGCCGCGCGGAGCGGCCGCGTGGCGACGGTCTCGGCGACCTCGAGCCGGAGCAGGTCGGGATCGCTCGCGTCGAAGCGCAGCCAGGCGAGGCCCTCCGGCACCGGCGTGAAGTAGCGCTCGGGGAACGTCCACGCGCCACCCTCGCGCACGGCGAGCAGCCCCCACGTCGAGTCGAGACCGGAGGGGCGGGACTCGTCCACCACGACGAGGGCCTCGGTGACGCCGCCCCGGTCGCGCGCGTCCGTGACCCGGATCCACGTGCCGGCTTCCGGCGGCGCCGGGCGCCCCAGCGAGGTGACGGCGCCCGTGCGCGGATCGGCGGCGATCAGGTCGGTCATCGCCGCCGTGCCGATCGTGCGCGGGGCGATGAGGAGCCGATCGGCCCCGCCGAAGATCTGCCGCGTGGAGAGAGTCCAGCGGAGATCCGGGCGATCGCCGGCGAGTTCGACGCGCGCCCACGCCTTGCCATCGGCGGTCGCGACCAGGGCATCCTCGAGCAATCCGCTCTCGAGGGGCGTCACGCGCACTTCGGGCTTGCGCGGCGCCTCGAGAGGCTCGGGCACGCGGTTGAAGCGGCTGCCGCGGCCGACCCGGGCATGGTCCATCGTGGCCCGGGGCATGATCGCGAGCATGCCCGCCTCGCTGCCGATCCCGCGCGCCTTCTCGCGGGCGGCGAGGTTCCTCCAGAGGTTCTCGTCGAACGGCTCGACATCCACGTGCATGGCCGCGGCGGTGCCGCGCGCATCGCCCCACGCGCGAACGCGCCACTCGGCGCCGGGCTCGGCGGCCTCCACGCGGCGCAGGAGCGACGCATCGGCTGCGAGAGGAATGTGGACCTCGCCCGTGGCCGTCTTCAGTCGCGGCAGGGGGAGGTCCTGGGGCCGGTAGAGCGACATCCAGACCGCCGTGCGCGCGTCGAGGTGCGGCTGCAGCACGCGTCCGGCCGGGATGGGCGAGCGCTCGTCCGTGTCAGCCCAGCCGAGAGCGCGTCGTTCCTCTCGGGAGTCGCGCGGGGCCGGGTCCGGCGTGGCCGTGCCGCCGGGAGGAACGAAGACCGGGGTCGCGGGGCGGGCCGGCGCTTCGGCGGCTCGCGCCGGAAGCGGAGCCGTCGCGGCGGCGATCAGCAGGGCGCAGGGAAGAAGACGAAGCAGCATGAGCCAAAGCCTAGCGCGGCACGGCCGCAAACAGATATGGATGCGCCGTCGGCGCCGCCGCGCATCAACGCAGGGGGGACCAGCCGGTCCCCCCTCGGCTGTCGGGGCGGCCCTCCAGCCTCACCCCCTCCCGCCACGCGCTGCGCGCGTGCATGAGGAGTTCGTCCTCCCAAATCATCGCAAGCTGGCGGGAAGTGGGGGACGAAGAGCCTATCACGCGCCGTCGAGAGGGAGCCGGCGCCTCAGCCCGCGGCCTGCTGGAGGGCGCGGACCTGCGAGCCGGCGTGGTAGCTCGAACGCACGAGCGGGCCGGCTTCGACGTGGCGGAGGCCGAGGGCGCGGCCCTGCTCCGCGAGCGCGGCGAATCCTTCCGGTGGCACGAAGCGCTCGACGGCCAGGTGGCGGCGGCTCGGGCGCAGGTACTGGCCGAGCGTCAGGATGTCGGTCCCGGCGGCCGCGAGGTCGCGCATGACGGCGACGACTTCGTCATCCGTCTCGCCGAGGCCGAGCATGAGGCCCGTCTTCGTGATGGCGCCGCTGGCCTTCGCGTGCGCGAGCAGCGCGACGGACCAGTCGTACCGCGCCTGCGGACGCACGGTGCGGTAGAGGCGCGGAACGGTCTCGGTGTTGTGCGCGAAGACATCGGGCTTGGCCGCGAGGACGATGTCGGCTTGCGCGGTGCTGCCGCGGAAGTCGGGCACGAGGACCTCGAGCGTCATGTCCGGGCAAGCCTGCTTGACCCGCCGGATGGTCTCCGCCCAGATCGACGCGCCGCCGTCGGCGAGCTCGTCGCGGTCCACGCTCGTGATGACGGCATGAGCGAGGTCGAGCCGGGAGAGAGCCTCGGCCACGCGGCGCGGCTCATCGAGGTCGGGCGGGGCGGGCCGGCCGGTCGCGACGTCGCAGAAGCCGCACGATCGCGTGCACGTGTCGCCGAGGATCATCAGCGTGAGCTCGCGCGCGTTCCAGCACTCGCCGATGTTGGGGCACGAGGCTTCCTCGCACACCGTGTGCAGGTCGAGTTCCTTCACGAGCGACTTGAGGCCGTTGTAGCCCTCGCCGCCCGGCATGCGGACCTTCAGCCACGGCGGCAGGCGCGGGCGCGGGCCTGACGGGGACGCGGCCGCGTCCTCGACCGGGCGCGCCGGGCCCGAGGGGCGCCGGTGGGGAAGGTCAATCTGCACGAGGTCGGACATCGGCGTGGAGTGTATCGGAGGCGGGGCGTTCAGGCGCCGGGGCGGCCCGGATCCGCCCGGATCCGCCCGGATCCGCCCGGGTCAGTCCAGGCTCTGGTCGGGCGTGATGGCCTCGATCGCGCGAGCGAGCCGCTGCAGGAAGCGGGCGGCCGTGGCGCCGTCCATCACCCGGTGATCCCAGGCGATGACGACGAAGCACATGGGGCGGATGGCGACGGCATCGTTGCCGTGCGCGTCGGTGACGACGACCACGCGCTTCTTGATCGCGCCGAAGTCAATGATGGCGGCCTGGGGCTGGTGGATGATCGGCGTGCCGAAGCTGTTGCCGAACACGCCCGGGTTCGTGACGGTGCACGTGCCGCCCTGCATGTCCTCGGCCGCGAGCTGCCGCGTGCGGGCCCGCTGCGCCACGCGCTGGGCGGCCTCGGCGACCTGCCGGATCGTCATCGCCTGCACGTCGCGCAGGACGGGCACGACCAGGCCGGAGGGCTCGAGCGCGACGGCCATGCCCAGATGGACGCGGTGGTGCTGCACGATGCCGCGCTCGTCGAGGATCGCGTTGACCTGCGGGTACTCCGCCAGCGCGGTCGCGCAGGCCTTGAGGAAGAACGCGTTGAAGGAGAGCCCGAAGCCATGGCGCTTCTCGAACGCGGGGCCGAGCGCGCGGCGCGCGGCGACGACGCCGGAGACGTCCACCTCGGCGACCGTGTTGACGTGCGGCGCGCTGCGCTTGCTCGCGAGCATGTGCTCGGCGATCTTCGCGCGCATGCCGACCATCGGGATGATCGTGATGTCGTCGTCCGTGGCGCCGGGAGGCGCCGGGCTCGCCGGGTCCGCCGGGCTCGCCGGGCTCGCCGGGCCCGCGGCGCTTGCCGGGCCCGCCGCGAGCGCGGCGGTGAGGTCACGCAGCGTGACGCGCCCGCCGCGGCCGCTGCCGGCGATGGCCCGCACGCTCGCCGCGTCGAGCCCGCGCTCGCGCGCGAGCTTTCGCACCGCCGGCGACAGGAAGGTCCCGCCGTCCGCGGCGGGAGCCTTCTCCGGGCGGCGCATGACGCCGATCTCGGAAACATGGGGAGGGGACGGCGGAGGGGGAGTGAGGGTCGGCGCGGTGGCCTCGCCGACGGGCGTCAGGCGCGCCAGGAGCGTCCCGACTTCGACCGTGGCCCCCGCGGGCACCAGGATCTCCGCGAGCGTGCCCGCGATCGGGGAGGGGACCTCGGCCTCCGCCTTGTCCGTCGAGATCACCGCGACGGCCTCGTCGCGCGCCACCGACTGGCCGGGCTTCTTCAGCCACTGCACGACCGTGCCCTCGGCGACGGACTGGCCGAGAGCGGGCATGACGATGTCGTTGTCGTGGCTCATGCGCGCCTCACCATGCCAGCAGCTGGCGCAGCGCGGGCTCGATCTTCTCGCGCGTGGGCAGGAAGGCCTTCTCGAGCGGCTGCGCGAACGGCACGGGCGTGTCGAGGCCGCCCAGCCGCATGACGGGCGCGTCCAGCGCCTCGAACGCGTGCTCGCCGATGAACGCGGCGATCTCGCCGCCGAAGCCGCCCGTCAGCGTGTCCTCGTGCAGCACGAGCGCGCGATGCCGCTCGCGCACGCTCGCGAGCACCGCGTCGCCGTCGAACGGCATCAGCGTGCGCAGGTCGAGCACGCCGACCTCGCCGCCGCCCGCCGCCGCCAGCACGTCGGCGGCCGCGATGGCCTCGTGCACCATCCACCCGTACGTGATGATGACCGCGTCGCCGCCCGGCCGGCGCAGAGCCGCGCGCCCGAGCTCCGTCACGACGTCGCCGGCGGGCAGCACGGCCTTCTGCCGGCGGTAGAGGTACTTGTGCTCGAGGTACAGCACGGGGTTGTCGTCACGGATCGCGGCGACCAGCAGCGCGAGCGCGTCCTCGGCCGTCGCTGGCGCGACGACCTTCAGGCCCGGCTGGTGGATGAACCAGGCCTCGGGGTTGCGCGAGTGGAACGGCGCGCCGCCGATGTTGCCGCCCGCGGGCAGCCGCACGACGAACGGCAGCGGCGTGCCGGTGCGATAGTGCCAGGTGGCGGCATTGTTGACGATCTGGTTGAAGCCGCACGTCACGAAGTCCGCGAACTGCATCTCCGCGACGGGCCGCAGCCCCATGAGCGCCGCGCCGATGCAGGCGCCGATGATGCCCGACTCGGCGATCGGCGTGTCCACGATGCGATCGGCCCCGAACTCGTCCAGGAACCCGTGCGTGATCTTGAACGCGCCGCCCATGACCGCGATGTCCTCGCCGATCAGGAACACGCGCTCGTCGCGCCGCATCTCGTCGCGCAGGCCTCGCGAGATGGCCTGCAGGTACGTGGACTCGCCCGCCTGCGCCGCCGCCGTCGCCGTGAACCCGTCGCCCATCGGCGCGTTGAAGCGGGCCGCATCGCCGGCCGCCTTGCCGGCCGTCTTGCCGTCCGCCGCGCGCGCGCGATCGCGTGCGGGCCGCTTCGCGGCGGCGGATCCCGCCGGTCCGCCCGGCGCCTTTCGGTGCGCACGAACGGGCTGGCCGGCGAGCCCCGGCACGCCCGGCACGTCGCGCCCGCGCGAGGGATGCCCCTCTTCCGACCAGCGCCCCCACGAGGCCGTGTCGGCGGCCGGGGGTTCGAGCGCCGTCGCGCGCGCGAGCGCCGCGTCGAGCGCGGCCTCGGCGCGCGTCGCGATCGCCGCGTCGCGCGTCTCGTCGAGAATCCCGCGCGCCAGGAGGGTGGCTCGCATGCGCGCCAGCGGCTCGCGGCGGCGGCCGTCCTCGAGGACGCTCTTCGGGACGTACTCGTGCGCGTCGGCCTCCGAGTGTCCGCGCAGGCGCAGGGCACGCCCCTCGATGAGCGACGGCCCGTTGCCCGCGCGCGCGTGCGCGACCGCGCGCCGCACCGCGAGGTACATCGCGATCACGTCCGTGCCGTCCACCGTCTCAGCGGGGATGCCATAGCCCGGGCCGCGCGCGGCGAGCTCGCCGCAGGCGAACTCGCCCTCGTTCGGCGTCGAGTACGCGTAGAGGTTGTTCTCGACGACCAGGATGACGGGGAGCTTCAGCACGGCGGCCATGTTGAGCCCCTCGTGGAAGTCTCCCAGGGCGGTCGCGCCGTCACCCGTGAAGCTCAGGCAGACGCCGGTCTCGCCGCGCGAGCGCATCGCGAGGGCCGTCCCGTTCGCGACGCAGAGCTGCGTGCCCAGGTGCGAGATCATGGCGAAGATGCGCCGGTCGAGCACGTCGTGGTGGAGCCCCGAGTCGCGCCCGGCCGTGGGCCCCGCCACGCGCGCGAGGAGCTGCGCGAGGATCGTGTCCAGCGCGTCGCCGTGGACCAGGCGCGCGCCGAGGCCGCGGTGCATCGGGAAGAGCGCGTCGCCGTCGGCGAGCGCGTAGGCCGAGCCGCACGAGATGCCCTCGTTGCCTTCCTGCGAGTAGACGCCGCCGTAGACGCGTCCCTGCCGGTAGAGCGCCTGCATCCGGCGATCCACGAGGCGCGTCAGGACCATGGTCTCGTACAGGTCGACGAGCTGCGCGTCGCTCAGGCCGTGGTCATGCCGCGGCAGGAGCGGCGTCGCGTCGTCAGCGCTCACGGGGAAGCTCCGAGTCGTCCGACAGGCGGGAGTCCAGCGCGGTGGCGAACGCCTCGGCGTGAACGCGCGCCGCGCGTTCCGTCGAGGGGGACGTGCCCGTGACGCGCGCGACCGAGGTCGTGGCCGCGTCCTCGAGCCCGCACGGCACGATCGCGGCGAAGCGGTCGAGATCTGGCGCGATGTTGAACGCGGTCCCGTGAAGGCTCACCCAGCGTTCCACGCGGATGCCGATGGATCCGATCTTGCCGTCCGCGCACCAGCAGCCGGTCCGGCCAGGGATCGTGAAGGCCTCGATGCCGAAGCCGGCGGCCACGGCGATCAGCGCGCGCTCGAGCTCCCGCAGGTAACGGTGGATGTCGCGGCCGCGTTCGCGCAGGTCCACGATCGGGTAGCACGTGATCTGCCCCGGGCCGTGCCAGGTCAGCTCTCCGCCGCGCGAGACCGCGCGCACGGCATGCCCCGCGGCTTCGAGTTCGGCGGGGGGGACGAGGTAGTGCGCCGGATCCGTCGCGCGGCCCGCCGTGTAGACGCTCTCGTGCTCGAGGATCAGCAGGGTGTCCGCCACGCGTCCCGCCACGCGATCGGCATGCACGGCCGCCTGCACCGCCATCGCGTCGTCGTGCGTCACGCGGCCGAGCCAGAGCGCGCGAAGCGCGGAGCGCCCGGCGACGGTCGCGCGATCCGGAGTTGAGGCGACCGGAGTGATCACTGGGCCCGGACCATTCATGAAGGTGGCGCAGTCATGGGGCGGAACGCTCGCACGGCGTTGCTGGAACCAGCCTGCCTTGGCAGGGGTCATCGGCAGACGGGATCCGACGAGGTGATCGTGGCCGAGGGCAAGGCGGACGACGGAGGGAACCGGAGGCGTAGCCGTGCCCTACGTCGAGGATTCCCGACGGAGTCCAACGCAGCCATCGGCCGCGAGCGCCCGTCGGATGCGTCAGCTTCATGAATGGTCCGGGCAGGGGATTCCGCCCCGGGCGAGTAGCTCAGCCCGCGAAGTACTGGGCGTTGATCTCGAGAAAGCTCTTCCACTTCTCCGGGACTTCTTCCTGCGGGAAGATCGCCTGCACCGGGCACGCTGGCTCGCAGGCGCCGCAGTCAATGCACTCCTCGGGATTGATGAAGAGCTGCCGGTCATCGTCCTTGCCGTGGATGCAGTCCACGGGGCAGACCTCGACGCAGGACTTGTCCTTGACGTCGATGCAGGGCTCGGCGATGACGTAGGTCATGAGGCTCCTCGTGGCCGCCGGAGCGGCCAGGCTTCCACGCGCGGATGGGACGGGACCGGGAATGGCCCCGGCGCGCTCCGGACCGGCTCTCGGACGGATTCGAGCGTGGGAGGCGAAGATTAGGTGACGGGCCGAGACCCGTCAAGAAGGCGCCCGGGGCGAGGCGGGGCGGGGTGGCGTCAGCAGAACCTGGCCCGTCGCAGGAGCGCGACTCGCGGCAAGCGCAGGTGGCGTCCGATCCGCTCGTGCTACCGGCGATCGCCGCGGTCGTGGCTGGGGCGGCGCCAGGAAGCCTCGCCGAGGTGGAGATTCCAGACAGCTCACCGCGAGGGGCGGGCAAGAACCACCGAGCCGCAACCCGCCAACTCCAGCGGCCCACCGCTACCACACCGCGTAAAACCGCAGGTCCGTTCCGCTCCCCACATCGGGATCACCCAGCGTCGTCGCCGCCGCCGCACCGTCGAGCACGCTCCACGGGCCGTTCGCGACGTCCGAGCGCTCGACGAGCCACGGCGCGCGCGCCCCTGTCCACGAGAGCACGACATCGCTTCCCGAGCGTCGCGCGCGCAGGTCCACCGGCGTGAGAAACCACGGCCGTGCCGTCGGATCCGTCCGGTAGAATGCCGACAGGAGCGAGGACACCCTCATGCGGCCCGCGGGAGAGGGATGCGTGCCGTCGGGCCCGAGATCCGCGCACTCCCACACGAGCCCATCCGATCGCGGTGTCATGCCATCCGCCCACAGGTAGGGCCCCCACAGGAGCCATGGCGACTCGACCGGTCCGAGCGCGGCATCGGGATTGAGCGCGGGATCGCCGTCGAGCTGATCCTCGATCAGCCAGCGAAACGAGAAGCCCTCCTCGAACGCGTACGGCTCGGGATTGAGCGTGGTCGTGGCGTAGCCCGCGTAGATGCGGCTGCTCACGTGCGCGAGCCGCAGGTTCGGGAAGTGATCGCGCAGAAGCGCGACGATCTCGCGCAGCCGGTCGAGCATCTCGAGCGCATGAGCGGGAAACGCGCCGAAGCTGGCAGGCTGCCGCCGCGCGAGCTTGATCCACGCAACCTGCACTTGCCGAGGCGTCAGCCCCGCCACCGCGAGCCGTCGATCGCACTCGGCCCACACGTCCGAGGCGGGATCCGCCCAGTTGCCCGCCTCGCGCCCGCCTTGCGCGAGATCCACGATGCGCAGCCGCGGATGAAGCTCGGGATCGCCAGCCTGCTGCGTGATGAACGTGGAAAACTCCTGCGTCGTGTTCGACATCCCGATGGACGCGAGAACGATGACGCCCGAAGGCGACGGCTGTCCGCTCGCGTCGAGCGGCACGATGCCGCGACGCGCAAGGAGCAGAGTGGCCTCGACGTGCGATGCCGGCGCGAAGTTCACGCCGCCGGGGTACAACCCCCCGGGCTCGCCGAGATGCCCCGCGCCGGGATCGCTGAGGGGGATGAAGCCGACGGAGGTCTGCGCGCAGTCCTGGGCGCGGGCGGGGGTTGCTAGGCCGAGCGAGGCGACGGTGATGGCGAGCGTGGCGGGGGTCAGCCGCGCGAGGATGCCGGGACGAACGGCTGGGCGGGACGAGAGCATGACGGCGGACTCCACGCGGAACGTAGCGCCGGGGGGCGGCGGGAGGCAAGGGCAGGGCGCTTGACGGGCATGCAAGGGAGGCGTAGCGTCGGTTCTTGCTTGTTACACGACGTAACTTGCTATGCGGTCGCGCGCCAGGCTGTGGGAGGCACGCGAGGGACTGGAGGTGAGGTGATGCCCGTGGCGATGCGTTGGCGCGGCATGCTCGTTCTGCCGATCGTTGGCATGGTTCTTGCCCCCCCCTCCGCGCTCGCAGGATGGCCCGAGGGACACGTGCAGGTTCAGGTGGAGAAACCCTGTCCCGTGGGTCCCAGTCGCTCAGGTGTTGGCCTCGGTGACGGGTCGCTGACGCTCGACTTTCCGTTCGTCCTCGTCCCGCAGGCGCCTGGACCGGTTGTCTTCTCCTTGCAGTACGCCAGCGGAGCGGACAACCCCGGGACGTACGGCACGCGGCTGAACCTGCGCGTCCGGACGGAGAAGCGAACGGACGCGTGCCCGGGGTTCTCGCCGGCGTCGGACTTCGTTCCGCGAGCGGTGGATGCCGCGGAGGTCAACTTCAACACATCGCCGGGCGATCAGCGCGCCGTGGGCTTCGGCGTCCGAAAGTCAAACAACGGCGGCTCCTCGGAGGCCTGCAACGTCTCTCGATCGAGTGAGATGCCATTCCCTTCCAGCAACTTGGTTCGAGGGGGAGGACTGCCGTCGGACTGGTGCCCGGGCGGCCCCGTCGGTGGCCACGGCTGCGTGTCCGACATGGAAGCCGTGGTCACGCTGCCGCTGCGACTCTCGGATCCCGGCGATCCAGGAGCGCAGATGGCCTATCAGCGGAAGGCGCCTGGCCAGCCTGACTGTCCACCGCCGGTGCCGAATGAGTTTCCGGCGGATCGCGGGGTCTACAGCATCAATGCGGGGGCGACGCTTCGATTCGACTCGCCCGCGTACTCAAGGAACGACTACAGCCACGACGACAGGCAGTCCGACGACCCGTGCGAGCAGTTCCTCTACCTCGAGAAGCGGCCTGACGAGACCATCGCGCGCCTCGGCGTGAACTGGACTCACTCGTTCGCATGGAGCCTGACGGAATATAGCGTTGGCACGAGGCAGTTCGTTGCAGTGAGGTCGCCGCGCGGGAGCGTGAGCCTGTACGAGCGGCCGGCGGGACTGGCTCTCAACCAGGAACTCCCGCTTCGTCCCTCGGCAGGCTGTTCGTGCCAATCGGCGCGGCTCTTCTGGACTAGGCGCTCGTTCGCTCCTCCCGGGATCGGCGTGAGCTTCTTCGCCTACGAGCTCGTGGCCGAAGACGCTTCACGCATGGTCTTCACGGAGTTCAGCGTCTTCGAGGGGGGACAGCTTCGCGCCCCGGCAGGTCGCCTCGTTCGTCTCGAGGACAACGATGGCCAGAGTCCCATCGCCCTCACGTACGACACGAACGGCGACCTGGCCCGCGTCTACGATGCAGCGGGCTTCCACGTGGAGCTGCAGTACGCGGAGACCCCAAGCGGGCGACGGCTCGAGCGGCTCGTCCTGCCGGGCGGGCGGCAGGTCTCGCTGGGCTGGCTGGCGGGCAAGCTCGCTTCGCTGCGCGACCCCGTTCATGTCGCTCAGAACCTTCCCGGCTACACGTTCGCCTACGGCACGGGCTTGAGTTCCGAGGACATCACGTGCCGCACGTCGCCTGACGGCGAGATTCATCGGTACACGTACATCACCGATCCTGCGGATCCCAACGCCGGCCGGCTCAAGACGGCCGAGATCGTGGACAGCTGCGAGGCTACCGAATCGAAGAACACGCTGACCTACACGTACTCGCGCCCCGACTCCGTGGACGGCGAGCGCTGGGTGAAGATCACGCCTCACTTGGTGACCACGGCACCCATCATCAAGAACGTTCTGAACGCCGACGGCCATCTCATCCGCACGGAAGAGATCTGTGCCGAGACGAGCGCCGAGGCTGTTGCGCGATCCTGTCCGGTGGTGCCCGAGATCAGTCCGCACCCGGTCGTTGCGATGGTGAGCTCCACCAGCTACGACGAGTTCGGACAAGCGCGCGCCGTGCGCACGTACCCCGTGGTGCTCCCTCCCTACGACCCGTCGGATCCGCCGAGCCCAACGAGCCTCGATGCCACGCACTTCTCGGTATCGTGCGTGACGCGCGATGCGTCGCAAGGCAAGCCCATCACGTTGTTCGGGTCAACATGCATTGATACCTCGACCGTGCCGCCGACGGCGGTGGATGGCTGGACGGATGAAGCCTGCGACTGCGATCTGGCGCAGCTCAATGCCGCCCCCGTTCCGACGGTCGCGCCCATCGGCACGCAGGTGAGCTGGGAGTTCGATGTCCAGGGTGCGGGTCCGACGCCGATCCTCGTCACGTACGATCGGCCCCGCCGCGTGATAGCGCCGAGCCAGCGGACAGACCCCGGGCAGGGCGCGCCTGGAGCCAGCGCCAAGGGCGTGCGGATCTTCTACTACGAGACGGTGGGGTATCCCATCCGTTCCCACATCTCGGACATCTGCCCGCCCGAAGTGGACTCACCCGAGCCCGGGTTGGGCTGCGAGCACTTCGAGTACAACTTCTACACGATCCACGGCGGCGACGTGGTTCAGCTTGCGAGCCGGACGGACGGCTCGGGGAACACGTGGACCTACGAGTACGATCCGCTGACGCATCTCCTGTCGCGGATCACCGCTCCGTCGTCGGACGGACAGCAGTTCGTGACGAACTTCCAGTACGGCACCGACGGACTCTTGAACTACGTCGAGGCGCCGGGCGGTCTCGTGACCGCGTTCCTGCGCAACGAGCGCGGACAGATCGCGATCGAGTCCCGCCCGGGCGCGGCGCCGCCGGAGCGCATGCAAGTCCGCTACACGTACACGCCCGGGGGCAAGCTGCGGCGCATCGCGGATGAGAGCCGGGAGTCGCAATCCTCCCCGGGGAAGTACGTCGCGTGGTGGATCAGTTATGGCGGACCGGCGGTGTTCAGCGACTGGGGTGCCGAGCCCGCACAGTTCGAACGACTCCCCCGTGCGCTGCGGCGCGGCCCGGCCACTCTGGGCGGGCCGTTCGCCACGATTGACGCGGACGAGCTTCAACCTGATGAGCTGGCCGGAACGGTTTACGAGAGCTGGGACTACGACAGCAACCTCCAGCCCGTGGCGACCTACTACGGCCCTCCGTTCACCTTCAGGCGCGCACTCGTGACGAAGCGCGATGGCTTCGGTGCCGCACTCGACCTGGTCATCATGGGCCAAGGAGATTCGCCCGCCTTTTTAGAGCGAACCTGCATCGAGTCCGACCCGCGGACCGGCCTGCCACGCTCGGTCTCGTTCAGCCTGGCCCCGCCCGACGAGGATGACCTCAACTGCCCCCTGACGAACGGCGCCATGCGGCACTCCTTCACCTACGATCGCGCAGGCCGCGCCTCCTCCACGAGCATGCAGTGGGACTTCGGAGCCGAAGGCGCGGGACTGCACCAGACCTGCCGCCAGCATGATCCCTGGGGTCGGCTGACTCAGGTCGTGGACGAGGTGACGCTCGCGCCCACTCCCGGCTGCGATCCGATCTCGGCCTTCCGGACGACCGACGTCGCTCACGATGACGCGGATCGTCCCTGGCTCGTGACGCTGTCCAACGCGGGGCTCCCCTACGCCGACTACCAGGTCGAGTACGACAACAACCAGCGCGCCTTCAAGTGGACCGAGGCACAATCCCGCGAGTACCTGGCGATGTCGTATCGTCCTGACGGTCTGCTGACGAACATCACGCGCGGTCGCCCGCACTCGGGTGGCTCGTCCTGGCTCGACACGAAGTTCACGCAGGACCTGCGGTACGATGCCCGGGGGTTTGTCATGCGCCTCGAGCAGCATCGCCTGCCGTACCTGTGGCCGTCGGGGGACACGACGTGGTTCTACACGCATGACGACGCGGGCCGGCTCACGGGGGCAGCGCTCGATCCCGTGGACTGGCCGTCGCTTCCGAACATCGTGGACGAGTCGTACGCCTACCTGCCCTCCAATCCCTGGAACCTCGCGTCCATCACGGACAACCTGACCAGCACGACGACAGCGTTCCCGACCGATGACGAGGATCGCATCCAGACCCCGGATCGCGAGTATCACGCGTTCATCGGAGCGCTGAAGAGGGAGAACGGCGCGGGAGGCCAGACGCGGCGATACCGCTGGGATGTCGCGGGCCGCCTCATGGCCGTGCTGGAGGGCACCGACGCGACGGGGTACGCCGGGACGGCCTACTCGTACGATCCCTGGAACCGCCTCGTCGCCGAGCGACCGATCACCACGGCGACGGCCACGGGCCAGCCCGTCTCGGCCGGCTCGCCGACGATTCACCTGTGGAGCGGATGGCAGCAGGTGGGGGAGGTGGAGTCGTTCGCGTCGGCGCCGGCGTTCGCGTGGAGCGACGGGCCGATGGGCCTCGCGGGCATCAAGCGCGAGGGCTCGTCACACGAGAGGCTGTTCTCGGACGCGCAGGGGTCGGTGAAGTACGGCTTCGCAGACGATCCCGTGTACACGCCGTTCGGCAAGGTGGTGAGCGGCACGCTGAGCACGGCCAAGGGCTTCCAGGGCCAGGAATGGCGCGACGAGGCGCGGCTCTACTACATGCGCCACCGCTGGTACGACCCCGCCAGCGCGCGCTTCCTGTCGCGCGACCCCGTGCGCACGGGCGCGATCCATAACTTCGCGTTCGCGATGGATAGCCCGGTGATGATGGGGGATCCGATGGGGTTGGATACCTTCGTTCTCATTGCTCATGCAGGCGGGGGCGGCGACAAGAAGGGCTCGTTTGGCCATGCTGCGCTTGTGACGTGGGATGAAACCGGGGCCGGAGGGTTCGTCGACCACATGGGCCAGAACTCCATGTGGGATCCCAGTCCGAGCATTTCCATTCCGCACGCTGATCGCGTCTCTCGGTTCGTCAGCAACTATGTTCGAGGCAACCACCGAGACGTGAGCATCTTCGAACTCGATCTGAGTGCTGAGGTCGAGGCTGCATTGCGCAATGCTATCTCCGCTCGCGCCGGTGCCCCGGAACCGAAAAGGCTCTTCACCAACAACTGTACAGATGTCGTGACAGACGTGCTCCATCAGGCAGGCGTGAGCGAGCGAGTGCGGATATTAGGTCCGTTTCCACTGTTTCTATTCACGATGAGAGTACCGCTCGGTGGAGGGCACGGAATCAGCTGGCCGGATAGGCTCCACTCCTCTCTTCTGAAGGCTCCGTTCACACGTAGCTACACGCGAATTGAGGCCCAGTGAGTTCCCGGAAAGCGAGGACCCAGGTGGCGCTGCGGCTGCGCGGCGTCGTCGCTGCTCTCATCGCCCGGCCCTGGAGTGTCATCCTCATCGTTGCCGGATGCCTCGCACTGTGGACGGCGACTCACGTCCTTTGCCACGCGAGGAGTCTGAACCGTCAACTCGCGGACTTTGGCGATCTCCTGAACACTCGGTACTGCCTTGGAGCAATCGACATTGCTGCGCTCGATCCTGCGCGCATCTCTGGTGACATGGTGGGCGCCTGCCGTCTCATTGACGTGTACGGTCATCAAGTCTCGCTACACGTGTGGTCAGACGGCACTAAAGTGCTTTGGTTGCTCGTGTCGCCCGGACGGGATGGCATGCTGGACTGGCCGCTCGAGGTCTATCAGCAAGAGGCCACGGAGATGCAAGGGGATATCGGTCGTGACATTCTCGGCGACTTTGATGCTGACATCGTCATCTCCGAGCGCAAGCTCATTCAGTTCCCTAACAAGGTGGATGCCACGATCGCTGATGTCCTCGGAATCCCCATCGCAAGCCCAGCGCGCTCTCGAAGGACGCTCCGCCCGAGTCAGCGTGAACCGCATTAATAAGTGGCGCCACTCAGGCCCCCGCTATCTGAATACCATCACGCGCGGTCGCCCGCACTCGGGTGGCTCGTCCTGGCTCGACACGAAGTTCACGCAGGACCTGCGGTACGATGCCCGGGGGTTTGTCATGCGCCTCGAGCAGCATCGCCTGCCGTACCTGTGGCCGTCGGGGGACACGACGTGGTTCTACACGCATGACGACGCGGGCCGGCTCACGGGGGCAGCGCTCGATCCCGTGGACTGGCCGTCGCTTCCGAACATCGTGGACGAGTCGTACGCCTACCTGCCCTCCAATCCCTGGAACCTCGCGTCCATCACGGACAACCTGACCAGCACGACGACAGCGTTCCCGACCGATGACGAGGATCGCATCCAGACCCCGGATCGCGAGTATCACGCGTTCATCGGAGCGCTGAAGAGGGAGAACGGCGCGGGAGGCCAGACGCGGCGATACCGCTGGGATGTCGCGGGCCGCCTCATGGCCGTGCTGGAGGGCACCGACGCGACGGGGTACGCCGGGACGGCCTACTCGTACGATCCCTGGAACCGCCTCGTCGCCGAGCGACCGATCACCACGGCGACGGCCACGGGCCAGCCCGTCTCGGCCGGCTCGCCGACGATTCACCTGTGGAGCGGATGGCAGCAGGTGGGGGAGGTGGAGTCGTTCGCGTCGGCGCCGGCGTTCGCGTGGAGCGACGGGCCGATGGGCCTCGCGGGCATCAAGCGCGAGGGCTCGTCACACGAGAGGCTGTTCTCGGACGCGCAGGGGTCGGTGAAGTACGGCTTCGCAGACGATCCCGTGTACACGCCGTTCGGCAAGGTGGTGAGCGGCACGCTGAGCACGGCCAAGGGCTTCCAGGGCCAGGAATGGCGCGACGAGGCGCGGCTCTACTACATGCGCCACCGCTGGTACGACCCCGCCAGCGCGCGCTTCCTGTCGCGCGACCCCGTGCGCACTGGCGCGATCCATAACTTCGCGTTCGCGATGGATAGCCCCGTGATGATGGGGGATCCGATGGGGTTGCTGCCGGCATGGATGGAGGCCGAACTCGCGCAGGCGTATGGCAATGGTTCGTTCGCTGAAAAGGAGGCGACGTTGAGGCGCGCTGTCGCGTTGCTTCGACAGTGCGCTGCGCCAGACTATCGGAAGACCGTGGGGAACGCGCTGGGTGCGGTCAACGTTCGGGCAATGCTAGCTCGGCCACCTCAGTCGGGCGGCAGTGGGCGCGCAGGATTCACCAATCCGCACACGGGTGACGTGACGATTACTGCGTTGGCCTTCCGTTCACTTCCGCCGCAGGCAGACGGGAGGGTTAGTTCTCGAGTTCCGGTAAAGAATGGCACTTGGTCTCCAGCCGGCTACACGCCTCCGATTGGTTCCGCCACGAAGTGGGATGGTCTTCTGATAGCGATCGCCCACGAAGGCCAGCACGTTGCGGATGTGCTGAGCCGGCAGGGACCTCCCGGTCCGCCGCTGCAAACCTTCGATCCGCGTCACGTTGAGATCCACGAGACCGCTCACGCCATCGTCGAATCGATGTACTACGCGGGCTGCAACTGTGACTAGGAGTTCCTTCATGAGGGTACTCGTGCTGGGAATGAGCTTCGCCCTGGTCACGGCGCAACACGTGGAGTGCGACGCGAGGGCAGGCTCGGCATCGCTTCGAGAGTCTCGTGCGGTGTTCGTGTCGGATCCGAGGTCACCTAGCAACAGGACAAGACTTGCGGGCATTCAGTGGCCCGAGGATCCGGACGCGGCCTGTGTCGCCAAGCGCTTTGCCGATGCACTTCTCGCGCGAGAGGGAGCGCGCCCGGTGCGGCGCGGCAAACGCCAAGCGGCGCGCATCGAGTTGACCGTGCTCTGGCTGCCCGGGGGGCATCACGGGTACGACGAGTACTGGGATCCCGAGCGCGAGGAGACGCGGGTTGACTTCGCGCAAGTCTTGGTCGCGACGGGCGCTGCGGTAGTGGACCCCAAGCCGCTCCAGACGTCGAGGAGGCAAGTGTGTGGCCTCCGGATCGGCGAGGAAATTGCCGAGCGCGGGTATCGCGGAGCATGGGCTCCTGCACTGCAAATGGGTTCGTGCGGAGACCTTTCTGTCCAGTGGTCAATCTTCTTGGGAGAAGAGAATGCGCAAGCCCTTGTCGTCTGGATTCGGGACGAACTCGCATGCCTCCCGGTGGCATGCGGAGGCGGGACGCCAGAATTCTGCGACGGCGAAATCGCTGATCTCGTTCGCCAACTGCACGAGCACGAGGAGGAAGGCCGCCGGCCATGAGAGGCCATCGCGCTTCCATGTGGGAGTTTCTCGGAGGCGCGCCATGGTCTCCTTCGTCAGCCTGTTGTTCCTGTTTGGGATGTTCGCTTCATGCGCAGGCGCATGCTCGTGTCGCGTCTCCGCCAAGCGCGCTCAACCCAGTACGAGCGAGAGCCCCATGCCGCTGGCCGTGGCCTTGAAGCGTGCCGACCTCGTGACCCTCGGCACGCTTGACATGTCGCCCGAGAGTGACTGCGAGTCGGGCGTCGGATTCCGAGTCGAGCGCATCCTGAAGGGCGATGGCCGCGACAGGGAGTCCGTGTGTCTGGGCGATGCTGTCTCGCGCGAGCGGCTTCCGATTCCATTCCTCGTCAGCGAGGGGAGCGTGCTCGCGCTTCTGCGCCGTGAGCGTCAGGCGACAGCGGTGGGACCGGCGACGTACACGCCAGTTCCGAATCTGGCGGGACTCATGCCGCTGGACATCGTCGCGTTCTGCCCGGTCGTGTCGATCAGGCCCGATCAGATCGGAATCCCGGCCGGGTTCAACGGCATGTGGCTGCGGTACCCGGATTTCTCTCCCGCTTTCGTGTTCATGACGACGCTCGTTGACATGGAGGAGGCCGTCAGGGGTGAGCGGCCCCGGATGCCGCCGAGCGCCGTGGAAGGGGATCGGCCGGGCTTGCGGCGTCCTGCGGCTCCGGGCGGCGGGCCATTACAGGCGCGTCCGCCGCGGCGCGGCAACGTCGCGGGAGCGCGACAGCGAGCGAGCCCCCTCCTGAGTCACGCTCCGAGGCACGCTGGACTGTTCGCCGCCATCCTCCCCGAGGGAGTCGCGGCGCTCGGTGACGGGGCGTTCGCCATCGCGCATCGAGGGGGCGCGGCGGTGTCGGTGGGCGAGACGTTCGTGGACACGGCGGGCGATCCGGCGCCGCGCGAGGTCGGGCGGTTCGGGGGCTTCGGCGAGGACGAGTGCCGGTTCGTGCAGCCGGTGGACGTGGCTGGCGAGAGGTCGCGCGTGCGCGTGCTCGATCGCGTCCGCCGCGTGGTCGTCGAGGTGGACTTCAGTCAGGAGACGCCAACATGCCTTCGCGAGATCGTGCTGGCGGAGGTTCGCGATCCCGAGGCGGTCGAGGTGTCGCCCGACGGCGCGGTGCTCGTGCTGGACGCTGGCGAGAACGTCATCCGCGTGGTGCGGGATGGCGCGCTCACCGACAGGCGCATCGGAGCGTTCGGGCGGGGACGCGAGGGCATGAGCTGTCCGCATGATCTGGCGCTCGGCGCGGACGGGACGATCTACGTGGCCGATTCGGGCAACCGACGCATCCAGCGGTACCGGCTGTCGGATGGCGCATGCCTCGGGCCGTGGGGAAGCCACGGGAACGCGGCCGATCAGTTCATTGACCCCACCGGGGTTGCCATGAACGAGAACGGCGAGCTTCTCGTGGCCGATCGCTACGCGCATCGCATCCAGGTCTTCGATGTCGGCGCCGGGCGCGAGGAAGTGGCGCGACGCCTGGAGCTGCCCCCGCAGGTTCGGTATCCGACGCGGCTCGCGGTGCTGGCTGGAAACCTCTGCGTCGTGACCTGCGCGCAGCCCTCCGAGGTGTGGGTGATGGCATGTCCGTGAGGGCCGCGCTGACAGCAGGACTCCTGGCCGTGGCGGCGTCGGGGGCCGTGCCCACCGCAGTCGCGCCCGCCGAGGTCACGCCCGCCTCTCCCGGCGCGCAGGCGCCTGCGGCGGCGTCCGCGGGCCTGCCGGGAGCATCGAGCACGCCGCGCCTCGTCACGCGCATCGAGCTGCTGCCGGGCGGCGGCGCGCTCGCGACGCTCGAGCTCGACGCGACCGCCGCCGCGCCGGGACTCACCGTCCTGCCGCGACCGCTCGCGTCGATCGAGGGGACGGGCGTTCGGCTGCAGCTCGTGCTCACGAACGGAAGCGGCGCGATGGCGTACGACGCGCGCGTGCGGTTCGAGAGGCGGGGCGCGGACGGGACGAGCACGCTGGCGATGGCCGAGGCCTCGCCGGGCCTCGCGCCGGGCGAGTCGGCCGAGTTCAGCGTGCATGTTCCGGGCGTGACGGATCCCGCGCGGCGCGTCACGATTCACGCGGTTCCCGTGACCGGCATCGCGGTGGTCGCCGAGTTCGGCGGGCACGGTCGCGCGGCGGGGCAGATGAGCAAGCCGCGGGGACTCGCGGTCGCGCCCGACGGAAGCGTCATCGTCGCGGATCGCGGCAACAATCGCATCCAGGTGTTCGATCGCGCGGGACGCGCGGTGAGGGAGTGGGGCCGGTTCGGGACGGGCGCGGGGGAGTTCGATCATCCCGAAGACGTGGCGCTGGACGCGCGGCGCGGGCGCGTGTTCGCGTGCGACATGAACAACGGCCACGTTCAGGTGTTCACGCTCGAGGGGCGCCACCACGCGACGCTGCCGGGGGCGGGGCAGGTCGAGCTGGACCGGCCGTCCGACCTCGCGCTCTCACCCGATGGCGCCGTCCTGTACGTCGTGGACTCGGGTCACCTGCGCGTCGTGGCGCTCGATGCCGAGGGGCGCCTGTTGAGGACATGGGGCTCGTGGGGCGAGGGCCCCGGCGAGTTCCGCGCGCCACTGGACATCGAGACGGACGCGGCGGGCCGCGTCTACGTCAGCGACGGGGCCAACCGCAACGTGCAGGTCTTCGACCCGGAAGGCCGGCACCTGGTCACGCTGGCCGGCACGGCGCGCGCCCCGCTGCGGTACCCGAGCGCCGTGATGCCGATCGGTGGCGACCGCGTCCTGATCGCGGACTTCGCCGACGATCGCATCCGCCTGTTCACGCTCGGCGGGGAGGCACTCGGGGAGTTTGGCCGGCCCGGTGCGGGGGCGGGAGCCATGCGGTACCCTGCCGACATTCGGCTCGACGGAACGCTCCTGCACGTGAGTCAGACCGCGGTGGACGCGGTCACCGTGTTCGACATCGGGGCATGGGCTCCGTTCGCTGAAGATCGCTCGAGGAGGAAACCGTGAAGATGTCACGCGTCGCCGTTTCAATGATGACTGCTCTTGCGTTGTGCTGCGGTCACGTCCCGGCAGCCATCGCCGCCCCGGTCTCGCCGCCGGACTGCGACATCCGGGAGTGGAGCCACGCCACGCTGACGAGCCGGCCGCCCGTCCACGGCCAGGTCGCGGCTCCTGGCGACATGGACGGCGATGGCTTGCCGGACCTCGTGTTCGGGAGCCTCACGGCCTTGGGAGCGACCGATGTCGCCCTGCACGGCTGGCAGGGACAAGCCGGGTTCTTTGCCGAGCCTCCCGTCTGGGCGTGCCCTCTTGCTCGCGTCGGGGTGCTCACGACCGTGGGCGCAGGCGACGTGAATGGCGACGGCCTCGGAGATGTCGTTGTCACGGAGGAGCCGACCGCGTCTGACAGGGGGATCAGCCTCTTCCTCGGGCGTCCGGGCGGGCCGGGCACGACGCCCGACTGGACGTGGCGCGCGAGCATCAACTCGATTCTCTTCGCGTCGGCCCTCGGCGATGTGAACGGCGATGGCTACGCCGACTTCGCGGCCACGGACATCGCAGACCTGTCGCTCAGCAGCGGCGTGTTTGGCGTCTGCTACATCTTCCACGGGGGGCCCTTCGGTCCCGGCTCCGCGCCCGACGGGCGCCTCCTGTTCGAGTGGGGACGCTTCGTCCTGGAAGTCCAGGGCGTGGGCGACGTGAACGCCGACGGCTTCGACGATGCCCTCATGATCGTTCCCGACGGGGCAGCGACAGGGTACCCGCGCCTGCGCCTGTACCTCGGGTCTTCTTCGGGCCTGCAAGCCACGCCGGCCTGGGAAGCCGACGGGCCGCGCGTTGACGCGACGATGGCGGCGTCCATCGCGCCGGCGGGCGACGTGGATCGCGACGGTCACGCTGACGCGCTCGTGGGTTACCGCAACGGCAACTGTGGCGGGCCCGGTTCGGGCTGCGTGCATCTCTATCGGGGCACGCCCTCGGGCCTGGACCTCGCGTGGAGCGCCGAGATGGACGCGGACGCCTCGTCGGTCGGCGCCTTCGTGGTCGGCCCGGGCGATCTGGATGGCGACGGCTGGCCGGACGTCGCGGCGCTGGGCCTCCTGCCAGCATACGGCCGGAGAGACCAGCGCTCGGTGCTCTTCGCGTGGTTCGGCTCGTCGTCGGGCCTGGAGGCGCGCGCGAGCCTGCGTTCGGTCGCCTTCGGCCTTCCGGCCATCAACTGGAACTGGCCAGGCGCGCTCGCCGCGCCGGGCGACATCAACGGCGACGGCGCGGCGGAGGTCGCCTTCGTGGGCTCGCGGTCGCCCATCGGTCCCGATCCCGTCGGCGTGGAGATCCTCTTCGGCCGGCCGCGGAACAAGCCGCCCGTCGTGTCGGCGGAGCCCGAGCGGCATGCTGACTGCGGCAGCGTGCAGCTCCTGGCGCAGGCTTCCGACCCGGACGGAGATCCCCTGGCGTTCACGTGGACGAGCGACTGTCCCGACGCCGTGCTGTCACCGAACGCCGACGTCGCGGATCCCGTGGCGAGCTTCGACGGGGGCTGCGGCAGGACGTGCACGTTCAGCGTGAGCGTAGACGACGGTCGCTGCGGCATCACGACCGCGGCGACGGCCGTGACGATCGCCGATCGCACGCCACCGGTTGTCAGCGAAGGAGGCGACGAACTCTCGCGCCTCTGGCCGCCGAACGGGCGCATCGTGACGTTCGACCTCGCCGCGTTCGCGCCCCGCGTCACCGACGCCTGCGATCCCGCGCCGTCCTGGCGCTACGCGGGCTGCGTCGCCGAGGAGAACGGAGTCGAACTGGCGGGGCAGTGCGGCATCGCGGCGGATGGCTTCTCGATGTGGGTGCGCGCGCGCCGGAGCGGCCGCAGCGAGGGGCGGAGCGTGGCGGTGATCGTGGAGGGCGTGGATGCGTGCGGCAACGTCAGCGTCCCGACGCGGATCGGGCACGTGAGCATCCCGCACGATCAGCGGCCCGAGGAGCGGTGTCTGGCGCCGTGACAGGCCGCGGGCGTGGCTTAGCCCGGAGTATTCGTGAAGGTGGCGCAGTGATGGGGCGGAACGCTCGCACGGCGCTGCTGGAACCAGCCTGCGTTGGCAGGGGTCATCGGCAGACTGGATCCGACGAGGTGATCGTGGCCGAGGGCAAGGCGGACGACGGAGGGAACCGGAGGCGTAGCCGTGCCCTACGTCGAGGATTCCCGACGGAGTCCAACGGGAACCCCTTGCTGGGTCGCGCGTGGCCCGGCGCCGCGACGGTCCGCCGGCTCGTCCGGCAGTCGCCCTCGGACCGCAGGTCCGATCACGCAGCCATCGGCCACGAGCGCCCGTCGGATGCGTCAGCTTCATGAATAGTCCGGGTTTAGGCGAGGGGGGGAGGGGCGTCAAGAAGGCCGCGCGGGCGAGGGCCGCCCCTCATCTCGGAAGTGACTTGACACGGCAAACCGTGGGATCCTGGCGGCGCATCGCCCCGGGGCCGGGCGGCGCGGAGGCCACGCACATGAGTCAGGACCGGAACATCGCGCCCGTGCCCGCCCCTCCGCAGGCGGCCCCCGCCCGGATCCCCGAAGCGGCCCCCGGCGTCCGCCCCCATCCGCGCCGCGTCATGCTGGCCTGCGCCGAGCCGGTCCTCGGCGACACGATCGAGCGTGTCCTGAGGCATCACGTCGAGGACCTGGCGCCCGAGGGCCTCGAGATCCGCCGGGTTCACGACGGGGTGACGTGCCTGCAGGACATCCAGCTCATCCGGCCGTCGCTCCTGATCCTGCACTCGCGCCTGGACCGCATGGCGCCGGATGAAATCCTGCGCGCCTGGGACGCCGCCCATCCCGGCGACGACCTGCCCGCGATCGTGCTGTCCTCGGGGTTCGGTCGCGACCTGCCCGCGGGCATGCCGGGCGCCGTCGTCGTTCAGCTGCCGTTCGCCAACTCCGAGTTCATCGCCGTGGTCGCGCGCGCGCTGGAGGTGCCTTCGGGGGCATGAAGCGAGCGGTCCTGTTCGATCTCGACGGAACGCTCGTGGATTCGCGGGACGACATCGCGGGGGCGTTCCGTCATGCCGCCGAGGCCCTCCGCCCAGGGACCCCGCTGGAGACCGATCGCATCGTGGCGCTCATCGGCCTGCCGCTCGCCGTCATGGCGCGCGAGCTGGGCCTTGGTCTCTCGGCCGCCGATGAGCGACGCTTCGCCGACATCTACCGGGCGCGCTTCGACGCGATGGACTGCGCGACGACGCGCGTGTTCCCGGGGATCGTCGAGCTGCTGGCGTCGCTCGCGTCGCGCCCGGTGGGCGTCGTGACGGCCAAGATCCAGTACCAGGCGGATCACGTGGTCACGCGCATGGGGTTGCGCGCGCGAACGAGCCACGTGCAGGGCTGGCGGGACGGCCTGGAGCCGAAGCCCGCGCCCGACCTGCTGCACGCGGCGCTCGAGGCGATGGGCCTGCGCCCGGACGAGGCGGCCTACGTGGGCGACACGCCAGGGGATGTCGCTGCCGCGCGCGCGGCGGGGCTCGTCGCGATCGGCGTCACGTGGGGGTTCGCCCCGGCCGAGGCGCTGAGGGCGTCCCGGCCGGAGCGGCTGGTGGCGAGCGTCGCCGATCTCGCGGAGACGCTCGCGACCTTCACCGACTGATCGGCGGCCGCCGTCAGCGGTACCGGTACGGGAGCGTGCACTCCTGGCCGTCGGCCGTGCGCAGGACGACGTCCACCATGCCGGGCGCGTGCGCCGGCGAGCGGAGGTGGATCGAGTGGGGGCTCGAGATGCGGAACGGCATGCTCTGCCCGTCCACCTCGACCTCGGTCACGAGATCCAGGTTGTCGCCGTGCACGTTGATCGGGTGGTTGCCGTCGGCTCGCCCGTGGTCGGGGCTCAGCCTCCAGCACGTGAGCGCGACGAACGTCGCGTCACAGGCGTCGCCGATGCCGTCGCCATCGTGGTCGGCCTGGTCGTCGTTGGCGTCGTCCGGGCAGTTGTCGCAGGCGTCACCGCGAGCGTCGCCGTCAGCGTTGGCCTGATCCGCGTTCGCCAGCCCGTGACAGTTGTCGCAGGCCTCGCCCACGCCGTCGCCGTCGAGGTCGATCTGCAGCGGGTTGAACCGGGTCGGGCAGTTGTCGCCCGAATCGCACACGAGATCCCAGTCCACGTCGGTGTCGAAGGGGCAGAGATCGCAGAGGTCGCCGATGCCGTCGCCGTCGAGATCGATCTGCAGGGGGTTCGGGATCAGCGGGCAGTTGTCGCACAGCTCGCCCACGCCGTCGCCGTCCACGTCGAGCTGACCCGGGTTCGGGACATCGGGACAGTTGTCGGAGGCGTCTTCGATGGTGTCCCCGTCGGTGTCCGGGGGGCCCGTCGGCGGACCGGTCGGATTGGACGAGAAGCACCCGGTCAGGGCGGCGGCGAGGAAGGTGGCGAAAAGGACGCGTGCGAGTCTCATGACGGGAGGCTCCGTGGGGATGGGCTTGCCGAAAGACAGGAGCCCCGGGGCGGTGAATCCGGACACCTCGCGGGCGGGTGCCGGCGTCCGGGGCCAAGAGAGGGACGAGGGCGATGCGCTCGAGCGACGAACGCCGGGCGGGCGCTATTCAGGGGTCAGGCAAGTCGTCGGCCTCCGGGCCGGCCTGGGGGGGGGCCGTCTCAGGGGCCGCAGCCGGTCCCGTAGGTGGTTGGATGAGTGTAGGGGAATGGGGGCGGGGCGTTGGGGGGGAGGCCCGGCCCCCGGCGGATGGGCTCGTGCTCGCTGCGGTCGTGGCCCACGACGACGCGCCCCGGCGCTCGCGTCGCGTTCCCGCACTCGTCGGTCGCGGTGAACTCCAGCGTGTAGACGCGCCGGGAGTCCTTGCCACAGCCGCCGAGGCGCTCGGCCCGGACCGCGAACGCCGAGCCGTCCACGGCCAGCACGCAGTCTTCGGCGAAGTGACCATCGCCGTTCCCGCCGTCTTCGGTCCGCCCGCGATGGACGTCTTCGGGCTGGTTGCTCGCGCATCCCGTCACGCGCAGGTCCACGTCGCCGCAGGAGTCGCTCGCCGTGACCACGTCCGCCGTCGCGAAGACGACGTAGCCGTGTTGCGGCGGCCAGATCGACGTCGTGAACTGGACGCCCTCGCGCGCGAACCGTGGCGCCGTCGTGTCCACCACGCGGTACTCGCGCGTGATGACCGCCGAGGTCAGGCCGCACTCGTCCACCGCCCAGAACGCGCGCACGGACCGGTAGGTACGGCCGCAGCCCGCCTCGCGCAGGATCTCGCGGCTCTCGACGCGAGCCTCGCCGCACGTGTCGGTCGCCGAGGCGGACGCGATCCAGGCGCTCTCCGAGTCGGGGCCGGTGGCCGGCGCCGGGCACTCGACGACGCGATCCGGCGGCGCCGCCAGGATGGGCGGAGTCGTGTCCTGCACGATGTAGGCGCGCGTCACGGTCGCCGAGACCAGGCCGCAGGCGTCCACCGCCCAGAACTCCCGAACCGAGCGATACGTGTTCCCGCACAGGGCCTCGCGCAGCGTCTCGCGACTTTCGACCCGGGCGGGCCCGCACGTGTCGGTCGCGGAGGCCGAGGCGATCCACGCGCCTTCCGAGTCGGGTCCGGCCTCGGGCGCGGGACACTCGACGATGCGATCCGCCGGCGCGTCGAGCACGGGCGGGGTCGTGTCCACGACCTCGAGGACCTGCATCGCGGACGACGCGTTCCCGCAGGCGTCCACCGCGAGCCACGTGCGGTGCAGCGTCCACTGGTTGGGGCAGGAGCCGGGGATCATGACCTCGGTGAACGTCGTCACGGGCGCCGGATCGCAGGCATCGACTGCAACGACCGGTGGCGGCGCGGGCACCGCGTCGCACTCGACCGTGGCGTCGGCCGGCACGCCCTGCAAGACGGGCGGGCGATCGTCCACGACGTCGAGGATCTGCGTGGCGCTGGCGGCGTTGCCGCA
>CAZTIW010000015.1:0-98883 GCA_964613915.1 uncultured Thermoanaerobaculia bacterium
CTTGTAGCCGACGGGCGCATCAGGACGGAAGGACGCCGAATCGTGACCGGTTTCGCCGCAGGCGAGCTCCGTCGCAAAGGAGGACCGAGGCATGCTGCTACGGATGGCGATGGCCTGGTTTCTCACCTGCGTGAACCGAGCGCTACCGATGACCATGCCATCCCAGACGGAGTGGAGGTGCATCGGCGCCCCGTGCTCACCCACGCGCACGTAGTAGCGAGTGCCCCCGCGATCTCCATCCGAGTAGCTCGTGGAGAAGAGCCCCGCGGATCCATCCTATTGGGCCAGTCGAACGCATTCCTTCCAAAGTGGAATGGACCTTGGGGGCACCGCAACTGCGACGACACCCATCTGGAGAATCTGTTGCACGAGCCGAGGGGTCGGCGGCAAGTCCACGGCCAGCGAGACGAACGTATTGCTAGCCGCGACGCTTCGAACGAGACCTGATATCAGATGCTCCACTGGTCGAGCCAATCTATCCGCTGGCAGCAACTCCTGGTTCGGTACCGTCCGGTCCCAGGCCATTGTAAATTGCGACAGATCATTCGTTCCAATCTCAAAGTAGTCAGTCACATGCAGAAACTCGGCCATACTGACCGCGGCCGCCGGCGTCTCGACCAGTACACCGATCCTCACTGGCAGATCCCCAAGACGACGCCTGAAGCGCTCCACCTCGCTCGGCAGCGTAATCATTGGGAGGACAACAACGACACCGGCGAGGTCAATCGTCTCCAGCATCGTCCGAAATCGCGCGACGAGAGCCTCATCGTTCTCCGCAATTCGAACTCCACGGCGTATGAGATTGGTCGCCTGGGCCTCAGCAGACTCCCGGCCAGTGGTCTTCTCAACGTCTAGATCGAAGAATCGGATTGGAATCTCTGTCCATGTCGTGTTCGCTCGGATGCTCCTCACAACGGATGCTGCAGAGGCCTCGCCGCCGTCGCCATCGAGCAACTCGGACTTGATCTCGCCCACCCCGTCGGCACCAGATTCCCGTGCGACAACGACATCCTCGGCAGACTGAATCTGGGCAAGCACCCGGACAACGACGCCTGATCGGGACACGGCTGGGAGCGTGGCTCGAGAGGCTATCTCCCGAGTCACTGCTGCCCTGGCAGCTTGGTCTTCCTGGAGAACGTGTCGTTCAGCACTCGTCGTGGGGTACAGTAGTGCACCCTTATCCCCGTCAAGATACGCGCACTCACCGGGTCGGATGGCCGCCGGATCGTCAACTACGATGGCCGGCAGCCCAGTATAGCTAGCGGCCCACGCCAAGTGTGAATACGGGCTGCACGTCGGCAAGACGATTCCCACGTTTGTACGCTGGCGAAACAGCCTCAGGAACTCAGGAACGCTCGGCAGCGACGAAAACGCTACTATTGCTCCCATCCTGCCCTTCACTGGCAGGCGAGCCTTGTCCGCATGCACGACTTCACCGTGCACCAGCCCCGATACCAGCCCAATCCCTTGATACGCTCGCACGCTCGTCTCTACTCGGCGAGGCCGAACAGTTGGCGCAGCGCTGCGCGCCTATTGGCGCAACACCGTGCTTCCAAGAGCCAAGGAACCATCTCCTTCTCGATGAACGTCGTATCGCTCCCAAGCGCAAGAAAGTCATCAAAGGATGTCGGAACAAGGTTAACGCGCTCGCCGGCGTCTAGGTTCGCGGCCGCAATCTGTCGAATGCCAATTGCCACGAAGGCATACACGACCCAATCGACTTTGGTCGTAGGGTGCACTGCGAACCACGGCCGAAGTTCAGAAGCCTCGTAGCCGCTTTCCTCAAGTAGCTCCCGCCTTGCCGCGTGCTCAGGATCCTCGAACTCGTTGACCCTTCCGCCCAGCGCGCCAGTGAACGGAGCTCGACCGGGCTGTTCCTGCTTGGATAGCAGCAGCGCGCCACTGGGAAGGACGGGTACCACGAGAACAGTGTCGGGTCGGCGCACCTTCTCGAAAGTCACCCTCGAGCCATCGTAGAGCGTTTGCTCCCACTGGTACACGTCGAACAGAATCCCCTTGAACGCGAGCGTTGCACCTGGTGGGATTGGTTGCGCCGACTCGGGCCGCTTGATGGTCATCACGAACTCCAGAAGGTTCTTGGATCTGCGCCTCAGCGACCCAGGGACAGGAGCCTGCGTATGCGGTCGAAGCTGATGTATCCAGCAATAGTCAGGACCACGGCAGTTGGGATGGTGACGGCCAGGAAGCGCCCAGTCGTCCATTGTAGCGTCTGCGCAATGGCTGTGATGATGGCAACGCTAGTCGTCGCTATCGTGAATCCGACGAGCAGCTTGTTGAATAGGCGCTGCTCCCTCAGCGACGCATCCTCCTTGACAGACGTGAATTTCTCCACAAGAAACTCATAGTCGCGATCGACTTTCATCAACTCCCGCAGTCGTTCGTACTCCTGGCGATAGAGATAGCGACGAATATCTAGGTCATAGAGTTCTGCAAAACTCTCGGTCATCTCTCCCAGAGTCTCCACCACGCGCCTCAGGTCGTTCTGTCGGTGCAGGTCGATGTAGAACCGCTGTATCATTCCCTGTAGGGAACACAGAGCTGACTCCGAATAGAGTGAAAACGCCATCCATCGCACAATCGAGTAGTGCGGATAGCGCTCTCGGTGCAGTGGATAGAGGATCAGTTTCAATTCATCCGTGGGATCAAAGAACGAGATACCGTTCATGTCGGTACGCAGCGTATTGCCGATCAGCATCCGACCGAAGTCGATTCCGCGGCGCGACGTGTAGCCGGAGCGCGGCTCGACGAAGTCTTCGTAGAACATCAACTTGTATACGTTGTCTGTGAAGGGGCGATCCGCTCCTGTGATGAGCCAATTCTCCCACGGCTGTGCCGCGCCCGATGGTGCGCGCCAGTCCACCTGGAGGAGCATTGCGCTGAGCGTCGACTCTAGAGTCGCAGCAAGATTCATCGCCGCCGCAGTTGAGTCCGCCCTTGCGGTGCCGCGGCCAAGGATTCGAGTGGCGATGTTTTCGCCAACGCGTTGTAGCAACTGGGGTAGCGTGAGGCCCGCTCCGCCCACTCCAAGCAACTCCGCAAGCGGGCCGTGCACCTTCATCGGCTTGGAGCTTGCACCAGCGTTGACGTGAGCCCTCAGATCCCTCCTGAGCGCGCGCAACTCAGCGATGCTTGCGACACGCGGCCCCTTGATGCGCTCGAGCGCTGACTCCGCGGCGGTCCCGGGACTTAGTGGCGCGAGTTCAACAGGAATGACTACGTATGACACTGTGAACGTGCGTCGGAAGCTGCTTCCTCGCGGCACCTGATAGAGGATCGTACATGGAACAAGAAACAGGCCTCGTACGTCAGTGTCATCCGTCGTCAGCAGAGCAGGCGGGAGCAAGACCGTATAGACGCGCTCGGCAAATCCCAAGCGGAAGAGTCCAGAACGTCGGATGGCGAGAATGTGAAGGACATCCAGTGTCGCCCGGTAGAGTTCCTTCTCCTCGGGCTTCCAATCATCAATGGACATCACGAACTCGCGATGAAACTCCTCACCCCTACCTCCTGGTCGATATGACAGTACGTAGTCATCGCGCCCCGGATCATCCACTCCCGCAAGCGGGCTGAATTGGACGAGCCGGGATGCGGGTGGTCGAGACCTGCGCAGAACTAGATCGCCGATTTGTCGCTCTGAGGCCGATGACGCCGACTGTCTGGACGATGGCATACGCCTGCGCAGGTCCTCAAGCGACAGAAGCTCGAGACCATCACCTGTGCCAAAGGCCGCCCTCAGGCGGTGTAGTGTGCGCATCTCACGGTGTGCTTCGCGGCTCAGGCCGGGGGGGTGTGTACAGAACGCGTGCAGCGCCCCATAGCTATGGTCGAACAGCGCACCTCGTTCGTCCCGGGGAACGGAAATGGCTACCGTACGCGTGAGAATCGCCCGATGGGCGGGGAACACGGACGACCATACGGATCCAACCAGCGCAACATCAGCCGCGAGCTCATCGATGTCCATCTCCACAATCGGCTCGGCGATGCCATCACCCGAGGTGGAATAGGCAAAGTGGAAGCGGCTGCAATCTGTTGTGACGACTACCGTGGGCGTGCTGGGGGGCTTGGCCGCTGCGGCAGGCGGACGGTCCTGTGCGCCAGGGGTACCGGATTGCGCAGCGACAGTAATGCAGAGACATCGAAATCCGTCGCTAGCTAGCACTGACGATGTAGCAGAATCCGTAACGATCGTCAGGTGGTCCACCGCCGGCCCAAACAGAGTTGCAGCCAGTGCGGTGTTGCGCGACCCAATGCAAGCGACGAGCGCCGCCCGGAACGGTGTCCCGTCGGACGCAGCCTGCAGCACGCTGAGCAGACCTGAGTCGTGAACGTGACTACGGCATCCATCCCAATCGGGAACCGCTGCCTGCGCCGTGGTCCACAGCATCTCAAGTTCCCGCAATAAGCCGGCGACTCGATCAGCCCTCGGTCCTGGGTCGGCGGGGGATAGAGGCATCGCACATCTCCCTGCTATCGTGCTGCAGTCCGCGCGCTCCGGCGGCTGCGCACGCGCTCAGTAGCGCCAGCCAGGATCGCATCAACCTGCCTGTGAAGTTCGGCAAGGTCCGTCACATTTAGGAGTACAAAATCGTAGAGCCCGATATTGGCGGCGTAGCGGCTGACAGCCTCAGCTACCTCAGAGAGTCGGAGGCGTGCCTCCTCGTCAGTAGTTGTGGTGCGGGCCGCTAGGAGTTCTGACAGGGCAACGTGCGATATGACGCGATGGACGTAGATCACGACCGCTGGAAAGCGACGCGCAAGCGCTCGGGTTGTAGCTGGGTCAGTACAGGTGAGAAAGCACGCCCGCCCACCCCGAAGTGCCTGCTCAATCTGTCTAACGTCAATAGCGTACTGCCAGCCGACGCTGGCATAGCTGAAATCGACAAGGGAGGCAGGAATCGTGTCTACGAACTGAAGCTCCCAGGCGCTGTCGGTCGTGCGGCGTGGGCGTGTCGTCAGCTTGCTGCTGATGACGCAGGAAGCGCTGTGCCTCGCCATTAGGTGCTCTAACACCGCTGACTTACCTGCACCGGTCGGCCCATCAATGATACCGAGAAACGGCGATGGCTTCGCCGCGTGGCGTTGCTCTCGACTACGAGAGGTCCGTCGACGCTGGCCGTTCAGTTCAGAGTCGGGGAGCTTCGGTCTCACTTGCCACAGCCTCACTGCCGCACCTAAGGCGGTGATTCATTCGCAGCCGATGGGTCTCACCGGGCCGCAAGTGCCGTCAGCGCCCCGTGAGGGCTGTGCGAATCGCCTGCACGATGCGGCTGTGCTCCTGCGCATCGAGTTCGGTCGGCAGAAACGATGCCCAGCCATTCCCGCCGAAGACATGCGGACCAAGCGGAGGGTCGCCTGCCATTTTTGGGATAAGGTGGACGTGAAAGTGCTTGTCCTTGTCGCCTATGGCGACAACATAGGTCTTCTCAGCTCCAGTGTCGTGGACGATGGTGTCAGACACGTTGACGGCAAGCCGCATCATGTTGGCGACCTCGTCCGGGGGGGCGCTGTGCAGGTGCGGATAGTGTCCCCTGATTCCGACAAGAACATGCCCTGGTCGGCAAGGGCCATCGATGACCACGACCCCAGCGTCGCCGCAATAGATCAGTGCGTCGGGCTGCGGGCTACACAGAATGCACTCATTGCTCATTTCGGATTCCTCTCTACGGTGCGAACGGGCTTCATCTAGCGTTGACAAGATAGGCGCTCAATGATCTGTGCTCGAGACTCCGATGGCACAACTCAGGCGTATCGCTCCAGAGTTCCACGACGGCGCACATCGAGAGTGACACAGTGAAATCCCCCACCGAGTACCCGCGCGTGTCGAAGTGCTAGTGGAATGACAGTGAAGCCCGAGCATTCCAGCAGCGCAATGAGAGGTGCCTGGTCCCGGTCTACAACCACAACGCTTGGGCTGATGCTAAAGACATTCATGCCGATCCATTCGCTGCCAATCAACCAATCGGATGCACGGTGGAAGCTGGTGTGCACCATCGGCGGGCTATAGAGTACGTCCCAACCGGCGAAGAGCGGAGGTATTCGGGCGCTTGCAACGCGCTCTGGATTACATAGGACGAGGCCTGGGCGAAGCACCGCGAACGTTGAATCAATGTGAGACCCCTGATACACGCCTTCTACTGGGTGGACGGTGAACGCGCTACCGAGCAAGGCCTGAAGCCACTGCGCGCCGAGGTGATTACCGCTGCAACTAATTTGGTAGAGCACGTCGTAGCCAATCCGCAGGATGTTGGCTGCATCGAAGACTGGCTCTGTGTTGTCCGGGAACCTCTCGCCGGGAGACAGAGAGGCATATGTCGAATCAAGGAGTCGGGGTCTCGGGGCGCACACCCACTGCGCCCCATGTCGAAGGTAGTCAACCAGGAGTGTGCGATAGGCGAAGGTCTCGAAGAATCTGCTGCGCATGGCACCTGGCGACTCAATGAGCCGATCTCCAATGACCGCAAGCACGTCGCGCGGGCAATATGAGTGGAACCCATGTGCGGTCCAATGCGGCGTGGAATATGGCGTGGCCGTGTCGTATGGTTCCGGTCGGTGAACCGTGACGCCCTGTGACCTGAGCACTTCAGCGAACTGCGCCAAATCTTCCTCGGTCTCATCTATGACCTGTTGCGGAAAGCTGCCGTCGGGGATGGCTTCGACCGGGCGGTCCGGGTACAGCAGGAACTGCGTGCTCCGATCTCCCGTGGGCATTCTGGCCTGCTTGGCGGTCCCGAGGATGACCTCTTCGAGTGGATCCCACTCGTTGCAGCTCCACACGGTGCGCATGGAGTCGGTTGCAGCGGGCCGCGGCATGTGGCCGGTGGTGACGTGTCGCTCACTCATGTAGATGCGGTCCTGTCTGTAACGGCATGCGTGCTACGAGTGAAGTAGGCGTGCAGTCGGTCAACTGCTTCGTGAAAGCGGCTGGAAGTGAAGGAAAGGCGCAGGGTGCCCGGCAGCCCGAAGTCCTCGCCGGGGACCGTAGCGACTCCCGCTCGCGCAAGGATGTCCATGGCGAGTGCGCAGTCAGCGGTCATGGCCCATCGACGAGCGAAGGCGCTGCAATCGAGAGTGCAGTAGAAGCCACCTGCTGATGACAGCAAGCGGACTGCAGGCAGGGTGGAGAGTACAGACTGGGCATACTTCCAGCGCTCCTCGTGGACAACTCGAAGAGCGTCGAGTTGCTCGCTGTGACGGAGCGCTTCGATCGCTCCGAGCTGGACGCAGGGGTCTACGGTCAGGCGCGTGTGCTGCAGCACAGCTACGAGGCGTGCCGCCAGCCATTCCGGAATCACGCACCAGCCCACGCGCTTCGTGTACATGCGATAGCTCTTGGAACAGGAATTGGTAATCACCGTTCGTGCTGAGCTGAGCATCGAGCTGTGAAGCAGCATGGATGCGAGCGCAGGCTCGGTCCCGAAGATGCCGTTCTCGTAGATCTCATCGAAGACGAGGAACGTGGAATCCGGAAGGAGGCTCAGGATGGCGCGCATGTCGGACCGCGTGATGATGTTTCCGAGGGGATTGCCAGGTGAGTTTGCGATGAGAGCGGCAGTGTTGGCGGTGATGCTGGCGCTGACAGACGCCAGGTCGATGCGCATCGTGCTGAGGTCGATGTCGTAGTACGGCACCGTTGCACCTGCCAGCTCCGCCGCGACCCGGTAGAGTGGATAGTAGGGCCTGGGGATTAGGACGTCCCGCCCTGTCGCGCCGAGAATGCGTAGGAGGCTTGGGTACAGGCTGCTCGTGCCGGCATCGACAACGACGCGGCCCGGCGTGATCGTCTCACCAACTAGCGTCGAATAGTGTGTGGCGAGCGCCTGTCGCAGCTCTGGCATGCCGCCGGGAACCACGCGCGTGCTCTGTTCGGGATCGTGTACAGCGTCCGCTATCGCCGCGACGATACTTGGATGTAGCGCGAGATCAGACTTCCCGAGCGTCAGGAAGATGACGTCTTGCCCGGCTCGGCGGAGTTGCTGAGCTGCGTCGTCGAGAGCGAACATACGAAACACGGGAATGGCGCTAGGTTCCTCCGCCGTTTCAGGCTCGTGTCTGGAAGCTCTCATCAGCCTACTCTCCCTCGCGACTCTTGCTTGCCCGCCTTCGCTCCGTCGATGCTGCTCTAGCCGCCCTGTCAGCTTGTTGCATCCTGAAGCCGTTCGGGTCAGCGCAGTAGTCCGTCCCGCGGCGTTCCAGAGGATACCTGCCTTGGCTGCGGTTGGGCTAGCTCGGCGACTGCCTGCGGTGCGGGCGCACCAGCGGCGTCGGGATTGTGGCAGGTCCGGGTCGGTTCGGGTTGTCGCAGCCATAATGTGCGCCATCAGGACCCGGGCGGCAGCCGATCCGCCACCGTGCGCACGTAAGCGGTCGGAAGGAATCCAGTCTTACGCGCAGATCGGGCTTGTCGGCGTCGCGTTCCGTACCCTCGGGTGGGTGTTGGCCCTGCGGTGTTCGTTTCTACCTGCCGATCTCCTCAGCGACTGTGCGGTCACCGGCGAGGCGAAGCAGCGGAGAGGGATGGCCACCGCGGTCCGGCCCCAGCCTGCAGAACAACGCCGGAGCGCTTCGAACTGGACACCAAAACGGACACCAAGGCCGTCTTGAGGCGCTTCCGAAGGGGCGTCACGCGACGTGCAAGCTCAAGAACGTGAGCACGTTACGTGTGGTGGCCAAAGATGGCGGTCTGCAACCTGAGCGGGGCCTGGATGCGCGTCCGCGACGGGCTCCGGAGGGCGCCAGGGCGATTCAGCACGTTGGTTCCCACGGTCGATTCGAAGCCAGCAGTTGATACCCAGGTTGATACCAGTGTCGGAGTACCCCACTGGTACGCGGTCCGAAGTGGCTTGCAAGACACTGATGGAGCACAACTTACGCGCGTGAGTGGGCATGTGCGTCACCGCGCCCCCCAAGGGATTTTAAGTCCCTCGCGTCTGCCAGTTTCGCCAGCCCGGCGGCGAGATCGTGAGGATCGTGGGTGACGGCGACGGGGGCGTCAACCGGGCGTGTCGGGCGCAGGCGCACGCGGCCGTCACGCCGAGCAAGGTCAGGGCTCGGCCAGTCCGCGCGGCATCGCCCGGTTCCCACGGCCCGCCTCGTGCCGTACACTGGCGACTCGATGTCGGTTCGGTCGCGCAGGAGGGCCTCCGGTGCGAGCCTGACGGGCGCGCGGAAGCCGGGAACTCGCGTTGCGGGACTCGTGCTCGCGATCGCTCTCGTCATGGGCGTGACGGCCGCGCGCGCTCAGGCGCCGCCGGCTCCGCCGTGTCCGGGCGATCCGCCCGTCCTCCGGGTCACGCGCGCGGGAGCCGACCGGCCCGTGCTCTCGTGGGATCGGCGCTGCGAGATGGCGATCGAGCGCAGCGGCGATCCCGCCTTCCCCGCCCCCGCCACCGAGCGCCTCGCCGATCCTGCCGTCGCCCCCGTGTCGAGGCCGTTCACCGATGCCTCACCGCCCGCCGGGCTCGCGTTCTACCGCCTCGACGCGTTCGATCCCGAGTGGCCGTTCTGGGAGGCGTGCCGCGGCGGCGCAGGTTCGGCGCCGCGATCCGTCTCGGTGCGCAACGACAACGACGCCGCGAGCGGCTTCGGCTTCGGGTTCTCGGCAGGCGACATCGAGGCGGCGCAGTTCTTCGCGCCGGCGCCCATGCGACTCGAGCGCGTGCAGTTCTTCTTCTGGGGGACGCCCGGACCCGTCGAGATCCGCGCCTACGCCGACCTCGGAGGATCCTGGCCCGACGAATCGCGCCAGCTGGGCCCGCCCATCCTGCTGCCCACCGTGACGACGGGAGCGTGGATGTCGGTGGACGTGTCGTCGTGGAACGTCGCCATCCATCCCAACGTGCCCATCTGGATCGGTTACGTGCACCGGCAAGAGGAGCCGTTTCTCGTCATTGACTCGGGAGGCGGCACGTCTCACTCGAAGTTCAAGGACCCGGACACGGTGCCCGAGCCCTGGCGGTGGGCGACCTGGGCTGGCGAGGCCGAGTACCTGATGCGCATCGAGGGGCAGAGCTTCTGCGAGCCGCCGACGCGCTTCTTCGCCGATCGCTCCGTCGAGTCGGGCCTCGCGGCTCACGATGAGGCCTGGATCGCCTGGGGGGATTTCGATCGCGATCGGCGGGATGACCTGCTCCTGTCCGGCCGTCGGCTCCTGCGCAACGACGGCACGGGCAGGTTCGTGGACCTCACGGATGGCCTGGGCCTGAGCCCCGACTCCGACGACGCGACGTTCGGGCTGTTCCTCGACTTCGACAATGATCGCGATCAGGACATCTTCCTCGCCCGCTGGACGGCGATTGACGTGGACGGCGACGGCAATCCGCCCGCTCCGCAGCCGGGCGATCCGACGGATCGGGTCTTCTCCAACAACGGGCTTGGCTTCTTCACGCGCGTGGATCCCTGCGGGCTGGAGGCGCCGGATCCGACGGCCACCGCCGCGACGGGAGACCTGGACGGGGACGGCTTCGTGGACCTGTTCATCGGGAACTGGCTGGACGAGTGGCCCTGGGCGCGCTCGTCGCTCGACCGCGTGTTCCTGGGCAACGGGGACGGCACGTTCCGCGACGCCACGGCGGCCCTGGGTCTGGGTGACCAGGGGCCGGGCGCCACGCCCACGTACGCCGCGAGCATCGCGGACTTCGATGGCGACGGCGACGCCGACATCCGCGCCGGCACCTATGCGCACGTGCCCAACATGCTCTGGGAGAACCAGCGCGCGCAGGGCGGCACGGGCTTCGTCGAGGTCGCGGCCGCTGTCGGCCTCGCCCAGGATGCCCAGCCGGACGGCGGGCTGACGTACGGAAGCGACTGGGGAGACTTCGACAATGACGGCGACCTCGACCTGTTCCAGGCGGAGATCGCGCATCCGCGCGCGCTGGACTTCGCGGACACCTCGGCGCTGATGGTCAACCCGGGCGGGCTCAGCCCGGTGTTCACGGACGAGACCCGGGCGCGGGGCATCCGCTACGAAGAGGGCGGCATCGAGGCGAACTGGGTGGACTTCGACAACGACGGCGACCTCGACCTGTCCATCTCGCACGTCTACCCGCTGCAGTTCTTCCGCCTCTACCGGCAGGACGACGGCTTCTTCACCGACGTGACGTGGGAGGCGGGACTGCTCGTGTCGGAGGCGCTCGGGCATGCCTGGGCGGATCACGATCGCGACGGCGATCTCGATCTCGTGCTGTCCAGCCAGGGACCGGGCGGCCACGTGTGGCTCTTCGAGAATCTGGTCGGCAGCGCGAACGCCTGGGCGACGTTCCGTCTCGAGGGCGAGAGCTGTGGCCGCCGGCCCGGCTGCAACTGCTCCGCGATCGGCGCGCGGGTGCGCGTGACCTCGGGAGGCGTGACGCGGCTGCGAGAGGTGCAGGGCGCCAAGGGTCACTTCGTGTCGCAGAACTCGCTCCCCGTCGAGTTCGGCCTCGGCCAGGCCACGAGCATGGACGCCGTCGAGGTCCTCTGGCCCTGCGGGCGTCTCGAGACCTTCACCGGCGCTCAGCCGGGACGCTTTCACCTGCTGAGGGAAGGCACGGGCTCTGTCGTCATGGAGTGAGGGCCGGGCGCGAAGCCGGCGGCAGTCCACCTCGTGCGCGAAGGGCCGTCCGTTCCCGCCAGGACGCCCCCCGCAGACCCCTGGCCTCCGCAGCGAACTTGACGTATCTTGAATCGTCAAGGAGGTCGCATGGCCAGCATCAAGGTGAGCTCAGTCGTGGACGCCAAGGTCTGGAGGAGCCTGAAGGCGCTCTCGGAGGAAACCCAGCGGAGCCTGTCGGGACTCCTGACCGAGGCCATCGCGGAGTACGTCCAGCGGCGCCGGGTGCGACCGGAGGTCCTGGATCATCTCGAGCGCTCCATGGACGAGAACGAGAAGCTCGGGAAGCTCCTTGCCCGCTGAGGTGCGCTTCCTCACGCTCGACGAGGCGCTCGCCATCCACGAGCGCCTCATCGCGCGCTTTGGAGGGACGCCGGGCATCCGCGATCTCGGCCTTCTCGAGAGCGCGCTGTTCCGGCCCGCGACGGGGTACTACGCCGACCTCGTGGACATGGCGGCGGCTCTGTTCGAGTCGCTCCTCATGACCCATCCCTTCGTGGACGCCAACAAGCGCGTGGCCTTCTTCGCGACGGACGTGTTCCTTCGCCTGAACGGCTGGCGCCTGTGCGTGGATGCCGACGCCGCTCACGGGGAGCTCATCGGACTGCTCGAGCGCGGGCAGGCCGATCGCGAGCGGCTGGGCGCCTTCCTGCGCCAGAGCGTGAAGCGGCTCTGACGGGGCCTCGCAGCCACCGAGCCCCTTCCGGCACGACACGGCTGATGGCTGCGATTCGCGCGTCGGCGCAGGCAGTCCGTGCCGCTTGCGGTAGGCTGCGCCATGGGATCGAGCGGGCCTTCGGGCGTCGTCGTCATCGCGGGAGGCAGCGGCTTTCTCGGCCAGTCCCTCGCGCGACACCTGACGGCGCTCGGGGCCGAGGTGATCGTCCTCGCGCGCCGGCCGCCGGCGTCCGCGTCTGGCTCCGCGCCTGCGGCATTCGCCGGCCGCTTCGTGCCGTGGGACGCTCGGAGTCCCGGCGCCTGGTGTTCGGAGCTGGACGGGGCGAGCGCGATCGTGAACCTCGTCGGCCGCACGGTGGACTGCGTCAAGACGCCCGATCATCGCGACGAGATCCTGCGCTCGCGCGTCGAGGCCACGCGCGTGCTGGGGGCGGCGCTCCGCAGCGTTGCCACGCCTCCGCGCACCTGGGTCCAGATGAGCACGGCCCACGCCTACGGCGATCCGCCCGCCGTCACGTGCGACGAGAGCTCGCCGTTCGGGCTCGGGCTCGCTCCCGACGTCGCCCGCGCCTGGGAGGGCGCCTTCGCGGAGAGCCTGCCGTCCGGCACGCGCGGCGTCGTGTTGCGCACGAGCTTCGTGCTCGGCCGCGACGGGGGCGCGCTCGGCAAGCTCGCGCGCCTGGCGCGGTGGGGCTTCGGCGGACGCATCGGCCACGGCCGGCAGGGGATGAGCTGGCTGCATGAACTCGACATGAACCGCATCTTCGAGCGGGCGCTGCACGACGAGTCCATGACCGGCGCCTACATCGCGACGGCGCCGCATCCGGTCAGCAACGACGAGTTCATGCGCGAGCTGCGCCGCGCGGTGGGCGCGCGGGTGGGGCTCCCCGCGAGCGAGTGGATGGTCAAGCTCGGCGCGTCGCTGATCCTGCGGACGGATCCCGAGCTCGCGCTCTACGGCCGCCGCTGCGTGCCGACCCGCCTTCTCGCGGGGGGCTTTCAGTTTCGCTTCCCGACGCTGGGCGAAGCGCTGCGGGATCTCGTGGGGCGCTAGGGGGGTGATCGCGGGTCGACGTCAGTCGGCCAGGTGCCTGAACGCCCCGGCGTGGTCGCCGTCCATCTCCTTGACGAGCGCCCGGAGCTTGGCGACGCGTCTCTTGCCGCGCACGGGCGAGATGATGATGACGTCGCCGTCGGTCGAGATCTCGAGCGGCGTGGACGCGTCAATGTTCGCGGCGGCAAGCAGGGACTTGTCGAGCACGAGCGCGAGGCTGTTGCCCGTCCGCCTGAGCTTCTTCACCATGGCGCCTCCGTGATGACAGTGTCGTTCCTCGGCACGTCCGGGACAAGGGAAGAGCGAGAGCGCGCCGGGGCAGCGCCCGGACGGCCTCGCGGGGTTGCCCCGCGGCGCCATGCTTGGGGGGGCGAGGCCGCGCGAGGCCCGCCGCCCCTTCACCTCAACCGCTCGAGACGTCCCTTCCGCTTGACGATGTTCTTGTAATCCCACTGGATCTCGCGCGACTCGGCGAGCCAGCGGGAGAGCAGGGCGGTCTCCACGTCGTCCACCTTCGTGTAGCGCGCCTCGGCCGCCTTGAAGCTGCCTTCCTTCTTCAGGCCCTTCGTCTTGAACGACTGCCCGCTCCAGAACAGGAGCCGGACGCAGTCCTTGAGCTTGCTGTAGCCGACAATGGGGTTGCCGTCGAGAAACCACACCGGATGGCGATGCCAGACCTTGTTCTCGGCCTCGGGCAGCGCGCGGTCAATCTCCTTCGCGAGCAGCGCGCAGATCGCGCGGTCGGCGGGGGAGAGCGCGCGGTGGTAGGCGGTGGTGTCGGGGTGCATGGGGAGGCTCGTCACTCGCGGGCGTGCCAGTGCTCGATCGCGCCCGCGTGCGGGGATCATGCCGGACGCGAGGTTCCCGGACGAGCGTGGTCACCGGAACAGGTGTCATCGCAGCGTTCCCGCCCGAGGACCCGCGCCGTCACTCCACGTGAAGCGCGATTCGCAGGGCTTCGTCCAGGCGGGCCACCTGAGGGGGCGACAGGCTGCCGAGGAAGTCCGTCAACATGGTCTTCGGCAGGCTGACGAGGGCGTCGCAGTGAACGGCCGATTCGTGCTTGAGTCCCTCGTCCACGCCGAGGTTCACTTCGGTCGCGAGGCCATGTCGCGTCGTGTACACGGGCGCGCAGATTACCGTCGAGAAGCGCGATGCGATGAGGGCAGGTCGGCTCACGACCACGAAGGCGCGAGACTGCTTGGCGTCGCCATCCGGCTTGCGCACCCTGTACAGGTCGCCGCGCTTCAAGGCTCCCCCTGATACTCGAGGATGTCCGCCATCTCCGCGTTCAGCCGATCCGCCTCGCGGTTCAGGACCGCCAGGTCCCGCGCATCGCGGGAGGCTCGCCGGCGACGCGCCAGGAACTCGCGCAGCGCGGTCTCGATGACCTGAGAGCGGCTCCCCCCCTTGGAGGCCAGCTCGTCAACCGCCTCGAGCGTTTCCTCTGAGAGTGTGATGGATGTCTTGACTTTCATCGTACCAACATCCTACCCTCCGGCGAGCGATCGGGCAAGCGGGTGCATCGCGCCGCGCCTTCGGGGCGCGGAGCCTGCTGGATCGGCAGGCCTGCCGCCAGATTCAAGAGCGCTCCCGGCGCAGGCGCCGCGAGACATCCCGGCGCAGGCGCCGCGAGACATCCCGGCGCCAGGCCCGTGGGGCACGGCCCGGCCCTCGGGTCTCGGCCACGGCCTGGCACCCACCCCGCGTCCCTCCGAGATCCCATCATGAGCGATCCCGCCCTCACGCCCGGCACCAGCACCATCAGCATCATCAAGACCGACGACGTGCCCTGGGAGGAGGTGACGGGTGGCGAGCACTTCGCTTCGGTCGCGCGGCCTCTCTCGAAGGGCATGCGCCTGGGCGTGAACATCGAGCGCATCGCGCCCGGCAAGGTGAGCTGCCCGCTGCACTGGCACCTGCGCGAGGACGAGTTCTTCTACGTCCTCTCCGGCAAGGCGCTGATGCGCACGAGCGCGGGCACCGTCGAGATCAGCGCGGGCGATGCCATCTCCTGTCCCGCGGGCGAGGGGAGCGCGCATCAGTTCTACAACCACACGCAGGAGCCGGCCGAGATCCTCATGGTCGGCGTCAACGGCCCGGACGACATCTGCTTCTACCCCGACTCCGGCAAGTGGATGATCCGCGCGCTGCGCAAGATCGGCCGCTTCACCGCGACGGGCTACATGGACGGCGAGCCGGATCCGCCCATCGTCAAGGGGTGAGGCGGGGGAGGGGCGAGGGCTCCGTCGCCTGGCTGCCGTGAAGGAATGACCCCACCACGTGGCTGCGCGAGAAGTCGGACGCTGTCAGCAGCGAGAGCCAGCCCTCGCCGAGCGAGGCCTTGTTGACGAAGCTCTCGTCGCTGAACACGTCGCGCGTGACATCGGCGATGGAGCGTGCGGACGTCGCGGCGGCGAGAACTCGATCCCGGAAGCCGCACAGGAATGCGTGCTTCTGGCAGAGGAGTTCGCGGATCGGCGCCTCTCCCAGGACGACGCAGCCGTGACCGTCGAAGAGCGCCGCGGGGGCGAGCTCGATGGCGGTCTCGAGGCTCCGAATCCACGCGAGCCCGTCCACCTCCTTGAGCTGGCTGTCGAGAGAGGCCGAGACGAAGAGGTCGCCGCTGAACAGCCAGCGCCGCTCCGCCTCGAACAAGCAGACGTGCCCGGGCGAGTGCCCCGGCATGTCCAGAACGTCGAGCGCGCGATGCTGCGTCTCGATGCGGCGAGGAACGGGCCTGACGCTGACGGCCGATGGCGGTCCGAACATGAAGTGTCGGTACCACGGGAGGCTGGTCGGGTGGCGGATCTGCGGGATGGCGGCGGGGTGCGCGTAGACCGTCGCGCCATGGCGAGCGACGAGGACGTCGTTGTTCCCGGTGTGGTCCTCGTGGGCATGCGTGTTGACGACGGTCCGGATGCGTCCGGCCAGGCCCAGCTCATCGAGCGTGCGCTCGAGCGTGCGCGCTGCCCACGCGTAGCCGGAGTCGATCAGCAGTTCGTCGTCCACGACGTAGCAGACGCTGTAGTCGTAGCCGCCGCCCAGCCGCGTGATGGCGCGCGTGACCCAGTTCCCGGAGCTGATGATGCGGACGCCCTCGCACGGCGTCCCCACGGTCGACGTGAGGGGCACGAAGGGAGACCTGCGGCACGTCAGCTCGAAGGGCCGCCAGAGCACGTGCCTCGCCCATCGTGCGATCATGCGGTCCCTCGCCTGTCTGCCGGGCGCTCAGCCGCGGCCGCTTGCCGGCGCCGCCTGGTCGCCTGCCGTGTGCCCTTCACTTCCAGCGCGCCGGTCGAGCGCGCGTGCCGATGCGATCGCGGCGCCCAGGAGCGCCGCCGCGATGACGATGAACCACTTCGCGATGAGGTTCCCCGACCCGATGAGCAGCATCTCACCGCCAGACAGTTCACGACCACTCTCGATCACGGCCGTCGCGTAGGTCGCAGCGTAGCCCGAGAAGACATGAAGCCCGCCCGTCACCGCGACGGCAACCGCAAGGCAAATCGCGTAGAGCTTCACAGTGCGACCCTTGCTCGGGTTCATGGGAGCTTCCTCGGGGGGGCGGCTGTCGCTCCAACGCCAAGCGTGAGCCGCAGCGGCACAGGTTACCGCAGGCCGCCGGCCGTCGCCCACGCGGGGCCATCGGACATCCTTTCCCAGTGGGGGCTGCGAGCGCGGGATGAGCCGTTCGGCGCGCAGGGGCCTGGTCGGTGTCGGGCCTCAGACATCTCTTCCCGAGGCCAGAGCACGATCGATGTCCTGCTGCGTCGCTGGGGCGTACAGACCTTCTGCCGAGTAGTACTCGATGCTGCGCCGCTGCTGGTCGAGGATCAGGTCCAGCACCGACTCCGCCTCCAGTACCTTGACGTCGTGGCCCGTGATGCGGGCTCTGTGAGCGTGGATGACCTCGCGCGCGCCCTGCCCCGGCATGCGGACGGCGCTGACCCACGGAACGGTCGGGAGGCGTAACCGCATCGAACTCGTCGCGATCAGCTGCCCTGACGGGAGGAGGCTCATCGCAGTGACACCACCGCCACCACGCATGCCTGGACCGTTCGTCAACGCCAGCGCGGCGATGCGGCCGTCGGTGGAGATGAACGCGCGACACAGTCCCCGGCCCAGACCGACAGCGGGCACCTGGTAATGGGTAATCGGCACGAGGGCGTCTGCCACGAGCTGAGTCGATGGTTCCTGGAGTGCCGCCACGAGGTCGGCAGGCGCGGTGTCCTCCTCAAGCGGGATGATGCGAGGTTCGCCCGGCACCAGGCCCGGGTGTACCCAGGATCCGGGCAGGAGCCTGCGGATCGCGAACACGCAGAACACCAGCGGGTTGCCCCACGACCAGACGAGGCTCAGCGGGAGTCGCTTGACGTTCACCTTGTAGTACGTGGCCATCCCCGATCCTCCTGTCCGCTCGACTCCTGGCCAAGCGCCTCGCTCTGAGAGCCGCCGCCCGCGCGTCAGCGCGATTGCAGCCGGTGCAGGCCGTGTGAAACGCTGGCTCAGGACCTCTCGCCACCAATGGGAGCCCACGGGCCAGTGGTGCGCCGAGGGAGATCGCAACTGTGGCACGACGGAGGGAGGTCCACGCCGTCAGCGCAGTGGTCGCGCACTTCGAGGAGCGACCTTTCCAGAGGGTGCCGTGGCGAGCTGCGCAACGCCTCGAGCGTGCGCCGACCGACGCGCGCATCGCAAAGGGCCAGGGCTCGGATGGCCGGGTCCGACGCGTTGAGGCCCTCGTGGGCAGGAAGGTCGAGGAGGGAGCGAACGGCTGCCGTGAGCCCATCGCCCTCCAGCCGATGAGAACAGCACCGAAACTGAACCCACGACAGGCCCGCCAGGGTCGAGTCGACGGTCGCGAACTCCACGCCGTCGAGGCTGAGCCAGGCGCGTCCGGTCCTGTACCAACCGAAGCGCGGCACGCCGTAGGCCGTGCAGTGGACGTCGAGCCTTCCGCGGAGCGCCGGCGCCATCCGCTCACGGAACATCGCTCGCGCACGACTCCACCGGACCATCTGCCTCCGCTTCTCACTGACCTGACGTGTTGGCGTTGGGCCGCGCCTGTGCCGGGGCGGCTGCAACGCTAGGTTACAAGGCTCTGGACCTCAGGAGTGCCGTGCGGAGACGCTTCCAGACATCGTCGGCGCCATCAGCGCATCCTCCGCGAGCCAAGTGTCGGATGGACGTCTCGCACACCTCCGCGCTCGGGCGCAGGAGGTCGCGAAGTTCATTCAGCGTGGCTATCTCGAACTCGGATCGACCGCACCAGGAGTCGTTGACGGCGATGACTACGGGACAGCCGCGGCCAAACGCATCATGGGTCGACCAGAGGAGATCCGCATCGCGCTCGTTGGCCAACCGGTGGTGGCGGGCCCGGCAGAGCATCCAGACGAGCCCCGACGCGTTGGCCATCAGGGCGCGATACACCCACGGTGCGTCGAGAAGGGGCTGGACCGCTCCAGCGACCTCGACGCGTCCGAGCTCTTCATCGTCGAAGGTCGCAAAGTCGACGCGATCCATGCCGTGCACTGCCTGCGAGACGAGCCTCGCCCCGGGCTTCTTCCCGAACCACGCGAGCAAGTCCTGGCTCCCCGCAAATTGAGCGCCAAGCACGGAGATGCGCACGGGTTCAGTCATGTCGTTGAGCCGGGCCGTCTGGACATGCGGGCTCCTCCCTGCGCGGTGCTCACGCTCGGGTCGCAGGCGCGATGCTGCTGACGGATGACATCAAGGACACGCCGGCCGAGGTCGGCCCATCGAGTCGCTGCCCCAGCCTTCAGACACGCCCGGCCCGCACGCATTCGTAGCGCGGACCAGGAAGTGCCAGCCAGACGGCGGTGTCGGCCGGCGCCGGCGCCTCCGACTCTCTGCGCCGCCTTGATGGCGGCCTGATCGAACGGCCTGCTTGGCAGCACTTGGTTACCCACCGGTCGCCAACAGTTCGTCCCGCGAGGCATCGCGGACTGAGCCGTCCGGACTGAACACGAGACCCCGTTCCGTGTGGATGCTGGCGAGTCCGAGCTCCACACGGCGGGCCACTTGAACGGTCACCAGGACCTCTGCCGATGCTAATTGCTGTCGGAAGGTCGTCACTGCACACGTGTGCGCTGCGATGAGCGTGTCGGCTCCGGCAGCTTCCGGAAGCGCGCGAGCCTGTTCGAACGTGAGGCCGCGAAGCTCTGCCATGCGGCTCGCGATGAGTTCGTCAGCTATCAGCTGATACTGTGGGGAACTCCTGAGTGGGTTGCCGCCGGGCGTGTGCCCCTCACTTCCAGCGCGCCGGTCGAGTAGGCGAGCCGACGCGAGCGCGGCCCCCAGGAGCGCCGCCGCGATCACGATGAACCACTTCGCGATGAAGTTCCCCGACCCGATGAGCAGCATCTCACCGCCAGACAGTTCACGACCACTCTCGATCACGGCCGTCGCGTAGGTCGCAGCGTAGCCCGAGAAGACATGAAGCCCGCCCGTCACCGCGACGGCAACCGCAAGGCAAATCGCGTAGAGCTTCACAGTGCGACCCTTGCTCGGGTTCATGGGAGCTTCCTCGGGGGGGCGGCTGTCGCTCCAACGCCAAGCGTGAGCCGCAGCGGCACAGGTTACCGCAGGCCGCCGGCCGTCGCCCACGCGGGGCCATCGGACATCCTTTCCCAGTGGGGGCTGCGAGCGCGGGATGAGCCGTTCGGCGCGCAGGGGCCTGGTCGGTGTCGGGCCTCAGACATCTCTTCCCGAGGCCAGAGCACGATCGATGTCCTGCTGCGTCGCTGGGGCGTACAGACCTTCTGCCGAGTAGTACTCGATGCTGCGCCGCTGCTGGTCGAGGATCAGGTCCAGCACCGACTCCGCCTCCAGTACCTTGACGTCGTGGCCCGTGATGCGGGCTCTGTGAGCGTGGATGACCTCGCGCGCGCCCTGCCCCGGCATGCGGACGGCGCTGACCCACGGAACGGTCGGGAGGCGTAACCGCATCGAACTCGTCGCGATCAGCTGCCCTGACGGGAGGAGGCTCATCGCAGTGACACCACCGCCACCACGCATGCCTGGACCGTTCGTCAACGCCAGCGCGGCGATGCGGCCGTCGGTGGAGATGAACGCGCGACACAGTCCCCGGCCCAGACCGACAGCGGGCACCTGGTAATGGGTAATCGGCACGAGGGCGTCTGCCACGAGCTGAGTCGATGGTTCCTGGAGTGCCGCCACGAGGTCGGCAGGCGCGGTGTCCTCCTCAAGCGGGATGATGCGAGGTTCGCCCGGCACCAGGCCCGGGTGTACCCAGGATCCGGGCAGGAGCCTGCGGATCGCGAACACGCAGAACACCAGCGGGTTGCCCCACGACCAGACGAGGCTCAGCGGGAGTCGCTTGACGTTCACCTTGTAGTACGTGGCCATCCCCGATCCTCCTGTCCGCTCGACTCCTGGCCAAGCGCCTCGCTCTGAGAGCCGCCGCCCGCGCGTCAGCGCGATTGCAGCCGGTGCAGGCCGTGTGAAACGCTGGCTCAGGACCTCTCGCCACCAATGGGAGCCCACGGGCCAGTGGTGCGCCGAGGGAGATCGCAACTGTGGCACGACGGAGGGAGGTCCACGCCGTCAGCGCAGTGGTCGCGCACTTCGAGGAGCGACCTTTCCAGAGGGTGCCGTGGCGAGCTGCGCAACGCCTCGAGCGTGCGCCGACCGACGCGCGCATCGCAAAGGGCCAGGGCTCGGATGGCCGGGTCCGACGCGTTGAGGCCCTCGTGGGCAGGAAGGTCGAGGAGGGAGCGAACGGCTGCCGTGAGCCCATCGCCCTCCAGCCGATGAGAACAGCACCGAAACTGAACCCACGACAGGCCCGCCAGGGTCGAGTCGACGGTCGCGAACTCCACGCCGTCGAGGCTGAGCCAGGCGCGTCCGGTCCTGTACCAACCGAAGCGCGGCACGCCGTAGGCCGTGCAGTGGACGTCGAGCCTTCCGCGGAGCGCCGGCGCCATCCGCTCACGGAACATCGCTCGCGCACGACTCCACCGGACCATCTGCCTCCGCTTCTCACTGACCTGACGTGTTGGCGTTGGGCCGCGCCTGTGCCGGGGCGGCTGCAACGCTAGGTTACAAGGCTCTGGACCTCAGGAGTGCCGTGCGGAGACGCTTCCAGACATCGTCGGCGCCATCAGCGCATCCTCCGCGAGCCAAGTGTCGGATGGACGTCTCGCACACCTCCGCGCTCGGGCGCAGGAGGTCGCGAAGTTCATTCAGCGTGGACATCAAGGACACGCTGGGCGGGACCGGCCCATGGAGTCGCTGCCCCAGCCTTCAGACACGCCCGGCCCGCACGCATTCATGGCGCGGACCAGGTAGTACCAGCCCGACAGTGGTGTCGGCCGCGACTCGGACCAATCGGTCAAGACCAGAGCGCGATCAACACAGGGCCCATCAGCTGCACCTCGAAGCGCCATCGTCGAGATGGCATCGGACGAAACGTCGTAGACCACTCCCGAGCCCGCGATCGCCGAGACATCGAGCCATCGCACGATGTCGAGACCGGCCGAGACGCCGCGAATGACGCGCAGATCGCATTCCGGAGGAAGGAGGAGTGCGGTGGCGTCCGCTGGCGCGCAATCGCAGATGTCCCCAAGCGTGTCGCCATCGCTGTCCGGTCCGCAGTCCGAGTCGCGCTCGAACGAGCCGATGTCGCACAGGCTCGCACCGTCGCCGTCGGCGTCGGCGGGACGCTGATAGCCGCGCTGGTCGGTCGTGAGCAGCACGCCGCTGGAGTCGAGGCAGAGCTCGGGAGGGATGTGGTCGAGCGCGGGGCTGCCGGCGAGAATCGCATGCGTGCGCGTCGGTCCGCCATTGTCGCGGAGCTGGTCCAATGCCGGGTCGACTCCGGTGATGTTGCCCGACACATCGCCGTCGATCGTCCCCGGGGTCGCGTCTTCGATCAGGTTGTACCCGGTGGAGGAGAGGGTCCCGACGAAGTCGTGACCGGCCGTCGACGAGAGGTTGTTGGCGATGATCGTTCGCCCGATGGAAGCGGACCGGCCCAGGAGAAACAAGCCTCCGCCAGGCGTTCCGTTGTTGAATGTGACGGTGCAGTGCGTCATCTCGACCCGAGCCCCGCTCGTGACGTAGACGCCACCGCCGCCCTCGAGTCCGATGTTGCCTGCTCGGTTCACGCTGATGGTGCTGTTCTGCGCAACGAACACTGTCGTGCCCACGAGGTAGGCGCCACCCCCGGGCCCCGAAGCCGTATTGTCCGTGATCGTCGTGCGGTCAATGATCACGGAGGAATTGCTGGCGGCCAGCCCCGCCCCCTCATGCGACCGGTTGCTCTCGATCGTGCACTCCTCCAAGCGGGCGGATCGTGCCGACGACATGAAGACCCCGCCGCCGAGGCCACCGAGGCCTCCATTGCGAGCGATGGTGGAGGCACGAACGACCAGGTCGCCATGCGTGAAAAGGCCGGCTCCACTTGCGCTCGGAACATCCACGCTGTTGTCAAGCACCTGGCACCGGAGCATCGTCACCGACCCGCCGAAGTGGCCGCCTCCTCCCGCGCCGGCCCGGTTGTTCGTGAGCGCGCAATCCTCAAGCGTCACGTTGCCGGCCAGGACAGCAATCCCTCCGCCTCGGCTTGCCTCACACGACTGGATATGGATGTCGCGCAGGACTGTCGTGCCACGCTGGATGCGGATGCCTCCGCCGTCCTCGGTGCTCAGCCCGTTCTGCACTGTCATGCCCGATATCGCGACGGTACCGAAGACGACGTCGATGGCACGATCGCTGCGGCCTGGATCGAGGATGGTGGCGCCGACTCCTTCCCCCTGCAGGACGAGGCTGTCAAGAATGTCCAGGTCGCCGGCCTCGGCAGTATCGTCGTTCCCCGGTAGCGTGAGCAGGTAGGTGCCAGATGGCGCCACGACCGTGTCCTCGCCAGGAAGTGCGTTCGCCTCCTGGATCGCTGCTCGAAGAGAGCATGCGCCAATCCCGGTGTCGCAGACCCCGTCGCCAGGCGTGAGGTCCGGCGCATCGACAGTAGTCGAGATGGTCCACGTGGCTGCTACCGCGTGAGGCGAGAGCGCGAGGAGTCCGACTGCTGCGACCACCAAGACGCCGACACGCGGTCTCTTCAGGTGGTCCCAGCCTGTCGCTTCCATGAGGCGTGCCATGCCCAGATGCAGTGCGTTTCCGAAGTCGGAGTGCTGTCCCCTCCGAGATTCTCGGTTCGCGAAGTTCGGCCGACACTCAGGACTCACGCGCCGAGCCGGCAAGTTGAATCTCGCCGGGATTGCCGGAGGCTGAATTGCGTGGGGGAAGGGAGTACGGACGCGCATCCCGCTTGGGAATACCGGTACCGCGCGGAGTGGCAGGCTCAACGCCGCCCCACGGCACTTCCTGCGGCGCCGATGCGGACAGGGCGCGGCGAGCCCGCTCCCAGGCACCGCTGCGCGCCCTGAGACGACATGTGGACCCGACGCGCGGTCCCGCCCGACCCGCTCCTCGCCGCCCCCCCACGGAGGCCCTCCCGGCAACGTCTCCATCCCTGCTCCTCCCGACCGTCCTGACGCTGGTGTGGAGGGATCATATGCCCGTGTCGGGCAAGCGGGGAGGACGCCAGCCCAGCCCCCGAGCCCCGAGCCCACGAGGCCGCCCGCTTCTGGCACTATCGCGCTGAAGCCCATGCCGCAGCCCATCCGCCTGGCCGTCCTGACGTTGGCCGTTGCCCTCACGGTCGCCCTCCCGCCGTCCTCCACCGCCTCCCCCCCGGAGCCTCCTCCCGTGCATCCTGCCGACCTCGCCCTCGTGGGGGGCACCATCCGCTCTCTCGACGCGACGTGCCCGCGGCCGGAGGTCGTGCTCGTTCGCGACGGGCGCGTGCTTGCGATCGGCGGGCGAGACCTCCTCGCCTCGCACGCGCCCGCGCGCACGATTGACCTCGGCGGGCGCGCCGTGGTGCCCGGGCTCGTTGACGCGCACGCGCACTTCCTCGGGCTCGGCAGGCTCAAGTCGCAGGTGGACCTGCGGGACGCGCGCAGCTACGAGGAGGTCATCCGGCGCGTGGTCGCGGCGGCCGAGCGCGTGCCGGAAGGGGAGTTCGTCCTCGGCAGGGGATGGAACCAGGAGCTCTGGCCCGACGAGAAGCTTCCGCATCACGCCGCGCTCTCCGCCGCCACGCCGCGCCATCCCGTGCTGCTGCGGCGCGTGGATGGCCACGCCACGCTCGCGAACGCGGTCGCGATCGCGCGCGCCGGGCTGGCGCCCGACACGAAGTCTCCTCCCGGTGGCGAGATCCTCCTCGACGAGACGGGCGCGCTCAGCGGCGTGTTCGTGGACACCGCGGCCGAGCTCCTGCCGAGCCCGCCGGAGCCGAGCGACGAGCAACTCGAGCGCATGGCGCTCGCGGCGCAGGAGGCGTGCGTTGCGGCCGGGCTCACCGGCATGCACGACGCGGGCGTGGACGAGCGCTCGCTGAAGCTCCTCGAGCGGCTCTGCGCCGAGGGCAAGCTCGTCATGCGGCTCAACCTCATGCTCGCCGCGGACTTCGACGAGAGCGGCAAGCCGCGGCCGTGGCTCGCCGAGCGGCTCGCGCGCGGGCCGGTGGCGGGAAGCTGCGACGGCCGGCTCACCGTGCGCTCCGTGAAGATCTTCCTCGACGGCGCGCTCGGCTCGCGCGGCGCGGCGCTCCTCGAGCCCTACGCCGACCGGCCGGAGTCGCGCGGGCTCATGCAGCTCGAGCCGCCCGCCCTGCGCGCGCGCGTGGACGCGTGCCGGGACGCGGGCTTTCAGGCCTGCGTGCACGCGATCGGCGATGCCGCGAACCGGGCCGTGCTCGACGCCTTCGAAGCCTCGCTCGGGCTGCGCGCGAAGGCGGATCATCGCTTCCGCGTCGAGCACGCGCAGGTCATCGCGCCCGCGGACATCCCGCGCTTCGCACGCCTCGGCGTCATCGCCTCCGTCCAGCCCACGCACGCGACCTCCGACATGAACATGGCGGGGGAGCGCCTGGGCGAGGAGCGTCTCGCCGGCGCCTACGCGTGGCGATCCCTCCTGCGAGCGGGCGCGCAGACAGCGCTCGGGAGCGACTTTCCCGTCGAGAGCGAGAACCCGCTCTGGGGGATCTTCGCGGCCGTCGCGCGCACCGACCACGACGGCCTGCCCGCGGGCGGCTGGCGCGCGCACGAGGCGCTCGGCCGCGAGGAGGCCCTGCGCGGCTTCACGCTCGACGCGGCGTTCGCGTCGTTCTCGGAGGGCGAGATCGGATCGCTCTCACCCGGCAAGCGCGCGGACTTCGTCATCCTGCCGGCCGATCCCATCACGTGTCCGCTCGGCGACCTGGTCGCCATGCGGCCCGAGTCCACGTGGATCGGCGGACGGCAGGTGTTTCCGGAAGCCTCCCGATGATCCCGTTCGCCTTCAGCGACGAGCAATCCCGCCTGTTCGAGGACGCGCGGCGCATCGCGCGGGACATGCTGGTGCCGCTCGCGCATCAGGGCGCGCGCGGGCGCGTCAACCGCAAGCTCGTGCGCGCGCTCGGCGACTCGGGGCTGTTGCCGCGCCTGTTCCCGAAGAGCGCGGGGGGATCGCAGGAGGAGGGCATCCAGGCCGTCGAGCTGTGCCTCTTGCGCGAGGCGATCGCGATGGAGTGCCCCGAGGCCGAGACCGCGCTTGCGCTCCAGGGCCTGGGCTCGCATCCCATCATGCTCGGCGGCCAGCCTGACCTCGTGAAGCGCCTGGTGCCGGGCGTCGCGGCGGGCCACGCCATCGCCGCGATCGCGATGACCGAACCCGAGGCGGGCTCGGACGCCGCCGCGGTCGCCCTGAGGGCCGAGCCCGACGGCGAGGGGTTCCGGCTCACGGGCGAGAAGATCTGGATCTCGAACGCTCCCGACGCCGACGTCTACACCGTCTTCGCGCGCACGACGGAAGGCGCGGGCGCGCGCGGCGTCACCGCGTTCGCCGTCGAGGCGGGCGCGAAGGGCTTGTCGGGCGAGCCTCTCGAGATGATCGCCCCGCACGCGATCGGCAAGCTCACGCTCGACGCGGTGCCCGTGACGCGCCAGGCGCTGCTCGGCGAGCTCGACGGGGGCTTTCGTCTCGCGATGCGCACGCTCGACCTGTTCCGGCCGAGCGTCGGGGCGTTCGCGGTCGGCATGGCGCGCGCGGCGCTCGACATGGCCGTCGCGCATGCGGGCAGCCGGAAGCAGTTCGGCGTGGCGCTGAAGGACCATCAGGCCATCGCGCACGCGCTCGCGAACATGGCGGTGGATGTCGAGGCCGCGCGCCTGCTCGTCTACCGCGCGGCCTGCGCGCATGACGCGGGGGAGCGCAGCACTCAGGCGTCGGCCATGGCCAAGCTCTTCGCGACCGAGGCCGCGCAGCGCGTGATTGACGCGGCCATCCAGGTCCACGGCGCCCGCGCGCTCGAAGCCGGCCACCCGCTCGAAGCCATGTACCGCGACATCCGCGCGACGCGCATCTACGAGGGCACGTCCGAGATCCAGCGATCCATCATCGCGCGGGAGATGTATCGGGCGTGAGGGGAGGGGCGGGCCGCAGCGAACGGCGCTCGGCCGGCTCATCGCCCGCGCCGCGCCCCCAACCTCCGGAGCGGCGCCAGCCCGACGAGCGCAATGACCGCCATCACCGCGAAGGCGCCGCCGTAGCCGAGAGGCGTGACCAGCCGGCCGATCGCGAAGCCTGACCAGGCCTCGCAGGCGTTGGTGCCCGCCATGAAGGTCGAGAACTGCGTCGCGCCCAGGCGCCTGTCCGTCAGGTCCATGAACAGCGCGTACGAGGCGGCCGTGAAGAGCCCGATGCCGCCGTAGACGAGCACGAGCGCGACGAGCGCCGGGCCGGGCTGCGCCGCGAGGGCGGCCGCGAGGAGGATGAGGCCCGAGAGCAGCGCGCCGCTGCCCGCCGCGACGCGCACGTGGCCGAAACGATCGGCCGCCCGTCCGCCCGCGAGCGCGCCGAGAAGCATCGCGACCACGGAGAGCGTGTAGAACACGCCGACCCTCTGTTCGGACGCGCCGGCCTGCACGAGGAAGGGCCCGGCGACCGCGCCGACCGCTTCGAAGCCCGCGCCCGCGACGAGCGCGAACGCGAGGCCCAGCCACGTCGAGCGGCGCGCGAGCATGGCGCGCAAGGCGCTGACGAACGAGCGGCCACGGCCGGCCTGCGCCGGCGCGGCTTCGCCCGCCCCGGCCGCGTCGCCGTCCGGGGCGGCGTCGCGGCTCAGCAGGACGAGCGCGCTGGTGGACCACGTGACGGCGACGAGCGCGACGATCGCGAGCGCGCGATGCTCGGTCGCGCCGACGAGCAGCAGGCCGGGCCCGAAGAGCCAGCGGCCGCAGAGCATGCCCGCCTGCATCCAGCCGTTGACGCGGCCGTGCTCGCCCTCGGGCGTGCGGGCGATGACCCAGGCGTCGATCGCCACGTCCTGCGTGGCGGCGGTGACGGCGTGGACGAGAAGGAGCGGGAAGATGAGCCCGAAGTCCGCCTCGAGATCGAGCCATGCCAGGGGCAGGAGCGTCAGCCCCATGAGGGCCTGCGCACCGAGGATCCATGCGCGATGGCCGTATCGGGGGCTCCGGGCGATGTCCACGAGCGGCGCGCCGAGGAACTTGAGCGTCCACGGCAGCGCGAGCGCGGCGGTCAGCGCGGTGATGCGCTCGATCGACACGCCCCGCGCCGCGAGAAGCGTCGGCATCGCCCACCAGAGAAACCCGATCGGGCCGCCCTCGCAGGCATAGAGCGCAGCGAAGACGACGCGCCGTCCCCGCGGGCTCGCGACGAGGTCCATGCGGGCAGGGTAGCGTTGCAGGCCCCGGATCGCGAAGCGAACGCTTCCGACCCTCTTCGGTTCACTCGGGCGCCTCGAGCGCCCTTCCGTCTCGAGGATGGTCTCGCGGTCACGCTGGCGAGGCGACGGGTTGCGCGTTCCCGGACACGGGGCCCACGCGTGATGGCGGGCATCGCCCCGATCGCCTCGGGATCCTGCATGGGGGCGATGCTCCCCGTCCGCCCCCGTCAGCCCTCGCCACGTTCGGCGCCAGCGTGCCGCGAGGGCTGAATCCTGGCGAAGCAGCGTGGTCCGCTGGACCCCACTTGACACCCGCCGGGGGGGGGGGGGATAAAGTGCTTCACTTGAGACCCACGAGGATCCATCCCGTGGGTTCCGGACAAGCGAACTCACGCTCGTCCACTTGCAATGGGAGGTTGATGAAATGCAAGCGCTTCGGATCGTGCTGAGGTGAGAGATGACACGCAACATCATGTTCGTTCTTCTGGCGCTGTTCGCTGCCGCTGTTCCCGGGGTGGCCGCGACCCGCGTCACGCTCGAAGCCTGGGCCTTGCATCAATACGACGGTGTCGGTCGAGGCGAGTCGGCCCAACTGCCGGTTCCATCCGGCGCGCAGTTCCACAAGGACCAGTGGGTGCGCGAGGCGTTCAAGGGTAGCCCCGTGACCCGCATCCACTTCGTCACGACGGTGGTGGGCGCGGGAGGCCCCCATCCGCTCAACTTCCCTCAAACCAACTCTCGCTTCGTGCTCCATGAACGAAGCGGCACCCCGATCATGGTCGCGTTCGAGCCGCAGGCTTTCGGGCAGGCGTTCCCGGCTGTCGAGCTTGCGGCCTCCGAGGCGACTGGCGGCGTTGCGTGCGGCGTCTCGCGCGCGGTGGACGGCAACGACAACAGCGTCTTCGTGCTCCTGACCGCCGTGCCCGCGGGCGAGTAGCTCGCGGGCAGCCCCCCGGCGGCGCTCGGAGCCGCCGGGGGTCATGGCGCCGCGAGCAGCCTTCCCACGCGGGGCAGAGGGTCGCCTCGTCTCACGGACAGGCGGTGACCGTCCTCGCCGCGCCGTCGCTGCGGGCGCCCCAGGGGCCGGCGCCGCAGGCGTTGCGATCGCGCACGAGATACCAGAACGCGGCGCCGAGGCCCGGCGAGTCGGCATCGTCGAGGCTCGTCGCGCCCGCGGCGGGCAGGCAGTCGCCCGACGTGTCGCCGCCCGCGCGCAGGCGCGAGATGAGACCTCGCGCGATGTCGTGCTCGGGCGCGGACGCCGGCCAGCTCAGGCGCGAGGGACGATCGACCCGCAGCAGGCCGCTCTCGGCGGCGGGGGGCGCCGAGGCCGTGCCGTCATCGGGCGCGCAGTCGCAGGCGTCGCTCACGCCATCGCCATCGCGGTCGGGACCGGCGCTCGGATCCAGGAACCACGTCATGGACGCGGTCATCGGGCTCCGGAACGGGCGCCGCACGAGCGGCGTCTCGTCTTGCACGATCACGGTGACGGTGCGGGGAAGGCCGCCCAGCTCGGCCGCCGTGAGCGTGCGCGAGAAGCCCGTCTCGCCGTCCAGAACTCCGTCGATCTCCCAGCGCGCCGTCATCCAGGCGGTCGTGACGGGCAGGAGGGGCGTCACGGCGAGCGTCACCGAGGCGCCCGGATCGCAGCCGTCGTAGCCCACGAAGGGCGAGGCGGGCTCGCGATCGTCGATCGGGCTGACCACGGCGTAGAGCGACTGCACGATGGCCTCCGCGCACACCGGGCAGAAGCTGCGGTTGAGCGTGCGCATCTTGCAGTCCGCCATGGGCCGGAAGATGCCGGTGCTCAGGTAGCGCGCGCCCTCGAACGCGCCGACGACCGTCGTCATGGCGGGCGGCGTCGGCAGAGGCGTCGTGGCCTCGATCCACGGATCCCAGTCGATCATCCCGCGCTGCGAGTCGAAGTCCACGTTGGGCTCGCCATCGCCGGGCGGGAAGCCCGGGTAGGGCGTCGTGTACTCGTCGGCCAGGCGCGCGAAGGAGTGCCCGTGCTCGTGCAGGAACAGCTCGCTCCGCGCGCTCGCGTTGGTCGAGAACGTCAGGATCGATCCGCCGGCGCCGCCGTACTCGGGATCGTTGACGACCACGCCGATGGAGTCCGCCTGCGGGACGGCGACCGCGATCTCCGTGAGAACCGCGCCCGTGTTGACGAGCAGGAGACGCTGCGAGCCGCCGCCACAGTAGCGCCCGCCGAACGCGGTGTCGCGGAAGACCTCGGGGCTGTAGCAGGGCGCTGGCTTGTCGGCTCCCGACTCGTTGCTCGTGACGAAGTCCGTGTAGACGTTGACGTGACCGGTGTACGAGGACCATGGCGGCGTGGCCAGGAAGTCCGCGAGCGTCGCGGCCGCGTCCGCGTCGAACCTCGCCTGCTCGGAGGCCCGATAGCCCTCGGCCACGATCGCGATCACCAGCCGGTTGCTGTCGCGCCCCGTGTCGCGGATCTTCGTGACGACGCCGCCGCGCGCGGCGGGAGCGCCGGCGAGCAGCGCCGCGGTGACCAGCGCCGCCGCCATCCGGGTCCGCGTCGTCGCCGTCATGGTCGCGCCGCGATCGGCAACGGGAAGGAGGCGACGCGCGCGAGTTCGGCGCTTCCCGCCGCGGCGAGGCGCGCGAGATCCTCGCCGGACCACGGGCCCCCGCGGCTGATGCGCTCGAAGAGCGTCACGTCATGCGCGCCCGCCACGAGCGGCGCCTTGACGGCGAACGTGGCGACGTCGAGCGGGCGCGAGGTCGAGCGGAGCGTGCCGCTCGCGGGATCGGGCTCGTCGCCATGCGCTTCGAAGCGGGCGTCGAAGATCTCCCACAGGACGAGCACGCGGCCCTCGTCGTCGCGCACGGCGACGAGCAGCCCATTCTCCGGCGCGCGGGCCTTCAGCTTGAGAGGGCCGTCCGCGACGTGCGTGGACAGGAGGCGCGCGGCGGTCCCGTCCCACTCGACGACCAGGATCGCGAAGCGCTCGACGCTCGCTGGCTCGAGGCCCTCGGCCGCGTGGAGGAGGGCGGGCGGGCGGCCCAGCGTGGGCGTTGCCACGGTCAGGAGGAGTGCGGCGAGAAGGAGCGCAAGCCCGCGGACGGAGAACGGGACGCGTCGCATGGAGAGGGGTCGGCTCACGAGGGGCTCCAGGGCGCACCGCGCCTTCGTCCGACAAGGTAGCCCCGCTCGCCGGGCCGGGGCAACGGCCGCGTCGGCCGCGCTCGGCGTCATCCGGCCATGACGGGCAGGTGGTCGTCGGCGATGAAGCTCACGCCCCCTGGGCGATGAAGCTCACGCCCCCTGGGCGATGAAGCTCACGCGCCGGTCGTGCGGGCGGGCGCGGTGCTCGTAGACCGAGATGCCCTGCCAGGTGCCGAGCACCGGCCGGCCGCCGTCAATGGCGAAGGTCACGCTGACGGGAAGGATGCTCGCGCGCAGGTGCGCGGGCATGTCGTCGAGGCCCTCGGCGTCGTGGACGTAGAGGCCGTCGCCCTCGGGACAGAGGCGCGACAGGAACGCTTCGAGATCCTCGAGCACGGACGGATCCGCGTTCTCGTGAACGAGGAGGCTCGCGGACGTGTGCAGGATGGCCAGCGTGAACGCGCCGCGCTCGATGCCGGAGGCTCGCACCAGGCGCCGCACGGCGTCGGTGATCTCGTGCAGGCCGCGCCCGCGCGTGCGGACGGCGATCGTGTCGTGATGCTGGCGAAAGCTCACGATCGCGAAGGGCTCACCGCACGCGCGTCTCGTCGAGCGACAGGCCGTCGTAGGGGCAGTAGTGGTAGTCGGGCTGCTCCCACACGTGGCCGCGAAGGCAGCTCTTGAACAGGACGGGCGCGATCGCGACCTCGTCGAAGTCAATGACCGCGAGCCAGCGGGGGGAGACCGAGCGCTCGGCGATCTCGTCATGGCCGAAGATGCGTCCGATCACGAGGTTCACCTGGCGCTCGCTGCCGTCGAGGAAGCGGAGCGTCGCGCGGCGCGAACCCGAGACCCGGGGCGCGTTGGCGCCCGGCTGGTGGCCGAGGTTCCCGATGAACGTGACCTTGTCGAGGTCGCGCCACTGCACGCGGCCTTCGGTCTCGCCGTCGTAGTAGAGGAAGGAGCCTTCCTCGAACTCGTGGCCGAGGTTCACGATCGGGAAGATTCGCCCCTGCATGGTGGTGACCCGGGCCGGGTACATGACATCGGGCTCTCCGGCGACGGCCGGCAGGCAGAGGGCGCCCGCCAGGAGCGCGAGGGCGAGCAGCGGGGCACGGAAGGCGGCGTGGGACATCGTGTCAAGTCTCCGGTCAACCAGGGCGGGCCGGGGTCTGGGGCGGCCGCCCGGAGAGCGGGCATCATGGCATGGTCAGCCCTGGTGTAGCATCCGCGGCGATTCCCAGGAGTTGCCATGACCATCCGCGCCGTTCTCGTCCCCCTGGCCCTCGCCCTGACCTGCGCGACCGTCGCGCTGGCTGACGTGACCGTCTCCCGTTCGGCGGCGGTCGCCGACGCGCCGTCCACGGCCGCCCGCGCCTGCGAGGTCGCCTTCCGCGATCACACGCCGGTCGTGATGTCGTGCGAGCACGGCTGCTACGTCGAGAACTGGGACGGGCCCGTGCTCGTGGCCGCCAACCTCTGCTCGTTCCCGGTCTGGGTCTCGTACGCCTACGACGGGCCCGGCGGGCGCAGCTGGCGATCGCCCTGCTATCGGCTGGACGGCGGCGGGGTCGCCGTCGCGATTCCCGAGCCGACCATCGAGCCCTTCGCGACCCGCCGCGTGCTGGTCGCGCAGGAGCCGGGCACGACGGGATACCGCACGGCGGCGCCCTCGCCCGCGTGCCCCGACGCCAAGGAAGTCCTGCCCTCGACCTCGCGCTGAGCGGCCCCGCGGGGACGTTGACAGCCGCCTGTCGGGTGGTAACCTCTCGCCCTCTCGGTTGGCCCCCGGTGGCCGTCCGGGGGCGACCGGCCGGGTCTTCTCGATCCGTCCCGGCGCTGGGTTCGACCGAGCGGGACTAGCTCAGGGGTAGAGCACAACCTTGCCAAGGTTGGGGTCGCGGGTTCAAATCCCGTGTCCCGCTCCAGTCAGGATGGCGCAGGGAGCGCCCGTGCACCTCCTCGTGGCCACGCGGGTTGCAGGTGCCGAGATGTCGGACCGAGCGGGGCGCAGTCACGTCTCGACGATGGCCGTCTCGGCTAACCTGAAGACAGGTCGATTGCTGCCACCCGGCCGCCAGCCGCGCGGAAGCGAGCCTCCCGCTCCAGCTCCTCTGCGCCGAGCCGCTGGCACTGCATTCCGGTTTCTCGGACGCTGAGGGCAGTCTCGCCAGCCTTGACTCCGGACACGTGCTGGCGGTGAGCGCGCAAGCCTAGCTCCATCGCCAGTCGTGTCGTGTCTCCCTGGTGGATGAAGAATCCGGCCTGGCGCAAGTGGGAATGGATCCGGTGGCGATCCTCGAAGTCCTCCCAGCCACCGGGCACGAAGCGGCCCTCGATGAGCAGCAGGCCGGCGGGGATGAGCCAGCTGGCAAGCCGGGCGGCGAGGTCATCGCGATCTTGCGCGCTGAACCGCTGGAACGTGAAGCGAGACACGATGGCGTCCACCGGCTTCGCGGGCTCGTAGGAAAACAGATCAGCGCAGGTGACTTCGACGCTGCCTCCCTCCCGGCGTTCAGCTCGGAGACGCGAGCGAGCGGTGGCGAGATCCGGCCTGGAGTAGGGGTAGATCTCCCCCGGCTCCGTCTCGAGGATCTCGCAGCATTCGGTTTCGCAGTAGAACCTCTCCAGGATGCGACGGCCGCGTCGGAGCTTCTCGACGGCGGCGCAGGCGGTGGACGAGACGTCCACCGCGAGGCATTCACAGCCCCAGTTCGCGTACAACCAGGGCTCGGGAGAGTTGCCGTTTCCCGCGAAGAGAATGCGCGGGCGGCGTCGGCCGCTCGCACTCTCGAAGGGAACCGCGATCTGCTGGCGAAGGAGTCTCGCCCCACGCCCTTGCCCGACCGCCCAGTAGTGGCCAGAAGACAGGCGCGAGGCCGCGCGTTGCCAGTACAGCTCCCAGGCGTCGTTGTCCCGCCAGTTCTCGGGCATCTCGTGCATGCCGCTTCACTCCAGGAGCACGCCCAGCTTGTCGATGACTTCGAGCGTGACGATGCGCGGTACCGTTCCCACGATCTCAACGGCGCGAGCACGCCAGTCGAGACTCTTGTCCTGGTCAGCAAGGACGACTCCAACCAGTGCGGCTCCGTCAGGCAGTGCTACTTCAAACGGATAGCCCTTGACCCGCGACGCGATCGGGAAGCGGAGCATGAGGCCGACTTTCGCGTTCTAGCTCTTCAGTGAGAGGACGAGAGCAGGCCGGCGGCCCGCCTGCTCGTGTCCAGCCTGCGGGTTGAACGTCAGCCAGACAAGGTGGCCGCGATCCGTCGCGGTCGGGGAGCCACCGTTGCTCACCAGGACTCCCGTCCCACGGGCTGGCCCGGATCGATCTCGTCGTGACGACTCGCCGCCGTGATCCCTCGAAGCAGCGCTGCGAGCTTAGGCCTGGTCCTGACGCGCGTCACCACCAGGGAGCCTTCGCGGACCGCCAGGTCGACGCTCGACCCGGCCTCGAGCCCGGCGGCCTCCGCGAACGGCTTCGGTATCCGGACCGCCAGGCTGTAGCCCCACCTCTGGACCTTCGAGCGCATCTCGCCTCCGCATGTACGAGGACGATACGCCGCCAACAGCGAACCGCCAACCCGGAGGCCGGTCGAGATGGGCGCCCGCATCCTCTCCAGCGCAGCGCGAGCATGACCACGATGTCCTCGAGATCCCGTCGACGCTCCGCGCGTCCGTCGAGGTAGGCCCCGCCAAGGTGCGGGGGCACGCGTCATTGAGCGTCAGCCCCAGCCTTCACGTGCCCGATCCGGAGAGCGTAAGCTCGGGCCATGCGCTCCGTCCTGCTCGCGGGTCGCGTGGTCGCCCTGCTCGCCGCCGTGGTCATGGCCGTGCCGGAACGGGGCGCTCTCGCGTGCTCGATCTTCACGCCGGGCCCCCGTCGGGAGGTCGTGCCCCCCGATGGCTCGATCGGCTTTCCGATCGACGGCATCATCCGCGTGTTCGTCCACGAGTTCAGTGAGCCCCAGCGGATGGCGATCGCACGGGAATACCGCCTCGTGGACGCGAAGGGGACGATCGTTCCCCTCGATGCGAGCCTCCTGCTGACCCGGCTCGACCTGCGTCCGCAAGCGGTCCTTGAGCCCGGGGCCCGCTACACGCTCGAGCAGCTCTACGCCTTCGACGCGACCGGGGTGCTGCTCAGCGACGAGCAACGGTTGCGTGGACTCATCGAGCGCACTCCAGGGCTTCGGCGGGCGTGGTTTCCGACCGTCACGTTCGAGACCGATGCGACGCCCCGTCCCGCCCGGGCGGCGACCGTGCTGCGGTTGACGAATGCAACGGTCCACTACGCCTACGGCGGCGGCGACTGTGGCCCCGGCATGCTCGTCAAGGCTGACGTGCAACTCCCGTCTGCGATCCTGCCGACCGACACGCTGGAGCTGGAGGCCCGAGCCCCGGGCGTGCCTTCGAAGCTCGTGGACGTCAGGCCCAGTGTCGGTGCGACGAGCGTGGGTGCAGGGGACATGATCGGGCCCGATCCGGTCGTGATTGCTTCCCGCGACGGCATCGAGCTGCGGCTCCGGGCCGTGGACCCGGCTGGCGCGAGCGTTGGCGCCTCCGACTGGACGAGGGTGCGCGGCGCTCCCGACCGACCCATCCCGGAGGGATGGGATGAAGCCCGCGTGGCCGAGACGACACGTCAGAACGCCAGGGGCTCCCGCCACGTCAGCGAGTGGTTGAGCCTTCCCGTGGTTCCGTCTGTCGCCATGCGGCCTCGCGGGCCGGCCGCGTGTCCTCACGGGCTCGAAGTCGCGTCGCGCGTCGACATGGGCTCGTTCCGGCGCCAGTCGATCTCAGGTCCCGGGCCGGTCGTCGTCTTCGACGGCGACCGCGGCTACATCGCGCGCTCGCGGGGTGAGGAGCGCACCAGGACAGATGTCACGGCGTTTGACGCCGGCGGCGCGACGACACCGATCCGCACGGGGCTGGCCGGAGCCACCGAGGCGGCGGCGCTCGGCCCGGCAGGACCCGTGATCGTGACGCGCGAGTACCGTTCGCGAGGCCGGCGGGCGGTCCTGTTGCGAGCGCTCACGCCGACCGGCGCCACGCGACGGGAGATCGCCTTGCCGGCGGCCGTCCATGACTACGGCATCGCCATCGGTGGCGGCCTCGTCCTGTCCCTGGGGGAGGACCGGTCCTCCGAGCGCGGTCTTCTTTCATGGCACCTTGTCCGCGAAAGCGACGGCAGCGCGATCGCGAACCACCTGATGCATGGGCCTGCCATGGACTTGGGTCCGGTGAGCGCCACGTGGGTGGACGGGTACTTTCTGCTCGCCTGGTCGGAGCGCACGCCCGATGGGCCGCCAGGACTGACGACGATGACGCTGTCGTCGCAGGGCGTGAAAGGCGTCCCCACGACGCTGCCGCTTGCTTTCCGCCCCCGGGGCCTGGCGACCGCCGGCTCACGCGTGGCGGTGGTGGGCGACGACTTCCGCGGCGAAGTGATGTGGGCACTGTTGTCGGCAGCGGGCGGAGTCGAGCGGGGTCCCGTCGCTGTCAGCGCCGGAGTCGGGGGCGGGAGGAATCACTCCCCGCACGTGGCGTTCACGGACGGTCTGTTCGCCGTGTCCTGGCAAGCAGGCCCCTTCGGCGGGACGCATGCCGCCGTCCTCGACTTGAATGGGGCATTGTCGCCCTCCGCTCGCCTGGATGGCAGGCTTGACGAATCGATGCCCAGCCTTGTCGCCGCGCACGCGCACTCCTTCCTCGCGACGCACACGCTCCGTGAGGACGACGACGTGATCCTGGCGAGCCTGCGATGCCGCCAGGGCGCGCCCCACGGACCGCCACAGTTCATCCGCGTTCCGTGACGGCTCCCGCTCACTCGCCCTCGCGAGCGCCGGTGGAGGCGCGCGCCGGCCCGATGGAACTGCTCCCGATGGCTCTGATGGCTCGAGACGTGCGCTTGAACTAGCCTAGGGACATGGGAGATGCCCGAGGCGCAGGATCTGGGTGCAGGGCGCGCGCCGCCTCTCGTTGGCTGACCGGAGCCGGCGGGTCGAGATTGCGACTACCGGCTTGGCTCGGGCTTCCGCTGGCTCTTGCCGCGCTGTTCGTGGCGTGGCGGGGGACCACGGACTCAGCCTCGACGCGGGAGCTTCAGCGTGCGACGAAGGACTTCCAACCGCACGACAGGGCCCAGGCTCCCGCGCCGCAAGCCGACGCCGCGGCCGTGGCTGCGGGTCAAGCGATCGCTCAGATCGGAGGGCCCTACCTGGCGGCCTTTGGCCTCGTCCAGAGATCAGCGGGATACGCGCGGTCTCAGGCGAAGCGCGCGTCGGCGGATGTCGTGGCCCCGAGCGCCGACGAGCTCGAGGCGATCTTGTTGGAGCGTCCGGGCCTCATGCGCGTCCGCGACCATCTCCTCGCGCACGAGGTGGCCCTTCCCATGGAGGCGATCGAGTCGTGCAAGTACATGGAGAGCATCGCCGTCGTCGAGCTCCTGGCAGGGGATGCGATGGCGCGCCGTGCGGCAGGGGAGGAGGTTGAAGCCGAGAAGGATCTCCTCGCGGCATGGCGCCTTGCTGACGCATTCACCTGGAGATCATCGAACGACTCCGTCGTGATCGGAAACGTTCAGGCGACACTCGTCGCGCAGCTCGTGCGCAAGCTCGAACATCCGTCGCCCGACTGGCATGCGCGCTTCGACGACGTGGAGGAGAGACGGGAACGCGTTCTCGACGTGGCGCGCGAGCTCACGCGCTGGCACCTCGACCGGGCTCGACATCCCACCTCCGAGGCGTCCTTGCGCGATGCCGAGCGCGCGGCCGCGGCTTCCGGCCTGAGTGGTCGCGCCCTGGCGTCGGCGATCAGACGGCACCATGCGCTCCAGGCGCGCATGAACCTTCCCATTCTCGAGATGCTCGAGACTGACCGATGTTCCGGTGGCGGACTTCCGCAAGCCGTGCAGCGCGCCGAGGCCATCGCGCCCGAGGAACCCCGCCTCCTTGGAGAGCTCTCACCCCCCGCCCACTTCGTGGCGCATCTCGACTCCTTGCGCCTCGAGTTCGCGCTGACGCGACGGGTGTTGGAGTGGCGTCGCTTGCGCGACGCCGGATCCGATGGACGCTGGCCAGAGGATTACGCACCGAAGCCGCCGAGCGACTGCCCGCACGTCCACTTCGAGGTCACGGGCCGCGACGACCAGCTTGTCCTCGAAGCCGTCGCTCTCGACGGAAACTGGTGGGAGACGCAGCCAGGCGGTCTGAAGTCCACGTTGCGTTTCGAAGTTCCGCAGCAGCCAGTCGGACCTCCCGGAGCGCCTCGGACCACGCCAGAGTTCTCACGACCATCCCCTTGAGCGCTCCAGTCAGGATGCCCGTCCGCCTCCGCGGCCAAGCTCCTCGTTCCAGACGAGTTGCAGCGCGTCGTCGGTACGAGTGCATCTCCCTCCGCCCAGGGGTGACGACGGGATGTCGAGTTCGCCGCCGGGCCAGCGCCGCCGCGAGCGAGACGTGGCGACACCCTGAAGCGTCGGATCGAGCGCACGATCCTTGGCCTCTGTCTTCGCGGGTTCGGCCCTCTCCAACTGCGTGAGAGCCGGGGAATCTCCGTCGGCTCAGCGCTCACCACGGCCCCGAGGGCATCAGGGCGGGCACGACGCGGCACCGGCGCGCGTGAGAAGAGCTCTCACGGCATCACCTTGGCGTCCGGGCATGACGAAGCCCAGGGCGCCGCAGCCGACTCGGTTCGTTGCGGACACGTCCGCTCCCGCCTCGAGCAGTCGCGAGACCGCGTCGGGATCCGAGGACTCGGCGGCCGCCATCAGAGGGGTCTTGCCCTCCTCATTGGCCCAGTTCGGGCTGGCGCCGGTCTCCAGGAGCTGGGTCATGCGCGCGACGTCGCCCCGCTTGCTGGCGCCGAGGAGCAGTCTGCCGGGCGACGGCGGCGCGACACCGGGGCCGCTGAGCATTGCGACGATGTCGTCGTGCCCCTCGTCGGCTGCCACCTGGAGCGCGGTGCGTCCCGTGCGGTCAACATGACTCCGGCTCGCGCCGTGCTCGATCAGCACCCGGACCATGCTTGGCCTCCCGAACCTCGCCGCTCGCGAGAGCGCCGTGCCGTAGTCATCGCGGGTCAGGTCGAGATCGGCTCCGGAGTCGGCCAGCAGCGAGACGAGCAGGGGGTTGTCGTCGTCAGCGGCAGCGATGAGCGCCGTCGGTGTTCCCGTCCTCGCGACATCGTCAGGATCGGAACCCGCCGCGAGAAGCAGGCGGACGGACTCGAGGCTTCCGGAATCGGCGGCCCGGACGAGGGGCTTGACCCATGGCGACCCGGTTGTCCGAGCGCCAGCGGCCAGCAGGAGACGAACGACTTCCGGGTGGGCGGCACCGAGCGCCAGGGGTGGCGAGTCGTCGGGGAGGTTCGGGTCGGCTCCGCCGGCCAGAAGTTCCTTGACGGTCTCGGACTGTCCGGCGATTGCCGCCTCCATGAGAGGCGTCAGCATCGTCTCGCCGTCGTGCGACGTCGTTCGCGCGTTGACGTCCTCGCCGCTGCGGATGAGCTGGCGGACCGCCGGGGCATCTCCCCTTCGTGCGGCGAGTCCGAGCGCCGTCTCGTGAGGGCCTCGGCAGGCGCAAGGCAGCACCAGGAAGAGAGCGACGGCCGTGGCGCGTCTCATGCTCGCGGCATCCGACGCCGCCGCCTCGAGGCGCGCGGCAGGGTGGAACTCAACGTCGCTTCGCTTCACGTCGCGACCGGAGCATCGAGCGATGCACCTCGCTCCAGGGGACGGTCTTGACGGCACCGTCCTCGAGTTCGCGGACCCGCTTCGCGATCTCGTCAGACCAGGCAGCTTCAGCGTCCTCGTCGACCTCCTCGTCGAGACTGTCGAGGAGGGTCCCCGCGAGGGCCGCCCGCGCCTCCGCGGGAAGCTTCAGGGCTTCATCCGCGATGCGCTTGGCGGTCTTGGTTGCCATGACAGGATCGTATCAGCGAGCCGGGAGCACGGCCCCGACCCGCGCACCAGGCCCTCAGAGCCGGGGCGGACGCACCCCGCCAGCCCTCTCGATGACGTGCGCCCCGTGCCCGAGGGTGGCGCCCCGGCCCCGGGGCAGGACATGCTCCCACGCCACGGCGGCGGTTCTTGCTGCCGCCGGTCACGCATCCACCCCGCCATCGGCATCTCATGCGCGCGTTTCACGTCATTGCCCCGGGTCAGCTCGAGCTGCGAGAGGAGCCCGAGCCGTCGCCGGGTCCGGGCGAGATCGTCCTCGCGATCCGCGCGGCCCTCACCTGCGGGACGGACCTGAAGCTCTTCCGGCGCGGCCATCCGAAGATGCCGTTCCCCACGCGCATGGGGCACGAGTTCGCGGGCGTGGTCGCGGCGGCGGGGAAGGGCGCGCGCTTTCGCGAGGGTGACGAGATCATGAGCGTGCACACGGCGCCGTGCCTGCGCTGCGCGCTGTGCCTTCGCGGCAGCCAGAACCTGTGCGACGAGGCCATGCGCTCCATGACGCTGGGCGGCTTCGCGGATCGCCTGCTCCTGCCGCGCCCGGTGGTCGAGCTGAACGCTTTCCCGCGGCCGGCGACGCTGGCCTGGGAGCACGCCGCGTTCCTCGAGCCGCTGAGCTGCGTCGTGCAGGGCATGGAGAAGCTCGACCTGCGGCCCCGCGAGAGCTGCGTCATCATCGGCGCGGGCCCCATCGGGCTCATGCAGCTTCTGCTCGCTCGCGCGCGCGGGGCGTGGCCCATCATCATGGTCGGCCGGCGCGAGGCGCGGCTCGCGGCGGCGCGTGATCTGGGCGCCGACGCCGTGATCGACGAGCAGGCCTGCTCGGCCGAGAAGCTCGCCCAGCAGGTGCGCGCGCTGACCGACGGCCTCGGCGCCGACGCCGTCATCGAGTGCGCGGCGACCCCCGAGGCCTGGGAGCTCGCCACGACGCTCGCGCGCAAGGGCGGGCGCGTGCTCTGGTTCGGGGGCTGCAAGCCGGGCACGACCGTCACGCTCGACACCCGGCGCGTGCACTACGACGAGATCACGTGCGCCGGCGTCTTCCACTTCGCGCCGCGCAGCGTCGCCGAGGCGCGCCGGCTGCTCGCGAGCGGCGAGGTGAGCGTCGAGCGGCTGCTCTCGGGCTCCATGCCGCTGACCGATCTCCCGCGCGCGCTCGATCTCATCGGCCGCGGCGAGGGCGTCAAGTACGCGTTGCTGCCGTGAGCGCTCCCTTCGCCATCCCCGAGACCATGCGCGCGGCCATGACGCGCGAGCCCGGCCGCGCCACCATCGAGCGCATGCCGGTCCCCGCCATCGAGCCGGGCGACGTGCTGGTCAAGACCGCCGTGGTCGGCGTGTGCGCGGGGGACACGGCGGGCTGGTACGTGGCGCGCAAGGTGCCGGCCGTGCTCGGCCACGAGCCCGCGGGCGTCGTCGTCGCGACGGGCGATGGCGTGAAGGACCTGCGCGCGGGCGACCGCGTGTTCTTCCACCACCACGCGCCGTGCATGGCGTGCGAGGACTGCCGCCGCGGCAACGTCACCGTCTGCACGACCTGGCGCACGAGCCGCCTGCACCCGGGCGCGCTCGCGGAGTACGTCCGCGTGCCGCGCGCGAACGTGCTCGACACGTTCCGGCTGCCCGACGCGCTGGCGTTCGAGGACGCGGCGCTCATCGAGCCGCTGGCCTGCTGCGTGAAGGCGTACGAGCGCGTGGCGCTGCGCGCGGGCGAGAGCGTGCTGGTCATCGGCCTGGGCGCGATGGGCCAGATGCTGGTGGCGCTCGCGCGCGCGCTGGGCGCGGGACCGATCATCGCGGCGGACTTCGTCGCCTCGCGCCGCGCGAAGGCGGTGGAACTCGGCGCGACGGCGGCGGTCGATCCGGGGGCCGAGGATCTGCGCGAGGCGGTCGCCGCCGCGTGCGGCGGGCGCCTGGCCGACGTCGTCATCGTGGGGCCGGGCGACGTGCGCGCGATGCAGATGGGGCTGCGCGCGACGCAGCCGGGCGGCCGGTGGTGCTCGTTCTGGCCGACGCCCGAGGGCGTGGAGCTACCGATCTCGCCGTTCGACTGTTACTTCCGCGAGCTGACGCTGCACTTCGCTTACTCGTGCGGGCCCTCCGACACGCGCGGCGCGCTCGCGCATCTCGAGCGCGGCGTGCTGCGGGCGCGCGACATCGTCACGCATCGCTTCTCGCTCGACGAGGTCGAGCAGGCCTTCGCCATCACGGTGGCTCAGGGAGACTCGCTCAAGGCGCTCGTGATCGTGGATCCGTCGCTGCGCTGAGGCTCCCCTTCGCGCGGCCGGCACAGTGCAGCGCGCAGGCTTCCTCGGGCGTGAGCGTTGGCAGGAGAAGGGCCATCTGCGCGGGGAGGGGCTCGCGCACGGTGGACGCCTGCAAGCAGGCGCCGTTGACGAGGATGGCGATCGTTCGGCCTGGAGTCGCCTGCTCGGCGAGGCGCGACGCGGCCGCGGGGCCGAGCGTGATCGTGACGGGCGTGCCCGCGTCATCGGCCTGAAACACGTGGATGGCCTCGATGTCGGCGAGGCTCACGATCGGCTCCGGCTCGAGAGCCACCGATCGCGTGCCGCCGCGGACGGTCGTGGTCACGCCGCCCGGCGCGTCGAGCCGGATCTCGAGCGACACGTCCGGTGCTGCTGCCGCGCAATCGCATGCGAGTGGCCGGAAGACCGGCGGGGTCGGGTCAGCGCCGCTGGCCGCGAGTGCGAAACCGGCGATTCCCGCTTGCAAGATCGCCAGCGCCGTCGCGAACGCTCCGACGACGAAGCCCGCGACTCCGAATCCGCGTCCCGCCGATGCGTGACGCTGCACGCGCCAGCCCACGGTCGCCGCTGCAGGTGCCACCAGTGCGCCGATGCCCTGACCGAGCACCCCCGCAGGGTGGCCTCAACAGAAGCCGAATTGCAGCCCGAGACCGACCACCGCGACCAGACCCGCGATCAGCGCCACGGGCCCGCTCCTGAGCCCGCGCGCGAGGAAGGCCGCGAACCCACCCAGCAGCAGAGCCGCAATCGGGACGAGCTGAACGATCATGGAGCCTCCGCAGCGATGGTAGCTCATGGCCCCCTCGCCGGCCGCGCGGCCCGGGCAGGGGGCCCGCCGTGCCGCTCCGGCCCCGGTCGCCAACCCGGCCGGTCTCGCGCTGGTCCCGCGGCTGCCCCCCGTTGCCGGGATTCGGGCTCCTTGGCATGCTTGCGCGGCGTCGAACCCGGCGCACGGACCCTAGACCGCTCCCTGCTGGACACGACCGTCGTTCGCTCTGCTCGCTCGAATCCGAGCCGGCCCGTCTGTCGCCGAACTGCCAGGATCGCTTCTCGGGGACGCTCCACTTTCCGGTGCGTCTGCGGCCAGACAGGCCTTCGCTCCCGGACTCTCGCTCAGGATACGCTCGTGCAGAACAAGCTTTACGTCGGCAACCTTTCGTTCAAGACCACCGAGGACGGGCTCGTCCAGGCCTTCGCCGCCTACGGCGAGGTCAAGCGCGCCACGCTCGTGACCGATCGCGAGACGGGCCGCCCCCGCGGCTTCGCGTTCGTCGAGATGGGCTCGGACGAGGAGGCCCAGTCGGCCATTGACGGCCTCAACGGCCAGTCGCTCGACGGCCGTCAGATCCAGGTCAACGTCGCCCGTCCTCGCGAGGACCGTGGTCCCCGCGGCGGTGGTGGTGGTGGTGGCTTCGGTGGTGGCGGCGGCCGCAACGGCGGCGGCGGTGGGTTCGGCGGCGATCGCGGCTCCCGCGGTCCTCGCTCCGATCGCTGGTGATTCCCTGCGGGGCCGCAGGGTTCCGCGTGACGCCCGCTTCCCCCGAGGAAGCGGGCGTTTTTCGTTCCGGGCGTGACCGGCCGCGTTGACGCCTCCCGCATGCTCGCGTGCATGATGGCGCCGTGCCCCGCCGTGATGTCCTCGACCCGCGACCGCGCGTCGTGTTCCTGCCCCCGCTCCAGGCGGAGAAGCAGGCGTACGCGCTGGCTCGCTACAGCCGATCGGGCGATCCGGTGGAGGACTCGCTCGCATGGGTCGAGACCCACAGCGAGGAGAAGTTCTGGAAGTCCTTCTACTTCGACTACGGGCACGCCTCGATCGCCGACCTGGGCCACGTCGCCGCCTGCTTCGAGGACGTCTCGGAACTGGCCGGCATCGAGATCCTCGACGAGCCCCTCTGGGACGGCCAGGCGCGCAGCACGCGCTACCAGGACTTCGCGACCAAGGGCGTCATCGTGCCGCCCGAGATCGCCGGGACGGGCGTCGAGGCGCTCTACCGGGAGACGCTCGACGATCTCCTTCTCGGCTACCAGGACGTCCAGGCGCAGGCCGCCGCGTGGCTCGGTCGCCGGCACCCGAGGCCCGACGCCATGGATCCGCGCGCGTACGAGCGCAACATCGCGGCGCGCGCGTTCGACATGGCGCGGGGTCTCTTGCCGCTGGGCATTCCCACGTCCATCGGCCAGGTCGTCTCGATCCGCACGCTCGAGCGGCAGATCTCGCGGCTGCTCGTCTCGGATCTCGCCGAGGTGCGCGCGTTCGCCGATCGCCTGGTCGAGGGCTGCCGGAGCGAGTCGCTCGGCGGCGGCAAGCCGGTCGCGCCGACGCTGGCCCGGCATGCGCGGCCGTTCGACTGGCAGCGCGGCGTGCGCGAGCGTTCCGCGGCCGAGGCCCGCGCGCTGGGCGCGAAACGCCAGCCGCCAGCGAGCGCCGGCACGACGCTTCACGACGCGCCGGCCACCGACGTCGAGATCCTCGCGTCGCTCGCGTACGAGGCGTCGGGGGCGCCGTGGTCCGACGTCGTGGCCGCCGCGGCGGCGCTGCCGGCGGCCGAGAGATCCGCGCGTCTCGCGCGGCTCCTCGCGGGCCGCGGGCCGCATGACGAGTTGCCGCGCGCCTGCCGCGCGGGCGGGCGCCACGTCTTCGAGATCGTGATGGACGTCGGCGGGTTCCGCGACATGCACCGCCACCGTCGCTGCCATCAGTTCCTGCAGCCCCTCGATCCGGGCGCCGGCTTCGCGCCACCGCCTGATGGCGACGAGGCCGGCATCACCGCGCGCGTGGCCGCCTGTCATGCCCGCGCCGCGGAGGCAGCCTCTCGCATCGCGGGCGAGTGCGGGGAGCGCGCCGCGCAGTACGCCTTGCCGCTCGCGCATCTTTGCCGGAGCCTTTTCAAGATGGACTTCGCGGAGGCCGACTACATCGCGCGCCTGCGCTCGGGCATCAAGGGGCATCCGTCCTATCGCCGGGTGGCGTGGGACATGTATCGCGCCCTGGCCGCGCGAGAGCCCGGGCTCGCGATGCTCCTCGACGCGACGCCGCCCGACGTCGAAGATCCGCTCACGAGATGAGGACGAGGCCATGACGATGAACGAGACGGACTCCCCGGGCGGCCTTGCGCCGCTCGTCGCCTGCGGCGTGGCAGCCGTGGCCCTGCTGGCCGCGAGCGCCGTGCGGCCGATCGCTTCTCTCTGCGAGCCGGCCTACGCGCCCGAGCCCCTGGCCTTCGCGGCGGCGCAGGGGATCGGCTTCGTCATGCTGGCGGGCCTCGCTCGCCGCGCGGGTCCGGGCCTGCTCGCGTGGACGCTGGTCATCGCGAGTGCGCTCCTCTCCGGCGGAGCGTTGCTCGCGCAATCAACCGGTGGCCGCGTCGAGGCCATCCGACCGATCGATCTCGCGCACGCCGGGGTCGCGGCGCTGGCGCTCGGGCTCCTCGTGGCCGGCCTCGCGCTGAGCGCCGATCCGCCGCGCGGCGGTCGCGCCGTCGCGCTCGCCGTGCTGGTCGCGGGGGCGGGGTTCCTCGCGGTGCACCTGTCCCGCGCGCGCGCCGTGGATCGCGTGGTCGTGAGCTGGGCGAACGTCGAGGCGGCGGCCATCGCGCTCGGCACGCTCGAGACCATGCCGCCCGGCGCGGACGTGCCGCTCGTGGACGTGATCGTCGTCGTGGATCCGGCGGATCGCGCGGGCGTGCTGCTCGAGGACGGATGGGGACATCCGCTCCGCTACTCGCTGAATGATGGGCGCTGGAGCGTCACGTCGCTCGGCGCGGACGGCGAGCGCGGACCCTCGGACGAGGGGCCGTCGCGGGATCTCGCGGATGACCTCGTGCTGGTCAACGGCGAGCCGCACGCCTGGCCGGAGCGCCCGTGCGGAACGACGCCGCCGCGCAAGAAGAATCCCGCCGAGCCGGTGGACCTGCGCGCGCGCCCGAGGCAGTGAGCGAGCGCGGCGTCGCTGGCGGGCGATCCCCCGCGGCGGGCCCCCGCGTCGGGCTGTTCGGCGCGGCCGCGGCGCGCCCCCTCGACCTGGTCGAAGCCTTCCTCGGACACGACCTGCAGGCGGCCGGCATGCACGTCGTCGAGACGGGGCGGGCGCGGCTGACGTGCGTGGAGGCGGACTGGCGCGGCCGCGTGGTGCAGCTTCGCGTCGCGGTCATGCCGCGAGCGGACGCCGTCGAGTCCTTCGCCGAAGCGCTGGCGGAGTGCGACGGCGTCATCTTCGCCCTGGCGGCCGGGGGGTGGGACGAGCAACGCGCGGCGGCCGACGCGTTCGTCGCGGCCCTGCGGCGGGCGGACCGCCCGCGGCGTGTCGTGCTGTTCGTGAACGAGTACCTGGCTCCGCGGCTCGAGGCGGCGCCCGTCCCCGAGGACCTTCGCGCCGCGCTCGGCGCCTGCCGCGAGATCCGGGGACGCGCCTGCTGGTGGCGTCACGAGAAGAGCGGCACGGATCTCATGCGCGAGGCGGTGGACGCCGCGATCGGCGAGCCGGACGCGGGCGCCTGACCCGCGCTCAGCGCGCCAGCACGGGCGCGAGCCGCTCGATGGCGTCGTCGAGCGAGCCCGGATCCACGGCCGTGAAGCAGAGCCGGAACCAGCCGTCGAAGTCGCCACCGCAAGCCGCCCCGGGGCACAGCAGCACGCCTGCCTCGAGGCAGCGGCCCAGCAAGTCGATGACGCTCTCGCCGTCACGCACGAAGGGCGCCGCGTCGGCGAAGATGAACGTCCCGCTGGCCGGGGTCGCGACGCGCAGGAGCGCCGCGGCGCGGCTGGCCGCGTTCGCGTAGAGCGCGCGCGTCTCGGCGAGCCACGGGCCGCCCGACACGAGCGCGCGCGCCGCGAGGCGCTGCATCGGGTGCGCGACCGCGTAGGCCTGATGCGCGAACACGGCGCGGATGGCCGCCATGGGCTCCGCCGGACCGTGCAGCCAGCCCACGCGGCAGCCGGCCATCGCGTAGGACTTGGACGCCGAGTGAACCCCGATGGTGCGTCCGGCGAGATCCTCGCGGGCCCAGAGCGCTTCCGGCGCCGTTCCGTCGTGAACGAGATGCTCGTACACGTCGTCGGCGAACACCCAGAGATCGTGCCGCGCGGCGAGCGCGGCGATCGCCGCGGCATCGGCGCTCGAAAGGCAGGCGCCCGTCGGATTGTGCGGCGAGTTGATGTACAGCGCGACCGTGCGCGGGGTGACGAGGCGCTCGAGCGCCGCGGCGAGATCGAAGCCCGGCTCTCCCATCCTCGTCATGACGGGCGCCTGCACGGCGACGCCGCCGCGCGAGCTCACGATGCCGGGAATCAGCGGCCAGCACGGGGTCGGGATGATGACCTCGTCGCCCGGGTCGATCAGGGCCTGGCAGGCCACCGACAGGCCCCCCGTCGCGCCTGCCACGACCTGGATGTTCGCGCGGGGGATGTCGCGGCCCGCGCGGGCGCTCAGCGATTGCTCCAGCAAGTCGAGCAGGCGCGGGTCGCCGTGCACGGGCGGATAGGCGTGGACGAGCGGGTGGCTCGCCGTGTCCACGGTCTCGCAGCGCGCGGCGGCCGGCGGCTCGCGCCAGGAATCGCCCACGTGGAGCGCGTGCACGAGCGGGGGCACCGAGCGCGCACGCTGGCGCACGACCTCGTAGATCGAGGAGCTCAGGCCGTCGCAGGTGCGCGACGCGGAAGGATGACGCGGCAAGCTGGCGAGCTCAGGCGCCGATGTCGTAGAGCTGGCCGGGATCCAGGTCGAGGCCGTTGGCCACCTGCCAGAGCGCCGACGCGGCCTTCAGCGCGTTGCGCCGCTCGAACGGCGCCATCGTCTCGCCGTGCTCGCGGAGCGTCGCGACGAGCTTCGAGTAGCAGTCCGCGAGCGCGACCTGCGCCGCGTTCAGTTCCTCGCCCATGGCGTTCTTCATGCTTGCGTTCTCCTCGTCCCTGCGGAGCCGATCACGATCCGTTCATCGTTGACGCGCTTGGCCTTGAGCTCGAAGCGGGGGAGCGATCCGGCCTCGCCGCGGCGCACGCCGATGCGCAGGCCTTCGTGGGACTCGGCGAGCTGGCGGCCGAGCGCCGCCATGAGCTTGGCGGCCGCGGCGTCGTCGAGGTTCGGGAGCTCGACGATGACCTCGATCTCGTCGCGAATCGAGTCCTCCGTCCAGAGGCGGATCTGAAACTCGTCCACGGCGGGATGCTCGCGCACGATCGCCTCGACCGCGCGCGGGTACACGTTGGTGCCGCGGACCAGCTTCATGTCGTCCACGCGGCCGCGGATGCCGCCCTCGTACAGGTCGAACGTCCGGCCGCACGGGCAGTTCGATCCCGGGACCTTCAGCACCAGATCGCGCGTGCGGTACCGGAGCACCGGGATGAACCCGCGCCCGAAGGACGTCACGACGCGCTCGCCCTGCTCGCCGTAGGGGAGGGGCTCGCCGGTGTCGGGATCGATCACTTCCTCGATGTAGTGATCTTCGATCACGTGCGCGCCGCCGGGCTGGGCCTCGCACTCGAACATCATGATCGTGCCCAGCTCGGTCATGCCCGCGGTGTCCGCGGCCTTCGCGCCCCACTGCTTCTCGATCAGGGCCTTGGTCGCGGGGATCGAGCCGGCTGGCTCGCCGGACAGGATGATGCGCTTGACGGGGCCGTTCGCGAGGTCGAGCCCCATGGTCTGGGCTTCCTGAGCCATGCGCAGCGCGTAGGTCGGCGTCGAGCAGATGACCGTCGCGCCCATGTCGAAGATCTGGCGCACGCGCCCCTCGGTGGTCATGTTGCCGCCGGGAAGGACGAGGCAGCCCATCTTCTCGCACGCGTAGTGCGCGCCCCAGAAGCCGACGAAGGAGCCATAGCTGAACGCGAAGAACACGCGATCGCTCGGGCGCACGCCGAAGCCCCAGAACGCGTAGCACCAGCACTCGGTGATCCACTCCCAGTCCTTCATCGAGTCCAGCACGCGGATCGGCGTCTTGCCCGTCGTGCCCGAGGTCAGGTGGTACCGCATGGCGGCTTCGATCGGCGCCGCCAGGATCGGTCCGAACGGGGGCGAGCTGGCCTGGCCCTGCATCCAGTCCTCGCGCGTGAAGAAGGGGATGCGGCGCAGGTCCGCGAGACTCTTGATCGAGGCTGCCGTGACGCCGGCTTCACGCAGCCGGGCCGCGTGGTACGGGTTGCTCTTCTCGACCCATGCGACCAGATTCGCGAGCTTGCGCGCCTGTAGCGCTTCGATCCGCTCGCGGGGCATGGTCTCGTGACGCGGGTTCCAGGTACGCGATTCGCTCACGGGCGCCTCCGGGGGTGAAGGCGCCATCGTAGCGCGGCCCGTCGCCGCGCGACAGCGGGCGGACGCGACGGGGCCCGCCGGCGCCAGGCCGGCGGGCCCCGTCAGGCTGGCGCGCGACGAGTCGCGCGTCGCCGCATCACTTCTTGATGTCCACCTTGATGCTGCGCGGCCGAGCGGCCTCGGTCTTGCCGATCGTCACGGTGAGCACGCCGTTGTCGCACGACGCGCGGGTCTTCTCCGGATCGACCGACTCGGGAAGCTGGAAGCTTCGCGTGAAGGAACCGTAGCCCCGCTCGATGCGGTGCCAGTTCTTGCCCTTTTCCTCGGACTCTTCCTTCTTCTCGCCCTTGAGGGTGAGCACGTTGCCGGTCAGATCGATCTGGACGTCCGCGGGGTTGATCCCGGGGATCTCGGCCGTGACGACCACGTCCGTCGCCGTCTCGTGGATGTCGATCGCGGGCGCGAACGCGCGGTCCCAGGTCAGCTCGCGGCGGGAGGGCGAGCCCTGGAGAATGGACTCGAAGAGTCGGTTCATCTCGTCACGCAGCGCCACGGGCTGCGTGAGCATGGCGTCTTCGGTTCGGCGAATCATCGGCATGGTGACCTCCTGGGACCGATCGCATCCAGCGCGCCGGTCCGCGTGTTGCCGCCGTGATGGGATGGGTCCGGGCGCCCGTCAAGGACGATCGAGGCCCCGGTCACAGCCGGCAGATGGGCAGGAGATCGCAGGCGGAGCAGCGGCGGGGATCCCGGCGGCGGGGGCATCCGCCCATGATGCCGAGATGGGACAGGGCGAAGTCGAAGCGCGTCGGATCCTCGGCGTCGAAGCGCGCCAGGTTTCGGGTGATCTCGCGCGCCATCCGCCAGCCCGGCGTCCTTCGATCGGTCAGCCCGACGTAGGCGCCGATGCGCGCGACGTGGACGTCCAGCGGGATCGTGAGCCGCCGCGTGCCGACCTCCGGCCACAGGCCGAGGTCCACGCCGTCCGCGGGTCGCGCCATCCACCGCAGGAACAGGCAGAGGCGCTTGCTTGCCCCGGCGCCGTCCGGGATCGGCAGGAGATGCGCGCGGCCGAGCGAGTCGGGCGGGCCCCAGCCCGCCCTCTCGCCCGCGGCGAGGATGCTCGTGACGAAGGACCGCATGGGCGCCAGCAGGGAGTCGTCGGCCAAGTCGAGGTGGCGCGTGAACGCGGCGCGCAGCGTCCCGTGCTCGCGCAAGGTGGCGCCCACGCAGCCGAGGAGCCACGCCATGTCCGGGGCGCGAATCCAGCGATGCGTCCAGCGGCCGGCCGCGAGGTGGGGCGGGGGGCGGTCGGGGGAGAGCGACATGACGGCCTCCGCCAGGCCGGGTCCGAGCGGCTCGAGCGCGGCGCGTGCCTTGCCGATCAGGGCGCGGGCATTTCCGAAGGCGAGCGCCGAGGCGACCAGCGCCGCGACCTCGGCATCGGCCGGCGCGCGGCCATGCGCGAGATGAACCGGGTCCGCGGCGAGTCGCTCCGCCGCGGGGAACCGCTCCGCGAAGCTGTTCAGGCTCGCGCCCAGGGCTCGCCACGACGCGCGGCGACGGGCCCAGCGGGGGGCGCGGGATGCTCTCATCTGGCCACGATAGCGCGAGGCCCGGAGTCCGCGCCCTGGCCGGGGACTTGGCTGGCGGGCATGATGGGGCGACCTTCCTGTCGTCAGGAGTTCCACCGTGCCGCGCATGCCGATCGCCAGCCTTGCCGTCGTCGCCGCCGGATTCGCTCTTTCGGGCGAGTCGCTGGCCGCACGCCCCCCCGTGCCGACGGCCACCATGCCGACGATCGCGGGCACGGATCCGCCTCTTGCCGTGGCGTTCGACAGCCGGGGTGAGGCCGCCCCGCGCCCGATGCTCCTGGCGGGGAGGGCCGGCGCGCCCGTCACGTCTCCGTCGGCCGAGGTCCCCGCCGACATCGCGCTGCGCTTCGCGCGCGAGCGGCTCCAGCCGGCCGGCGACCTCGGGCTCGCGCACGTGCGCGACGGGAGCGCCCGGTTCGTGACGTTCCAGCAGGCGTTCGGCGGCGTGCCGGTGCACCTGGGCCGCATCACGGTGGCCGTGCTGCCCGATGGGTCGGTGCTGGCGGCGCACGCCGGCGAGCTCGCTCCCGGGCCACCCCTGCCGCTCTCGCCACGCGCTCGCGTCACGACGGCGGAGCAGGCCTTCGCGGCGGCGCGGGCGGCGCTCGGCCGCGCGGCGGACGCGCCCCTGGGGCCCGCGCCGTTCGCCGAGCCCGTGCTGTTCGCGACGGCGACCGGCTGCGAGCGCGCCTTCCGCGTGCAGGTGATGGATCTCGGACGCGCTGACCGTTACGTCCAGATGATCCTGCACGCCGAGACTGGCGCCCTGCTGCGCCTCGATCCGCTGGTGTTCCCGGGCGTCGCGCGCGCGCGCGTCGTGCCGCGGGATCCGCCGTCGGGCCTGGCGTGGGTGGACTTCGTCGATCCCGTCACGAACCCTTCGGTGGATTCGCCGGCGGGCTGGACGGTGGCGACCGAGACCATTGGCAACAACGTGCACGCCCAGCTCGATCGCGAGGCGGACTTCTTCCCGCCCTACGGCGCGGTGGCGCAGGCGACGGGCGATCCGCCGGCGCTCGACTTCGCGTTCACGGGCACGCCTTCGGCGGACGCCGGCCTCGCGCTCACGAACGTCTTCTGGGCCGTCAACGACGCCCACGACCGGTTCCGTCGGCTCGGCTTCGACGAAGCCTCGGGCGCGTGCCAGACGGACAACTTCGGCCGCGGCGGCGTGCGCGCGGACGATCGCGTCTGGGCGCTCGTGCAGTACGCCTCCGTGGACGGCACGCGGCCGTACAACGGTGTCGGCATGGGCGTCGGCGCGGACGGCACCTTCACGTACCTCGTGACGGGCGTCTTCGAGGATGCCTCGGGCCAGCTCAAGGACGGCGCTCTCGAGACGGACTTGCTCTACCACGAGCTCGCGCATCAGGTCTCGACGCGGCTCGTCGGCAACGATGCGGCGTGCATGACCGGGGCGCAGCCGCAGGCGCTGTCCGAGGGATGGTCCGACTTCTTCGCCGCGTCGTTCACCGAGGACCCGGTCATCGGGGCGTGGACGGCTGGGACCCCCAACGGGCACCGGACCGGACCCATCGGCGCCACGGGGTACTCCCTCGTCAACCTGTGCGAGGGCGGCGCGTGCAACCGCTTCACCGACGGCGAGATCTGGGCGGGCACGCTGTGGGACCTGCGCGCGCGCTTCATCCAGATGCACGGCGCCGCCGACGGCGTCGCGCGCGCGGAGCGACTCATCGTCGAGGGCATGCGTTTCACGCCCTGCCAGCCGACGTTCCTCGAGGCGCGAGACGGGATCCTGCTGGCGGACGCCGCGCTCACGGGAGGCGCGCATCGCTGCGAGCTGTGGCAGGTCTTCGTCAACCGCGGGATGGGCGCGTCCGCGACGACGACGGGACCGGCCGACATGAGGCCGATCGCCGGGTATGACATGCCGCCGGAGTGCTCGGGTTCGGCGAACGTGTTTCTCGACCAGGACACGTACGCCCCCGATGACGACGGCCTGGTCGAGGTGGTGGACGCGCGCGCGCCGGCGGGCGCGACCGTCACGCTGAGCACGTCGGGCGGCGATGCCCTGACGCTTCCGCTGACGCGCGTGCCTGGCGGCGCGCTCCTGCGCGCGCCGTTCACGATCGTGCCGGGCCCCGCGAATCCCGGCGATGCCGTGTTGCAGGCCGCGGACGGAGAGACCGTGACCGCGACGTACGGCGCGCGCTCCGATCAGGCCAGCGTCACCGCGGCGATGGACATCCGGGTTCTCCAGCACTTCGTGCATGGAAACTGGTGCCAGATGTCCGCGGACGACGACGACGTTCCTGGCTGGTACGTGCTGCCGAAGTTCCTCGACGCCGGCGAGGAGGCCACGATCGCCGTGACGCTCGGCAACGCCACGGGCGCCGATCTCGAGAACCTGCAGATGACGGTCACGAGCTTGAGCCCGACGGTGCGCGTGCTGCCGTCGTCGCCCATCCCGCTCGGGAGCGTCGGGCCGCAGCCGCGCACGGGTCCGCGGCGATTCGAGGCGCAGTTCAAGGCCACGGCGCGGCCCACGGCCACGGCGGGGGAGATGGCCACCCTGCGCTTCGACTTCCGATCGCGAGGCCGCACCGGCTCGGCGCAGCTGACGCTCGAGCTCAACATGGATTACGTGCTCGAGACCGCGCTCTCGCCGTTCAGCGGCGGCACGGAGACGTTCGATCCGGCCACGTCCCCGACCGCCGGTAGCTGGAGCACGGTGACGCGCCGAGGGGCCATCAACCTGTGGCGCACGGAGGCCTGCGCCGGCGCGACGACGCCGCACGGCTGGCACGTGGGGGAGCCTGGATGCGCGCCCTACGGTGACGGGCAGGTGGCGACCACGCTCGAGTCGCCCTCGCTCTTCGCGCTGCCTGCCGCGTCCGTGGCCATGCGGCTGCGCGACTGGAGCTTCGCCATCAACTCGGACCTGTGGACGGATCCGGGCAATCCGCTCTGCGACGCGGACTTCGTCGGGCTGTTCACGACGACCGATCCCGCCACGTTTGACTACGCCACCGGCGAGCGCATCTACCGCGGCGATGCCTGGCGCTACTGGCGGCCTCTCTACGAGGACACGGGGGGCTGGCGGGTCCAGCAGCCCTTCTCGTATTCGCGCGAGCCCTTCCTGCTCGTGCCCGGCGCCGACTACTCGGCGCTGCGCATGATGTGGGTGTTCTGGGGCGACGTGTACGACTGCGGATTCGAGACGCCCAACCGCGGGCAGTTCCTCGTGGACGACGTGCGCTTCACCTACGAGATCGTGCGCAAGGTCCCGGAGGCCCAGGCCTGCGGGGCCGATTGCGTCGTGATCGCGCCGCTGGCCGCCGACCCTCCGGGCGGCAAGTGCCCGGGCGAGGTCTTCACCCTTCGCGCGCAGGGCTGGGAGCAGATCGCCTGCGGCGGCCCCGTCTACTTCTCGTTCGCCGGACCGGGCGTCCCCGCGGCGGCGGGCTGGACCACCACGCCGGAGACCAACGCCGTGGGCGAGGACGGCGGGATCTACTCGCTCTACACGCAGTGCGAGACCCAGCCCGATTGCCACGACTATCGGGCCCTCCAGAACATCTCGCCGGCCCCGCCCGGCATCGGCACCGTCCTGCCCGGAACCCTCCGCGCCCGCCGGAGCGCCGCGGACGTGACCTTCGCGTGGATGGGCGCCGCCGCGCCTCCTTCCTACGGTCTGTGGCAGACGACGTCCGCGGGCGTGGCGACGCCCCTGTCGTCCTGGACGCTCGTCGCGCGGCAGGACGCTCGCGAGGGACCGCGGGGCGAGAACGAGGTGTCCGTGCCGGTCGCGAGCCTGCCGGGGAGCCTCCTGTTCTTCCGCGCCGCGGGGCGCGACCGCTGCACGGACACGCCCCGCGGGTAGGCCCGGCGCGTCCTGGGGTGGCCGCATGCTGCCGGGTGGCGGGTCTGGCATGATGGCCCGGTCTCGCCACGGAACGGAATCGCCGCCGAGCTGGCCGCAGCGTGCTCCGGCAAGGCGCCGGCGCTCCTGCAGTCCGCCGAGCACCTCGAAAGGGGAGTCCGCATGAACGCGCGTTGCCTGCTCGCCACGCTGGTCGTCATGGCGCTCGGAGGCCCTGCCCTCGCCGCCCCGTCGCTGACCGTCGGGGCCGTCTCGGGGTCGCCGGGCGGCGTCGCGAACGTTCCCGTCACGCTGGCCAACGACGCGCAGATCAGCGCCGTCCAGTTCGACGTTCTCTTCAGCGCGGCGCAGGTCTCCGCGGTGGGCCCCCCTTCCGAGGGCGCGGCGCTCGCGAGCACGAACCACGACATCGAGTCGAACCTCGTCGCGCCCGGGCGCTTCCGCGTCTTCATCCTGTCGAACACGCTCGCGACCATCCCCTCCGGCCAGGTTGCCGTCATCCCGTTCACGATCGCGGGGGGCGTGGCTCCTGGCGCCACCGTCGCGCTCACGCTGTCCGAGGTCGAGATGGTCACGGCCAGCGCCGTCGTGATCGGCGGCAGCCTCAACGCCGGCTCCATCGGCGTGGTCGAGGGCTGCCCGAGTCCAGGCGACATCTTCCCTGACGGCGTGGGCAACGGCGCCACGACGCTCGCCGACTTCGTGCACGCCCGCCGCAAGTCCCTCGGATCCGTTGCCGAGAACGCGCGCGACGCGCTGTGCGGGAATCTCCACCCGGGCGCCGAGGTCTGCGTTCCCGCGAGCGGCGCGAAGAGCTGGTGTCCGGCTCCCAATGCCACGGCGCCGCTCATCCGGCTCGGCGATGTCCTGGTGATCCGGCGGCTGGTGACGCTGGCCTACACGGTCTCGTGCGCCGCCTGCGCGCCGCAGCTGGCGGAGACCGTTGCGCGACCGGCGGGTGACGTCGCTCCGCGCGGAACGGGCGACGGTCGCGTGGATGTCGCCGACGCCGTGCTGGCTCTGCGCGCGAGCGTCGGCCTCGAGGCGCCAGCCCCCGACGATGTCTTCGCCGACGTGGCGCCGGCCGAGCGCTCGAGCGCGGTGACGTTCGGCGAGGGCGACGGGCGCGTGAACATCGCGGACGCGGTCCTCATCCTGCGGGCCGCCGTCGGTCTCGAGACGCTCGCCTGGCCCGAGCGGACGCTCGACCTGAGCCTGCCGGCGCCGATCCCGACCATCGCGTTCAGCGCCACGCTGGCGGGGTGGCCGGCGCATGCGCGCGTCCAGCACGTCGCGTCCGCCGCGTGCGCGTCGGAAGCCGCGGGATTCGATCTCGCGGGCGAGCGGCTCGGCATCGCGTGCGTCAGCGACCCCGTGGTCGAGACGGGGCCGGCCGTCATGGCGTCCATCGTCTTCGTCGGGCCCCGCGTGGACGCGGCCGATCTCGCGCTGAGCAGTACCCTGCTCGGTCCCGCGATGGACGAGACGGCCGACGCGCTCGTGATGGGGTCGCGCTGAGCCCTTCCGCGGGCGAGTCCGGCCGCTTGCCGCTGACCACGATGGGCGCCATCCGCCTGGGCGAGCGCCTGGGGGAGGGCGGCCGCTCCACCGTGATCGCGGGGGACTGGGACGGGCGACCCGTCGCGGTGAAGCTGTACAAGCCGCTGGCGCTGAGGCGACACGCGCGCAAGCACCCGGTGCCGCTGCCGCAGTACGAGTACGAGCGGAACCTCGCGTTCTTTCGCGCGCCCGGGCTCGCGCGCCACGTCGCGGAGCCGTTGGGCTACTTCGAGGGCGCGGGCGCCAACGCGGTCGTGCAGGAGCGGCTCGACGGCGAGCTCTACTACTTCCGCTTCACGCGGTCCGGCGGGGCCGTCGAGCCCGAGTTGTTCCGGCAGGTGGGCGACATCGTCCGTCTGGCGCACGAGGCGGGCCTCTTTGACGTGGACCTGCACGCCATGAACGTCATGGTCGTGCCGGGGGCGGAGGGGGGGCCCGTGGCCCGGCTCTTCGACTTCAACCTGATCCCGTTCCACGTCCGCCCGCCCAACCCGTGGCTGGGCCTGCTGTTGCGAACGGGGCTCATGTCGCCCCGAGCGCGGGACCTGCGCAAGCTCCGCCGCTTCCACGATTTCGGCCGGGTGGAGCGCAAGCTCCTCGGCTTCTATGACGCGGCGAGAAACCCGTCGCGACCGGGCTGAGTCGAGCCGCGGCGAGCGCCGGGCGCTCATTCGCCGGCCAGTCGGCCGCCGGCCCCGGTTAGGATGGCCCGGTCCGCGCCCCTGGCTCCCGCCAGCCACCCCGGCAGCGGCTTTCCGGGGCCCCGCGGGGAACCCCGGCCGAAAACCAGACGCCCAGGGCCGCCGCCCGATGGACTGTGGCGGCCGCTCGGGCGAAGTTCCTGTTCAACCGCGGGGCGCTGGCCGGTGTCCAAGGCCGTAGCCCGCGCTGTTCCGGAGATTCCGAGTGCCCGTTTTCCGAGCGACGTTCCTGCTCATGCTTCTCGTGGCGCCGGCGGCCCTCGCGGATCCGGCGGCCGCGCCGCTGGCTCGGGGAGGATTCGCCGGCCGCCAGGCGCGGCTGGACGCCCTCGCGAGCGATCCCGCGGCCCTCGCGGCCAGCCTGGCGCTGCGGTCGCGTCTCGACGGCGCGATCTGGAGCGTGGACTTCCCGCGGCCCGTGGCCATCCCGAAAGCCCTCGGCGACCGGCTGGTTCTCTCGGTGGACGATGGCCAGGATCCCATCGGTCCGGCGTGGGAGGCGCGGCTGGACGCGAGCGGTGGCCCGGCCGGCGCGATGGACGCGGTCGCCGTCCGGTTCCCGGCCCAGTCGCTGGCGGTGTCCCCGCCGTTCGACGTCTCGCAGGTCATCGTGGGCCTTGACGACCGGCACGGGGCCACGACCTGGCCCGTGGAGCTCTGGCTCGAGGACGCCGCGAGCCCGCTCCAGCCCCGGCGGGGCAGCGTGTCCGATAGCGGCGTCCTCGACGCCCCGGCCGCGGGACTGACGCCGTCGGTCGGCCCGAGACCCACGGCCTTCCGCAGGCTGGCGGCGCCGCTGCGCGTGCGCGTGCCCGACGCGTGGCTCACGGACGGCGCACATGACGATGATTTCGAGCGCACCGACGGCCCGCTGGCCGGCCCGGGCTCGGACTGGTTCGAGTGCGAACCGACCTGCGGCCGCCTGCCGCTCGACGTGGACCTACGCTCGGGCACGGCCGTCCGCACGAACGGCGGAGGCCCCCTGCTGATCGTCAAGCTTCCGGGCGTGGCGCAGGAGCGGCAGCGGCCCCACCGGGACCTCGACGTGCGGGCGAGCGTGCGGCTGATCGATGCGGCGCCAGGCTTTGGCCGCGCCGGACTCGCCCTGCGCGCGATCGCCGAGGACGCCTTTTACCGCGTCGAGTACCAGAAGACGCCCGCGCAGGTGGTCGTGACGGCGGTGCTGCCAGCCCCCATCGGCGAGGTGCCCGTCGGCACGCTGCCCATCGCGGCCCCGTCCACCGGCAGCCGCCTGCTCGACGTGACGGTCACGGGCGCCAACCCCTCGGTGCGCTTCGCCATCTCGGTGGACGGCACGTTGCTCGGCACGATCACCGACGCGACCTACCGGCTGACCGGCTGGACCGTGGGGCTCTCGGCGTCGAATCCCGCCAGTTCTGGCGAGGCGTGGGACGACTTCACGGTCCGCCGCCGGCCGGATGTCTTCGCCGTCGTCGGGTTCCCGGCCGGCGAGAACGTCGGCCTTCCGCTCGATGTCTCGCCGCTGTCCCTCATCTCGCAGTCCGCCCTGGTGACCGTGGATGGGTCGGACTTCCAGCCCCTCGACGCCACTCCCGGTTGTCCCAACCCCGGCAACCCGATGGTGCAGCTGGAGGTCGAGGACGCCGTGGCGGGGGACCGGCTGTTCCAGCGGGAGGCCCGCATCACCAGCGTCGAGCTGGACTGCCCGACCTGTCCGCGCGGTCCGGCGGGATGCCCGCGCAACCTGTCGGTCGCGCAGTCGCAGGCGGCGGCGCTGACGGTCGGTGAGTCCGTGACGGTCCGCGCCAGCTGGTGGGACGAGCACCTGGCCGGGGACACCCTGATCCTCCAGGGATCGCTCTGGACTGGCCCCTGCGACGCCGCGACGGCCCTCGTGACCTCCGGCGCCACGGCGGGGGTTTCCTCGGCCGCGCAGGCCGGGGCCGCCCGGCTGAGCTCGTCCGACGTTTTCAACTTCACGCCCGGGGAGGCCGGCGCCCACTGCCTGCTTCTCGAGGTATTCCACGACAGCAACGGCGACTGCTGCCCGGATGGCGCCGAGACCACCCCCCTGGGCGGGTGCGGAGGGGCCTGCGTGCCCACGGCGCCGACGGACTCCAATCCGTCCACGGGCCCCGTTCTCGTCGATCTCACGGTTCACGCGGTCTGCGCCAACCCGAAGTCGGAAGATATCGGGCGGGACGGCCCGGATGACGTCACGGGCGACGGCATTCCGGACGAGATCAATCTGGATGGGGCCTCCCTGCGGGTGCGCCGCGGGGCCGGCCCCGAGGACATTGACTTGGCCTGGGGCGTGCTGGATCCGCTCGTCTTCCCGGCCAGCTACAACATCCACTTGGCGATGGGCTCGAGCTTCGCCCGCACCGCCTGCTACCCCGACCAGGCACCCGCTGCCCGGGTGGTGGTCGGCCGCACGGACGACCAGATGCCGCTGGCGGTGCCGGTCGGGGACGCCGCCTGGCTGGCGGTGTTCGAGACCGACGGATGTGGCGCCCGGGCCAGCGTTCCCGATGCGTCCCGAGATGACCCAGCTCTCAGGTGCCCGTGATGCCGGGCCACTGGAAAGACACCACAGGCGTGTTCGAAATCAAGGGACCGGACTATGATCAGGAATCCCCTACCGGAGCTCCCCTCCCGCTCCCGACGAGGTACCCCATGAAGCGACGTCTCCTGGCCGGCAGTCCGGCGCTCGTCCTCGCGTGCCTGCTCGCCGCCCCTCTCTCGGCCCAGGTCCGACCCGGTACCGGTGGCTTCGCGCAGCGCTCGACGCCCGCCGACGAAGACCTGTACTTCCACGTCCTTCAGCGCACGAGCTTCGGTCCGACGGAAGGCTCGCTGGCGCGCATCCGCGCGATGGGCGTGGACGCGTACCTGTGGGAGCAGCTGCACCCGGCGACGATCGACGACTCGGCGCTCGAGGCGCGGCTCGCGAGCGAGCTGCCCGCGCCCACCGACCTGCAGTTCCAGTGGGCGGAGGTCACGTACGACTACCTCGTCCGCGCGGCGTCCTCGCAGCGGCAGCTCGAGGCGGTCATGACGCAGTTCTGGGAGAACCACTTCGACACGTCCATCGAGCACGGCAACAACGACGATCAGCAGCATGCCTGGGCGATGATGGAGCACTACGAGAACGAAGCCTTCCGCGCGGGAGCGTTCGGGCGGCTCCGCGATCTGCTCGAGGTCTCCGCGAAGAGCCAGGCCATGGTCTGGTTCCTCGACAACTACCAGAACACCGTGCGCTCGAACAACGAGAACTACGCACGGGAGATCATGGAGCTGCACACGCTGGGCGTGGACTGCGGCTATGACCAGTTCGATGTCGAGCAGGTGACGCGGATCTTCACGGGCTGGTCGGGCGCCTACTTCGCGCGCGTGCCGCCGAACCCGTGCGATCCGGGCGAGGTGCCTCCGGCCTGCGATCCGAACCACTACACCGAGCCCAACGGGTTCTTCTTCAACAACGCCGCGCACGACAACCTGCCCAAGCCCAATCCGGTGCTCGTGAATCCTCGCGCCGACGTGCTCGGCACGACGTTCGCGGCGGGCGGCGGCATGCAGGAAGGGCTGCGCGTGATGGACATCCTCTCGCGCCACCCCTGCACGGCGCGGTTCCTCTCGCAGAAGCTCCTGCAGCAGTTCGTGAGCGACAGCCCGTCGCCCGAGCTCGTGGACAGGATCGCCGCGCGGTACCTCGAGACCGACGGCGACATCCGGCAGGTGCTGTGGGCCATCTTCCAGACGCCCGAGTTCCGCGATCCCAGGAACTTTGGCGGCAAGGTGAAGACGCCCCTGGAGCAGGCCCTGTCGGCCCTTCGCGCCACCGAGGGGCTCATGCGGCCGCGCACCGGCGGATGGGGCGGCTACGCGTGGCCGTGGATGTGGTACTTCGTCTATGACCAGGGGCAGGCCATGTTCCGCATGCCCATCCCGACCGGCTACCCCGAGACGGCGCTCCCGTGGGTCTCGGCCAACGGCTTCCTGAACCGCTGGAAGTACGCCGACACGATCATGTTCCTCACGCCCGGCCGCAGCTACGAGGTCGAGACGGATCCCATCGTCGTCATGCAGCGCCTGCGGCTGACGACGGCCGACGGCGTGATCGACCACTGGTCGCGGGTCCTTTTCGGTCGCACGGTGGACGCGCCGCGTCGCACCATCCTGCGCGCCCTGCTCGTGAGTCCCACGAGCGGCAACTACGAGCCCGCCGACGCCGGACAGTCCTCGCGCCTCCGCGAGATGATCAGCAACATGCTCGGGTTCCCCGAGTTCAACAAGCAGTAGAGCCGGAGGCCACCATGGACAGACTCCTCAACCGCCGCCTGTTCCTTCAGCTCTCCGGGATGAGCCTCGCGCTCACGGTCGCGAACCCCGCGGGCGCGCGAGCCCTGGCTTCCGCCGGGCAGCGCCGCACGCGGCTGCCGGAGCCCGACCCGCGTCAGATCCCGCACGATCAGCTGTCCACGCCGACGCTGGTGACCATCTTCCTGCGCGGCGGCGCCGACGGCCTGCACATCGTGGCGCCGACGGAAGCCGGCGATCACGCGACGTACCTGGGCTACCGGCCGACGCTCGCGGTGACGATGAGCCAGATGAGTTCGGCCGGCACGCTCCTGACGGACGGCGCGGGCGCCCAGCAGGACTTCGGCCTGCATCCGCTCGCGACGCCGCTGCGTGACCTCTGGAACACGGGTCACCTGGCGATCCTGCCGGACGTGCATTACGACAACGGGTCGCGCTCGCATTTCGACAGCCAGCAGTTCTACGAGAACGGCACGCCGTTCCAGAAGTTCACCGCGGACGGCTGGGCCAACCGGCACCTCGCCACCTCGACCGCCGGGCCGCCGCTGCTGCGCGCGATCTCGTTCGACAATCAGACGCCGTTCTCGCTCATGGGCTCCTACCCGACGCTCACCTTCGCGGGCCTGAACGACCTGTCCGTCTCGGGCGACGCCCGCCGGAACGCCAACTTCCTGAACACGCAGGAAGCGGTCTACCCGATGAGCGAGACCGGCCAGCGGACCTTCGATCCCGAGGTGGCGGTCGCCGGGCGCGACCTGGTGGCCGGCATCCGCGCGATCCAGGCGCAGTCGCCCCTGCCGGACCCGAATCCGGCCGCCGACTACGTCAGCGGGAACCTCGTGTCGGCGCCGGGCTCGAACAGCTACAACTACTTCGGCGATCGCCTCAAGGACCTCGCCAGGCTCATCAAGACCAACGCCTTCACGATCGAGCTCGCGGAAGTGGACCTGCACGGCTGGGACACGCACAACGTCCAGCAGAACGAGATCCCGCCGCTGATCGAGACGCTCTCGCGCAACCTCAAGGCGTTCGTGGACGACGTGGGCGACCAGCACATGCGCAACATCGTCATCCTCGTCTACTCCGAGTTCGGCCGCACGGCTCGCGAGAACGGGAACACGGGCACGGATCACGGCAGCGCCACGCTGGCGCTGGCGCTCGGTCACCCCAGCAAGCTGAACGGCCGGCGCATCATCCACGGCGCCGCGGGCTGGGCGGGCCTGACGAATCTGCGCGACAACCGCGACCTGCGGCACTCGGTGGACTACCGCAGCATGATCGCCGAGGTCGTGTCGCGCCACCTCGGCAACTCATCGCCCGACATCTTCCCGGGCTACACCCCGGTCCCCGTCGGCGTGATGGCCTGAGACACCCGCACGCGGCGGCGTCCCGTGGCGCCGCCGCCTGCCGGTTCGCGGTGGCTCAGTGTTCGCCCTCGGCGCCCGAGAGGCAGTCCTCAGCCACCGAGTAGAAGACCAGCGGCCGCGCGTCGATCACGAGGCAGTCCGACGGCGAGGCCGTCCACTGCGCGCGATCGCGCGGAGCCGTCGCCACGTTCTCGGTCTCGCGGATGATCGCGGGCGAGCCGCCCCGGGCCCACTGCAGCTCGAGCCGGTCCTGACCGGGGAAGGCCGGATCGCACGCGGTCTTGCGCACGCGCAGGTCGGCGATGGGCGGCGCGCAAGTGGCGTCCTGGCTGAAGCGCGTGCGCGCCAGCGTGATGCGGTCGTTGTCCGCCGTGCCGTCCCAGTTCGCGGCGTTGAACGCCATCGCGAACGTGACCTCTTGCGTGCCGCGCGCGGGCGCTCGCCACAGGAAGGACCACTGGATGAGGCTGGGCTCGAGTTCGGGGAGGTACCCGCAACACCACGGCACTTCCACCGCGCAGGTGCAGGAGTGCGAGAGGTAGGTGATCCCCTGTTCGGAGAACAGGCGGGTCCGATCCGTGTCCAGGGCCGTCATCTCGCCGGCGCCAACGCCGGAGGGGCAGAGGAGCGGCGCCAGTTCGAAGCCCCAGATCGCCGCGAACGGGTTCGGACGCTCATCGATCGTCATGAGCATGCGATACGTGCGGCCGGGGACCCAGCCCGCGGCCGGGAGCGGCCCCGTGTCCGTCTCGAGCGTCCACGGCAGCTCCGTCACGTCGAGCGGGAACGAGATGTGGCAGCCGACGTCCCGGCACGTCGGCCCGATGTCGCACACGCCCACGCGGTCGGCGAGCGGCCCCTGGCGGTAGCCGGCCACCGGCGAGGCCAGGATGGCGCCGACGATCGTGCCGACGAGGCACGCCATGAGCGCGCGGGGCGGCGAAGCAGCGAGGCCGGGACGGCGGGGAGGGCGGGGACGGCGGGACACTGCAGGGAATCTAGCTCAAGCCTCGCCCGATCCGCCGCCTTTCTCGCCGGGCGACCGCGGCGCCCGCGCTCGCGCCATGGCGCCGGAACCGCGGACGTGTTGCTCGCAGCCGCTACTCGCTCGCGCCGTAGCTGACCTCCATCGAGCGCGCGCGCCACGTCGTCGCGGCGACGCCGGCGCCTCCGATGAGCAGGCAGACCAGGACGGCGACCGGAGGCGAGGCCGGTTCGGCGAGCACCGCGAGGGCGGATCCCGCCGGGATGCGGAGCGGCAGGATCGAGTCCAGCCAGTAGAAGACCGTGAACCGCTGCATGGCCAGCGGCAGGAACGCGCAAGCCGCCTCCCAGACCAGCACGAGGAGCGCGAAGAGGGCGGGCGCCCGCCAGAGCGCGCCGGCCAGGAGGAACAGGCCGCCATAGGCGACGCAGGCAAGCAGCAGCACGAGCACGTGCGCGAGCGTATCGGCGAGTCCCCGGCCGGACAGGAGCGCCTGGGCCATCGCGCCCGGCCCCAGCGGCAGCATCCACGTCGCGACCGTGAGGATCCACGCGACCGTCGCGCTGGCCCACAGCACGATCACGCCGCCGGCGTACTTGCCGACGGTGAGCGTCGCTCGGGACACGGGTTGCAGGAACGCGTGGTGGAGCGTGCGCTCGGCCCGCTCGCCCGAGAACAGCCCGCCGAACAGGCCCGCGGCGCTCAGGAAGATGACCCAGCGCAGGTCGAAGAGCCGGAACATGCGCGCCAGCCCGCGGATCTCGGTCTCCACGGTCGTGCCGTGGCCACCGAGCACGAGCGCTGGCGTGAACGTGTTCTCGCCGAAAGCCAGGCGCACGATGGTCACGACGATGGCCATCGCGAGCGGCAACGCGACCACGCCGTGGCGCGCGAGGGCGTGGCGCCCTCGCGTGAGCCGCCGGATCTCGTAGAGCGCGACCTCGCGCACGCCCCCCTGCGCGACGGGCGCGCCGTTCTCGGCGCTCATGACGCGGCCTCCTCGGGGCGAATGAGATAGTCGTAGACGGCCTGCACGTTCTCATCGGCGACGTCGATGCCCGTGATGTCGAGGCCCTCGCTCGCCGCCAGCGCCTGCGCGAGGCGCGCGACCTCGACGGGGGCAAAGCTCTCGAGGACGACCGACCGTTCATCCACGCGGGCGGCGTGCACGTGCTCGCCGCGCAGCGCCTCGGCCGCGAGGCGCCGCGGATCCGAGCACTGAACGCGCACCTGGAACGGACGGCCCTTGATCTCGGAGCGAACCTCCTGCACGTCTCCCTCGGCCACGACGTACCCGTGCTGGAGCATGAGAACGCCGTCGGAGATCTCGTTGACCTCGTGGAGGATGTGGCTCGACACGATGACCGTGCGGCCCTCGGCGCCGAACTCGCGGAACAGCGCCAGCATCTCGCCGCGGGCCGACGGGTCGAGGCCGTTCAGAGGCTCGTCCAGGATGACCACCTGCGGATCGTGCGCGATGGCCATCGCGAGCTTGAGGCGCTGCTTCATGCCCTTGCTGTACGACCCGATTCGGCGCGTGCGCGGCTCGCCGAGGCCGGTGCGATCGAGCGCCGCCGACGCGAGCTGGCGCGCGCGCGCCGCATCGTGGCCGTGGAGGCGCAGCAGGGACGTGGCGAGCTCCAGGCCGCGGAAGCCGGGCGGGAACGTCTCGTGCTGAGTGCAGTAGCCGAGCACCCGGTGAAGGCGCCGGGGATCCGTCGAGGGGATCCCCAGGACGCTCGCCGAGCCCTTCGAGGGGCGCAGCAGTCCGGCGAGCAGGTTCATGAGCGTGGACTTGCCCGATCCGTTGGGGCCGACGAGGCTCGTCACGCCCGCGCCGAGGTCCAGGCTCACCCGGTTGAGGCCGAGAACCTCGCCGTACCACTTCGACACGTCGCGCAGGCAGACCGTGGCGTCGCTCATCGGACGACCTCCACCGGCCGCACGCGCCTCGCCAGGACGAAGACCGCGCCACCTCCCCAGGCCGCCAGGGCCATGACGGCGAGCCACGGGCTCAGATCGCCGTCGCTTGCATCCGGCAACGGGAGCGTGCCGCGCAGTGCCGCCAGCTCGCGCTCGCTTCCGCGATCGAAGCTCCACTCGCGGAGGCGCTGCGTGACGTGCGTGGGCGAGACCACGCGCATCGAAGGCGAATCCACCGCCGCCTCCAGGCCCATCGCCAGTGGCCGCGTGGCGAGCAGCAGGAAGAGGAGGGCGGCGCGGGCCAGGTTTCCGCGGTGCACGATGGCGCCGACGGCCGCGATGAGGACGCTCAGGAGGATGACGGTGGGAATGGTCGCCACGATCACGTCCCATGCGAGCCGCCAGTTCGCGGCGCGCCACGCGGCGTCCGTCATGCCGCACTCCGCGGCGAACACCGCGAGGTAGGGAATCCAGCTGGCGAGCGAGAGCAGGATGGCGAGGACGGCGCAGCGCCCGAGGATGTAGTCGTGACGCCGCAGGGACTTCGAGAGGTAGAGCGGGATGGCGCCGTTCGCGAAGTCACGCGTGGCCAGCGGTGGTCCGACGAGGATCGCGAATCCCGTCAGGAGCCAGCACTGCACGGCCATGAACGTGCCGTACGCCGAGGCGCCCGGCGCCGGCAGCTGCCAGCCCGGGGGTATCGCCGGCACGACCGTGCGCAGGATGTCAATGTTGGTCGCGACGTAGACGAGGGTCGCGAGCACGAGTGGCGGCAGGAGGCATGCCACCCACGCCATGAGCCACGCGCGACGCGCCAGGATCTCCATCAGGTCGTAGCGCGGGATCACGAGCACGCGTTGCAGGTACGTCGTGGGCTGGCCCAGCCAGCGGCGGTAGCTCTGGTCGATGACGGCCACGTCAGGCCCCCGGAGCCGGGTCTTGCATCGCCCGGTCGAAGACGTCTTGCAGCGTGTCGCGTCGCTGGGCCAGGCGCCGGACGACGGCTCCGGCACGCTCGGCCGCGGCGAACACGCCACGGTTGCCGTCGCGGGCCGGCACGATCACCTTGACGCGCTCGCGAAAGCCCGGCGCGTGCTCGTATCCGAGCGCCGCGACCTCGCGCACGAACGCCTCGCGGTCGCCGGCGACATCCACCTCGAGGAAGCGCAACTGTGCCTCTCGTTCCGCGCGGATGTCCTGCGACGCGGCCAGGCGGCCGTCGCGCAGGATGATGACGTGATCGCTGACCTGCTCGACATCGTGCAACAGGTGCGACGAGAGCAGCACGCAGACCTCGGGATTGGCCTGGACCTCCCGGATGAGCTGGAGCATGTGCTTGCGTCCTGGCGGGTCGAGTCCGTTCGTCGGCTCGTCGAGCAGGAGCAGGCGGGGACCGTGCACGATGGCCTGCGCGAGCTTCACGCGCTGCTTCATGCCGAGCGAGAACGTCTCGATCTGCCGGTAGCGCGCCTCGCCCAGGCCCACCCAGTACAGAGCTTCGTGGGCGCGCTCCATGGCGTCAGCGGCGGGCAGGCCATGGAGCTCGGCCATGTAGCGCACGAATCGCACCGCGGACATCCCGGCGATGAAGGCGTCGCTCTCCGGCATGTAGCCGACCAGCGAGCGGATCTCGCGCCCCTGCGTGGCCGCGTCGAGCCCGAGGACGCGCGCGGTGCCGGCCTCGGGCGCGTGAAAGCCCAGGAGCGTGCGCAGGAGGGTGGACTTCCCGGCGCCGTTGGGCCCGAGGAGCCCGATCGCGCGAGCATCGACCTGACAGGAGAGGCCGCTCACGGCGAGGCGCCCGCCGAGCCGCACGCTCAGCGCGTCCAGGGCAATCACGGACATGGGATTCGCGTCCCTCGAGGGGTTGGACGGTGGCAGGCCCCCGACCCGGTGGCCGGAGGCCCGTCAGTGGCGGGGTGTCCGGCTACTCGGGCTGAACGGCCGTGCGCGCATCCTCGCCGCGAGCCGTGGCGCCGGTCAATGCTCGCCTCGCCAGCTCGTCGGTGACGTGACGGCGCACGAGGGCCGCGAGGCCTCCGCCAAGGCCGCCATCGAGCCCATTCACGCCCATCGTGATCGAGCGGTCCGAGGCGCGAGCCCAGGCCAGCGCCGGACCGTCCGCCGCCGCCAGGAACGGACCCGTGCCCGCTGGCAGCGCGCCGGTCCCCGCCAGGTCACGCAGCGGACCGATCAGGCGCGACGCGTCCTGCCACGCGAGCATGGACAGGCCGTCGCGCTGACCGCCCGGAAGGAGCTTCACGAGCGTCGGCGAGGTTGCGAGCGACGTTCCGCGGGCGTGCGCCTGGAGCGCGGCCTGCAGCAGGACGGCGCTCGGGCACGCGACGAAGTAGCCGTTGCGAATCGCGTAGTGAACCCGCGTGGATCCCAGGGCGAGCAGGCGCGTGTCGCCTTCGGCCGTCGAGAGGCGCGTGAGCGGCGGGTCGGTCGGCGCGACGCCCTCCTCGCGCATGGCGTCCGCGGCCAGCGTCGCGATGCGTTCGAGGGCCTTCTCGAGACGCGGGGCGTCGTCCACTTCGAGGATGAGCTTCCACGACGGCAGGGGCAGGAGCGGTCCGTCCATCGCCAGGGCGGCCTCGCCGCCGAGCGAGGCGGCGATGTCGTCCCGCAGGTTGATGCCGGTCTCGTCGAAGAGGGAGGACAGCATGCGCTCGAGGTTGCCCTCCGGCATGACGCGCTCGATGTCGCCCAGCATGCGTTCGGGATCCGCGAACAGGGTCGCCACGGCGAACGTGCACTCGGGCGTGATGAACGCGAGGCTCCCCATCGGGCCCGGGGGCGCGAGCCACGCCGCCGCGCCCGTCCGCTCTTCGCGGAAGGAGATCAGCGCCGTGCCCGGATCCTGCCGGCCGGCCGTGAGCACGAACTGATCCACGCCCTGGATGCCCATGCCCTCCAGGATCCGGCGGGGCAGCGGCTCGCCGCTCGTGGCGGCGCGCTGCGCGGCCTCGGTGGCGCGCCGGGCCACGACGCGCCCGAGGTCGGCGGCGATGAGGAACTCGGCGCCACGGTCGTACCGGCCGTCGAGGTTCGCGAGGAAGGGCGTGCCGTGCGGCGCGCCGTTGTCGAGGCCGTGAAGGATCTCGCCGATCGCCTCGGCCGACGGTCCGGCCAGCACGTGCCCCGCATGAACGACCAGGAGAGGCTCGTGAGAGCCGGCCGCCGCGCCGCGGGCGGCGACATCGCCGGCCGAGAGGATGCGTGGCTGGCGATCCGCGGGCGCGAGATCGCTGACGAGCTGGCGGAGCGCCGCTTCATCGCGAAGGCCGGCGACCAGCACCGGCATGATGCGGTCGCGAGCTGGCCCGGTCTCGATCAGCGCGAGCACGGCCTCGTCGCCGAGCGCGTCGGACAGCCGGCCGAGCGTCTGGAGCACCACGGCCACGCCGTCGGTGCCGCGATCGAGCTCCGCCTGCCACCACGCGGCGAGCTGGGGGTTAGAGGCGACGCGATCCGAGATCTCGTCGGCCAGGCGCGCCAGATCGCCGTCATTCGGGACGGCGGCGAAGAAGACGGTCGAGTCCGGCATCGCGTCCAGGATGGCGGACTGGTGCCGCGGCGGCAGGCTGCGGCTCGAGGCCTCGACGCTCGCAGCCGCTGCGGCGATCTCGCGGAGCAGGGCGTCGTAACGCGCCGCGTCGAGGCTCCAGCCCACCTGCTCGCCGAGCGGCTGGGGCGCGAGCATCGGGTCGGTCGCGACCTGCTCGCCGGGGCCGAGCACGCTGAGGTTGCCCCCGCCGTCCACGTGGACCGAGCCCTCGAGCACGCCCACGCGCGAGCCCTTGAGGCTCCGGCGGACCGTGAAGACCGTGCCCTTGACGGCCACGGTGCAGTCGCCGGTGCGCACGAAGAGGTTTCGTTCGGGCCGGTGCGCCGCGTCAATGATCACGTCACCCCGGTCCAGCAAGACGGCCAGCTCGCGCCGGTCGGCCACGAAGGACGCCTGGGCTCGCTCGTTCATCTCCATGCGGCTGCCGTCCGGCAGCGTGAGCACGGCGCGAGAGCCCTTGGCCGTTCGGATCGGCTCGCCCGCCGGCACGACGTCTCCTGCCGACAGCGCCTCGCCCCGCAGCAGGAGGCTCCCCTCGATCTCGGCCACGGTCGCCGTCGCGGACGGACGCGGGATGAGCGCTGTCACGATGGCGGCGAGCGCGACGACCGCCGCCATCGCCAGGATCGGGCCGGGCCATCGCCGGGCCTTCGCGACCGCTGCCGCGGGCTCGGGGCTCGAGGCGCGGCCTTGCATGAGGGAAAGCCGTTCCCTGCGACAGGGCACGCACTCGCCGCAATGGTCCTCGACAAGCGCTGCCCGGTCGGGCGAGAGCGAGCCGGCGATCAGCGCCGCGAGTTCGGGCCGCAGCGAGGCACAGGGTTCCGCGAGGGGCTCGGCGGCAGCGGCGTCGCCGAACAGCGCGGCGCGTGCGCGGTCTCGGGCACGGCGCGTTTCCTCGGGCGTCGGCCCGATGCGCGCGGCGGCGATCGCATCGTCGAGCAGGCGGTCGGCGCCCGCGTCATCGGTCGGGGGCGTGCGGTGGTCGGTCATGATGCGGCTCCTTCGGTGCCGGGGCGCGCCGCGGCGGGCGAGAGCAGGGCGGACTTGAGCTTCGTGCGGGCGGCGTGGAGCGTCACGCCGATGTGGTTCGGGGTCTTGTCGAGCATGGCCGCGATGTCCTGGTTTCCCATTTCTTCAAAGAACCGAAGCGAAAACACCTCCGCCTCGAGCGGGGAGAGCGTCGCGAGCGCGTCGCCGAGCTTGCCGGCGAGCCGCTGCCCCTCGAGACGCGAGACCGCATCGCGTTCCTCGTTCTCCGTGCCGGGGAGGTCCGCGGCGTCCTCGACCGGGCTCTCCGGACGGCGCTTGCGACGCCGGATCAGGTCGAGCGAGGCGTTGACGGCGGCCCGGTGGACGTAGGCCGCCGGGTTCTCCGGCCACGGCGACGGCGGGTGGCGGAGCAGGTGCGCGAAGACGGACTGCAGGATGTCCTGCGCGTCATCGGCGTTGCGCGTGATGCGCCACGCGGCGCGGTGCGCCAGGTCGGACGTGTCCTCGAACAGGCGGCCGATCTCCGCGTTCATGGCGCGAGCCCCGCGGTCGGCCTTGGCCGTCCGGGGCGGCCAGGCGACTGGTTCGTGGCGACTGGTCGCCTGGTGTCGAGCGAGTGCGGCTGCGTCCACGCGGCCCCCGTTTCAGGAGAAGGGTCTTCGAGTCGGGCGAGCGGTCGACAGGAAGACGGTCCCGGCGCGGCGGGATTAGGGCCGGCCTGTCGCGGTCGGTCCGCCCGCGGGCCACGCGGGCGCGAGCGCCACCCGTGGCGGAGGGCGCGACCCTGCTGGCCGAGCCCGGGCCGCGGGGGCATGCTCTTGGCCATCCCTTCCGCACGCTCCCACTGGAGAACACTCATGTCGACTCTCCGCCTGCACGCGCTCCCCCCGTCCCCGAACACCCGCAAGGTCGTCCTGGCGCTCGGATACAAGGGCCTGCCGTACGACAGCGTCCCCGTCGAGCCGGGCGACCGCTCGCGGGTCATCGAGGCCTCGGGCCAGCCGCTCACGCCCGTGCTCGAGCACGGCGACACGATCATCTTCGATTCCGGGGCCATCCTGCGCTATCTGGACGCCAACGTGAAGCGCGAGCCCCGGCTCTACTCGGCCGACTACGACGAGATGAAGGCCATCGAGAAGTGGGAGCACTGGGCCCGCACCGACCTCTCGCCCCATGTCGGCGGCATGTTCGGCCAGTTCTTCGCGCCGGAGCGGAGCGCGAAGGCCATCACGGAGGCGTGCCACGGCGTGACCTCCGCAGCGCGGCACGTCAACGGAGCGCTGTCGCCGGCGGGCCATCTCGTGGGCAACTCGACGACCGCGGCGGACATCACGGCGGCGGCCTGGTTCTCGCTGGCGTTCCTGACGGCCGAGGAGGCGGCCACGCATCCCATCCTGACGTTCTTCCGCGACAACCTGAAAGTGCAGGACGATCTCCCCGCGTTTTCACGGTGGTACGAGCGCGTCTGGAGCCTGGGCCGCGGAGGCGGCCGGTCCTGACGGCGGCCTGGCGTCGCGAGCCGCCATCGCGCGGCGCATCGCCCGGACGCGGCGGCACACGGTCTTGCGGTTGACGCCGAGCAGGCGCGAGGCGGCTCGCTGGCTCACGCCCTGCGCGAGGAGCGAGAGCAGCGCCCCGTCAATGTCCGTTCGCCGCAGCCGCCACGTGGCCGTCCGCGTCTGATCCGAGAAGTGCTTGCCGCATCGCCGGCACTGCCAGCGGGCGATGCTCGCGCCGTCGCGCCTGCGGAACGCCCCCTTGCGCCAGGCGTGCGGGGGGCGCTCGTTCGAGTGAGCGTGCGTCCCCGAGCCGTCGGTCGCCGCGACGGGCGCGTGGGGGAGCGGGCAGGCTGAGCGCAGCAGGGGCCGGTCGGGTCTCATGGGTTGGGTCTCCGGCGGAGACCCTGCGCAAGATGCGGGCCAGCGGCCCGAGGGCCTGGACGCGGTCAGGCGCGCCCGCGGCTGTCAGCGATCCAGGACAGCCGTCAGCGAGAGCCGACAGATCAGCGCGGGTCGCCGGCGCAGCGGAAGCCGACATCGTCGAGCCGCGTGCTGGTGGCGAGCGGCAGCCGGATCGCGCTGCGGACGTTCACGCTGTAGAGGCCGCGGAACGAGCCTCCCTTCGCCACCTTGTGCGCGCCGCGGGCCGGGCCGCGACCGCGCAGGTAACGCGAGCTCTCGAAGGTGTCGGGGGCGTACCAGTCGGCGGTCCACTCCCAGACGTTGCCGGCCATGTCGAGCGCGCCCTCGGGAGAGACGCCGGCAGGGAAGGAGCCCACGGGCGCGGTCTTCTCGTGGCCGTCGCCTTCGACGCCCGAGTTCACCCGGTCTGCGCCCCAGCCGTCGCCCCACGGGTAGATCCGGGCGTCGGTGCCGCGCGCCGCGCGCTCCCACTCGGCCTCGGTGGGCAGTCTCTTGCCGGCCCAGTCGCAATACTGCTCGGCCTCGAGCCACGTGACGTTCACGACGGGCATGTCGTCGGTCACGTTCCAGGCGGGCTGCTCGGGCAGGCGGACGGGCGAGCGGCGGAAGTCGCCGACGGTGACTTCATGCGTGTCGATGTAGAAGGCGCGCAGGTCGAGCGGGTGCTGCGGCTCCTCGTCCGCGAAGCCGGCGCCGGGCGCGCTCCCCATCAGGAACGATCCGCTCGCGACGCGCGTCATGCCGCTGGGCGCTGGCGTGGCGGGCGAGGGCTGGATGCCGGGCTTCTCCGGGCGCGGCGGCCGCGACGCGCGGGCCGCTGGCTGCCGGGCATCCTCGCCCTCCGGCGCTTCTTCTGGCGCGGGGCGCGGCGACGGCTCGGGCGCCGGCGCGACGGGAGCGTCGGCGGACGGCTCGGGCAGGGGAGCCAGACCCGCGTCGCGGGCGGCGATGCGCCGTTCGCGAGCCTCGCGCCGCTCGCGGCGCTCGTCGGTCTCTTGCGCGCGCAGCAGGCGCTCCGCGTCGGCCGGGTCGATCTCCTCGAGGGAAGCCGGGTCGCCCTCTCGCGCGGCTGCTTTCTCCTCTCTCGCGAGGCGTCGCTCGCGCGCCCAGGGTGGCTCGCCGAGCGTCTGCACGGGGCGCCGGGCCTCGACGGGCTCCGAGAGCGCCACGGGCGGAGAACCGGGCCGGATGAGGCTCAGCACGACCCCGGAGCTCACTTCCTCCATCCGAGCCTCGACACCCGACGACCAGAGGTCCAGCACGACGCGCGAGTCGTCGCCGCCCAGCACGTCCACGCCCACGATGCGGATGGAGCGGGCGAGGTCGAACCGGTTGCTGAGCACCTGCGAGGCAAGCTGCAGCCGGCGGACGACCAGCACGATGCGCGTGGGCGTCGGTCTCAGCAGCTCGCAGTCCGCGAGGTCCGCGTCGGGGATCCGCAGGACGAGGCCGGTGGCGGTTCCGCGCGCGTAGACCTCGCCTGGCTCGGCCGCCGCGGGCGCGGCGATCGCGAGGGCGAGGAGCAGGAGCACGGGGCGAGCGAGCGGCAGGATGCGCGGCATGGGGTCCCGGGGAGGCAGGGCCCGCGAGGCGGGCCGCGACGCGAAGGGAACCACCTGCCCCGCGCCGAAGTCAAGGCGGCGGCGCCGTCCGGCGCGCGAATCAGGGCCGCGCGGGCGCCGGATCTTCGTGCGCGCTGATGGGCGCGGGAAGAGCGAGGACCGCGGTCGGGTTGGGGGCCATCCCGCGGCGGAGGAGCTCGCTCACCAGCGCGCCCGACAGGCCGTCCGTCTCCGCGTTCGGGTCGAGCGCCTCGCCCTGCCAGGTCAGGACGCTGCCGGCCATCCCCAGGTCGCCCGTGGCACGGAGCCGCGCGCGGGCGTCGTTGAGCACCCTGGCCCGCGCGACCCAGCAGCGCGTGCACGCATGGAGCGTGGCGCGTTCGACGGCGTCGCCGTCACCGACCGGCTGGACCGACGCCCGGAGACCCCGGGGTTCGCGACAGCCGGGACAGGGAGCGAACACGCTGGTCGTGACCTCTCGGCGCATCGTGCCTCCTCGGGCCTCGAGGGCCCGCCCGGGAGGTAGCAAGCTGCGTGCCCACCGCGTGTCGGCCCCTGCGGGCAGCCGTCGGCCGATGGCCGGGAGTTCCTCCACCCGTCAGGGACGGACGCGGCATGATGTCCCGGTGATCCCCCCGATGGTCCTCCTCAGCCTTCTGGCTGCCGCGCCGGCGGACGCGACCGTGCTTCCGCCGCGGTTGCCCCCGGGGGGCCCCGCCTGGACGGCGATTCGCCTCGAGGCACGCAAGGCGGTCTTTCGTGGTTCGGTGGAGATCCAGGCGGCGCGCCTGCCAGCCTCCGTGGCGATGGCAGATCTCCGGCCGTGGCCGGATGGCGGCGGCCGGATCCCGGACGGCGAGGTGCTCGTCTTCCGCACGGAGACGCGCGCGACGTTCCGTGGCGAGGCGTCGCGGACGACCTGGCTGGATGCTCGCGGCCTCCTGCAGGACGAGGGCGTGGATGGACGTCGTCGGTCGCTGCGGCGGCTCGGCCCTGCCTCGATCCATCAGTGGAAGTGGCGCGAGGGCGCGGGGCCGGAAGAGGATCGACGCATCGAGCTGGCCGCGACGACGAGCGCCGAGCGGCCCGTCGTGGACATCGCGGGGATGCTGTGGCTCGCGATGGCGCTGCAGCTCCAGAACCCGGGATCGCGCCTGGACGTTGCCGTGATCTCACGCCGGCAGCTCGTCCCGCTGACGCTCGAGGCGGCCGACCTCGTGGACATGGAGCCGGACGGGCGTCGCACGGACTCAGAGCCGCGCCAGGCGCGTCGCGTGGCCATCACGCCCGCGGACGCCGAGCACGAGACGAGCCTGTTCGGCCTGCGTGGCGACATCGACCTGCTGCTGGATCCCGCCACGGGCGCGCCGCTCGAGCTGCGCGGGCGCGTCGCCAAGCTCGGGCCGGTGCGCGTGCGCGTCACGCGCCTCGTGCCCGAGGCTCAGGGAGCCGAGGCCACCCCGGCGCCTGGAGCGGAGCCGCCGCCGACGAGCTTGCCGTCGCGTGCGACGATGTCGTCGCCGGCGGGGGAGGCGCCCCGGGCGAGCGCCTCGAGCGACGTTGAAAGCCGGCCGTCCGCGCCGGCGGACACGAGCACGAAGGTCTTGCCGCCGGACGCGGAGAGGTAGTGCAGGGGACGGCCCCAGCCGTCCTCCGCGGCGGCGGGCGCCGCGAGATCGCGCGCCAGTCGCTCGGCGTCGTCGGACTCGATGAAGTGTCCATCGCGTCCCTGCTTGGCGAAGTGCTCGGCCAGTCGCCGCACGCGGCTCTCCGTCAGCTGGAGCGGATCGACCGGTTCGCGCACGGTTGCGGCAGGCTCGCTCGCCGGAGAGGGCGCGCCCGGGCTGGTGGCGGGCCCTGCCGCCGCCATCGCGCCGGAGCTCAGCGGGAGCCCGGCGGGCCACCGGACAAACTTGCCGTCGGCCACCGTGATGTCGGCATCGGGATCGCCGGCGCCTGACGAGCCGGCGGACGTCAGCGGCTCCCAGCGGCCGTCACGGCCCGCCGAGGCGAGCGTGTACGACGCGCCGACATCGGTCGTGCGGTACCGCAACGGCCGGTTCCATCCGTCCTGGCTGGTCCACGCGGCGGGCGCGAGGTCCTGCGCGACCAGCCAGCGCTCCAGGTGCTCTGCCTTCTCGGCGACGGGGTAGTGACCGGTCCGGCGCCGGAACGACTCGAGCGCCTCCGCGAGGCGCTGCAGGCTCCCGGCGGTCGCCAGGGCTTCCGGCGAGGGCGGCTCCGCGGCCGGCGCGGGCATCGCCACGGGCGCGGGCGCGGCGGGCGCGGCGGGTGCGGGAGAGGCAGCGAGGCCCGCGGGCGTCTCGCCGCGGGCACGCGCGGACTCCGCGTCGAGCGTGACATCGTCGGTCGTGCCCGCGCGCCCGTCGGGTCCCATGCTCACGATGAACAGCCGGCCGCCTTCCAGCCGGCAGGCGTACTGCGAGCCCCACGGGTCGCGTGCAGGCGCTGGAGCCAGGTGCGCGGCGGCGGCCGCCAGGCAGTCCTCGGGCCACGCGCCATGATCGGCCTTCCACTGACGCGACGCGGCGGCGATGGCCGCGAGGTCGGTGCTGACCCAGCGTGAGGCGAGCCAGGCCGCCTGCTCGCCGGCAAGGCCGGGGCAAGCGGCGAGCAGGAAGAGGGCGATGCAGGGGATGCGCAGGCGTCGTCGCGTCGAGTTCATGCCTCATCATGATCGGGCACGGCCCGCGTGCCAAGCCGGGGCCAGCTGGCGCCGCCCGGCGGATCGCGGGCGTGCCATGATTTCGACGCATGAACGCTCTTGCCGCCAGCCTCCTGGCCGCCGTCCTCGCGGTTCCGGCGCTGCTCCTGGCCTGCGGCGGGGAGTCGGCCCGTCGCGGGTCGCCCGCAGGCGCCGCCGCGTCACCCGCTGCGGCAGGCGCGGCCGCGGCGCCGTCGCGGGCCGAGGAGGTTCCCTTCGACGTGCTGCTCGCGTCCAGCACGTCGCGGCTGGCGGAGGGGCGGCGCGAGCACCTCCTGCGCGATGCAGGCGCCTGGCGGTCGTTCCACCAGGATGTCCTGGGGCGTGAGGGCGAGCCGCCCGCGGTGGACTTCGCCGTCTCGCAGGTGCTTGCGGTGGATGGCGAGGATGGCTCGAACGCCTGTCACGCCGTGCGCATCCGCTCCGTGCGGCGTGCCGCGACCGGCGGGCTCGTCGTTGATGTCGTGCGGCACCTGCCGCCTCCCGACATGGCCTGCGCCATGGTCGTGCTCCGCCCTGCGTGCGCCGTGAGCGTGCCGCGCACGGAGGGGCCGGTGACGTTCACGTGGCGGTTCGAGACGAGCGTCCCCGACCCGTGACGCCCGTGGACTGGGCCACGGCGGACGCCGACACGCTGCGCTCCCGGCTGGCCGAGATCGATCAGCGCGCCTTCGAGATCGCGTGCGGGAACGAGCAGTTCACCGAGGAGCACGTCCGCCTGGTCCTGAAGGATCCCGGGCTGGAGTCGGAGTTCGTCGAGCGCATCTCCCGCGAGCCCCGCTTCTTCCAGAAGAACGTCGTGCGCGTCGCGCTCGCGCTGCACCCGAAGCTGCCGCGCGTGCGAGCGCTCGAGCTCGTGCGGTGGCTGTACTGGCGCGACCTGCTGCGCGTGGCGACACGGCCGAGCGTGCATCCGCAGGTACGCGTGACGGCGGACGCGCTCCTCGCCGAGAAGATCCCGGACCTGACCGTCGGCGAGCGCATCGCCATCGCGCGCGCCGCCTCGCGGGCCGTCGTGCGTGCGCTGCGTCTCGACCCCGATCACCGCGTCATCGAAGCGCTGCTGCGCAACGCGCGGTGCACGGAAGAGGACGTCGTGTTCATGGCGGCGAGCGGCGACTCGCACCCGCTCGCGCTCGGCGCCATCGCGCGCAACGGCCGCTGGCGGTCGCGCCCGCTGGTTCGAGAGCACCTCGTGCGCAACCGGCGACTGGCGCTGCCGCTGGCGCTGGGGCTCATGACGGAACTGTCGCGCACCGAGCTGGGGGCCATCGCGCGGCAGGCCGAGCTCCCCAAGCTCCTGCGCGAGGCCGCGCAGCGGTCCATCCGGGAAGGCCTCCGGGGCGGCAAGGGCGGCCGCGGCACCGGGCACGGAGGCTGAAACGCGCGCGCACGCTGTACAATCGGCCACCGCGCGGCGCCCGGCGTCCCTTCCCGCCCGTGGCAGGCCGCACGACCCCCCATGAACTCCGGCTCCTCCAACACCACCGACCGTTCCGTCCCCGAGAGCGAGATCTCCCTGGGGCGCGAGCTGCGTCGCGCGCGCGAGGTGCGCGGCGTGACGGTTCAGCTCATCGCCCAGGAGACGAAGATCAACGAGCGCTACATCCACGCGCTCGAGAACGACCGCCTCGATCTGCTGCCCGGGCATCCGTACTCGGCCAACTTCGTGCGGTCCATCGCGCGCTGCCTGGGCGCCGACGAAGAGGAACTGCTCGACTACCTGAACTACCAGATGCGGACGGCCTACCCCGAGGGTCGCGAGGCGCCGCGCGTCCCGCAGCGCGAGCGGCCACGCGGCCTGGCCGCCGTCGTGGTCGTCGGCGCCATCCTGGTGATCGTCATCCTGACCGTCGCCCTGCGTTCGGGGCCCGAGGCCGACGCCAAGCCCAGGCCGGGTCCGCGGCCGCGCGAGTCCGTCGCGAAGATCCCGCCGCCATCGGCGGCGCTGCCGACCGCGGAGTCCACGGGCGCCCCTCCGGCAACGACCGCGGCGCCAGACGAGTCTGCTCCCGCCGCGACGGCCGGCGCGTCCGCCCCCGCTCCGACCGCCGCCGTGCCACCCGTGGTCGCGGCGATGGCGCGCCCGGTCGCGACCCCGACCGACGGGGCGCAGCCGATCGCCGGACCGACGGCGGCTGCGGCGCCCGGCGCAGCCACGGCGCCGGCGCCGGGCGCGACGGGTCCTGCGGGCGCGACGGCGGCGGAGCCCGCACCCCGCGTTCGGCTGGTCTTCCGCGAGAAGTCCTGGGTCGAGATCCAGCAGCAGGGCGATGCTGATCCGATTCTCGGCATCCGCGATCCGGGCGACGAGATGTCGTGGACCCTCGACCGGCCCCTGACGCTCAAGATCTCGAACGCCGGCGGCGTGGACCTCTTCATTGACGGTCAGATCGCCAAGCCCCTCGGGGGCCCCCGGGAGACCCGGACGCTCGTGCTCGACCGCCGTAACTGGCGGTCGTACCTCCGGTAGGCCGGAGCCATGGCGAGTTCGCACCCCCTCGTCGAGCGCTTCCGCAGCGGCGACATCCCGGCGCCGCTGAAGGCCGCGGCCGCGCGTGGCGCGCTGCCCCTGCCGGCCGAGGATCTCCTGGAGGCGCTCTTTCACCTGCGCCGCGATCCGTCCAAGGAACTCCAGCAGGACATCATCAAGACGATCGACGGCATGCCGCTCGGGATCGTGCAGCAGGTGGCGGCGGCCGCTGACACGCCTCCGGCCATGCTGGACTTTCTGGCCCGCGCGTCCATCCGGCGCGACCAGGTCCTGGAGAAGGTCGTCGGGAACACGGCCACGGCCGACGCGACGCTCGCGCTCATCGCCCAGCACGGGTCGGAGTCGATCCTGGAGTTCCTCTCGTTCAACCAGGTTCGCCTGACGCGATCGCCGCAGATCCTCCAGTTGATGCTGCAGAGCCCGCGGGTGACGCAGTCCATCCGCCGCCGCCTCCAGGAAATCTGGGAGCTCCACGAGCGCGAGACCGCGCGCGGCGCGCGCGTCACGACGGCGGCCCCCGCGGCCGCGCAGCCGGCTCTCGCCGAGGAAGACGAGCCGGCGCTGCTGCCGGAGGAGCCCGCGGCCAGCGCTGCGGCGCCCGCGGCCGACGAACAGCCGGAACCGGTGGACGCCGCCGAGGTCGTCGAGGCCCCGCAGGTGGATCCGGCCGAGATCCCGGAGACGCTCGAGGACCTGGCCGACCTCGAAATCAACGCGAAGATCCTCGAGGAAATGGCCCGGGACGAGGGAGTGACGGAGGACGACCTCCGGCTCGCGCAACGGCTGCTGACCATGACCGTGCCCGAGAAGGTCCAGCTGGCCCTCAAGGGCGATCGCGAGGCGCGCATGGTCTTGATTCGCGACTCCTCCAAGCAGGTCCAGGAGTCCGTCGTGGGGTCGCCCAAGCTGACGGACAACGAAATCGAGCAGATCGCGAAGATGCGGAGCATCTCGGCCGACGTGATCCGCGCGCTGACGGGCAAGCGCGAGGCCATGAAGATCTACTCGGTGGTCAAGTCGCTCGTCATGAACCCCAAGTGTCCCGTCCACGACGCGATCACGCTCATGCAGCGCCTGCAGGATCGCGATCTGAACTTCATCTCGAAGGACAAGAACATCCCCGACCAGGTGCGACGGCACGCGCTCATCGTCCTCGACAAGCGCAAGCCCAAGGGCGTCAAGAAGAAGGGCGGCCACTGAGCCGACCGACCCGGCCCGGCAGAGATCACGTTCTGGGGGCTCCCCCCTGGGAATGGTTGACGGTCTGCTTCGCCGCGTTGGATCATTCCGCCCTCGGCTGTGGCCGACCGCGCTCGGGGCGCTTCGCCCCGGCCGCCATGCGGTACCATCCGCGGGTCCGCCCGTGCGCGAGCACGGACTCGAGCTCCCCCGCGCGTCCTGTAGAGACGCGTGGCGCACCAGGGTCCTGAGGAAACCAGATGCCCCTCATTCATGCCGGCCTGACTCATGTCGGCCGCAAGCGCGAGCACAACGAGGACTCCTGGAGCGTCAACGAGAAGCACGGCCTCTACACGATTGCCGACGGCATGGGCGGGCATGCTGCGGGCGAGGTCGCTTCCCGGCTGGCGGTGGAGGTCATCGACGACTTCGTCGAGCTGTCGGGGAACGACTCCGACATCACGTGGCCGTTCGAGTACGACGAGGGAGCCTCGCTCGAGGAGAACCGGATCTTCACGGCCATCAAGCTGGCCAACATGAAGATCTTCGAGGTGATCCGCGAGCGCAAGGAACTCGAGGGCATGGGGACCACCCTCGTGATCATGCTCGTCGAGGGCCGCAAGGCGTTCATCGGGCACGTCGGCGATTCGCGTGCCTATCTCATCCGCAAGGGCGAGATCTCGCAGATCACGTCCGATCACAGCTGGGTGAACGAGCAGATGAAGCTCGGCGTCCTGACGCGCGCCGAGGCCGCGAGTCACCCCTTCCGCAACGTCGTCACGCGCGCGCTCGGCGGGCGCGACATCATCAAGGCCGACATCACGACGCACGAGTTCGAGGACGGTGACACCGTGCTCCTCTGCTCGGATGGACTGAACTCGATGCTGGATGACGACGCCATCTGCCGCGCGGTCTCCGCGCACCCCGACGATCTCGTCGCCGGTTGCCAGGCGCTCGTGGACGCGGCGAACGCGGCGGGTGGCGACGACAACATCACGGTGATCCTGACGCAGCATCGGCCCGACGCGGCCGGGCGCTGACCGGCGCCATGCCGCGCCCGCGCGATCCGGCGCCCGGGGAAGAGAAGCCCCGGGCGACGGCTCCCGCAGCGTCCGACGGCAGGCTCGTGGGCGCCGCCGCGCAGCCCCAGGATCAGGGCGAGGCGACCCTGCGTCCGCGCGCCCTCGCCGACTACGTCGGCCAGGCGCGCGTCAAGCAGAACCTCGCGGTCTTCATCGCCGCCGCGCGCAACCGGGGCGAGCCGATGGACCACGTGTTGCTCCACGGCGGCCCGGGGCTCGGCAAGACGACGCTCGCGCACGTGATCGCGGCCGAGCTCGGCGTGCGCGTGCGCGCGACGTCCGGGCCGGCGATCGAGCGCAGCGGCGACCTGGCGGCGCTGCTGACGAACCTCGAGCGAGGGGATGTCCTGTTCGTGGACGAGATCCACCGTCTGCCCGCGATCGTGGAGGAGACGCTCTACCCGGCGATGGAGGACTACTGCCTCGATCTCATCGTCGGGCAGGGGCCGGCCGCGCGTGCCGTGCGCTATCCGCTTCAGCCGTTCACGCTCGTGGGCGCGACCACGCGCCTGGGCTTGATGACCTCGCCCCTGCGCGCGCGCTTCGGCGTCACGCATCACCTCGAGCCCTACGACGACGACGAGATCACCGAGATCCTGCGACGTTCGGCCCGGATCCTGGGCATGACGGTGGAGGCCGACGGGCTCAGGGCCATCGCTCTGCGCTCGCGCGGCACGCCGCGCGTGGCCAACCGGCTGCTGCGGCGCTCGAGGGACTTCGCGGAGGTCGAGGGAGACGGACGCGTCACGGTGGCGCTCGCGCAGCACGCGCTCGAGCGGCTGGGCGTGGACGAGCGGGGTCTCGACGCGGCGGACAGGCGCCTGCTGGCGACGGTTCTCGACAAGTTCCGCGGCGGGCCCGTCGGGCTGTCCACGCTGGCCGCTGCCCTGGCCGAGGAGCAGGACACCGTCGAGGACATCCAGGAGCCCTTCCTGCTGCGGCTCGGCCTGCTCGAGCGCACGCCCCGGGGGCGCTGCCTCACGCCGCTCGGTCGCGAGGTCGCGCGGCGAGCGCGCACGGAGGATGGTCCGTCATCCGGCGTCGGTCAGCCGGAACTCTTCTGACGAGAGGCCGACGAACGCTCGGAGCGGGGCCGGCGGCGCGGGGAACGGTCATGGGCAGCGCCATGACCGTGGCCATGGCGGGTGACCTACCGGGTGACGCGCGGGAGGCCGCCCGAAAGGCCGGCGTCGGTTCCCCCTCGCTGACGGCCGCGATCCGGGACGCCCGCGCCGCCCGTCCGCTGGAATGAGCCGGGACGGAGGGGGTTCGTGAGCATGGACGGGGCGGGGCCGGTGCCGTCGGGCTGACCCGCGACGGCCTGGCGCATGGGGCCAGCCATCGCCCCGCCAGGAAGCGGCGCGGGCTGAGGCTGCCCCGTGGCGCTGCCCGCGAGCTGCGACGCGTCGAGGCGCGGCATGCGGACCGAGGCCGCGTGTTCCTTCATCGTGAACGGCGAGTCGCGCTCCGCACCCGGAGGCAGGCCAGCCGCCACGGCCCCGGCGCTCAGGCTCGCGGCGCCCGCTCCGCCGGTCGTGGAGGCGATGACGGGCTCGCGCGCCGCGGGAAGATCGGCGGCGCTGGTGCTGATGCGCTTGATGAGCGCGACGGGCACCGTGATGTCGCCTCCGCCGACGAGCTTGATGTGGCAGGTGTCGCCGGTCAGGTGGGCGCGCTCGACCTCCATCCGGCGCCCCGTTCGCAGGATGACCGTTTCGTTCGCGTCCACGGGGACGGCGAACAGGAGCAGGCCGGTCAGGGCGAGGCTGAGGCGGAACATCGTCTTCAACATGGCTCACGCGCGAGAGGGAAGTCCAGCGGGCGGGGCGAGATTCTTGTCAGTCTAGCAAGATTCTGGCGGCGCGCCCAGATTCCCCGAGCGCTCGACGATCACGCCGCGGGGGCTCATCGCCGTGTCCAGAACGGCGGCGCCGGTCGTTCGGAGGGCCTCGAGCAGGCGATCCCGGCCGTCGGGCCGGTCGTCCGGCAGGCAGGCCACGCAGCCGCCACCGCCGGCCCCGCACACCTTGGCCGTCCCGCCGGCGGCCGTCGCGGCAGCGACGATCGCCTCGACCTCGGGAGAGCTCACGGCGGGGGCCAGTCGGCGGCGAGCGTCCCACTCGCGGCGCATGGCCTCCCGGGCGGTGGCGAGCCGGGTTGCGGGCGCGCCTTCTCCCAGCACGGCCCCCGCCATGGCCGAGGCGGCATCCCCGATCTCGGCCAGGGCCGCCCTCACCGCCGGATCCCCGTCGAGCGCGGCGCGCAGCACGGCCCAGTTGTTCATGCCGGAGTGGTGCGCCACCCGCGTGTCCGCGATGACCAGGGCCCTTGCGAGATCGGCCGCGCCGGCCCCCGTCTGGCGCTGCACGCCCTCGGGGCCGTAACGGAGAACCGAGAGGCCGCCGCACCAAGCCGCCCAGTGGTCCTGGCTGCCGCCCGGAAGGCCGAGCACGCGCGTCTCCAGGTTGCAGCCCAGCGTCACGGCGTCGGCGTCCTCGAGATGGCGGCCCGACAGGGTCGCGGCGGCTGCCACCAGCGCCATCACCAGCGCCGACGAGCCGCCCAGTCCCGAGCCGGGCGGCGCGCCGCTCCAGGTCGTGATGCGCGCGGGCGGCAGCCGGAAGTGGGAGGCCACGACGGCGGCGAGCTGGTAGGCCGCGGGGACGACGCGCTCGGGGCGATCCGGAAGGCTGGACAGCTCGGGGCCGGCGGCCAGTCCGCGGGCCTCGAAGCGCCACGATGTTCCGCCCGTCTCGATCGAGCAGCCGGCTCGCAGCTCGAGCGCAAGGTTCACCGTGATCGCGGAGTCGAGCAGCACGCTCAGGGGCCAGAGGTCCAGCGTGCCGCCGGCGAGATCCACGCGAACCGGCGCGGTGGCGGTGACCGATGCGGGCATCAAGGGATCTCCACGGGATGGGAGTAGCGCAGCAGGTGGATCGTGCGGTGTCCGACGCTTGACGAGCGGAGGATCGCTGGCGGGACGTCGCCGTCCGCGGGGATCTCGCCGAGGTCCGCGTCGTACGCGAGCAGGTGAGCTGGACGCGGCTGCCTGGCCAGCCAGCTCGCCACGCCGCCGTGCTCGCTCATGTCCGCGACGGGGCGGCCCGAATAGTAGACGTAGGCGTCCCACGTGCGCGGGTGCATGCCGACGGGCGCCGAGGGTGGCAGCGCGCGCACGGCCTCGCCCATGGACCGGCCCGACTTGAGCGCGTCCAGCCGAGGGAGCGCGTAGAACAGGCCAGCCTGGAGGCTCCCGAACGCGAGCGCCGCGATGACGGCCAGGCGGACCGGTTCGGCTTGCCGTCGCAGCGCATGGACGAGCCAGGCCGCGCCAGCCAGCGCGAGGAAACCCAGGCCCAGGAGAAACGGCCGCAACCCGGTCTCGGCCGCCTCGTCCGCCAACTCGCCAGCCGGAGCCCCGGCCCCGATGACGAGGGCGCCGACCGCGAGCAGGCCCAGCAACGCGGCCCAGGCGATGCCCACGCGCCGCGGCCCGCGATCTTCGGCTGTCGCCGCCGCGAACCACGCGCCGCAGAGCAGCGCCCACGCCGGCGCGATGGGAAGCAGGTAGATGTTCCGCTTCTCCACGATCACCGAGTGAATGAGCAGGGGCGCGAGCCCCCAGGCGAGCAGCATCGCTTCGGGGAATCGCGAGCGTCGCCGCACGGCCCACGCGGCCGCGGGGATGATGGCCAGCGTCCACGGCAGGAAGTCCGCCGGCGCCTGCCGAAGGAAGTACCACGCCGGTTGCGCGTGATGGCGTCCCTCGGTGGCGCGGTCCACGACCTGCTCGCGCGCGATGGCCATGGGGTCGTAGTTCGCCAGAACGCGCGCCGGCACGAGCCACGCCGCCAGGACGACGATCAGTCCGGCCGCCGCGAGGCTCACGGCGCGAGCCCGGAGGGGCGGCCGACCGATCGCGAGGATGGGAACGCTGGCCGCGCCCGCAGCCAGCAGCACCACGGGGCCCTTCGTCATGAACCCGAGGCCCGTGACGATGCCAGCCAGCAGCCACCAGAGCGCCGCGACCCTCGTGCGGCCGTTGCTGACGGCGTCGCGCCCGGCCAGCATCGCGGCAATCGCGCCGGCCACGCAGAGCGAGAGCAGCACGTCGAGACACGCCCGCCGCGCCATCCACGCTTCCAGCCACAGCGTCGAGAGCGCCAGGGCCGCGATGGTCGCCGCGCGCCGGTCGAAGAGTCGCCGGCCGATGAGGTAGGTCAGCGCCACGAGCAGCAAGTGAGCCAGGGCGGATGGCAGGCGCGCGGCCGTCTCGGTCACGCGTCCGCCCGGAGCGCCGGCCGCCGCCGCGAGCCAGAAGTACAGGGGCGGCTTGTCCGGGTACTCGCGGCCGTTGACGTGCGGGAACCACCAGTGGCCGCCCTCGAGCATCTCGGCGGCCACCTGGGCGTAGCGCGGCTCGTCCGGCGCCCAGAGATCCCGTGCCCCAAGCAGCGGCAGCGTCATGAGGGTGGCCAGCGCGAGCGCCGCGACGAGTCCCGCGTGCGGCCACCGCGGCGAAGGCAGGCCGCTCACTCGACCTCGTCGCCGGCGTCCGTGACGATGCGCCGCTGCAGCCAGCGGATGGCCAGCACGTCAATGAGGCCGCGGAGCGCCCGGTTGCCGACACCGTACTTCGCCACGCCCGCGTGCCGCGGCCGCTGGGCGATCGGGATCTCGATGCACCGGAAGCCGTGCATGGTCACCAGTTCGCCGAAGAACCTGTGAGCACCTTCGAACGGAAGGATCGCGCGCAGGCATTCTCGCCGGAAGACGCGGATGCCCGTGCCGGCGTCGGTCAGGGGGCCGCCGAGCAGCCAGCGGCGGAAGCCGTTGCCCACGCGCGAGGACAGGTAGCGGACGCGGGAGTCCTGCTTCCGATCCCGCTTGCCGTTCACGACGTCCACGTCGTTCGCGAGCGCGCGGACGCAGCGCATGATGTCGGCCGGATCGTTCTGCAGGTCGGCGTCGATGGTCGCGATCAGGCGCCCGCGGGCGTGCTGGAAGCCTGACCAGAGCGCGCCGGACTTCCCGCTTCGCTGGCGCCGCGCGATGACCCTCACGCGCGGATGCGCTGCGCGGGCGCGAAGCATCTCGGCGCGCGTCGTGTCCGTGGACGCATCGTCCACCAGCAGGATCTCGTGGTCCGTGCCGGCCAGCGCGGCGTCGAGGGCGCGGACGAGGAGCTCCACGTTGCCCGCCTCGTCATGGGCGGGGACGACAACGGAAATGTCGGGGCCTGCCCCGGTCTCGGCCAGCATCGGAACCTCGTGTCGGCGCATTGTCGCCGCTGCGACGTCGGCTCACCACCTTTCCGTGCCGGCGGCCGCGCGTCGGGGGTTTCCCCCCGCCTGCTGGGATTTCCTGCCCCTGTCCGGTCCGAGGCGCGGGCTCAGGGGCGCCTGAGGCCCTGGCACGCTCCTCGCTATCCACGGGCCAGGGGGGACCGCGAGGCACGCCATTGGCCATCTCGATTGACGATGAGACGCAGGCTCCAAAGCGGGCCGGCGCGGAGGTCCCCTCGAGGCCCCGGGCCGGGCTGACGGTGGTGACACGAGCGCGCGAGGCTCTCGCCGGGGCGTGCGTTCGCTGCCCCGAGGCCGACGGCCCCCTGCGCCGCGAGATGCTGTGCCGCTGTCCCGTCGCGCTCGCGCAGCGCCTGCTCCATCACGTGGATCGTCATGGGGTGGGAGAGGAGCCGCTCACGGCGCGAGAGCGCGCGGGCCTGGACTTTCAGGAGCGCGCGCTCGCGCGGCGCCTGCCGCCCATCGATCTCCACGCCGTGCGCCGCTGCATGACCGTGCTGCACGACGACTCCCACGGATCGTGCGAGTCGGCCGAGTGTCTCCGTTGCCGGGCGCGGCGAACGCTCGAGGCGCTCGTGGAGGCTGACCCCGCCTGACCGGACGGCCCTCGCCTCAGCGGATCCGAACGCCGTCCCGCACGGCGACGCGACCCCGGGCGACGACATGGCGGGTCAGGTTCGTGCCGAAGCGATAGACCAGGTGCCGCGGATCGGGCGCGTCGAGCACGGTGACGTCCAGGCTCATGCCGGCTTCGAGCGTACCGGTCTCGCCCTCGAGACCGACGGCCGCGGCCGCATGCCGCGTGATCGCGACGATCGCCTCTTCGGGCGTCAGGCCGTTGGCCACGCAGCCGATGGCCGCGGCCAGGGGGAGCGAGTCGCAAGGCGAGGATCCCGGGTTGAAGTCCGTGCCGACGGCCATGGCGCAGCCCGCGCGCCGGAAGCGCTCGGCCCGGGCGGGCGTCTCCCGCAGCAGGAACGACGTGGCGGGAAGGAGGACGGCGACGACGCCACTCGCCGCCATGGCCGCGATGCCGTCGTCGGACGCGTTCAAGAGGTGCTCGGCGCTCACCGCCCGCATCGAGGCCGCCAGCTCGGCGCCGCCGCAGCTCGTCAGCTCGTCGGCGTGGACCTTGCCCGGCAGTCCGACCGCTGCCGCTGCCGCCAGCACCCGCCTGCCTTCCTCGGCCGTGAAGGCGCCCGTGTCCACGAAGACGTCGCAGAAGCGCGCGAGCCCTCCGCTCGCGACCGCCGGAAGCACCTCGCCGGTCAGGCGCGCGAGATACGCCTCGCGGTCGTGGCGGAATTCGGCCGGGACGGCGTGCGCGCCCATGAACGTCGGCACGATGCGGACGGGGTGGGTGGCGGCCACCGCCTTCACGGTCCGGAGCTGGCGGAGCTCGGTGTCGAGATCGAGCCCGTAGCCCGACTTGACCTCGACCGTCGTCACGCCATGCAGGAGCATCCGGTCCAGGTGGCCGCTCAGGCCCGACGCGAGCTCGGCCTCGGTGGCGGCGCGCGTGGCCGCCACGGTCGTGGCGATCCCACCGCCGGCCGCCGCGATCTCGGCGTAGCTCGCGCCCGCCAGGCGCCGGGCGTAGTCGTTCTCGCGCCAGCCGGCGAACACGGCGTGCGTGTGGGGGTCAATGAACCCCGGCAGCAGGACCCCTCCCGCGGCGTCGAGGATGTTCGGGCAGGAGCCGAACCCGCGGGGCATGTCCGCCTCGGCCCCCACCCAGAGGATGCGGCCCGCGCGGCCCGCCACCACCGGCCGGGACACGTGTCGGACCTCCGAGAACGGGCCGCCGCTGACTGGCGTGACCGCCACCGCGGCATTCCTGATGAGGAGGTCGGGGGCGTCGCTGAGGGTCATTTGGCCCCCGGGGGCGAAAGGGGACGGAATGGGCCGGAGGGACGGCCGGCAGCTCCAAGCTTTCGTCCGTCCAGTCCGTGAGGCATGATTTGGTGGGGTTCGAGGGGGGCTGGCCCGGGCTGGCGATCGGCCCCGTGTCGCCCAAGCGAGGTCTCAACCATGCTCGAGAAGTTCAAGGCGCTGCAGTTTCCGGTGCAGATGGTGATCACGGTGCTCCTCATGGGCGTCGTGTTCTACGTCGGCTGGTCTCAGATGCCCAACATCGCTCAGAAGAACGAAGACATCCGGACCATGAGCGAGCAGCTCGACGGTCTCCAGGCCGAGATCCAGAAGGGCGTCAACCTCGAGAAGAAGTTGCCCGAACTGGAGCGCGAGATCGCCAACCTGGAGCTCCAGCTCGAAGAACTGAAGACCATCATGCCCGAGGCGCGCATCGATTCTGAAATCGTCGCGAAGCTCGAGTCCGTGGCCAAGCGCTCGCGCCTGGCCATCCGGCAGGTCGTCCCCCAGCGGCCGCGCAAGAAGGACTTCTACGACGAGTACCCGATCCTGATCGACGTCTCCGCCAGCTATCACGACCTCGCGAAGTTCTTCGATCGAGTGGCCCACCTCCCGCGCATCTTCAACATCTCTGGCGTCCGCCTCTCGCAGGTTCCTTCGGCGTCCGGGACAGCCGGCGCCTATTCCCTCGACGCGCAGTTCACGGCCGTGACCTTCATCTATCGCGAGACGGAACCGCCGCCGCCTCCCGCCGCCAAGAAGCCGGCGGGCGTGGCGCGTCCCGACGACGACATGGGCGGCTGATCATGAGAATCCTGACGTTGCCCAGCCGCATGCTCTGGTTGTCGGCCGCCGCGATCCTCGCGATCCCGGTCCTCGCGATGGCCCAGGCGCCCATGAACAGCCCTCTCGGCGCGCTCGGCCGCACGAACGAGGCCGTCAACGCCGTGGACCGCGCCAACGCGCCGGCGGAGCCGTCGCCCACGACGGCGCCCGCGGCCGGTGATCTGGACGATCCGCTCGGGGACGACCCGGCTGATTTCGAGACCGGCGGCGCCGGCAGCTTGCGGTATGACCCGGAGGGTCGGCGGGATCCGTTCCGCGCTCTCACGGGCGAGGCCGCCGGCACGGAGGAGCGCAAGAAGTACGAGAACACGCTTCGCGGCCGCCTCCTGAGCGAGGTCAAGCTGACGAGCATCCTGCGCCATCCTGCCGGCAACATTGCGACCTTCGAGGGTGGGCCCAAGAAGCAGGCCTACTTCGCCCGGGTTGGCGCGCAGCTGTGGGACGCCGACGTGATCAAGATCGACTACGACGCGGCCACCGTGATCGTCCGCCAGAAGATCGAGGATCCGCGGCAGATCAAGCAGTGGCGCGACGTGCCGATCACGCTGTGGACCGAGGAAGAAAAGGCCGGGGCCGTCTCGACGACCTCTCCCTGATCGCGCAGGAGCGCCCGGCGCTCCCGCGTCGGCCCGCGGCATCAGCCCGGGCCGCCCGCATCGCCCGGTGCGGGTGGCGGGGTCGGTTCGGGGGCTCGAAGCAGGAGCACGGCGGCGCCGCAGGCCGAGAGCAGCGTGCCGCCCCCGACGAACCACGCGGTTCGCTCGTCTGACACGAGCAGCCGCAGCGCCGACGCGCCGAAACCCAGCCCGGCGATGGTCGCCAGGATGAGCACGTTCCGCACGCTGAGTCCCATGCGCCGTAGCCGCAGCGCCACGTGATCGGGGCTGCCGCGCCAGGGGGCCCGGCGCCGCGCCATCCGCACGAGCACGGTGAACGTGAACTCGAACACGGGCACGCCCAGCACGAGCGCCGGCGCGATGACGGCCCAGCGGTTCGTGGCCGAGTAGTCGAGGCCGAGCGCCAGGGCTCCTAGCGTTGCTCCGAGGAAGAGGCTGCCGCAGTCGCCCAGGAAAATGCGCGCCTGAGGGAGGCTGAACCGGAGGTAGCCAACCAGCGCGCCGAGCAGCGCCGCTGACAGGCTTGCCATGGCGCCCGTTCCGGTCAGGACCGCCACGGCAAGAAAGAACGCCGCGCTCACGCACGTCACGCTCGCCGCGAGCCCGTCCATGATGTCCAGAAAGTTGACGGCGTTCATCATGGCCAGCATCCAGGCGGCCGTGAGCAGGACGTTCAGCCAGAGCGGGAGAGCGTCCAGGTCCATGCGCACGTCGGCCCGCAGCAGGACGAGCACGACGATGGCCTGGCCGACCAGCTTGACGCTCCAGCGCATGGCGCCGAAGTCATCCATGAGGCCCAGCAGCGCCGCGAGCGTCGCGGCCAGGAGAATGCCGAGGAACCGCTGGTCGAGGTCGAAGACCAGGGCGGCGGCCGTGATGAACGGGACGAAGACCGCGAGGCCGCCGAGGTACGGCGTGGGCTCTCGATGGGACTTGAGCACCCCGGTGGGCTTGTCGAGGAAGCCCGTGGCGCGCGCGGCGCGAATCGCGACGGGAGTCCCCGCGTGTGCGAGCACGAAGGCGAGCAGGAAGGCGACGACGAGCGGGAACAGGGGCAGGCTGATCGGGAGGTCGCTCACGCGGGCATCGTAGATCAGCCGCCGGGAACCTGGTTCATGGCGTTCGTCATGCGCGCCGCACGGCCGCGTGGCGGGCGATGCCCCGCGAGCCGCCCGGGGCCGCCGCCAGCGCGGGCCGCGGTAGCCCGACGATCCCGCCGGCGACCCGCGCGGTCGCGCGCGGCGGAGGGCGCCAGGTCAGTCCGCACCGGAACGGGCCAGGACGTGTCGGCTGGACCGCCCGGGGTGGGTCGCTCCGCCCCGCTGGTCGGTTCAGCGGCCGCGCCTGGTTGACAGGCTGCCGGGCGCCGCCTACCATCCACGCTTCCTGCGCAGTCCCTGGCCTCCCTTCGGGATCCATGTTGCGCTGGTCGTCCGCGCCTGCCGGCCTCGCGCCAGCCGCCACGTCAACGAACGGCGGCCCGCGTCGGGGTCAGCCCGTCCCGCGGTCTCCCGAGCGGCGCGGGCCTCGGCCCCTGTCGCGTTCTCTTTCCAGACGAGTCACGCCATGACCACGATGTTTCCGACAGTCGAGGCCGCGCGCGATCAGCGGCAGTGGTGGATCATCGACGCCACCGGCTGCACGCTCGGGCGCCTGTCCACGATCGCCGCGCGCCTGCTGATGGGCAAGAACAAGCCGGTGTTCACGCCGTTCGTGGACACGGGCGACTTCGTCGTCGTCATCAACTGCGAGCAGGCCAGGCTGACCGGTCGGAAGGAGTCCGACAAGATCTACCGCTGGCACACGGGGTATCCCGGTGGCTTCCGCGAGCGTGCTGCCGGGAAGCTGCGGGCGGAGCAGCCGGTCCACATGGTCGAAGAGGCCATCCGCGGAATGCTCCCCAAGAACAAGCTCGGACGCGCGATGTCCAAGAAGTTGAAGGTGTACGTCGGCGCCGAGCACCCGCACGTCGCTCAGAACCCCCAGGCCGTCGACGTCTCGAACGCGCGCCGCGCGCGCGACTGACGGCGCGGGCACTCCGGAAAGAAACATGGACTCCAGCATCCACTACTACGGCACCGGCAAGCGCAAGACGGCGCGCGCCCGCGTGTTCCTGCGCCCGGGCACGGGAATCGTGCGGGTCAATCACCGCGAGTTCGAGAACTACTTCCCGAACGCGCTCCATCGCATGACCGTCAGGACGCCGTTTGATGTCACGGAGACGGGCACGGGCTTCGACGCGATCGTCACCGTGGCCGGCGGCGGCGTGAGCGCCCAGGCCGAGGCCATCCGGCACGGCATCTCGCGCGCGCTGCTCAAGGTCGATCCCGCCATGCGCAAGTCACTCAAGAAGCGGGGCCTGCTGACGCGCGATTCGCGCGAGGTGGAACGCAAGATTTACGGGCAGCCGGGAGCGCGCAAGCGGTTCCAGTTCAGCAAGCGCTGAGGCCCGGTGCGGCGGGTTCGCCTGCCGCGCCATGCACGACAGCGATCCCCTGGCTCCGGCCTCGGGATCCGTTCCGCATCCCCTTCGGGGCGCGGGACCGGAGCGGTTCGTCGCTTCGAAACTCTGCCTCCGGTTCGCGTTGCCAGCGACCGGACGGCATTAGCGGCTGGCTTCGCCGGCCAGGAGAGGCAACGTGGTCACGATCGAAATGAAGGAGCTCCTCGAAGCCGGGGCGCACTTCGGGCACCAGACCAGGCGCTGGAACCCGAAGATGAAGCCGTACATCTACGGCAGCCGCAACGGCATCTACATCATCAATCTGAAGCTCACGCTCCAGATGTTCGCCACGGCGGCGGCGGAAGTCGCGCGCCTCGGACAGAAGGGCAGGACGCTCCTGTTCGTGGGCACGAAGCGCCAGGCGCGCGATGTCGTCCAGGCGGAGGCCGTGCGATGCGGCATGCCGTACGTGGTCGAGCGCTGGCCGGGCGGCATGCTCACGAACTTCAACACCATCCGGCGGTCGGTCGCCCTCATGAAGGACCTCGAGAGCCTCGACACGAACTCTCGCTTCACGGGCCTCACCAAGAAGGAGCGCCTCAGCCTCTCCAAGGAGCACGACAAGCTCAGCAAGGTGCTCTCCGGGGTCAAGGACATGACGCGGCTGCCCGACGCCGTGTTCATCATCGACCCGGCCAAGGAGCACATCGCGGTGGCCGAGGCGAAGCGCCTGGGGATCCCCGTGATCGCGCTCGTGGACACGAACTGCGATCCCGATCCGATCACGAACCTGATCCCCTCGAACGATGACGCGATCCGCGCCATCAAGCTTTTCACGTCCCGGCTCGCGGATGCCTATCTCGAAGGCAAGGGCATGGCCAAGGACACCGCCGCCGAGGCTTCCCCGCAGGCTCCCATGCCGACCCCGCAGGCCTGGTCGTCGTATGACGCCAGCCGGGACGCCTGAGCGGAACGCAGGAGCACCCGATGCCCGAGATTCCCGCAACCGACGTCAAGACACTGCGCGAGCGCACCGGCGCCGGCATGATGGAGTGCAAGAAGGCGCTCGTCGAGGCTGGCGGCGACATTGACGCCGCCGTCACGGTCCTGCGCAAGGCCGGCGCCGCGAAGGCGGAGAAGAAGTCCTCCCGCACCACGGGCGAGGGCCGGGTCGCCAGCTACATTCACGCAGGCGACAAGATTGGCGTCCTCGTCGAGCTCAACTGCGAGACCGACTTCGTCGCCCGCACCGAGCCCTTCCGCGAGCTCGGCCGCGACATCGCGATGCACGTTGCGGCGGCCAACCCGCGCTTCATCGCGCGCGAGGAAGTCACGCAGGACGTGCTCGACACGGAGCGCGAGGTCTACCGGGCGCTGGCGCTCAAGGAAGGCAAGCCCGAAGCCATCGTGGACAAGGTCGTCGAGGGCCGGGTTTCGAAGTACTACGCCGAGGCGTGCCTGCTCGAGCAGCCCTTCGTGAAGAACCCCGACGTCACCGTCGGCAAGCTCATCGAGGCGGCGATCGCGCGTCTGGGCGAGAACATCCGCGTTCGGCGGTTCGTCCGGATGGCGATCGGCGACTGATCCGCCCGGGCCTGCCAGCCCGAATGCGGTGGCGTCCCTCGCGCGCCTCGCGACGCTCCGTTCATGTAGAATGACGCGTCCAGGAGGCACGATGGCGCAGGACAGCCCCGATGAGCCCCGCCCCTTCCGGAGGGTGCTGCTGAAGCTGTCCGGCGAGGCGCTCATGGGCGGACGCGACTGGGGTATCGACCCCGGCATCGTTTCGCGCATCGCGGACGAGGTCTGCGAGGCCATGGCGACCGGAGTGGAGGTCGCCATCGTCGTCGGCGGCGGGAACTTCTTCCGCGGAGCACGCGCGGCGGAGTCGGGCATGGATCGCGTGGCCGCTGACCACGTGGGCATGCTGGCGACGGTCATGAACGCGCTCATGCTCCAGGACGCCACCGAGAAGCGCGGCACGCACACGCGCGTGATCTCCGCCATCGCCATGAACGCCGTGGCCGAGCCGTTCATCCGCCGCCGGGCGATGCGGCACCTCGAGAAGAAGCGCCTCATCATCTTCGCGGCCGGCACCGGGGCGCCGTACTTCACGACGGATTCGGCGGCGGCCCTGCGAGCGCTCGAGATACGCGCGGACGTCATGATGAAGGGCACGCAGGTGGACGGTGTCTACACCGCGGACCCGAAGCGCGATCGATCGGCGACGCGGATCGAGCGGATCACCCACCGCGAGGTGATCGACCGCGGTCTCCGCGTCATGGACACGACCGCCATCTCCCTGGCGATGGAGCACGACCTTCCGCTCGTCGTGTTTCACCTCGCGACTTCCGGAAACATCACGCGCGCCCTGCGGGGCGAGCCGATCGGCTCGATGATCACGACGCCCGATGAGGGTGACGCCGCGCGGACATGAGGTGACCCCATGATCGATCAGATCCTGTCCGAGACCTCCAGCAAGATGGACCACACCGTCGAGAGCGTGCGGCACGACCTGTCCGGCCTGCGCACGGGGCGCGCTTCGCTCGCGATCGTGGATGGCATCACCGTGCCGGCCTACGGGTCGGACATGCCGCTCAATCAGGTCGCGACACTGGCCATGCCCGAGCCCTCCATGATCACCGTCAAGCCCTTCGACCAGTCGCTGATGGGCGCCATCGAGAAGGCGATTCTGAAGGCGGACATCGGCATCACGCCGGCCAACGACGGCAAGCTCATCCGCCTGCCCGTGCCCTCGCTGTCCGAGGAGCGGAGAAAGCAGCTCTCCAAGAAGGTCGGCGAGATCACCGAGCAGGGCCGGACGGCCATCCGCAACGTGCGCCGCGAGGCCAACGACCGAACCAAGGCGGCCGAGAAGGACGGCGATATCGGCCAGGACGATGCGCGCAAGCTCCTCGATCGCGTGCAGGAGCTCACGGACAAGCACGTGAAGACGCTGGATCAGATGGCCGAGGCGAAGACCAAGGAGATCATGACGGTCTGACCGGCAAGGTCCGGCGTCCGGGACTCATGAAAGCCTGGTGCATCATCGTCGCTGCCGGCCGCTCCGAGCGGTTCGGTGGCGATTGCCCGAAGGTTCTCGTTCCCTGGCGCGGGCGGCCCTTGCTCGCCGCCGCCGTGGACGCCGCGCGCGGCTGCGACGCGATCGCGGGCATCGTGCTCGTGGCGTCCGAGGTCGTCGAGACCGCGTGGCGAGCCCTCGAGGGTCGCGGCACGGGCGTGCATGCCATCGTGCGGGGAGGAGCGACCCGGCAGGAGTCCGTGGCTCGCGGTCTCGCCGCCGTGCCGCCCGAGGCGTCCATCGTGCTCGTGCACGATGGCGCCCGGCCGTTCGCGACACCCGCGCTGTTCGCGGCGGTCATCACGGCGGCTCGCGATCACGGCTGCGCCCTGCCGCTGCTAGCCATCCACGACACCGTCAAGCGCGTGGCGGCCGACCGCGTCACGGGCACCGTTCCTCGCGACGACCTCCGGCTGGCCCAGACGCCACAGGGCTTCCGGATGGATGTCCTGGCCGCCGCGCATGCCCACGCCGCCGAGCGCGGCGTCGCCGCGACCGATGATGTCGCGCTCGTCGAGGACGCCCTGGCGGCTGGCCGACTGGCAGGCGTCACGATCGCCGCCGTTCCCGGCGAGGAGAGCAACGTGAAGGTGACGCGCCCCTCTGACTTGCCGCACCGTCGCACGCCTCGCGTCGGCCTCGGACACGACGTTCACCCGCTCGTCCCCGGCAGGCGGTTCGTCCTGGCGGGCGTGGATCTGCAGGAAGGGCTCGGCGACGCGGAGAGGTTCGGGCCGGCCGGTCACTCTGACGGCGATGCGCTCGTGCACGCGATCTGCGACGCGCTGCTCGGAGCGGCTGGCCTCGGCGACATCGGCACGTGGTTCCCCGATACGAAGGCGGAGAATGCCGGCCGTCCCTCGCTCGAGTTCCTGGCCGCGATTCGGCGCCAGCTCGAGGGCGACGGGTACAGGATCGCGAGCGTGTCCGCGGTCATTCGCCTGGAACGCCCCAAGCTCGCGCCGCACGTGCCGGCTCTTCGCGCGGCCCTCGCGGGCGCGCTCGATCTGGCCCCCGATGCCATCGGCCTGTCCGCCAAGCGGGGGGAGGGCCTCGACGCCGTGGGCGAGGGGCGGGCCGTGGCGTGCGACTGCGTCGCGGTGATCGAGCGCACGTGAAGAAGCGACGCCCCCGTCAGCCCGGCCACGGTGGCCCCCCGCCGGCGCGCCAGGGGGGAGACCCCCGGGGCAACGCCGCGGCGGGCGATCGACGCCCGGGCCCGGGTCCCGCGCCGCGCCGTCCGTCTCCGACCGGCCGACCGGCCACGCGCCGGTCGGCGCCGCCCGGTGCCGCGTCGCCCGAGTCGACCTGGAGCCGGAGGCCGTCCGAGCCTTCCGCTTCGGGAGGGGAGTTCGGCCTGGAGAGCGATGGCATCCTCATCGGACGGCGCCCCGTTCTCGAAGCCCTGCGCGGCGGCAACGTCGAGCGCGTCATGGTCTGCGACGAGGGCGGCGCCATCGCCTGGTTCGGCCGGGAGGGCGGTGACGAGGCACGCCGCCGCGGCGTGCCCGTGGCGCGCGTCCCGCGCATCGCGCTCGACCGCCTCGCGGGGGGCGCGGCCCACCAGGGCATCGCCGCGCGGGTGACCCTGGCCTCGCTCATGGGGCTCGATGAGCTGCTGGCGGCGGCGGCGCGTCCGGCGCTGCTACTCCTGGTGGACGGCGTGGAGGATCCCCGGAACCTCGGGGCCATCCTCCGGTCGGCCGCGGCCGCCGGCGCGGGGGGCGTCCTCCTGCCGGAGCGCCGCGTGGCCCCCCTCGGGCCCGCGTGCGCCAAGGCGTCCGCCGGCACGATTCGCCTGGTCCGCCTCGCTCGCGTCAAGAGCCCGGTCCGCGGCCTCGAGGCCCTCCGCGACGCGGGCATCTGGACCGTCGGGCTGTCGGCGGGGGGCGAGAGCCTTCATGACGTGGACCTGGCGCGGCCGACCTGTCTCGTCGTGGGCGGGGAGGGCTCGGGCCTGACGCGCCTGGTCAGGGAGCGGTGCGACGTGGTCGCGGGGCTCCCCCTCGCGCCCGGGGTGGACTCGCTCAACGCCGCAGTCGCCGCCGGCGTGGCCCTTTACGAGGCGCTTCGCCAGCGCCGCGCGCGCTGAGTCACGCGGCCCTGCCGCGTGCATCCGGTCGGCCCTCAATCCCGGTTCGCCGAGCAAGCCCGCGAGATGGGTTCCCCGGCGGTCGTGCCTGCGCTTCACCGCCCCTCAGAGCCGCGAATCGGCCGTCGCCCAGCTTCGGATGGCGCGACGGGCGCCAGCGGGGCAGGGAACGGAGCGCACATCACTTTTTCAGAGTCGTTTTGACCCGCTTGTGAGCGATCGGTTCCGGCAGCCGATAGGCCCTGGCCCGGCCCTTGCCAGGGGAGCGGACCGCCTGTAGACTGCGCTCTTCGTGCCGATCTTCCGCGCCGTGCTGGCGTAGCTCAGCTGGTAGAGCGGCTGATTTGTAATCAGCGGGTCGGGGGTTCGAATCCCTCCGTCAGCTCCGCCCCGGAGAGCCCATCGGCTCCGACCGTGGTGGTGTGCTACTAGCTCGTCAGATACCGGGGCGGAAGCCTGCACGAAGGCCGCGAGAGCGGTCCGATCGACGTTCGCGCGACGCGCGGGGAGATGCCCGAGTGGCTAAAGGGAGCAGACTGTAAATCTGCCGCGCTTCGCGCTACGAAGGTTCGAATCCTTCTCTCCCCACCACGCGCGCGGATATCCGCGGGCTGCATGCACGGGTTGCTGAAACCCCGATGACACGGACGGGCTTCTCGCCGGCGCGGGAATAGCTCAGTTGGTAGAGCGCGAGCCTTCCAAGCTCGGGGTCGCGGGTTCGAGCCCCGTTTCCCGCTCCATTTCCCACGACAAGGACAGCAGCGAACGGCGCGGCGAGCGTCGTGTCGAAACAAGCAAGGTGACCGGGACGCCGCGCCGCTCCGGCCGCTCATTGAGGTGGTGACCCCGACGCCCACGTAGCTCAGTCGGTAGAGCACGTCCTTGGTAAGGACGAGGTCACCGGTTCAATCCCGGTCGTGGGCTCCAGCGGCGCGACGGTGGCCGCGCCGGGCGGTCGGGGCGGGGCACGCACCGCGAGCACGCGTGAGTTGATCGCCCGCCAGGCGGGTCGCACGGCACGACGGAAGCGCAGGAGAAGACGATGGCAAAGGACAAGTTCGAGCGAAACAAGCCCCACGTGAACATC